>CALWIZ010000023.1 GCA_944380885.1 uncultured Clostridia bacterium | reverse complement strand
GTCGTTTCAGAGGAAACGGGCAACATTTCAATAGTTACCAACGGTCAGATAAAAAGAAACTATAACGGTATTTCGGCTTGCGCAGAGCTTCGGCGTCTGCTTATTGACAGCAATAAAACCGAATCAGGAAATACTTTTATAGACGCGATAAAAAATATGAATCCATTTAAAAAAGCAAACGGAAAGGACGCTGCTGAAACCGATGAAGTGGAAAATAAAAATTCCAAATAGTCTTTCGCTCAGAAAGCTGCTTTACAATAAGCGTTTCACCATTCCGTTTTCGCTTATAGCCGCATTTATTTTCTGGCTTATTATTATGATAAACCAGAATCCGGATGCGGACAGGACTTTTACCGATGTTCCTGTAACTATTAACCTTGAAAACACCTTTGCGGCAGAAAACGGTATGGAAATTATAGGGGATATATCTTCCCAGAAATTTGCTGTGACAATCAAGGGCCCCCGTTATGTTGTGTCGGCCCTTCAGTCTGACGATATTTATGTTTACGCTTCAGCCGCCGCAATAAACGCTCCGGGCGAATATCAGCTTGAGGTTTCGGGCGGCAGGAACACGGTAGTATCGGATTACGAGTTTATCAGCATTTCACCGTCAACGGTAAATGTCACTTTGGATTATGTTGACACAAAGGAATTTACTATAAAGGCGAGAGCCGAGGGTGCCAGCGCTGCGGAAGGTTTGATTGCCGAAACGGCTGTTGTGAGCGGTACCGAAAGCGATACTATTACAATCAAGGGTCCAAGAACTGTAATAAATACAATAGATTCCGTTGTTGCGTATGCCGAAGTCAATGAAACCCTGAGCGAAAGCACTACTTTTGACGCGGAAATTCAGCTTTTTGATGAAAACGGCGAGCAAATTGATGCCTCTGTCCTTACTCTGAGCGAGTCCGCCGTTAAGGTTACGGTACCAATATCAAAGAGTAAATCGGTGCCGGTTGTGGCGGATTTTTCAAATCTTCCGAGCGGATTTTCAAAGAGCAGTATTTCTTATAAGGTCAATCACGGAACAGTTACCGTAATAGGTACGCCGGACGCAATCGACAAGATAACACAGGTCACACTGTCGGCGATAGATATAACAACTGTGTCAAAAACGTCTTACAGCTTTGATGTTTCGCCTAAGCTGCCTGAAGGAGTAAGACTTCTTGATTCAATCGAACATTTTACGGTTACGGTTGATCTTTCGGATTATTCTGAGCGCTCATTTACGGTATCGGAAATTAAATATAAGGGACTTTCTTCAGGACTCAATGCAAGCTCCGGCGCTGTCATCAGAAATGTGAAAATATGCGGACCGCGCTCGGTCATCAATAAGCTGACAGCCGGTATGCTTTACGCAGAGACTGATCTTACCGATATGGCGGCAGGGGAACACACAGTATTTGTCACAGTAAGGTGCGACGAATACAATAATATATGGCAGGTCGGCTCTTACAGCACAACCGTTAAAATTCAATAAATTCAAAATAAAGGGCTTAAATAAGCCCTTTATTTTGAATTTCAGGGATATTTTGGCACATCTGACTTATCCGGCATATAATATGGTACGGAGGTGTTCAGAATGATTGCTGAATATATTATTATAGCGCTCGGGCTGTGTTTTGCGCTGTTCGGACTGGCAGAGCTTATGCACGGTATACGGCTCAAGCTGATGCTTAGCGGTAAAAAGCCGTTTACATACACGGTAATTTTTCTTTCCGGAAATGATCCTGCCGGACAGATAAGGTTCGCGGCGGAACAGAAAAAATGGCACGGCAGCGCTTATTCGGACAGGATTATAGCTGTGAATAACGGTATTTCTGCCGGACAGGAAAGTGAATGCAGATATACCGCTATGCAGTGCGGAGCGTTATACTTATCAGCCGATAAGCTGCCGGAGGCTCTTACACCTCCGGATAATATTGAAAAAAAATAAGGACTGGACGGATTTTTCGGATGCAGGATTCCATATCAGGTACACCCGCTGAAATAAGCGGAACCGTGGAAAAAATAACATACAGAAACGACTCTAACGGTTATACTGTGGCTGAAATAAAAGCGGAAGACGAGCCGGTGACGGTAGTCGGAATTATGCCTTTTCTTTCTGAGGGTGATTCCGCGGTTTTTTACGGAGAGTATACATTTCATGCTTCCTACGGAAGACAGTTCAGGGCGGAGGGTTTTGAAAGGAAAACTCCGCAGAACGCCGCGGCGATACTGAAATATCTTTCTTCAGGAGCTATAAAGGGAATAGGGCCGGCGACTGCTCAGCGCATAGTCGAAAAATTCGGTGCGGAATCGCTTGATGTTATACAGAACGAGCCTGAGCGTCTTTCGGCTCTTAAGGGTATTTCGCTTTCAAAGGCAAAAGCAATATCCGAGGAATATGCGAAGCAGTACGGCGTAAGGGATATAATGCTTATGCTCTCAAAATACGGTGTCTCGCCCGATAAATGTCTTTTGATTTTCAGGCATTTCGGCACGAGGGCTAAGGAGATTATAAAAAGCAATCCATATGCTCTTTGTGAGGAGGGCGTCGATTTAAGGTTCGAAGTGGCGGAAGATATTGCGCGTGATATGTCATTTGATATGGAAAGCGATATGAGAATTTCTGCCGGAATTGAATATGTATTGCGCAAAAATCTGGCCAACGGCCATACCTGTCTTCCGGAAAACAAGCTGACTGAGGTTGCGGCAAGGCTTCTTGAGTGTAATGAGGAGTCTGCAAAGCTGTGCTGTGAGCGACTTGCGGACTGCTTCAGATTATGCCGCAAAACAATAGACGGAACGGTTTTTTACTCAATACCGGCGTATTATTCGGCGGAAGAACATATAGCTGCGAGACTTATTTCGGTAAAGCAGTATATAAGTAATGCGGTGACGGTTGACTCTCTTGAGATAGACCATGTTGAGCATAAGCTCGGAATAAAATTCGAGGAGCTTCAGCGCAAGGCTATTTTTGAGGCGTTTGAGGGCGGCGTGCTTGTGCTGACCGGAGGGCCGGGAACCGGCAAGACCACCACATTGAATGCTATAATCAAGCTGTTCGAGAACCGAGACCTTGAAATTGAGCTTGCGGCGCCGACCGGCAGAGCGGCAAAGCGTATGACCGAGCTTACCGGCAGAGAAGCCAAAACAATACACAGGCTTCTCGAGGTCGAGTGGGGAGAGGGCGAGGAGCAGCACTTTTCAAGAAATGAAAAAAATCCTTTAAACTGTGATGTTATAATAGTAGATGAGTCGTCAATGATTGATGTTTTGCTTTTTGACAGTCTTCTTAAGGCTTTAAGACTTTCCTGCCGTATAATACTCGTAGGCGATTCCGACCAGCTTCCCTCTATCGGAGCGGGCAATCTGCTCAACGATATACTGACATCGGGAATTTTTCCGTCGATTCGTCTTAAAAAGGTTTTCAGGCAGGCGGGCAGGAGCCGTATTATCACAAACGCTCATGCCATAATCAACGGTACAAAGCCCGATTTTACCGCCAAGGAGTCTGACTGCTTCTTTATGCACAGAAACGACAGGTATTCCGTAAGCCGTACAGTGCTTGAGCTTGTCTGCGAGCGGCTTCCAGCGGCTTACGGTTTTGACCCGGTAAAAGATATTCAGGTGCTCTGCCCGTCAAGATTGCTTGAAACCGGCACAGTAAATCTTAACAATATGCTCCAGAGCGCGCTTAACCCCCATACCTCAGATAAGCCGCAGCTTCCGTTTAAGGGAATATTTTTCCGCGAAGGCGATAAGGTGATGCAGGTCAAAAATAATTATGATTTGCAGTACAGGAAGGATAACGGAGAATACGGAACGGGAGTATTCAACGGCGATGTGGGCTACATAACGGATATTGACCGCCGCGGCGGCATATTGAAGGTCAGGTATGACGACCGTGTCGTGACCTACTTTTCGGAAGACCTGTCGCAGCTTGAGCAGGCGTATGCGGTTACGGTGCATAAAAGTCAGGGCAGTGAATACGACTGCGTGGTGCTTCCGCTTTTTGACGTTCCGTCAAAACTGAAATACAGAAATCTGCTTTATACCGCGGTGACAAGGGCTAAAAAGCTGCTTGTAGCGGTAGGAAGCGAGGCAGTCTGGAATGAGATGGCGGCAAACGACCGGAAAACTCTCAGGTATACTCTGCTCGGACAGTTTTTAAAGGAGGGCGGCTCCGTTGTCAACGGCTTTATCTCTTATTAGTTCGGTTCTGCATCCGTACACCTGTCCGTGCTGCGGAACGATTACCGGTGCGGAGGACGAGCTGTGCGATTACTGTCACGAAATGATCGATCGGTGCGATCCGACGGTAAGATGTATACGCTGCGGTCTTGACAAAAAGCTTTGTCAGTGCAAAAAGCATGTCTTTCATTTTGATGGATGTGTAGCTCCGTTTAAAAACAACGGAATTGTCAGAAAGGCGATGCACCGTTTCAAATTCCGCAGAAAGCTGTCGTCAGCCGGATTTTTCGCAAAGAATATGGCTTTCTGCGTAAAGAACGAATACCGGGACATAAAATTTGACGGAGTATGTTTTGTGCCTATGCACTTTAAGAACCGCCTTGTGCGCGGCTATAATCAAAGCCGGATTCTTGCGGAGGGTGTTGCAAAGCTGTTAAGACTTCCGGTGTATGATCTGCTTTGCTGCAATAGGTCGGGCGTTTCGCAGCATAACCTGAATGAAAAGCAGCGTTTCAAAAATGTGAAAGGTCTTTACAGCGCTAAGTGCGACCTTTCCGGCAAGGTGCTTCTGCTTGTCGATGATATAAAAACCACCGGCGCAACGCTTGACGCCTGCGCAAAGCAGCTTCTTGCAGCGGGTGCCGACGGTGTTTACTGCGTTACCGCTCTTATATCGGGCAGTAAGAAAAAGAAATAGTGCTGGTAAAACGCGCGCGGATATGATAAAATATTATAAAATATGATTTTTCGGAAGGAATGTTATGGCGACAGATATAGGAATAGATTTAGGTTCTTCAAAAACGGTTATATTCTCAAGCTCAAAGGTTGTTCTCGAACTGCCTAATGTCGTCACAGTCGACAGTGAGACATGGGAGCCTGTATATTTCGGCGAAAAGGCTAAGCAGACGATAGGCAGAACGCCGGACAGTCTTGTCTGCGTATTTCCGATTGAACGCGGTATAATATCCGATTACGATATAGCCGAAATAATGCTTAAAAACTATATGCAGCAGGCGTTCGGAAGCCGGATAATGCGTCCGCGCATAATGGCTACGCTTCCTGCGGGACTTACCGAGCTTCAGCATCACTCGCTTTCAAACGTTGTAGAGTCGGCAGGAGGAAGGAACATATCAGTAATAGAGGGACCGCTTGCGGTCGCCTTCGGACTCGGACTTGATTTTTCAAAGCCGAGAGGCTCGCTTATTGTGGACATCGGAGCCGGCACGACCGATATCGCCGTTATATCCCTCGGCGGAATAGCGGTCTGCGAATCGTTTAAAACCGCTTCTTCCGACCTTGACACACAGATAATAAGATATGTCCGCAAGGAGTATAACATAGAAATAGGACCCCTTACCGCTGAAATGATAAAAATCAGAGTGGGCTCCGCGGTAAGAAGAGATATAGAAATTGCCATTGTTGCAAAGGGAAGAAATGTGTTTTCAGGACTGCCGGAAAGTTTTGAAATATCCTCAGGCGAGGTTTTTGACGCTATTAACGAAACGGTGGAAACCATCTGCAACGCGGTAAGGCAGGTGCTTAACCGCACAGACCCTGATCTTGTCGCAGATATAACCGAGGACGGTATGTATCTTACGGGAGGCGGCTCGCAGTTGAGC
Organism: uncultured Clostridia bacterium; assembly: GCA_944380885.1. Classification (GTDB taxonomy): domain Bacteria; phylum Bacillota; class Clostridia; order Oscillospirales; family Acutalibacteraceae; genus UBA737. The sequence goes on along the minus strand of CALWIZ010000023.1, from coordinate 33,243 downwards.
GGAATGGAAGCGCGACTTCAGAAATATCTCGGGATAGAGGTTCATATGCTGGATGATCCGTCGCACAGCGTTGTAAAGGGCGCGGCGGTAGCGCTGAAAAATCCGCAGCTGCTCAAAAACGTCGATTACCAGCTCCGCTCGATCAAGGAGCTTGCTGTTGAATAAGCGTGTGGATATGAATTGCAAAGATTTTTCTGTTGACAAAATAACGATAATGTTATAAAATAATAAGAGACTTTAAGGAAAGGGTTGGCAATATGTCCGTATACGCGATGTATCGATTTTACTACTTTAATACGGACTGCCTGTATACCAAAGCTTAAGGTTTTTTGTTTAGCTTTAAGATGTACGGACAGCCCGCAATCGCTCATGCATTAAGCAGGAACGTATTGCGGGCTTATTTTATGGAAATGGGTGATTTAAATGATTAACGGAAAAATGACCGAACTCGGTAAAAAGCGCTCGGTTATAAGGGAAATTTTTGAGTATGCAAAGGTGAGAAAGGCTGAGATTGGGGACAGTAAGGTTTTTGATTTCAGCATAGGAAACCCGAGCGTTCCGGCTCCCGCCGCCGTTACCGAGGCAATGAAAAGACTTATAAGCGAGACCGATCCGGTACAGCTCCACGGGTATACCTCCGCTCAGGGGGACGCAGGTGTGAGAAAGGTGATAGCCGATAACGTAAAGTCGCGCTTTGATTTTGACGCCGACCCGAATCTTATTTATATGACCTGCGGCGCGGCGGCTTCGCTTACGGTAACTATTAACGCGATCGTAAACAGCGGTGATGAAATAGTGGTGCTGGCGCCTTATTTCCCGGAATACCGTGTTTTTGCCGAGAAAGCAGGCGCCGTAGTTGTTGAGTCTCCGTGCAGAGAGGGCGATTTCCAGATTGATTTTGAAGCGCTTAAAAAGGCGGTTACCTCAAAAACAAAGGCGGTTATAGTAAACTCACCTAACAATCCAACCGGGGCTGTTTTTTCAGAGGATACAATCAAAGAGCTCGCGCTGCTGCTTGAGAAGCGTCAGCAGGAATACGGAACGGATATTTACATAATAGCGGACGAGCCGTACAGGGAGCTTGTTTACGGTGCAGATGTTCCTTATATACCTAAGTATTATAAAAATACCGTTGTGTGCTATTCGTACAGCAAATCGTTTTCACTGCCCGGCGAGCGTATAGGATATATACTTGTCTCTCCCGAATGTAATAACTGCGGCGAGCTTTACGCGGCGGTCTGCGGAGCGGGCAGAGCACTCGGTTTTGTCTGCGCGCCGAGCCTTCTTCAGTACACCGTAAGAGACTGTGTGAATGTAAAACCTGACCTTGAAACCTATAAGACGAACCGTGACGTTTTTTACGGCGCGCTCACTTCATACGGATATACCGTGGTACCGCCGGACGGCGCGTTTTACCTTTTTGTAAAATCACCGGAGCCTGACGCTAACGCTTTCTGCGAGCGCGCAAAGAAATATGAGCTTCTGCTCGTTCCGGGCGATGATTTCGGTTGCAAGGGTTATGTACGCATATGCTACTGCGTATCGCGTGAACAGATAGAAAACTCTCTTCCGGCGTTCAAGGCGCTTATAGAAGAATATAAATAACCGGTGGTAAATATGACTGAACTGGAAAAGGCAAGAAAAGAGATAAACAGGATTGACAGCCGTATGGCGGAGCTTTTTGAAGAGCGTATGGCGGCTGTAAAGACCGTAGCGGAGTACAAAAGGAAAAACGGAATAAGAGTCACCGACCAGGCGCGTGAGGCTGAGGTCATAGCACGCAATTCGGCGCTTGTAAAAAGCGAGACCGTAAGGCCTTATTATGTCAGCTTTCTTCAGAATAATATGGAGCTTTCAAAGGCGTATCAGCACCGGCTGCTTGAGGGAATGCGGGTAGCTTACAGCGGCGTAGAGGGCGCTTTTGCCAATATTGCCGCCAGCCGTATTTTTCCTGACGCAAAGGCGGTCGCCCATTCCGATTTCAAAACAGCGTACGATTCTGTTGTAAACGGCGAGTGCGACTGTGCCGTTCTTCCGATTGAAAACAGCCATAACGGCGATGTGGCTCAGGTAATGGATCTTACTTTTTTCGGAACGCTTTATATAAACGGAATTTACGATATTGAGGTCGTCCAGAACCTTCTTGCCGTAAAAGGGACGACTATGGACGAGGTCAAGCGTGTAATAAGTCACCCGCAGGCGCTCGGCCAGTGTGCGAAGTATATAAGAGAGCACGGTTTTGAGCCGGTCGAGGCGGTCAATACCGCCGTTGCGGCAAAGCAGGTCGCAGAGCTCGGCAGACACGATACCGCGGCGATAGGAAGCGACGAGGCGGCGGCGAAGTTCGGACTTAAAAAGCTTGAGGCTCATATAAACGAGAGCGGAAACAATACGACACGGTTTGCCGTTTTTTCAAAAACGCCTAAGTCATCCGCCGAAAAAGACAATCAGTTTATAATGCTCTTTACAGTATCAAACGAGGCAGGCGCGCTCGGCAAGGCGATAAACACGATAGGAAAGCATGGTTTCAACCTTCGCGCGCTTAAATCCCGACCCACAAAGGAGCTTATCTGGAGCTATTATTTCTACGCCGAGGGCGAGGGCAATATAAACAGCGAAAAGGGCAGGGAAATGTTAGAGGAGTTAAAGGAAAACTGCAGCACCCTGCGGATTGCCGGCAGCTTTGAAAAGGAAATTATACTTAGGGGGAGCGAAAAGTGATTTTACCCGTAAAAACCTCGTCGGGCGGATATAATATCTATCTTGAACGCGGCGCTCTTTTAAAAGCCGGAGAATATTTCAACCTTGACCGCAGAGTGCTTGTCGTGACTGACAGCGGAGTGCCCTGCCAATATGCAGAAGCAGTCGCAAAGCAGTGCAAAACGCCTTTTATCGTGACCGTACCCGAGGGAGAAACCTCAAAATGCTTTGATGAATATAAATCGCTTTTGTCGGCGCTTGTAGATAACGGCTTTACGCGCAGCGACTGCGTTGTGGCGGTAGGCGGCGGCGTTGTCGGCGATATGGCGGGATTCGCCGCGGCAAGCTATATGCGCGGAATATGCTTTTACAATATCCCCACAACCGTGCTTTCGCAGGTCGATTCATCGGTCGGAGGCAAGGTGGCGATCGATTTCGGCGGGTACAAGAATATTGTAGGCGCGTTTTATCCGCCGTCCGGCGTTATAATAGACCCTGAAACACTTAAAACGCTTCCTGCAAGACAGATTTCAAACGGTCTCGCAGAGGCGCTTAAAATGTCGCTTACATCTGACCCGGAGCTTTTTGATATTTTCGAAAAGGGCATGGCGGTAAAGGAAATAGACACGGTAATTGAACGTTCGCTTAAAATAAAGCGCTCTGTTGTGGAGCAGGACGAAAAAGAGGGCGGGCTCCGCAAAATACTTAATTTAGGCCACACTCTGGCTCACGCGATTGAGAGCCAGAACGGTATGCAGAACCTCTACCACGGCGAGTGCGTAGCGCTCGGTATGCTGCCGATGTGTTCGGACGCTGTGAGGAAAAGGCTTGAGCCTGTCCTTGAAAGCCTTAATCTTCCGGTTAGCACGGATATTGACGTTCAGGCGCTTATCGACGCGGTACGGCATGACAAGAAGATGTCCGGCGATGAAATAACGGTTATTTATGTTCCGGAAATAGGCAGCTATGAAATGAAAAAAATGCCGTTCGACGAATTTGCGGACGGAATTAAGGAGATATTCACATGAAAAATACATTCGGCAGCTCAGTGTCGGTAACTATGTTCGGAGAAAGCCACGGCGCCGCGATAGGAGCAATTATTGACGGCATCGCTCCCGGAATAAAAGTAGATGAGAATTTTATCCGCAGTCAGCTTTCCTTACGCCGTCCGGTAGGGTTAATCTCAACACCTAGGGTCGAACCCGACGAGTTTGTTATCGAAAGCGGTGTTTTTGAGGGGAAAACCACCGGAACACCGATTTGTATTTTAATTCCAAATGTCAATACGAAATCAAAGGATTACAGTGAGATAAGAAGCAAGGCACGCCCGGGACACGCTGATTACACAGCTTATATAAAATATCACGGCTTTGAGGATTACCGCGGAGGCGGTCATTTCAGCGGCAGGCTGACAGCCGCTGTCGTTGCGGCTGGAGCGATAGCCATATCCGCCTTGAGACAAAAGGGAATAAACATAGGCACTCATATCGCAAGGCTCGCCGGAATAGCTGACAGAGGCTTTAAAGATTACGAAAACGATATAAAAAAACTTTCGGAAATGCAGTTCGCCGTTTTTGATACGGCGGCGGCTGAAAAAATGAAAGAAGAAATTATTGCCGCTAAAAATGTGGGGGACAGTGTGGGCGGAGTACTTGAAACCGTTGTTACCGGTCTTCCCGCCGGAGTGGGCGAGCCGTGGTTTGACAGTGTGGAAAGCCTTTTGTCACACGCGCTGTTTTCTGTTCCCGCCGTAAAAGGTGTGGAATTCGGCGGCGGTTTCTCACTTTGCGATATGCGCGGAAGTCAGGCCAACGACCCGATAAGAACCGAAAACGGGAAGATATTTACCCTTACAAACAATAACGGCGGCATAAACGGCGGCATAACAAACGGTATGCCGGTTATTTTCCGCTGCGCGGTAAAGCCGACCTCTACTATACATATAAGTCAAAAGACAGTTGATTTTATAAATATGGAAAATGTTGATTTTCTCGCTGGCGGCAGGCACGACCCCTGCATTGTTCACCGCGCGAGGGTAGTGGTTGACAGTATCACAGCGCTTACACTTTGTGATATATTAAGCGCGAGATTCGGAACAGATTGGTTGGCGGAATAATGGAATACGGTTGCATAGGAGAAAAGCTGTCGCACAGCTTTTCAAAAATAATTCACTCGCAGCTTGCCGATTACGATTATGAGCTTTGCGAAATTCCGAAAGACGGGCTTGATTCATTTATGCGCAAAGCCGACTTTAAGGCGATAAACGTGACGATACCATATAAGCAGGCGGTAATACCGTATCTTTACAGTATAAGTGATACGGCGCGCAAAATAGGCGCGGTAAACACAATTGTCAATAACTCAGGTAAGCTGTACGGATATAATACCGATTTTTCTGGTATGCGTGCCCTTATCAAAAAGCAAGGAGTAACATTTTCCGGCAAAAAGGTGCTGGTTTTGGGCAGCGGCGGCACCTCGAAAACAGCGGCGGCTGTTGCGGAAAGCCTCGGCGCGGCAGAGGTTTACAGAGTATCAAGAAGCGGACGGGACGGCGCTATAACGTACGAAAGCGCTCTTTCTGAGCATATTGACTCACAGGCAATAATCAATACTACTCCCTGCGGAATGTATCCGAATATAGGAGTTTCGGCGGTAGATATAACTCTTTTTAAAAATTTAGGGTCTGTAACCGACGCGGTTTATAACCCGCTTTGCTCAGAGCTTGTCATATTGGCGAGGCAAAAGGGGATAAACGCACGCGGAGGACTTTATATGCTTGTGGCGCAGGCGGCATATGCCGTGGAAAAGTTTACCGGACAGACGGTTACGGAGGATAAAATTCAGTCGGTTTATGAGAAAATACTTCGTGACAAAAAGAATGTCGTACTGATAGGTATGCCGGGCTGCGGGAAAACAACAATAGGTAAAAAGGCTGCCGAGGTGCTCGGCAAGACTTTTATAGACACAGATGACGAAATAGTAAAATTTGCCGGAATGTCTATACCTGATATTTTTTCAAAGTACGGTGAGAAAAAATTCAGGGATATAGAATCCGATGTTATAAAAAATGTTTCGGGAATGCAGTCCGCGGTTATCGCCACAGGCGGCGGCGCCGTTTTAAGGGAACGTAACGTATCGCTTCTTAAACAAAACGGTTTTACGGTATTTATTGACCGTCCGGTTGATAAGCTGGTTACGACATCTGACCGTCCGCTTTCATCGAACCGTGACCTGCTTTTAAGGCGGTACAGTGAAAGGTACGGAATATACTGTGGCTCGGCACAGGCAAAAATTGATGCGTCCGATGACCTTGAAAAGAATATAAATGCGGTAACAGAGGTTTTTCTTAATGAAAATTTTAGTGATTAACGGACCGAATATAAATATGCTCGGCATAAGAGAGCTGGGGATTTACGGGAAAGACAGCTTTGATACGCTCTGCGGAAATATAAGGAAATACGCGGATAAAAACGGCGTGGAAGTAAAGCTGTACCAGTCAAACCACGAGGGCTGTCTTGTTGATGAAATACAGGCGGCATATGGGGTGTTTGACGGAATAGTCATAAATCCCGGCGCCTATACACATACAAGCGTCGCTCTGCTTGACGCTGTAAAGGCGGTCTCAATTCCTACGGTAGAGGTGCATATATCCGATGTTTCCTCCCGTGAGGAATTCAGGCAGATAAGCTATATCCGCGCGGCCTGTGTTAAAACCATAAGCGGGCACGGCATAGACGGATATACTGAGGCAATGGAATTTCTTATAAATAATTACGGTGATAAAAAATGATAGTCACGGTCGGGAAGGGCGAGGCGTCGGGCTCTGTAAAGGCGCCGCCGTCAAAAAGTATGGCGCACAGGTATCTTATCTGCGGCGCGCTGTCGTCGGGCAGCGAAATCAAAGACGTTGATTTTTCAGAGGATATCAAGGCTACGCTCGGCTGTCTTGAATCGCTCGGTGCCGATATAAAAATCTCAGATAATTCGGTTTTTATCGGAGGCGCCGCGGCAGCGGAAAAAGCAGTGAAAGAAAATCTCTTCTGCGGTGAAAGCGGCAGCACTCTGCGCTTTATGATCCCGCTTTGTCTGCTTGAGGATAAAAAATTCACCCTTTCGGGCACTGAGAGACTCTTCAGCCGCTCTCTTTCGGTGTATGACGATATCTGCCGCTCGCAGGGGATAGAGTTTAAGCAGGATAAAAAAAGCGTCACGCTCAAGGGAAAGCTTGCCTGCGGCGGTTACGCTGTGCGGGGAGATATATCGAGCCAGTTCATAAGCGGACTGATGTTTGCTCTGCCGCTGCTTGACGGCGACAGCACGGTTGATATCACAGGAGCGCTTGAGAGTGCCTCATATCTCGGAATGACGGTAAAAGCGCTTGCCGATTTTGGCGTGCGGGTAACAAGGGCGGACGAACATACTTTTTACATAAAAGGTTCCCAGACCTATAAGCCGAGAATACTTACGGTTGAGGGAGATTATTCGAACGCCGCATTTTTTTCTGCGCTTAACCTTACCGGCGGCAATGTTTCGGTAAGGGGACTGAGTAAAAAGACATCGCAGGGTGACTCGGTTTATCCCGAGCTTTTTGAAAAAATTGCGAAAGGCACTCCGGAAATCAATATATCTGATTGTCCGGATTTAGGTCCCGTGCTTATGGCGGCGGCCGCTGTTAAAAACGGGGCGCGCTTTACCGGTACGCACCGCCTTAAAATTAAGGAAAGTGACCGCGGCGCGGCAATGGCTGAGGAGCTTTTAAAGTTCGGCTGCCATACAGATGTCGGTGAGAACGAGATAACAGTTCATAAATGCAATTTAAAAACTCCGGAACTTCCGCTCTACGGTCACAATGACCACAGAATTGTAATGTCGCTCGCCGTGCTCTGTACTCTTACGGGCGGAAGCATTTACGGTGCCGAGGCGGTTTCAAAGAGCCTGCCGGACTTTTTTGACCGGCTCAGCGCGCTCGGCATTGATATTAAGGTGGATAATAAATGAAATTAAGTAAGGATATGAATATTCTGATTGTCGGTCTGGGGCTTCTCGGCGGCAGTTATGCAGAAGGATTAAAAAAGCAGGGTTTTAAGGTAAGCGCGATTACAAAGGAAGAGTCATCTGTTAATTTTGCTTTAAATAAAGGAATAATAGACTACGGAACCACAGAAATAGAGCCGGAGCTTATTTCGAGCGCAGACCTCACTGTTTTTGCTCTTTATCCTCATATTTTTACCGATTGGATAAAAGAGAATCAACAATATCTTAAAAGCGGTTCTATAATAACAGACGTAACAGGAGTAAAAGGCTGCATTGTAGGAAATATACAGAGTATTTTAAGAGACGATGTGGAATTTATCGCCGCTCACCCTATGGCGGGCCGTGAGGTCTGCGGAGTTGAAAACAGTACCTCTGAAATATTCAAGGGCGCTAATTATATAGTTGTTCCGACTGAGAAGAATACGCCGGACGCGGTAGAGCTTTGCAGGGATTTAGGCGAAAAGCTCGGCTTTTATCGGGTGGCGGAGCTTTCGGTTGAAATGCACGACCGTATGATAGGCTTTTTATCGCAGCTGACCCACTGTATTGCAATATCGCTTATGTGCTGCAACAGCACGCCGGATCTTGAAAAGTATACCGGCGACTCGTTCAGGGATTTAACGAGAATTGCCCGCATAAACGACGAAATGTGGAGCGAGCTTTTTCTTGACAATAAAAATGTTCTGCTTACCGAAATGGAGCGCTTCAGAACGTCTTTTGACGAACTATATGAAAAAATACGCGAGGGCGACCGTGAGGGAATGCGTGCGATGATGCGTATTTCGACCGAGCGACGCAAGCTTTTTGATAAAATATTGTAAGGTGAAACAGTTATGAATCTTAAATTTTCAAGAAAGCTGCCGATACCGCAGCAGATAAAAACCCGCTATCCTGTGACTGAGGAGCTGGCACGTGTTAAGGCGGAGAGAGACGAGGAGCTTAAAAAAATATTTTCAGGTGAATCGGAGAAATTCATTCTGATAATAGGTCCATGCTCAGCGGACAGCCGGGAACCGGTGCTTGACTATATTTCACGTCTGCGTAAAGTGCAGGATGAAGTAAAAGATAAAATAATTATAGTTCCTCGTATTTACACAAACAAACCACGCACCACCGGTGACGGTTACAAAGGAATGCTTCATCAGCCGGATCCTGATGAGAAGCCTGATATGCTGCAAGGTATAGTGGCAATAAGAGACCTCCATATGGCGGCGCTCAGAGACTATGGCTTTACCTGTGCGGACGAGATGCTTTATCCTGACAATCACCGTTACCTTTCGGATTTGCTCGCTTATGTCGCTGTCGGAGCACGTTCGGTGGAAAATCAGCAGCACAGACTTACAGCGAGCGGTCTTGATATTCCGGTCGGAATGAAAAATCCCACAAGCGGCGACCTTTCGATAATGATGAATTCAATAACCGCGGCACAGCACCCACATACATTTATATACCGCGGCTGGGAAGTTACAAGCGAGGGAAATCCGTATACTCACGCGATACTTAGGGGATATATTGATTTTGCCGGAAAAAGCGTATCAAACTATCATTATGAAGACCTTTTGAAGCTGTATAATCTTTATGCCGAAAGCGGCCTTAAAAATCCGGCGGCGATAGTTGATACTAATCATGCCAATTCCGGAAAACAGTATCTTGAACAGATACGGATAGCTAAAGACGTTGTTTACAGCCGCAATCATAATAACGATATCCGCTCGCTTGTCAAAGGACTGATGATTGAAAGCTATATCGAGGACGGAGCGCAGAAGATCGGTGAGCATATATACGGAAAGTCAATAACAGACCCGTGTCTCGGCTGGGAAAAATCCAAAAAACTGATTTATAAGATTGCGGATACACTTAAATAATAAAATACATAATTGAACCGGATTAACCGGCGGAGGAAAAAGATATGGAAGCATACAGGCATAAGGTGCATTATTACGAAACAGACAAAATGGGATTTGTTCACCATTCAAACTATATCAGATGGTTTGAGGAGGCGAGAACCGATTTTTTCGATAAAGTTGGCGCACCGTACACTCTTACAGAATCGCTTGGTCTTATAAGTCCGGTACTTACCGTACAGTGCGAATATAAAAAATCCTGCTATTTCGGTGAAACGGTGCTTATATATGTAACGCTCGAAAAGGTTGAAAATGTTCGCTTTTTTGTCAGCTACCGTGTTACCTCTGAAGACGGTGAGTTAAGGGCTACAGGAACATCGTCACACTGTTTCTTAAATGAAAGCGGAAAGGTTACTTCTTTAAGAAAAGCGCAGCCGGAGCTTTATAAAAAACTTGAGGACGCGTTGGGGAAATAAAATATAAATATTAAAAAAGCATATCCGTTTCGGTAGGGCAAAATTCACCGGACTGTCGGATATGCTTTTTATTTTTTTAGAATTAAAATCAGAGTATAATTGACTCTCCGGTCATTTCCTCAGGCTGTTTCAGACCTAAAAGTTTTATGATAGTGGGGGAGATGTCACAGAGTCTTCCGCCATTACGCAGCTCGCAATCCTTTCCTATAACGGCGAAAGGAACCGGATTAGTGGTATGAGCGGTGAAGGGGGAACCGTCGGTATCAATCATGCGGTCAGCATTACCGTGGTCAGCAGTGAGAAGCATGATACCTCCCATTTTAAGTGTACTGTCCGCTACTCTGCCTACGCAGTTGTCAACAGTCTCAACCGCTTTGACGGCTGCCTCAAATACGCCTGTGTGACCGACCATATCGCAGTTGGCAAAATTGAGTATAACAACATCGTATTTCCCGCTTTCGATAGCCTCACATACCTTGTCACATACTTCATTGGCGCTCATTTCAGGCTTCAGGTCATAGGTGGCGACTTTAGGTGAATTAACGAGTATCCTGTCCTCTCCCTCGAACGAAACCTCTCTGCCGCCGTTAAAGAAGAAGGTGACGTGGGCGTATTTTTCGGTTTCAGCGATACGAAGCTGAGTAAGACCGTTTTTAGCAATATATTCACCGAGCGTGTTTTCAAGCGACTCTGGCTTGAAAGCAACCTCAACATTAGGCATTGAGGCGTCATACTGGGTCATACATACGTAAAATACTTTCTGTCTTCCGCCTTTGCGCTCAAAGCCTGCGAAATCATCATCGGCAAAGGTGCGTGTAATCTCTCTCGCGCGGTCGGGACGGAAATTGAAGAATATAACGCTGTCTCCGGTCTTGATGCGCTCTGTACCGGAAACCACAGTCGGAAGTACAAACTCATCGGTTATGTGCTTGCCGTCACCGTCAATTTCGGTGTAAGATTTTCTTACCGCAGCGGCGGCGTCATCGGTCTGTATTCCTTCACCGTATACAAGCGCGGCGTAGGCTTTCTCAACACGCTCCCAGCGGTTGTCTCTGTCCATACCGTAAAATCTGCCCATTACCGTGGCGAGCTTTCCGCAGCCGATTTCCGCGAGCCTCGTGTTAAGCTGGTCAATATAGTCGGCAGCGCTTGCGGGCGGAACGTCCCTTCCGTCAAGAAGAGCGTGAATATATACTTTGGTAAGACCGTTCTTCTTTGCCATTTCAACAAGTCCGTAGAGGTGCTCAATATGGCTGTGTACTCCGCCGTCAGACAAAAGCCCCATAAGATGAAGCGCACTGTCATTCTTTTTGCAGTTGTCCATAGCATCAAGCAGTGCCTTGTTTGTAAAAAAGTCACCGTCTTTTATAGATTTTGTTATTCGGGTAAGTTCCTGGTATACGACTCTGCCGGCGCCGATGTTTGTGTGACCGACTTCGCTGTTGCCCATCTGTCCGTCAGGAAGACCGACGTCCATGCCAGACGCGCCTATCTGAGTGTTTGGACATTCCGCGAAAATCTTATCAAGACGAGGTGTTTTTGCGGAATAAATAGCGTTTCCTTCAGTATTCGGGTTTATTCCGAAACCGTCCATTATTGTAAGAACAATAGGTTTTTTCATAAATTCGCTCCTGTTATATAGTCAGGGCGGGCATTGCCCGCCCGTTGGTTTTTATTTGCTTGCGGCCTTTACGATAATTGAAAAGTCCTCAGCCTTGAGTGAAGCGCCGCCGATAAGTCCACCGTCAACATTGGTTTTGGCGACAAGCTCATCGCAGTTTTTCGCGTTCATGGAACCGCCGTACTGAATTGTCATAGCTTCTGCAGTATCGGTATCATAAATATCCGCGACAACCTTTCTGATTATAGCGCAAACCTCTTCTGCCTGTTCGGCGGTAGCGGTTTTGCCGGTTCCGATAGCCCATACAGGCTCATAAGCGATTATAACATTTGCCGCGTCTTCCTTTGAAATTCCGCCTAAAGCGATTTTTGTCTGCATAGCGACAAGCTCCGCGGTGATATTCTGCTCACGCTGCTCAAGTGTTTCGCCTACGCAGAGTATAACCTTAAGACCCTCGGCAAGAGCAGCCTTTGTGCGTAAATTAACTGTAACATCGGTCTCACCGAAATACTGTCTTCTTTCAGAGTGACCTATTATAACGTACTTAACGCCCATTTCCTTGAGCATAGGAGCAGAAACTTCGCCGGTGTAAGCTCCGGATTTCTCAAAATGGCAGTTTTCTGCGCCGATTTCTATGTTGGAACCTTCGCTTGCCTTTAAAGCAGCGTCAAGGTCAACGAAAGGAACACATAGAACTACTTTACAGTCAGCTCCGGCTACAAGCGGCTTCATTTCGTTTATGAGCGCGGTTGTTTCGGACGGGGTTTTGTTCATTTTCCAGTTGCCGGCGATAATCGCGGCTCTTTTTGCTTTATTCATTTTTAAAACTCCTTATATCGTATTACATAAGCAAGGGCTGCCGCAGGGCAACCCTTGAAAAATTATTATTTATCGTTGAGTGCTGCGATGCCGGGAAGCTCCTTACCCTCAAGGAATTCAAGCGAAGCGCCGCCGCCTGTTGAAATATGTGTCATCTTGTCGCCGAAACCGAGAGTGTTTACAGCAGCCGCCGAATCGCCGCCGCCTATAATTGTAACAGCGTCGGTCTCTGCGAGGCTCTTCGCAACAGCTATTGTGCCCTTTGCAAGTGTCGGATTCTCAAACACGCCCATAGGCCCGTTCCATACAACAGTCTTTGCTGATTTTACAGCATCGGCAAAAAGTTCTGCGGTCTTCGGACCGATATCGAGACCCTGATAATCGTCAGGAATCTTGTCAGCGTCAACAACAGTTACATCAATAGGACCGTCGATCGGGTCGGGGAATTCTTTAGCTATTACGCAGTCAACGGGGAGGAGAATTTTAACGCCTTTTTCTTCGGCTTTTTTAAGCATATCGCCGCAGTAGCTGATTTTCTCGCTGTCAAGCAGTGATTTTCCTACGCTGTAACCTTTAGCGGCAAGGAAGGTGTAAGCCATACCGCCGCCGATGATAAGTGTATCAGCCTTGTTAAGCAGGTTTTCAATAACCGAGAGCTTGTCTGCGACTTTCGCGCCGCCTAAAATGGTAACAAACGGACGAACCGGATTGTCAACAGCGTTTCCGAGATATTTGAGCTCCTTGCCGATAAGGTATCCGGCAACAGCTTCCTTAACATAGGATACAACGCCAACGGTTGAGCAGTGAGCCCTGTGGGCGGTACCGAACGCGTCGTTTACAAAAATATCGGCAAGGGAGCCAAGCTCTGCGGAGAAAGCCTCGCCGTTCTTGGTCTCTTCGGCACGGTAACGGGTGTTTTCAAGGAGAACCACATCTCCGTCCTTCATAGCGGCAACCGCGGCCTTAGCGTTTTCACCTACAACGTTATTGTCAGCCGCAAAAACAACTTCTTTGCCGAGAAGTTCTGAAAGACGTTTTGCAACAGGAGCCAGCGAAAGTTCAGGTTTGGGTTCACCCTTCGGCTTGCCGAGGTGTGAGCAGAGGATTACCTTGCCGCCGTCGGCTATGAGCTTCTTGATTGTGGGAAGAGCGGCAATTATACGGTTGTCATCAGTGATAACCCCGTTTTTAAGCGGAACGTTGAAATCACAGCGGACGAGCACCTTCTTACCCTTTACGTTGATGTCGTCAACGGTCTTTTTGTTAAGAGCGTTCATCAGTATACATCCTTTCAAATATGGTTTTTGACCATTGTTAAAAATTTTACAATTCTATTTTACCACATATTCTGTATTTTTCAATATTTATTTTACCTTTATATGTAAAATTTAACCGATATCTTCCCATTTATAATTGTGCAGCTGACCGAAATTTTCAAGTTCGGGATAATTCCACTGCCGAAGCGCCTCATAAACGGCTATCGCAACGGAGTTTGAGAGATTAAGACTGCGTATTCCGCCTTGCATCGGTATTCTTACGCAGCGTTCGGGATTTTTAATAAGCAGCTCCTCGGGAAGCCCCTTTGTTTCCTTGCCGAAAAGTAGATAGCAGTTATCGGGATATGATACCTCTGAATGGGTTTGACGCCCTTTAGTTGTGAAATAAAAAAAAGCGCCGTCGTTTCTGCTGAAAAAATCTTCAAGGCTGTCGTAATAGGTTATATCGAGAAAATGCCAGTAGTCAAGACCGGCTCTTTTGAGCTTTTTGTCATCAGGGGAAAATCCCATAGGACCTACGAGGTGCAGCCTTGCACCCGTAGCGGCACAGGTGCGGGCTACATTGCCGGTATTCTGGGGAATTTCGGGTTCGACCATAACTATGTTCAGCTTTGCCATTTTACATCACCGTGAAAAATAATTTTAGAACATTATACATTTTAAAAAAAGTGCTTGTCAAGACCTCTTTATAGAGTTATAATACAAGTATGCTTTTTTAAGGAGTCAATAATATGAAAATGCAGGAAAGCGTACTTGTGCGCGTAAGAATGGTTGAAGAAAAAAACGGTATAAAATACGCAAAGACGGACGGAAGACTCCACAAGGTTATGCGGGTGCTGTATACTCTTTTTTTCGCTTATACTATGGGAATCAATCTTATTTTTATAGCCGGAATGCTTATGCTTCATTACGGAACGGATAATTTTCCCAATGTTATGAATACGCTTATAACCGTTTGTGTGTGCACAGGGCTGATAATAGCGGGCTATGTGCTCAGCTTTTTCAGATTCAAGCTGATTGCCGGTATTATAAGTGTTGTGCCGGAAATTTTCCTGATAGTTACTTTCGGCTCTGTAATGCGGGACACGCTTGGATTTATGGGATTTATACCCTCATTTTTCTGGCGCCATCTTATTCCGCTTTCGCTTATGGTGATTACAATGACGGTAGCCGTATTTATAGCAGTCAGGGCGCGTATAAAAACCGAAAGACAGTATAAAAAGGTAATGGATAACCTTTACAGGATATACAATGAGAACGGCGGGGATATAACCGACGACCAGTGGGATAATTTTCTAAAAGAATATGACCCTTCTGATTACACAAAGCTGTTCAAGGCCAACGAATAAGAGAGGCTGTTTATGCAAAATTCAACGCTTGAAAAATTTATCAAAAGAGTTTCGCAGCCGCTTTACGACAACGGCGCTGTAAATATAGTATGTCTCGGAGACAGTGTAACGCAGGGGGCGTTTGGGCCGGGCGAGATCAAACCCGAGCAGGGTTACGTTACAAAATTCGCCGGTATGCTTCATTTTCTGTTTCCAAATCAGGTTTTCAATGTCATAAACTCCGGAATAGGCGGTACGACCGCCGCCTTTGCAACAGAGCGTTTTGAGCGTGATGTCATTAAATTTAATCCCGACCTTGTGCTTGTGATGTTCGGAGTAAACGATTTTTCAGACCCTGAGCTCTACAAAAACTCACTGAGAAAAATTTTTAAAGAGCTTACCGAGCGGAAAATACCATGCATTTACATTACAGAGCATATGATGAATACATATGTAACAAATGATACTGAAGACTCTTTGAGAGAGTACGCGGCGCAGACTGCCGAGGTTCAGAACAACGGAACAATGGACTCACTTTTTGAGGACGGCAAGAAAATCGCCGCCGAATTTTCGGTGCCGGTATGTGATATGTATTCAAAGTGGAAGTCACTTAACGCCTGCGGCGTCGATACGACTGCGCTTCTCGCCAACGGTATAAATCACCCTCTTTATGAAATGCACACGGCACTTGCTTACGAAATAATTTCAACGATATTTTACTGATATAAAAAAGAGCTGATGTCTGTCAGCTCTTTTTTGTGTACCTTTTAAGTATGAGTGTAAAAATGTTCTGCGAATCTTACGGTCTCCATAGCGTCTTTCGCGTAAAAATCCGCGCCTATCATATCGGCGTATTCCTTTGTAAGCACCGCGCCTCCGACGATTACAGTCACAGGCGTATCTTCTTTTCTCAAAAGAGAAATTGTTTCTTCCATTGCCGGTACCGTAGTGGTCATAAGTGCGCTTAAGCCCACAAGCCTGCAGTTTTCGGATTTGACCGCCGCCGCTACCGTCTCGGGGGCGACATCGCGTCCCAAATCAATAACGCTGAAGCCGTAGCTTTCGAGCATTACCTTTACAATATTTTTTCCGATGTCGTGTATATCGCCTTTAACAGTAGCGAGAATGACCTTTCTGCCGCTTTCGGCGGATTTTGCGGGTATCGCAGATTTTATGACTCCGAATGCCGCGCTTGCCGCCTCGGCGCTCATTAAAAGCTGCGGCAGAAACGCTTTTTTGTTTTCAAAATCTTTTCCTATCTCGTCAAGTGCAGGAATTATATAACCGTTGATAATATCAAGCGGATTTTCAGTGCTTAAAAGCGCTTTTGCCGCCGAAACCGCTGTATCTCTTATACCTTTGATTACTGCTGTTTTAAGGTCTGAAGAATCGGCGGCAACAGCATACGTGTCAGACACTGTTATACCCTCCGCATAGGCAATATAATTGGAACAGGCTGTATCTTTTCCGGAAAGCGCCATATAGGCGTAATACATATTCATCATTTCCGGGGAAAAAGGGTTCATTATCGCGCAGTCAAGACCGGCGTTGAGCGCTGCAGCAAAAAATGCCGAATTTATTATTTCCCGTTTTGGCAGACCGAAGGAAATATTCGATACGCCGAGACTTACTTTTATTCCTTTTTCCTTAAGAAGCTGTATTGTTTTAAGTGTTACTTCGGCACTTTCAGGATTTGAGGAAATTGTGAGCGCCAGCGGGTCAACCACTATATTGTTTGCTGAAATTCCGTAGTTTTCAGCTGTATTAATTATTTTTTCGGCAATAGCGAGCCTTTCTGCGGCGGTGTCGGGTATGCCGCACTTATCAAGCGTGAGCGCTATTACCGTTCCTCCGTATTTGGCGACAAGCGGAAAAACCGCCGACATACTTTCCTCATTTCCGTTTACGGAGTTGACAAGCGCCTTTCCGTTATAAATTCTGAGCGCGGCCTCAAGCACGGCAGGATCAGATGTATCAATCTGGAGCGGCAGATCACAAACCGCCTGCAGCTCCTTTATAACCGACAGCATCATCTGCTTTTCATCAATTTCCGGGAGTCCCACGTTGACATCGAGAATATGAACGCCTTTGTCAGCCTGATTAAGTCCTTCACTTAAAATATAATTTATATCGCCGCTGCGCAGCGCTTCCTTAAACTTCTTTTTGCCGGTCGGGTTTATCCGTTCGCCTATAAGCAGGGGAGAAGCGCCTATTTCGACAGCATGGGTATACGATGAAACAAGCGTCCGGCTTTTGACAGCCGGTACGGAGTACGGCAGACTGGAGGTTTTTTCTGCTGTTTTTCTTATATATTCGGGTGTCGTGCCGCAGCAGCCGCCTAAAACAGACGCTCCGCAAAGCGCTATTTCCTTCATATATTCAGAAAAGCTTTCCGCGTCAATATTATAAACTGTTTCACCGTTTACACATTCGGGCAGTCCGGCGTTGGGGTTGACGATTACCGGAACGGTCGCGTACTGCACCAGTTGTTTTACGGCAGGAAGCATTTTGTCAGGACCTAACGAACAGTTTATTCCGAGCGCGTCAACATTAAGTCCCTCAAGCATTGCTACCATCGCGGCGGGGTCGGCGCCGGTCATTGTGTGACAGCCTTCGTCGTAAACGTTTGTGACAAACACGGGAAGAGTGCAGTTTTCCTTTGCCGCCAGTACCGCCGCTTTTGTTTCGTAGGAATCGTTCATGGTTTCTATAAGAATAAGGTCGGCGCCGTATTCGGCGGCGGCTTTGACATTTTCCGCGAAAAGCTCGACCGCGTCCTCAAAAGCAAGGTCGCCGAGCGGCTCAAGCAGCTTTCCGGTAGGCCCCATATCAAAAGCGACGAAAACCTCTTTTTTGTCCGCGGCAGCGTCTTTCGCGCAGGCTATACCGGCGGCTATAAGCTCTCTGTAATTGCTGAACTTAAGACGGTTTATGCCGAAAGTGTTTGTTGTAATGATATTACTGCCGGCTTTTATATACGCTCTGTGAATAGCCGTAATATCATCAGGTCTTGAAATATTCCAGCTTTCAGGAGCTTCACCGGCTTTAAGTCCTTTTTCCTGTAAGAGAGTTCCCATGCCCCCGTCAAAATAAAGACGCTTTTTTTTCATAAGCTCGGTTATTTGTACCGGACAGGTTTTTTCAGTTTCTTTGTTTGTCATATAAATAATCCTTAGATATTATTCGGCGTAGCCGTAATTTTAAAAATATAATAACATATCAGCCGCCAGAAAGCAAGAAACAGGGCGTGATTATCTTTCTGACTGATGTGTCTGTGCCGGTGATACCCCGTGTTTTTTAATGTATGCGCGGTAAAAAGAAGAGTAATCAGAAAAACCGCATTCGGAAAAAACCTTTGTAGGCGACTGACCTGACTGTATCATATGTTTTGCTGTTACAAGGCGTTTTGCCGTTATGTAATTCCAGACTGTTGAGCCGGTAGCCGCTTTAAAACTTCTGCAAAGCTGAGGCTTGCTTATGAAAAACTCGCGGCATATATCGTCAAGAGTTATTTGTTTAAATAAATTGCGGTTGATGTAGCTTATAATTTTGTATTCGTCGGATTCGCTTACCGATTCATCGCGCTTTTCCCTGAATGCCGCAGATATCTCATTCAGTAGCGGCATAAGATTGGAAATAAGCTGAAGTCTGCGGTTTTCAGAGTGGGCAAACATATTTCTGAAATAAAATTCATAGCTGCTGTTTTTGAAATCGGTCGAACGGTAAAGGTTAAACTGTCCGTTTCCACGCTGCGTATAAGCGGAGACAATAACTCCGGATTTATCAATACTTTCAAAAATATCGGCAGGGAAATTTATGACAAACCTTGTGTAAGGATATGCTTTGTCAACCTCAATATAATGAGACTCAGCCGGCTTCATTATAAGAATATCGCCTTTTTGCAGAATATATTTTGTTCCTTCAATTTTGTATATCCCTTTTCCGCCTAAAAAGCCGTAAAGCTCGCAGCGTTCGTGCGTGTGCATTTTAAATTCCGACGGATCGGGGTTTATGTCTCTCGCGTAATGAGCGCTGATCTGAGCGTCCCTGTATTTGAAAAAATCTTTCATAAGAATCACCGGATTTAATAATAACATATTATGATAATATATGCAATGTATAATGTTAAGATTAACAATTTAATTGTTTATATTATAGGTATAGAATATTTAAAAAGGAGGTTCTTGAATGAGAGACAAATATATGCTTAAAACTGCCGAAGCGCTGAAAATTTATGAAACTATCAAGGATTTGCCGATAGTTGACTATCATTGTCACCTTTCACCGAAAGAAATATATGAAGACAAGCCGTTTGAGAATATTGCCGAAATGTGGCTTGCCGGCGACCATTATAAATGGAGACTTATGAGAACGGCAGGCATTGACGAGTATTATATAACCGGAGGCGCGTCATGGCGTGAAAAATTTTTGTCATATGCTAAGGCGCTTGAATACGCTGCCGGAAATCCGCTTTACCACTGGTCGCATATGGAGCTTTCGCAGTTTTTCGGTATAGACGATACACTGACCGCCGAAAATGCCGATAAGATTTATGACCGTGCAAATGAGTACATAAAAAAGAATAATCTTTCCCCGCGCAGGCTTATAAAGCAATCAGGTGTCGAGGCGCTCTGCACCACGGACGATATTACCGATTCGCTTGAGTACCATAAGAAATTGAGCGACGAGGATTACGGTGTAAAAGTCCTGCCGTCTTTCAGAACAGATAATCTCCTTCTGATTTTAAGGCGTGGATACGCGGAATACATCGGAAAACTTTCAGAGGTTTCCGGAATGGAAATATCAGACATTGCTTCTCTTAAAGCGGCTGTGGAAAAAAGGCTTGACTTTTTCGTTAAAAACGGCTGTAAATTTACCGACGTAGGAATACCTTTCTTCCCGGAGAGCATTGCGGACGATACAGAAGCCGATAGGACTTTTAAAGCTGCATTAAAGGGAAAAGAAATATCTGAAGCGGATTATTCGGCGTTTATAGGTAATATGTATCTTTTTTTAGCCGGGCTTTATAAGCGCCGCGGGCTTGTTATGCAGCTGCATCTTGCCGTTTACCGCAACGCGAACAGCACCCTTTTTGAGTTGCTCGGAGCGGACTGCGGTGTGGACTGTGTCGGCGACCCGATAAGCGGAACGGCGCTTATAAAAATGCTTGACGCGATAAACAAAAACAGCGGTATGCCTGATACCGTAATATACACGCTTAATCCGTCGTGTGCTGAACAGATAGCCTCTGTAGCCGGCGCGTTTCCGAGTGTCCGCTGCGGCGCCGCGTGGTGGTTCTGCGATCATAAGCGCGGGATAAGGCAGGAAATGGAGATAATTGCAGAGAACGCGTCGCTCGGCGCATTTCTCGGAATGCTTACCGATTCGCGCAGCTTTCTTTCGTATGCGCGTCACGACTATTTCAGAAGGATACTTTCCGATATGCTGGGCGACTGGGTAACGGCAGGAGAATATGACAGGGAAGCGGCATATAAGCTCGCGGAAAAAATAGCGTATAAAAACATAAAGGAACTGGCAGGTGTGTAATATGAAAATGACTTTCAGATGGTACGGGGACAGCGATCCGGTCACTCTTGAAAAGATTAGTCAGATACCCGGAATGAGCGGTATCGTATCGGCTGTGTACGATGTAAAGCCGGGCGGGGTATGGAGCGAAGAAAGCATATCCAAAATAAAAAGCTCCGCCGCGGAGCACGGTCTTGAGTTTGAGGTGGTTGAGAGCGTTCCGGTGCCGGAGGATATCAAGCTCGGTAACAGCAACGCCGCCGGACTTATCGATAATTACTGCGAAAATGTAAGACGTCTCGGTAAAGCCGGTGTAAAATGTATCTGTTATAATTTTATGCCGGTATTTGACTGGCTGAGAAGCGAGCTTGAGCATAAACAGCCGGACGGCGCAAACGCTCTCGCGTACGACGAGAAAACAGTACTTGAGATGAATCCGCTTAAAGGAGACCTTTCTCTTCCCGGTTGGGACGCGAGCTATACCAAAGCAGAAATGCAGGGACTCTTAAAGGCTTATGAGGATATCGGAGAAGAAAAGCTATGGAAAAATCTTGAGACATTTCTTAAAGCCGTGATACCGGTAGCTGAGGAGAGCGGCGTCAAAATGGCGATACACCCTGACGATCCGCCGTGGGGAATGTTCGGTCTGCCGAGAATAATTACCTGCCGTGACAATATAAAGCGTATGTTTGATATGGTGCCGTCGGTAAATAACGGGCTGACTCTCTGTACAGGCTCGCTCGGAGCGGATCCTGATAACGACCTTGTTTCGATGGCGTCGGAATTTTGTGACAGGATACATTTTGTTCATTTGAGAAATATAAAGCGCACCGGTTACAGAAAATTCGAGGAGGTAGGCCACCCCACCGACTGCGGCTCGATAGATATGTACGGGATAGTAAAAGCGCTTGTAAACGGCGGATTTGACGGATATGTACGTCCCGACCACGGCAGAATGATATGGGGAGAAAAGGGAAGATACGGTTACGGACTGTATGACAGGGCGCTGGGAGCGGTTTATATTACAGGACTGTTTGAAGCTATAGAAAAGGAGAAAAAGATATGAGCAAGGTTATTGTAGTGACAGGCGCGGGCGGCGTTCTTTGTTCCGGATTTTCTGAGTTCTTGGCGGCTAAGGGCAATAAGGTGGCATTGCTTGACCTTAATGAAGCTGCCGCGAAGGCTGTTGCCGATAAAATAACAGCGTCGGGCGGAACCGCCGCGGCGTATAAATGCAATGTGCTTGACAGGGATAATCTTGAACAGGTGCATAAAGAAATACTTGATACCTTCGGTAAATGCGACATACTCATAAACGGTGCGGGAGGAAACAATCCGAAATGCACGACGGCGCATGAAGAATACGAGCGGGGAGACGAAGCCGCAAAGGATTTTCTTACGTTTTTCAACATTGACCAGAGCGGCTTTGACTTCGTGTTTGACCTTAACATAAAAGGCGTTCTGCTTCCGAGTCAGGTGTTTATGGCGGATATGCTCGGAAGAGAAGGCTGCTGTGTGCTTAACATTTCGTCAATGAACGCCTACCGTCCGCTTACAAAAATACCGGCGTACTCTGCCGCGAAAGCCGCGGTCAGCAACTTTACACAGTGGCTCGCTGTGCATTTCGCCAAAGAGGGAATAAGGGTAAATGCCATTGCTCCGGGATTTTTTGTGACCAATCAGAACAGGGCTCTCCTTTTCAATGAAGACGGTACGCCTACCGCGAGAACCGATAAAATACTTAAAGCTACTCCTATGGGAAGATTCGGAGAGGCGAGCGAGCTGCTCGGAGCCGTTGAATGGCTGCTTGACAGTGAAAAGGCAGGATTTGTCACGGGAGTGACAATACCGATTGACGGTGGTTTTTCCGCTTATTCGGGGGTGTAACAATGAAAATATACGCGTTTGCAGATGAGGCGAGCCCGTTTATAGACGGGCAGATAAAAGCGTTAAAGGAAAACGGTCTTGACGGTCTTGAAATAAGAAATGTCGACAACGTAAATGTGTCCGATATTTCCGACGCCAAAGCGAAAGAGGTAAAGAAAAAGCTCGACGATGCCGGTCTTACTGTATGGTCAGTCGGCTCTCCGATAGGGAAAATAGACATAGTTAAGGACGATTTTAATTTACATACCGAAAAATTCCGCCGTACACTTGAAATTGCCGAAATTCTCGGAGCGGAAAACATCAGGCTTTTTTCATTTTATATTCCTAAAGAGAGTGACCCGTCAGAATACAGAAACGAGGTAATCGACCGTCTCGGCAAATTTCTCGGGATAGCCTCCGGAACCGGTATAGATCTTTGCCACGAAAACGAAAAGGGCATTTACGGAGATAATGCGGAGCGCTGCCTTGAAATTTATAAGGCATTACCGGAAATAAAGGCTATTTTTGATCCGGCGAACTTTGTTCAGTGCGGCGTTGATACTTTGCCGGCTTGGGAAATGCTCAAAACTTATGTAAAATATCTCCACATAAAGGACGCTCTGCCTGATGGCAATGTCGTTCCCGCCGGTAAGGGAGCAGGTAATCTTTCTTATATACTTTCGGATTACAAGACTATGAACGGTACGGCACTGACGCTTGAGCCTCATCTTAAGGTTTTCGCCGGTCTTTCCGCTCTTGAGGCTGAAGATGATAAAAGCGCCGTAGGTGAAATATACAGCTACAAAACAAACGAAGAGGCTTTCAAGGCTGCGGCTGACGCGCTGAAAGCATTGATATAATATGGAGGAATCAATATGAAGATAGGTGCTCAGTTTTATACGGTACGCGATTTCTGCAAGGACCTTGACGGATTCGCTGAAACCCTTAAAAAAATTGCTGATATAGGCTATAAGACAGTGCAAATATCCGGAACCTGTGCTTTTGAACCGGAGTGGCTCAAAAATCAGCTTGAAATCAACGGACTTAAGTGTGTAATCACCCATACTGCCGCTGATAAACTTGTTTCAGATCCGGTGAAAACGGCAAAGGAGCACGATGTTTTCGGCTGCAAATATGTCGGACTCGGCTGGTTCGGATTTGATGAGGAAAAAGATAATCAGCATTTTGACGATTTTTTCCGCATCTATAAGCCGGTAGCAAAGGCACTTGCGGAAAACGGCAAGTATTTTATGTACCACAATCATGACGGTGAGTTCAGAAAATATAACGGAAAGCTGATTTTAGAGGCCTTAGCGGAAAATATGCCGGCTGATATAATGGGCTTTACGCTTGATACTTTCTGGGTTCAGGCAGGCGGTGGTGATCCGGCGCAGTGGCTTGAAAGACTTTCGGGCAGAATACCGTGTATTCATCTTAAAGATTACGCATACGGCAGAAAAATGGCTGTAATAGGCGAGGGAAATATAAACTTTGACCGTGTTTTTGAAAAGGCAGAGGCAGGCGGAACGGAATATATGCTTGTAGAGCAGGACGACTGCAACGGTGAAAATCCTTTTGACTGTCTTAAACGCAGCTATGAATTTCTTAAATCCCGCGGATTTGAATAAATAAAAGGAGTAGTTTATTATGGAGAGAAAAATTAAGCTCGGTATAATAGGAATAGGTAATATGGGGTCAGCTCATGCCGGAAATATCGTATCAGGTAAATGTCCCGATTTTGAGCTTGTGGCTGTTGCCGATATAAATAAAAATCGTATTGAGTGGGCAAAAAATAATATTTCCCCGGAAATAAAATATTTCAGTACCGCTGAGGAAATGCTTGACAGCGGTCTTATCGAGGCCTGCATGGTTTGTGTTCCGCATTATGACCATCCTAAGTACGCAATTGAGTGCATGAAGCGCGGTATCCACGTTATGGTGGAAAAGCCTGCCGGCGTTTATACAAAACAGGTAAGGGAAATGAACGAGGAAGCGAAAAAGCACCCGGAAGTAGTTTTCGGAATGATGTTCAATCAGCGTACCAATCATATTTACCGTAAGATGCGAGAGCTTGTCCGCTCCGGAATTTACGGTAACATCAGGAGAACAAACTGGCTGATTACCACATGGTACAGACCGCAGGCATACTATGACTCAGGTGACTGGCGTGCCACATGGTCAGGCGAGGGAGGAGGAGTACTTCTCAATCAGTGCCCCCATCAGCTTGATTTGTGGCAGTGGATATGCGGTATGCCTAAAAAGGTCCGTTCATATCTTCATTACGGTCAATGGCACGATATAGAGGTTGAGGACGATGTTACGACATATGTTGAATACGAAAACGGCGCGACCGGCGTATTTATCACTTCAACCGGAGACGCGCACGGAACAAACCGATTTGAAATACAGCTTGACCGCGCTAAAATAGTTGCCGAGGAAGACAATCTGTCTGTACTCGAATACGAGATGACTGAGCAGGAGTTTTCAAAAACAAATAAAATTCCTTTCGGCAATGTTCCGGCGAAAAATGTCGAAATAGTGACAGACGGCAAAAACGAACAGCATATCGGTGTTGTCAACGCCTGGGGAAAAGCTATACTTAACGGTGAGCCGCTAATAGCCGACGGAAGCGAGGGTATATACGGACTGACTCTTTCCAACGCCATGCATCTTTCTTCGTGGCTTGACAAGGAAATAGACCTTCCGTTTGATGAGGATTTGTATTATAATGAGCTCATGAAGCGTGTTGCTACTTCAAGGCGCAAAGAATCGGGAAAGACGGTATTTGCTGATACAAGTAATACTTATTCCGGAAATAAGTGATTCCGTACCGGAGGCGGAGAAAATGGACAGTATAAGAACGGGCATAATCGGTATAGGCAATATGGGCTCGGCTCATCTGCACTGTATAGCGTCGGGCAAGGTGAACGGAATGACTGCCGCGGCGGCTTGTGATATCGATGAGCAAAAGCTTAACGCAGTAAGCGGGGAATTTAATAATATAACGCTTTATAAAGACTGGAGCGATATGCTAAACGATAATAATGTTGATGCTGTAATTATTGCCGTTCCTCATCCGCATCATGCCGAAATAGCTGCCAAGGCTTTAAAAGCCGGAAAGCACGTGCTTGTGGAAAAACCTGTTGACATTACCGTTTCCGCCGCTGAGAAACTTAACGATACAGCGCTTTCGAGCGGAAAGGTATTCGGCATAATGTTTAATCAGCGGACAAACGGTCTTTACAGACGCGCAAGGGAAATAGTAAAAAACGGGGAACTCGGCGATATAAAACGCTCTGTCTGGATTGTAACAAACTGGTACAGGACTCAGAGCTATTATGATTCCGGCGCGTGGCGCGCCACATGGCGCGGAGAAGGGGGAGGCGTTCTCCTTAATCAGGCGCCGCACAATCTCGATTTATGGCAATGGATATGCGGTATGCCTTCGGCGGTTACTGCGTTCTGCAATACTGCCAAATACCACAATATCGAGGTTGAGGATGAGGCTTCAATATATACGGAATATCCGAACGGGGCAACCGGAGTATTTATAACATCGACCGGTGATTTTCCCGGTACAAACCGTCTTGAAATCAGCGGAACGCTCGGGAAAATTGTCCTTGAGGACGGTGTCTTGAAGCACTGGAAGCTGCAAGAAAACGAACGCGATGTGTGTGCCTCTTCAAAAGAAGGGTTCTGCTCTATACCGTTTGAATATGAAGAGTATAAAACCGATGAGGAAACAGCGCACAGGGGAATACTTCAGAATTTTACCGACGCGGTTCTTCACGGAACAGAACTTATCGCTCCGGGATATGACGGGATAAAGGAACTGACAATATCGAATGCCGCTTACCTTTCTGAATGGAAAGGTAATACCCGTGTTTCTCTGCCGTTTGATACAGATGAATTTAATAAATTGCTTAATGAAAAAATTATGTCATCCTCATATATTCAGGATACAAAAACAAACTCACCGGAAAACAGCGATTATCTGAAGCGCTGGCAGGTGAGATGGTAAAAAAAAGCTGCCGCAAGTGAGCAAAATCACAAGCGGCAGCTTTTTGTTTGTTTTAAAATATCAGTCCGGTATTCCCATAACAGCTGTTACGGATTTTACCGGAGTCATAAGCAGTGAGGAATTAAGCGTTATTCCGAGCGTTTCGGAGGCGCCGAGCATACCGAGCACGTCAGGCTGAACCGAAAGCGGCAAATCACCGTAGCCTGGGCTGAATCTCAAAGGCTTTTTTCCGGTTCCGCGAAGCTCATTGTCCGCGTATTCGCAAAGCGATTCTGCCGCGGCTGAAGCAAGAGCATCGGTTATAAAACACTTTGCTTTTGAAATGAGCGAAAGGCGCGATATAAGCCGGTCAACACCTATTCCCGTGGTTACGCCGAGTATATATGCCGACGAACAGCCTGAAAGCGCTTTAAAAAGGTCGCGGCTTTCAATTTTACCGAAGCCAATATCACAAATTTTTCCGTCTTTCAGGGTTATCGGCACCTTTAAATAGGCGTAACGGCATACAAGAACCTGCCGTAATTTTTTTTCACAGTCAGAAATATTTTCGTCCGTGTATTCCGGCGGAATTTTAAGCCTGAGTGCCGCTTCAAGGCGGTCTATAATGATATTGTCAGCAGGGACATTAACTGTGATTATGTTTTTGTTTCTCATTTTAGAATTTCCGAAATATTGTTTTTAATAGCCTCTGCAACGTCCGGCTTGTTCATTGAATAAACGTGAACCGCATTTATTCCGTTTGCGAAGAGATCGATTATCTGTTCCGTAGCGTACGCTATGCCCGCCTGCTTCATTACTTCCGGCTTTTCGCCGTATCTGTCTACAATCCGTAGGAAACGCTGGGGAAGGGCGGATTTTGAGATTGAGCAAATGCGCTTTATCTGCGCCGCGTTTGTTACCGGCATTATTCCGGCGATAACCGGAATGTCAACGCCCTTGCGAAGAAGACGGTACATAAAGTTATAGAGGATATTATTATCAAAAAACATCTGAGTGGTAAGAAAGCTGCAGCCGCTTTCCGCCTTGATTTTAAGACTTTCTATATCGCTGTCCGAGTTGGGGGAGTCCGGGTGGGTTTCCGGATAGCAGGCTCCGCCGATACAAAAACCGCCGTATTCCGCGATTTCCTTAGTAAGGTCGCTGGCATAACGGTAGTCGCTTTTAAGATTTTCCGCGTCCTGCGGAATATCTCCTCTTAAAGCAAGTATATTTTCAATTCCTTTTTTCTTAAGGTTTTCGAGCTGATGTCTTACATTTTCTCTCGTCGACGAAATACAGGTGAGGTGAGCAAGAGGGGTAACGCCTCGCTCAAGAATATGAGCGGCAATATCCGCGGTGAATTTTGACGTACTTCCGCCCGCACCGTAGGTTACGCTCATATAGCTCGGCTTAAGGTCGGCAATTTTAAGCGCCGCCGCCTCGACAGTTTCAAAATTGTCGCTTGTTTTAGGCGGAAAAACCTCAAATGAGAGACTCGGCTTTTTTCCGCTGATTATTTCAGTTATTTTCATTTGTGTTTTCCTCCGGAATTTTAAGAAACCTTGAATAGCCGTTCCCGTAGCGAACGCACCGTGAAACACGGCTTAAGGTGGCTGATGAAATATCTGTTTCCTCAATTACCTGATTGTATGTTTTTCCGGCGAGAAGCAGCTTTGCGGCATGTATTCTCTGCGCCATTTGCCTTATTTCGGTATCGGTGCACATATCGCGGAAAAGCGTTTTGCAGTCATCAGGGCTGTCAAGTGAGGCGATAAGCGAGAACATTTCATCAATCATTTTATCGTCTGTTTTTTTAAACGGCATATTATCACCTAAAATTTTTCAAACGAGGTGTTAAGAAATGCACGTGTTATATCGGATTTCGGATTATCAAAAACTTCTTCAGGCGTGCCCTGTTCCTCTATAACGCCGTTAGCCATAAAAATAACCTTGTCTGAAACACTTTTCGCAAACTCCATTTCGTGGGTTACCACTATCATTGTGCGGTCGGTGCTTTTAAGTGCCTTTATTACCTTGAGTACCTCGCCGGTAAGCGCCGGGTCAAGCGCCGAGGTAGGTTCGTCGAAGCAGAGAATATCCGGATTGAGAGCAAGCGCGCGCGCTATTGCGACACGCTGCTGCTGACCTCCTGAAAGCTCACAGGGATAGCTGTCCAGCTTATCCGAAAGACCTACGCGCTCTATTAACGCTTTGGCGTTTGTTTCGATTTCCTCAGGGGTTCCGCGTTTTAACAGAGTAGGGGCAAGCATAACGTTTTTAAGTACACTGTACTGTGGAAACAGATTGAAAGACTGAAATACGAGTCCGAAATGCAGCCTGTTGCTGCGTATGTCGCTGTCTGTCATCTTTTTTGTGTTGGAACCGTCAAAAATAACCGAGCCGTTTACCGATATGGTGCCTTCTTCAGCAAATTCAAGAAAATTCAGGCAACGCAGCAGCGTGGTTTTGCCGCTGCCTGATGAACCGATTATGGAAAGCACTTCGCCTTTTTCAAGCGTAAAGGAGATACCCTTTAAAACCTCGGTTTTACCGAAGTTTTTTCTTATATTGCTGATTTCAAGTACTGACAAAACGGTTACCTCCTACGATTTGAAATAGCTGAGCTTTTTCTCGGCAAGTCCGAAAAGTATAGTAAGCAGCCCGTTGAAAGCAAGATAAAATACAGCCGTAAAGAAAAGCGGCCAGATAAGACCGGCGCCCTTTATAAATGACTGACCTGCCCAAATTATTTCATACACAGCGATAACTCTTGAAAGTGAAGTATCCTTGACAAGGGTTATTATTTCGTTGCTCATAGGCGGAATGATCCGCTTTATGACCTGAAGCAGTATTATTTTGAAAAAAATCTGGCTTTTGGTCATTCCAAGCACCTGTCCTGCTTCAACCTGACCTTTTGAAATGCTTTCTATGCCTCCGCGGTATATTTCGGAAAAATAACAGGCGTAGTTTATAATAAATGCCACAAGCACTGCCGCGAGACGTCCGTTGGAATAACTCCATATATTGTTCCCGGTAATAAGTCCCGGACCGTAGTATATGGCTATCAGCTGAAGCATAAGCGGAGTACCGCGTATTATCCATACGATCGTTTTTACAAGTCCTTTAAGCGGAAGAAACCTGCTCATAGAGCCGAACGCGATGATAAGACCTAACGGCAGGGCTCCAAGCAGGGTAAAAGCGAAAATCTGAAGCGTGACCAGAAAACCGTCTGACAGCGCTTTTAAAACTTCTTCAAACATAAATTAAAATCCTTTTATGTAATAATTCAAATCAGGCAGAGAGCGCACCCTCTGCCTGACTGCCGGTATTATTCCTGCGGAATTATAGATTCCTGAACGCCGTAGGTCTTTGCGATTTCTTCCATTTTACCGTCGGCATATGTTTTCTTGAAAAATTCGTTGAGCTTTTCGGTGAGATCGGAGCCTTTTCTGAATCCTACGCCGTAATCTTCCTCTTCGGCGATTCCGACTGTATAGGTAAGATCTTCGTAGCTTGTGCCTTCGCCTATCATAGCTCCCGCCATAATAAGATCTATTACCGCTGCGTCAGATGTTCCGGAGGCCACCTCAAGGAGAGCGTCTGCCTGGCTGCTGACTGCCGTTACGTTGTAGTTTAATGCCTGAAGCGCTTTTTCACCGGCGGAACTGGCTTCCGCTGCAAAGTTAAGGTCCTTTACGCTTTCAACGGTCTTGTACTTTTCAGCGTCCTCTTTAGGGACAACTACAACCTGAGTGTTTTTGCAGTAAGCATTTGAAACCGACATACCGTTCTTGACCTCATCGTTTATGGTCATACCGTTCCATACGCAGTCAAGACTCTTTGAGTCAAGCTCCATTATTTTGTTATCCCAGTCTATAACGACAAATTCGGCTTTAACACCGAGACTTTCGGCAAACGCTTTTGCCATATCAGCGTCAAACCCTATCCATTCGCCGCTTCCTTTAGTCTCTTCATAGTCCATAGGCTTAAAATCTGTTATACCGATAATAAGTGTGCCTTTTTCTTTTACATATTCGCTGTCAGACTGTGCGGCGGAATCGCTTTGTGTATCCTTTGAACCGCAGCCTGCAAACGCGAAGAGCATTGATATGCACATAAGAACTGCAATGAGTTTTTTCATAAAAATTTACCCCTTTTTTATGTAATGGGTATATTATACTTTATTTAGATAAAGTTGTAAAGTGTTTTTTCAAAACTGATATAAATATAATCCCGAATTTCACGGTGAACAGCGTTTACACGGGGTGTATCCGGAGGATATCGCTTCTTCACGGCTCGCAAATGTCACTTTGTTCTCGTCCTTCATATTTTCGGCGGAGCTGCAGTCGGGTTTATGAAAAATATGTGATGAGCTGTTGCCTATGAATGATGCCGAGTTTTCGTCAGACGCGGGCGGAGCGGAAGGAACAACATCTTCGATCGGAATTATATCCGGTATACCCGACTGCACATAATCTTCCTCACGGTAACCGTTGACGGTATCGTCTGAGGGCATATTTACGGTTATTTTCACATGTGAGTCTGTTTCGGTATTTGTGCCGGAATTATTACCCGCCGCCTGACAGCCCGAAAGCATTGTAAGGCAGAGAAATAAAACTATCAGTCTTTTCATATAACATCTTTCCGTTCGTTTTTTTAGATTATACATTTATTCCCTTTTAAAATCAATACTTGAAGATAATTGGGTTTTGTAATAAAATGTGAAAGAGGTGTTTATATGAATTTGTATGCCGACCCGAAAAAGCTCGCCGAGCTAAAAGCAAAGGCAAACCGCTTGCCGCTTACTCCGGGTGTTTATATAATGAAGGATAAAAAGGAAAAAATTATCTATATCGGCAAGGCAAAAGCGCTTAAAAACCGTGTTACACAGTATTTCGGCAGCGGGAATCAGCATACCGAAAAGGTAAAGCGAATGGTATCCAATGTCGATAAT
Source organism: uncultured Clostridia bacterium (assembly GCA_944380885.1). GTDB lineage: Bacteria > Bacillota > Clostridia > Oscillospirales > Acutalibacteraceae > UBA737. The sequence goes on along the minus strand of CALWIZ010000023.1, from coordinate 1,798 downwards.
TTTGATTATATTCTCTGTGACAGCGAATTTGAGGCGCTTATACTTGAAAATTCACTGATAAAACAGAATCAGCCTAAATACAACATTCTTCTTAAAGACGATAAGGGATATACTTATATAAAAATAACCGATGATAAGTGGAAAAAGCTGACCACTTCAAAATTCACCGATAAAAAAGGGGAGTATATCGGGCCGTACAGCTCGGCATATGTTGTAAAGGAAACGGTGGACGAGGCACGCAAAATTTTCAGACTGCCCGACTGTAACCGCAGCTTTGATACTCCGTCAAAGCCCTGCCTTAATTATCATATCGGCATATGCGACGCTCCCTGCCGCGGAAAGATAACATTGGCGGAATATCTTGAAACGCTTGACGCCGCAGTTGATTTTATTAAACACGGCGAGTCTGACGGGGAAACGGTTGAAAAATTAAACGAAAAAATGCTTGACGCCGCGGAAAAACTTGAGTTTGAAAAGGCGGCGAAGCTAAGGGACCGAATAAACGCAATCAATAAAATACACGAAAAGCAAAAGGTCGTAAGAGCGTCTTATAAGAGTGAGGATGTGATCGCCTCCGCGCTTATCGGTGAGAAAGCCGGAGTTGAAGTTATAAGTTTCAGAAATTACCGACTTTCTGACAAGCAGTTCTTTTATATTGACGGCGTTTCAGACCGCGAAAGTCTTTATTCTGAGTTTTTGCAGCAATACTATCTTGAAAAAAACGATATACCGCAGCGCATACTTATTGATACCGAGCCGGATTATGAGGCGGCGGAGCGGTGGCTTTCGGAAAAGTCGGGGCATAAGGTGTCGTTTATAAACCCCAAGCTCGGAGAACAGAAATCACTGCTTGATATGTGTCTTGCGAACGCGGCGGAAAACCTTTCGGAAAAGACTGACCGGACCGGCAGGGAAATGTCTGTCCTTGACGAGCTTTCAAGGCTGCTCGGGCTGCCGTCCGCGCCGAGGTATATCGAGGCGTACGATATTTCAAATACGGCAGGCAGCGAAAATGTCGCCGGAATGGTGGTATATAAGGACGGCAGACCCTTTAAAGCCGCGTACAAGCGTTTTAAAATCAAATCTTTTTCGGGACAGGACGATTTCCGTTCTATGGCTGAGGTGCTTGACCGCCGTTTTGAAGAATATGAAAAAGGTGAAGACGAATATTTTTCCGTTCTTCCCGACCTTATTTTGCTTGACGGAGGAGAAGGGCAGATGTCAGCGGTAGAGCCGGTATTTGAGCGGCACGGCATTGAGGTGCCTCTTTTCGGTATGGTAAAGGATTCAAAGCACAGGACACGCGCTATAGCCGCAAAAGGCGGGGACATAGCTATCAAATCAAACCGCGCGGCTTTTACCTTTGTGACCGGCATACAGGACGAGGTTCACAGATTCGCGATAGGCTACCACAAAACCCGGCGCACAAAGGCTATGCTTGATTCGGAACTTACCGGTATACCCGGAATCGGGAAAAACCGCGCGGCAGCGCTGTTCAGGCATTTTAAAACATTAAAGGCAATTAAAAACGCGACCGCTGAGGAGCTGGCTAAAGTTTCCGGTATGAACAGCAGTTCCGCTTTGAATGTTTATAATTATTTTCATAATAAGTAAAGCTCGAAATTTGAATAATTTGTTAATTTTTTGTTGACAAATATGAGCTGCCGTGCTATGATTTTTTTGTGATTTTTGCCGTGAAAGCAGGATGCGGTCACGGCTTTTGATTAATGCCTTTAGGCTGGTTTGCTCAAAGAGCAAACCAAACAACCACCCGCTATGCGGGTGTGCGTAAAAAGTT
>CALWIZ010000022.1 GCA_944380885.1 uncultured Clostridia bacterium | reverse complement strand
GTTATGGTCTGGCGTATGCCTTTTCCGCAGGAAAGCACCTTGACATATATCTCGGCGGCCTTCTCTATCGTGTGCATAAGTCCGAAAGTGATGTCAAAATCAGGACCGGAGCAGAAAAGTCCGTGATGCGCCCAAACCGCCGCGTCAAACTTTTTCATAATCTCGCTGGTGGCAAGCGCTATATCGGCGCCGCCCGGCACCATCCACTGAACAACGCCCACGCCGCCGGGGAATACAACGGGGCATTCGGTGGCGCTCTGCCATAAGGCTCTTGTTATGTCCTTGGCGGTCAGCGGCATAACATAGGTAAGCGCGATTATATTGGCGGGGTGCGCGTGGTAAATAACACGGTACTCACCGTTTGTAGCCGCTTTTCTGACACTGTGGTTCATAAAGTGGCTCGGGAACTCGCTTGTGGGTCTGCCGCCCTTCTCAAGTCCCCATACGATACGGTAGCTGTCGCCGGCTTCGTTTATCTCAACAATGCAGATATTGTCCTGCGGGGCAAGGGGAACATTGCGGAAAAATTTGCCCGAACCGGTGGCGATAAAGTATTCGCCTTTTAAATTGTCAGCCTGTACGCCCATATTGACCCACGGACGCTCAAAGCCGAAATACGGACGGCACTCCTCAACCTCTTCAGGCTTCATGCGGTATGTAAGGTTGCCGCCGTTGCGCTCGTGCCAGCCCTGCTCCCAGCCGTCCGAACACATACGGATATAGTCTTTTATAATCTGAACGTCAAGTATGCTCATTTTTACTGACCTCTCTTGCTTAAAACTTCTGCTTCGTATTTCTTTACTTCATCGAACCACTCTGCACCTGCCGGCACGCCCTCGGTCTCACAGTAACGCTCCCATACGGCTGAGAAGGGAAGCATCTTAGCCTCCTCCTGCATTACCATAAGCTCGGTAAACTTTCCTTCGTCCTGGAGCTTTTTGAGCTGCTCATTAGGCAAACACATGGCGTTGAGCAGAGCTTTCTGCCAGCTGCGGAAGCCGACAGTCCACGCGGAAATGCGGTTTATGCTCGCGTCAAAAAAGTCAAGCGCCATATAAACCCTGTCAAGCGCGTTGTTGCGGACAACTTCCTTTGCCATTTCCTTTGTCTCGTCCTCAAAGAGCACCACATGGTCGGAATCCCAGCGCACGCCTCTTGTGATGTGAAGCGCAAGCTCAGGGAAGAAGCAGAGCAGCGCCGGAATCTTGTCGGATACAAACTCCTGCGGGTGATAGTGGCCGTTGTCCATAAGCGGCAGGCAGCCGGGGTGGGTGGCGGCAAAACTTAATGTAAATTCGGCGCTGCCGGCGGTAAACGACTCTACTCCAATACCGAACACCTTTGACTCAACGCAGGGCTTTACAAGCGCGGGGTCGTGCGGCTCGCTGATGATTTCCTCAAACGCTTCCTTGTAGCGCTGTCTCGGGCCCATACGGTCTGCGGGTACGTCCTTGAAACCGTCGCCCGCCCAGATGTTCATAACGCAGGGAATGCCGGTCTCCTCGGCAAAATACTGCGAAATGCGTATGCAGGCCTTGCCGTGCTCGATCCAGAAGCGGCGCACATTTTCGTCAGGGCTTGAAAGGGTAAGCCCGTCCTTTACCATCGGGTGCGAGAAGAAGGTGGGGTTGAAATCGATACCCATATTTCTTTCCTTTGCGTATTCAACCCACTTTTTGAAATGCTTTGGCTCTAATTTGTCACGGTCGGCAAACTCGCCCGGCTCAAAAATCGCGTAGCTCGCGTGAAGGTTGAGCTTTTTCTTTCCGGGGCAGAGTGACATCGCTTTGTCAATGTCCTGCATAAGCTGCTCGGGTGTTGTCGCCTTTCCGGGATAGTTTCCTGTAGTTAAAATTCCGCCGCTTAAAGCGTCTTTACTGTCAAATCCTCCGACGTCGTCTCCCTGCCAGCAGTGGAGCGCTACCGGTATGCTTTTAAGCTTCGCGATAGCCGCGTCGGTGTCAACGCCGATTTCGGCGTAACGCTTTTTCGCCTGTTCATAAGTAGACATAGGGTATTACCTCCGTTTTTTATATTTTCCGTAAACATTATACAGCCTGCGATATAAAAATTTAAGGACATTACTTTTTAAAATAATGTCCTTATTTAACCGCCGCGAAACGGCGTTAAAAAATTATCCTTTGATTTTTTGCCGGTATCCGCGCGGGCTCACACCGTATTTCTGAGTGAAAATGCGGTAAAAATAGCTTGTGTTTTCATAACCTACCATAACTATTATATCGCCTACGGAAAGCGCCGTGGTTTTAAGAAGCGTCTCGGCTTTTGAAAGCCTTTTCTCCATAAGATGCTCTTTGAAGGTTTTTCCGGTTGCGGCTTTCACCGTGTTGCTGACATATGCCGCAGAGACATTGCATCGTTTCGCCACACTGCCGAGCGACGCCGCGGCGTAGTTCTGCTCTATTTCGGTAAGCGCCGCTATTACAATCGCGTTTGCCGCGGTATCCGGCTCTCCCGCCACCAGTCTGTCGGAAAGACCTAAAAGCTGAAGAAACAAAAGCCCCATAGTCACCTGATTTATGTTGCGGCGGTTAGGCTGCTTATTAACCACGCTCCATATGAGATTTTCTATTAAATTCTGCACCGGAAGCACATCCGCTACATCAAAGTGCATATATGATATTTCGTGACCGCTGCCCGCAAGTCCTGAAAATATAAATTCGCTTATTTTATTGTCGGAGCCTATCATATCTATGGCAATATCGAAAAACTGCGGAAGAACTATAAAATTTATCGCGATATCGTCTATGCCGGTTCTGTCGGTCTGATGACTCGCGTGGCGGTTGAGCAGCAAAAGCTCGCCCTTTTTCAGTATGATTTCCGTACTGTCGTTTATAATGTGACGCTGTGAGCCGGAGCACATATATATTATCTCCACATAGTTGTGACTGTGCTTGGGAAATGATATAAAGCGTGTGTTGGGGCGGATGGTAAACAGCTTGCCCGCCTCAAGCAGCTTGCGGCTGTCTACAATAGACGGCATATTGTCCGAATAAACGCTCATGTCAAGCTTCCCGCCGTTCAGAATGTTTCTTTCCTCGTCGGTTATTCTGGATAGCTGCTTTAAAAGCTGTTGGTCCATATTTCACACTCCGTCCGTCAGGTAAGTATGCTTTTAAGATTTTTGCGCTCGGTTTTAAGCGCGTCGCTGAAGAGATGGTCGTATCTGAACATAATAAATCCGCCGTAATTTGCGGCGCCTCTCGCGTCTGACACCTGTCTTTTCAGAATATCGCCCGACGCCCAGCCGCCGGTGGCGTTTTCAGCCACCCTGTAAGCCGCGTGGCCGGTTATAAGTTTCACCGAGGGGCTTGTGACGGTTTTTTTCCAGTTGGCGAGCGCCGTTTCGTAAGGCAGGAAACCCTGCCCGTAATCCCAGTAAAGCTGCGGAGCTAAGTAATCAACATATCCCGCGGTGCTTCCCCAGAGCCTTACATCGGCGTAATTGAAGTTGATACAGTTGTCTATATTGCCCTGCGGGGAAATGCCGAAGGTAATGTTTTTGCGCTTTTTTATCTGGCTGTATACCGTTTTCACAAGCTCGTTTACCGAGTCTGTACGGAACTTTTTAAGCGTTCTTCCGGCACCGTATTTCGCGTAGGTGTTTTTGTCAATAGAGCTGTCGGTAGTCGGATAGAAATAATCGTCGAAATGTATTCCGTCTATGTCGTAGTTTTCGACAAGCTCAATAATGCCGTTCAGCACGAGCCGTCTTACCTCCGGCACACCGGGGTTGAAGTAGTAGTATTCACCGTCCGTAAAAACCTTGTCGGTCCCCAGCCATTTTTTTACCGGGTCGTTTTCGGAAAACTGCTCGGTCAGCTTGTTCGCACGGTACGGATTTACCCATGCCTCAATTTTAAGACCTCTCGCGTGAGCTTCCTTAACCATTATTTCAAGCGGATCGAACGGAAAGCTGTCCTGTCTTTTTCCGGTGAAATTAAGCGACGCAGGGAAATAACTGCTTTTGTAAAAAGCGTCTCCGTGGCTTCTCGCGTGTACTATTACGGTATTGAGTCCGAGAGAAACACAGTTGTCAAAATATTTTTTCACCGAGCTTTTAAACTGGCTCTCGCTTTTGTTTTTAAGTATGCTCTGGTATTCAAGAAAAGATATCCATACCGCTCTCATTTCGGTTTTTTCCGCCGGCTTTACCTGAGAGGGCTTTGAAGGCGTCGTTTCGGGCTTCGCGGAAGAAGAGCCGCCGGCCGTGCCGCTCTGCGGTACGCTTTGCGGTGTTGAAGAGGAGGACGAAGGTGCTTTGTCTTCCGAAACAGCGGTTTGCTGCGAACTTACGTCAGTGTGCGGTGTATCCGATGTGTCTGATACCGAAGCGTTATCTGATGATGTTTCGGTATAGTTATCCCCGAAAAAAAGATTTTCCTCCTTGTATGTACTGTCCTGCTCCGATAAACCGGTTTCATCGGATTGGACAAATGTCTTTTCACTGTCAGCAGTAAGATTGCTGCCCGCCGCCATGAAAAAACAAAGCAGCAGGCAAATTGATATTTTTAGATTTTTAAATATTTTCATGCTTTTGAATTGTTTGCCCTTTAAAGATATTGTATTTTTTAAGTAAAAGATAAAACGGTATTCCGAGTATATAGCATACGCCTAATTCCCCGAGACCTACCTGAAGCCCCGAAATAATGAAGCCCCAGAACGAATATCCCTCCGGAAGGAAGAAAAACGCAATTTCAAGACCTATCACAAACGCGTTTATTATTACCGGCGGGAGCATTGCGAGCAGCGGAATACCCTTGAATTTTATGTTTCTGAACAGGTATGTCAGTATTGCGGCGATAAGAGTCGCCGCAGTGCCGAATATCATATCTAACATATTGAACGACGCGATATTCGCTATAAAGCAGCCTATGGTGACTCCCGGAATGGCGGCAGGAGTAAAAATCGGAAGAATTGTGAGTACCTCTGAAATTCTGAACTGAACCGGCCCGTAAGCGAGTGAGAAAATATTGCTCAAAAAGGTAAGCGCTACATAAGCCGCCGCAATCAGCGCTCCGGTTACTACATATTCCGTTCTTTTTCTGCTGTCTGACATAATTTCTGTTTACCTGCCCTTGTGTTGTTTTATTTTTGTGAAAGAGATTTGTAAAATTCCACGGCGAGCCTGTCGCACCGCTCGTTTTCGCTGTGCCCCGCGTGCCCCTTTACCCATTCTATCTTTACGTCGTGCGTGTCAAGAAGCTCAAGCAGACGTTCCCACAGGTCGGAATTAAGAGCAGGTTTTTTGTCCGCCTTTTTCCAGCCGTTGCGCTGCCATGACCTCGCCCAGCCTTTTAAAAGACTGTCAGCCACGTATTTTGAATCGGTCACAAGCCGCACCGCGCACGGCTCTTTGAGGGCCTCAAGCCCCTTGATTACCGCGGTAAGCTCCATACGGTTGTTGGTCGTGTTCATTTCTCCGCCCGAAAGCTCCTTTTCGTGAGCTCCGTAGCGCAGAATAACCCCCCAGCCGCCCGGCCCGGGATTCCCCGAACAGGCACCGTCGGTATAAATGTCAATATGCTTTTTCATATGTATAATACTCCGGGAGAAAGTGTTTTTATCAGTATCTTCTGAAACAGCCGATAACCTTTCCGAGCACATGCGGCTCGGCAGGGTAAATAGGCGAAAAATCGGGGTTTTCGGGCATAAATATTATCTGCCCGTCCTTTATCAGCAGACGCTTTACGGTCGCTTCGTCCCCGTCCATTCCTATCACTATATCGCCGCTTTTGCAGGATATATTTTTGTCTGCAATTATAATATCGCCGTCAAGTATGCCTGCGTCGCGCATACTCAGCCCCGAAACCCGAAGCGCAAAAAGACCTTCGGCATCCTTTGACGGATAGGGAATATAATCTTCTATTTCCTCAACTGCCAAGATAGGTTTTCCGGCGGTTATCTTGCCGACAAGCGGAACCAAAGATGAGTCCGTGTCGGTTTCAAGCCGTATGGCCCTTGAGAATTTCGCGTCCCTTACTATGTAGCTTTCCTCCTCAAGCACGTTCAGTATCGCGTGAACGGTTGAGGTGGATTTTATACCGGTCGCGGCGCATATTTCCCTTACCGTAGGCGGAAATCCTGAGGACATCTTACTTACGAGGAAGCTGTATACCTTCTGCTGCTTTTCGGTAAGCGGAGCTTTTGACATATAAAAACCTCCATCGAACATTTATTCTATCAGATTATATCATTTTTCCTCTTTCTTATCAAGAGGTTTTTCCTTTTTGCCGAATATTTCTAAAAGCCCCATAATTATGAGAAGTCCGCCGAAAATTTTTCCGGTTATTTCGCCGCCTATACGGCCGGTAACCATAAGACCCGCCGCCGAGCCTGCAAGTCCCCAGACGGAGGTTTTAAGCACAAGCCGCCATTTAATATTCTTTTTTAAGGAGTACACTGTGACCGCGGCAAGAGCGATAGGTATGAAAAACAGCAGATTTATTCCCTGAGATTTAAGTTGTGAGGTATCTGTGAAAAGCGCAAGATGAATGATGAGAACCGCGCCGCCTCCGAGTCCCATAGCTCCCGCGGTGCCTGAAAAAAGCCCTGCTAAAAGGGCGGCCCACTTCATTTGAGCAGCAGGCGTATGCCTGCGTAGATCATAAATCCGCCGAAAATACGCTTAAGCCACAGCGGAGATATTTTTTTCATAATATACGTGCCGGCAACGGCTCCGACAATTCCGCCGGGAATATAAGGAAGCGCGTCGGACACAGTTACATATCCGTTCATAAGATAGAGAACAGCACTCATTATGCTTACCGGGAGCATTACCGCAACGGCGTTGGCGTGAGCCTGCTTGCGCTCAAGTCCCATACGATGAAGCACCGGAACCGCGATGATGCCGCCTCCCGCTCCGAGCAGACCGTTTATAAAGCCTATACATATTCCCGCCGCAGCCGGCAGCAGCGTTTTTTTTGCTTTTTCTTTCATAATATCACCTTTAATAGCTTTTCCGCCGAAGAAGCAATTAAACGCAGCCTTTAAGGAGAAATAAGGAAACAATAGCAATATTTGTCTATAAAATATAATACATTTTACTTGAAGTAAATCGGACAGATTTGTAAAATTAGAATATAAAATAATAATTTCTTTAGGGAATGGGTGATTTTATGATTAAAGTAACCATTTATAATGAATTTGTTCATGAAAAAACCGAACCTGCTGTAAAGGCGATATATCCGGAAGGAATACATAACACGCTCAAGGAGAAGCTGGAGGACAGCGATATTACGGTAAGAACCGTAACACTTGATACCGTAAACGATATAACCGATGAGCTTCTTGCTGATACAGATGTTATGATCTGGTGGGGTCATATGCGCCATGGGGAAGTGCCTGATGAGGTTGCCGCGCGTGTACAGAACGCGGTGCTTTCCGGCATGGGAATGATATTCCTTCATTCGGCTCACCATTCAAAGCCGTTCAAGCTGCTTATGGGAACACCCTGCTCGCTCGGCTGGCGAGAGGACGGAGACTATGAGTATGTATGGGCGTGCGATCCGAGCCACCCGATAGCTCAGGGCATCGACCGCTACATAAAGCTTGATCACGAGGAGACTTATACTGAGCCTTTCAGCATACCAGAGCCTGACAAGCTGATATTCATAGGCAGCTATGAGGGCGGCGAGGTTTTCAGGGCAGGCTGCTGTTACAGACGCGGCTACGGAAAGATATTCTATTTCCAGCCCGGTCATGAGAGCTATCCGACCTATCATAACCCTGATGTAATAAGGGTAATAAAGAACGCGATTTACTGGACATATTCAGATTACCGCAAAGTTATTGACTGTCCGCACGTAAAGAAAATCGAAAAGTAATCCGGCATAGGCTTCGGTAAGAAAACGGCGGAATTGCAGTTCCGCGCTGAACGGAGAGAAAAAAGTATGAAAAAAAGTTTTGCCGTAATAGGCTACGGCGGACAGGGCGCGTGGCACACAAGACAGATACTCGCGAGCGACGTGGCGTCGCTTGCCGGCGTTTACGATATTGATCCGGCAAAGAACGCGGCTGCCGAACAAAACGGTATTCACGCTTACGGCTCGCTTGAGGAGCTGCTGGCGGATAGCACCGTAGAGTCTGTGGTTATTGCCGTGCCGAACGACGACCATAAGGAGCTTGTCATAAAGTCGCTTGAGGCGGGAAAAAACGTGATCTGCGAAAAGCCGGTCGAAATGTCGGTAGCGGCGTTTGACGAGATGACCGCCGCGGCTGACAGAACCGGAAAGCTGTTCACCGTTCACCAGAACAGAAGGTGGGACGTTGATTTCCTCGCGATGAAAAAAATCGTTGAGTCGGGCGAAATAGGCGGGCTTATAAATATTGAATCGAGAATACACGGCTCAAGAGGTATCCCGAGCGACTGGCGCTGCACCAAAAAGCAGGGCGGCGGAATGATACTTGACTGGGGCGTACACCTTATCGACCAGATTCTCCAGATAATAAAGGAAAAAATCGTAAGGATATACTGCACCGAGACCCACATCACAAACAAAGAGGTTGACGACGGATTTAAGCTCACAATGTATTTTGAGAGCGGTAAAACCGCATATGTTGAGGTAGGTACATATAACTTTATAGCAATGCCGCGTTTTTATCTCCAGTGCGAGAATGGCAGCGCCATAATTGAGGACTGGCGCAAAAATGCTCAGGTTGCCAGAATGAAGGCATGGAACGAAAAAGAAGTGCTTCCTGTGCAGACGGCAGCGGGCATTACTAAAACCATGGCGCCGCGTGACGAGATAACGCTTGATATGTATGAGGCGGAGCGTCCGGTGAGCGACGTGCATGATTTCTACCGTAATTTCTGTGCCGCGCTTGACGGAAAAGAGCAGTCCCTTATAACTCACGCTCAGGTGCGCCGCGTAATGCAGGTAATGGAGGCGGCGTTCAGCTCGTCTGACAAAAAGCAGGTACTTGAGGTGAATATCTGATGGTAAGGCTTGCCACGGTCGGAACGAGCGCTATAACGGAAAAGTTTCTCGCGGCATGCAGACTTACGGGAAGATATGTTTTTCAGACGGCCTATTCAAGGGATATATCGCGCGGGAAGAGCTTTGCTGCGGCGCAGGGCTTTTCGGGCTGCTGCGATGACATTAAGGCTTTGGCGTGTGACGGCAGTATTGACGCGGTGTATATTGCTACACCTAACGTGTTTCACGCCGAGCAGTCAAGGCTGTTTCTTGAAAACGGCAAGCACGTATTATGTGAAAAGCCTATCGTCACTGAATGTGAACAGTATGACAGGCTGAGTGAATACGCCGGCAGTAAGGAACTTGTTTACGCGGAGGCTATAATGTCAAGGCACTGCGCCGGAAGGGAGATACTTCATTCGGCTGTAGGTGAGATAGGAAAAATATCGCTTGCGAGAATTGATTTCGGTCAGCTTTCAAGCAGGTATGCGCGTTTTGCAGCGGGAGAGAGCGTCAATATATTTGATATGTCGCTCGGAGCCGGAACGCTTATGGATTTGGGAATTTACTGTGTTTATGCGGCGGTGGATCTATTCGGTATGCCGCGGGGCATAAAGGCGGGGGCGTCTTTTCTTGAAGGCGGAGCGGACGGCGCAGGCGCCGCTATATTCGATTACGGCGATTTCACCGCGGTGCTCTCATACAGCAAAACCGGTCAGAGCGCCGCAGGCTCGGAAATAACAGGGGACAGCGGCACGGTACGGATAGGCTCGGTTTCCCAGTACGCCGGAATATCGCTTGTAAAAAACGGTATGGAAAAGCAGCTTCTCGGCTATCCTCCGAGAGAAGAGGTAATGCGGGGAGAGGCGGAAAAGTTCGCCGGCTGGATAGAAAATCCCAAGGGCTTTGCGGAGGATTACAAAGAGGTAAGCAAGCTAACGCACAATGTCCATAAATGTATGGATATGATAAAATCAGAAGCAAAAATAAAATATCCGTTAAAGGAGTACAGATTATGAAGCTTGGAATTGTAAGCGCGATTTATGACGGCTTTACATTTGAGGAAGCGGTCGAAAACGCGGTCGGAAACGGCTGCGAGTGCATTGAGGTCGCCTGCTGGCCGCAGGGCAAGGCAGAGCGCAGATATGCCGGTGTAAGCCATATCGATGTGGACAATACTTCGGATGAGTACATTTCCTACATAAAGGATTTCTGCGCCAAAAAGGGAATAGAAATTTCATCGCTTGCCTTTTATCCCAACACTATGGACGGCGACCTTGAAAAAAGAGCTGCCAACATAGCGCATCTTAAAAAGGTTATAAATATGAGCGCGCTGCTCGGCGTCAATATGGTTACCACATTTATAGGACGCGACCAGCATAAAACCGTCGAGGAAAATATAGAGCTGTTCAAGGAAATCTGGCCGCCGATAATTGCCCTTGCCGAGGAAAAGGGAGTAAAGATAGCGATTGAGAACTGCCCGATGCTTTTCGGCCCCGACCAGTGGCCGGGCGGACAGAACCTATTTACCACGCCGGCTCTGTGGCGTAAGATGTTTGAGCTTTTACCGAGCAAAAATTTCGGTATAAATTACGACCCGAGCCATTTTATATGGCAGCATATTGATTACATAAAGCCGCTTTACGAATTTAAGGACAGGATATTCCATGTCCATTTCAAGGATATAAAGCTGTATCCCGATAAGCTGAACGATGTCGGAATAATGGGATATCCGCTTGATTTTATGAGTCCGAAGCTGCCGGGACTCGGAGATGTCGACTGGGGCAATTATGTTTCAGCGCTCACCGATATAGGCTATGACGGCTATGCCTGCATTGAGGTTGAGGATAAGGCATTTGAAGGCTCGAAGGAGCGCGTGAAGGATTCGGTAACCTTGAGCTGCCGCTATATGCGTCAGTTCGTTATATAAATAACTGGAGGTAGTAAAAAATGGCAAACATTGATATGAACAATTTCACAAGCGATATGACCGCTAAAGAGGTCATAAGAAGCGACCGCAAGCTGCGTATCGGAATAATCGGAACCGGAGGAATAGCTAATTCACATATCGGCAGCTATTTAAAGCAGCCTGATGTCGAGGTAGTTGCGGGCGCCGACCTTATTCCCGGAAAGGCGGCTGAATTTTTCAAGTCTCACGAGGTAGAGGCAAAGGACTTCACCGACTACAAGGAAATGATTGATACCATGAACCTTGACGCGGTAAGCGTATGCACCTACAACTGCACCCACGCCGAATGTACTATTTATGCTCTTGAGCATGGACTTCCGGTTCTGCTTGAGAAACCGATGACCGTAACGCTTGAGGAGGCTATTGCAATACGCAAGGCTGAAAAGAAGAGCGGAAAGATAGTTTCTGTCGGATTCCAGCCGAGATTTGACGCCAATATGCAGATGATAAAGAAAATCGTTCAGTCGGGCGAGCTCGGAAGAATATACTATGTTCAGACCGGAGGCGGACGCAGACACGGTATACCGGTAAGCTGGTCAGAGACCTTTATAGAAAAGGATAAGGCGGGACTCGGCGCACTCGGCGATATCGGCTGCTATTCGATAGACCTTGTTATGAACGCTCTCGGCAACCCGAAGCCGCTTACCGTAAGCGGAACAGCTACCGATTATTTCGGCACCACACCTGAAGCTTACTCACAGGTAGGCAAGCCGGAGTGCGCGAAGAAATTCGGCGTTGATGATTTCGCGTCGGCTTACATACGTCTTGAGGGTGGAATTATACTTGATTTCCGTATAGCATGGTATATGCACCTTGACACTCCCGGAGATACCATAATTATGGGTACAAAGGGCTCTTTGCGTATTCCGTCGACCGATTGCTGGAACGGCTCCTTCTATAAGCCGATGACCATTTATCACGATGTTGCAGGCGAGCCTGTTCAGACCGAGATACCGCTTCTGCCCGCTACAAAGGATCTGTTTGACCTTAAGATACGCTCATTCCTTGACGCGGTTATCACCGGCGGTGAGGCTCCGGTTCCGACCAGCCAGATAATCTACAATCAGGCAATACTTGACGGTATAAAGAAGTCGAGCGACTGCGGCCATGAGGTTGAGATAAATATACCCGAAATGTAATTACAACAAAGCCGGCAGCCGTTTACGGCTGCCGGTAATAATAAAACGAGGTGAAAAAACATGTATGATTTTCCGATCGCTTTACAGCTTTATTCTGTAAGGGACGATATGGAGGCCGATTTTGAGGGAACTCTTAAAAAGGTAAAGGCTCTCGGTTATGACGGTGTTGAGTTTGCCGGACTTTTCGGCAAAAGCGCCGATGAAGTAAAGAAAATGTGCAGCGAAATAGGACTTGTTCCGATTTCAGCGCACGTTCCGTTTGTCGATATGATGAACGATCCCAACCTTCTTTCGGTTTATGCGGAAATAGGCTGTAAATATGTAGTAATTCCGTATCTTACTGAGGAATACCGTCCGGGTCAGGATAAGTTTGCCGAAGTAATCGAGGGAGCAAAAATGCTCGGCAAAAAAGCCAATGAGCTTGGTATGAAGCTGTGCTATCATAACCATGATTTTGAGTTTGTAAAGATAAACGGAGAGTACGCTCTTGATATTCTTTATAAAGAAGTTCCCGCAGACCTGCTTTCAACCCAGATAGATACCTGCTGGGTAAATGTCGGCGGCGAGAATCCGGCTGAGTATATCCGCAAGTATGCCGGACGTGTGGAAATTGTCCATTTAAAGGACTTCACAGGCTCAAAAAGCGAGAATATGTACGCTTTAATAGGCATTGATGACGATAAGAAAAAGGAGTCTTCAGGCAGCTTTGAGTTTCGTCCCGTAGGCAGCGGATTACAGGATTTTCCTGCTATTCTTGACGCGTCGAAGGAAGCCGGCGCGAAGTGGGTAGTAGTCGAGCAGGACAGTCCGAGCATGGGCAAAACTCCGATGGAATGTGCCGAAATGAGTATAAAATATCTTAAATCGATTTTTTAAGCGCTGCGATATTGCTGCGGTACTCAGCGGGGGAAACCTCCATTATCTGCTTAAATGAGCGGTTGAACGATCTTATCGTTCCGAAGCCGACATCTTCAGAGATGTCGGCTATTTTCATGTCGCTTTCTCTGAGCAGATTGCACGCCTCGCTGATGCGAAGGTTGTTTATGTATTCGCTGAAGCTTTGGCTGAGCTTTTTGTTTATCAGGTGTGAAATATAATATTTGCTTAAATGAAGACTGTCCGCCACAAGGTCAAGCGTGAGCTCCTCCTTAAAATTGTGACTGCAAAAATCTATTATGCTGTAAAATGCAGAAGTATTTTCCGCCGAAACGGTTTTAAGGGTCAGCCCCGGAAGAATTGCGCTCATAAAAATGTTAAGATATCCGTTAATCGCCACATCGGCATATTCTCCGTCGGCATCATATATATTTCTGAACGACTGAGTTACAATACGGTTGCCTGAAGCTATAAAATTGTTGTTCGGAATACTTTTTGATATTTCTCCGCTTATACGGTAAAGAATGTCGGGCGAGAAAATAATTACAAGATATTTACCCTTTTGAAGAGTTTCATAATAGTGTATCTGATTCGGGAAGGTTATAAAAGTGTCACCGGAGTTAAGCAGGTAGCTGTTTTTATCCGCGTATGCCACCGCTTTGCCTTTAAAAACATAAATAGCCTCGAGCTCTTTATGCAAATGAGGCAGACGGCTTAAGGAGTTTTCCTGCATACGGCTTATGGGAGAGATTTTGTTTTCATAAAAAATATCCAAAACAGTCAGTACCTCTTTTCGCTCATTTTTAAATGTAATATAACACAGAGCTTTGATTTTTGCAACGGTTTTATGCGTAACCGTTCGGTGCTTTCCGGAATATAATAATAACAGTACGGCTTTTAAAGCTGTTTAACATATAACGGGAGCGTACGGAAAATGCGTAATCTTGCTGTACTGAAGCCCGGTGACAGGGCTGTTATAGAAGAAATAAACTCAAAAGGAAGTATGAGAAGGCGGCTGCTTGATATCGGAATGATACCGGGTACTGCCGTCGAGTGTGTGGGAGAAAGTCCGGGGGGCGACCCTAAAGCGTTTCTTGTAAGAGGCGCCGTGATAGCGATACGCTCCGAGGACTGCGCCGAAATATTTATAGTGTAATATCAGAGACCGGTCAGGAGTTATTTCCCGACCGGTCTTTTTATATAAAATCTTGCTATTATGAATTAAATGTAATATAATTTCAATATCAGGTATTTCAGGGGAATTATGTGATGATAGGTAATTGCACTGAAACAGTATGTTCGGCAGATTGGTATTCTGTTGACGGAGGTGCGAAAATGCTCGGAGCGATATACGGTGATATTATAGGCTCCTATTACGAGACACATTGTACGAAGAATTACGATTTCGAGTTTCAAAGGGACAGCTCTTTTACAGACGATACCGTTCTGACAGTCGCCACCGCACGCGCTGTTTTGAATAACCCGGAGCCGGTCACGCGGTTTAAACTGAGAAAAAGAGGCTTTGAATACGCGGCACAGTACCGCCAGTACTATTCATACTACCCGTCGGCCGGATTCGGAATAATGTTTTCCGAATGGGCAATGGGCGATGTACATAAAATAAACCGCAGCTACGGCAACGGCGCCGCAATGAGAGCGGTTCCGATAGGTTACGCTTACGATACTTTAGAGCAGACGGAGCTTCAGGCCAAGGCAAGCTGTTTTTACACTCATAACAACCCGGAAGCCGTAAAAGCGGCACAGGCGGTCGCTTCAGCGGTTTTTCTCGCGCGGCACGGGGAAAACAAGGAAAATATACGCGTTTTATTGCAAAAGCGTTTCCGTTATGATTTATCACGGAAAACAGCGGATATTAAAGAGCATTATGAATATAACAGCCGCGCCTCATACAGCGTGCCGCCCGCGATTATCGCGTTTCTTGAGTCGGACGATTATGAAAGCGCGATAAGGAAAGCCGTTTCTCTCGGAGGAGACGCAGATACTGAGGCTTGTATAGCCGGAGGGATAGCCGAGGCATATTACGGTGAAATACCAAAGTATATAGCCGACTTCTGCGACAGAAAACTTGACGGTTTTCTCAAAGCTATGGTCAAGGAATTTCAGAAGCGCTTTTGCCGGTAGGTTTTCTGAAAGCATTATTACTTTTAACACACGATTGAATGTTAATATATTTTTTTAACCCCGATAAGAGCGTTTATACGCTCTTATCGGGGTTATTTTAATGGGTATGCAGAAAAAACGCAATAAAATTTAATTTAATTATCCTCGTAGTTATCGTCGTAAATATCCGATGAAACACTAAAACCGCCCGAAAAACCGTTATCTATCTGCGGAATCGATATATCGTTGTCATCGTCAAGAATACTCGGCTTAATATCTGACGGGAACCTTTCTGCAAGTATTCGTTTTGCTTCCTCACGGTCCTGCTCACGCCATTTTTTAATAAGCTGCTCGCCCTCGGGATAGCGGGTATCGTCCGGGCGGTGCTTTGCATAGAGATTGAAAATCAGTATATAACAGAGAAGCACCACGCAGGCGCCGCCGGTTGTTATAAGACCGTCAACAAGTCCGGGGGTAAGATACTCAAACCTTATCGTACTGCTTCCGGCGCCCACCTTTACCGCCATGAATCCGGCGTTTACCTTTTCGATTTCGGTTTGCTTGCCGTTGACGTAAGCCGTCCAGCCCTCGTCATACGGAACCGAGAAGAAGACAAGGTTTTCCCTGTCTCTCGTCACCTTGGCGGTAAAGCCGCGGTTGTCAATATCGAATGAGTCGGCGGCGGTCTCGCGCAGCTGTTCGCAGTCATATGCCATAGCGTCGTCAGTAAGCGAAAGGGTAGTTCCCGTTGTCTCAAAATCATATGGCGGAAGCTCTAACTTTTCAATGTTTTCAAGCATATCGCCGTATTTTTCTATCTGCTCGTCGGTGAGTAGTATCGCCTTGAGCATAAGCGCCGCGCGGCTCGACTCGGCGTAGGAATCGCAGAAGTCATAGCTCATATAATAGTTGTAAGAAAATCCGTAAGGTATATAATTCTTGTTCTCGTAAATGTAATATCCGCCGCTTGTTTTTACATATTCATATCCGGGCATCAAAGTCTCGTCATACTCATTGAGAAAACTGTCCCCGTCCTTGCGGTTGAGAAGATATTTTACCGAAAGCAGGGGACGGATCGCCGCCTGATCCGTTTCAGGACGGCTGCCAACGCTCCGCTCAACCCCGATATAATCGTAAAACTCAAATATAGATGCCGGAACTACCGAATGGAAAGCGTTAATTCCCGGGAGCCCCAGATACATAGAGGTGTTGTCCACACCGTCGTATACATCTACCCTGTAATCGTCCGAATCCTCAAGGTCTACCTCGCCCTCGATAAGCTGATCTATCATAACCTCCTTGATTTCATATGAGTGCGAGCGTCCGCAGGCGATAAACACATTTCCGTAAACCGCCGAAACAATGCAGACGCATAAGGTAGCCAGCCTGTAAAAGGCGGCACGGTCTTTTTTAAGCTCTTTAAGCAGCATACCCAGTATCACAAGGCTCATTATCGCGATAAGGCAGGCGGTCCAGAAGCGAAAGACATACATTCCGTCCTCACTTTGCGAGTAAAGACCGAAAATCAGCTCCCCGTCGGAATTTTTCTGCGGGAAAAAGCCTATGACCGCCGTGACCGCTACCGTGATGCCCATTACCCATTTGTAGCCGACCGACCAGTTTACGGTATCGTCCTCGGTAAGGGAAACGGTCGCGAGACACATCATAAGTATCGGCATATAGAACCAGCGGGCGTAATAAGCGGTATTAAAAGCGTAAAACGCGCTGTTGAGCACCGGAACAAGCGCCATAAATATACATATCCCGGTAACTCTTTTAAGCCAGTGACCCTTGCGCTGAGAAAACCAAGTGAATACGCCGACCATACTGAATACCGGCAGCCAGCCGCCGAGGGAAGACCATTTGACATCGGCGCCCGGGAAAAATACCGGTCTTGCCGGAATGTCGGGCGGGAAGAAAAAGCATTGGAGGACGTTGGCGTAAATCTGCTCTTTGCCGTACATGATGGCGTTCCAGCCGTTTGTGAGCATAAGGCTTGAAACGCGGCTGTTGCTTAATATCGCAAGTATTGACGGATAGAGGAGAAATGCCGCTATTCCGAGTCCGAGCACAGCCTCGAAAATAAGAACGAAAAATCTTGAAATTTTTACTTTTATCGCTCCTGAGAAAAGGCGGACAAAGAAATATATTACCGTGAAAACAACCATTCCGAAAAAGAAGAAGTAGTTTACAACGGCGCACAGCGCCACGGCGAGAGCAAATACAAAGCGGCGGTTTTCTGTGATAAGCTGTTCAAACGCCAGCAGAAGCAGCGGAAAGACGATTATCGCTTCGTGAAAATGGTTGAAGAAAATATTGTATACCGAAAAGCCGGAAAATGCGTAGAGAAGTCCGCCGAGGCGCGCCGCCTGCGGGGTTCTTGTAAAACGCCTGATATAGAAATAGGAGGTAAACGCGGCACAGCCGAATTTGAGGATAAGCAGAGGTCCTATAAGATAGGGGACAAACCAGTTCGGAAAAGGAATGGTAAGCCAGAAAAAAGGGCTGCCGAGCAGGTAAAAGCTGTACGAGCCTATGAAATTTGCGCCGAGGTCGGTAGTCCAGCTCCAGAAGATATTGCCCTCCTTTATCGCCTTGTGGCACTGCTGGTAAAACGGTATCTGCTGAACATTGAAATCGCCGTAAAAGGTAAAATAGCCCTCGCTTATAAGCATATACGGCACAAAAAGAACCGCCGCCGTGGCGAGCGCTATTAAGAAGGTGGAAAGATACTTTTCTTTTTGGGGACGAAGCGCAGTGAGCTTCGCTGAAGAAAATCTCATTTGATTCATCCTTTGAAAAAATTTCATTATTGATATTATAACAGTTAATGGTATAATATTCAATAAAGGATGTGAACATTTTGCAAAATCATTTTTATGCGATGATGTCGCGTATGAAGAATATTTACCGCTGGGGACTTATGAGGAATACAAGGAGCGAAAACTTAAGCGAGCATTCGCTTGAAACGGCTATGATAGCTCACGCGCTCGCGGTTATAAACAAAAGGAGACTCGGCGGCAATGCTGATCCGGACAAAACCGCGGCGGCGGCTATGTTTCACGACACCTCCGAAATAATAACCGGAGATATGCCCACACCGGTGAAGTACAATAACAGCGATATTATCTCGGCTTATAAGCAGATAGAAAAGAACGCCGAGGAAAGGCTTCTTAATATGCTGCCTGAGGATTTCCGTGATGATTTCAAGGAAATCTACTCGCCGGACGCCGATACAAAAAGGCTTGTAAAGGCGGCGGACAAAATTTCCGCGCTTATTAAATGCACAGAGGAGCTTAATATGGGCAACCGGGAGTTTGCCGTGGCGGAAAAGACCATAAGAGAAGCGATACAAAGACTCGGCTGCCCGGAGGCTGATATTTTTATGGAAGAGTTTATGCCGAGCTTCAGCCTGTCGCTTGACGAACAAAATTAAGGAGAAACGTATATGAAAGACCAGAAAGCGTTGGCATATGCCAATATGTACGGCGTGCTGGGCACGCTTGAGAATCTCTGCGAGCTTGATAATAAAGCAAAGGAAATTTTAAAACAGTTAAAAAAGCCGGTTTCATTGTGCTTTGACGTGAAAGAAGGTCCCTGCCGTACATTTCATTTTGATTCGTCAGGCTGTAAAATAACCGAGGGCAGCGAAGGTGCTGACTGCAAAATGAATTTTTCCTCGCCTGAAAAATTCAATCAGTTAATAAACGAAAGCAAGCCGGGCATTCCCGTAAAAGGCGTGGTAAAGCTGATAAAATTCCTTACCGGACCTTTTACAGCGCTTACGGACAGGCTTACGGAGGTGCTGCGTCCGTCTGAAGAAAATCTTAAAGACAGAGCGTTTTTTGAGGAGAGCACCCTGCTTACTATGTATACGATAGCCGGAGCCATCTCAGCTCTTGCGAATTCCGACCCGATAGCGAAAATTTCCGCCTCAAACACAGTAGACGGCGATGTTTCACTCGGAATAAGGGACAGGGTTTACGTTACGGTCAGGGTTAAGGACCATCATTTCACCACCATAAAGGAGCGTGCGGCAAATCCCCGCGCGATTATGGAATTTTCCGATATTGACCTTGCGAGCGGCCTGTTTGCCGGAAAGGTGTCAACTATCGATGAAATGTGCAGGGGAAACATAAGGCTCTCCGGTATGATTTCAATGGTGGACAATATCAACCGCATACTTGACCGTGTTTCGCTTTATCTCGCTTAAGGAGGATACATAATGAGCAAATATCCCGAATATTCACATACAAAAAGCCGCGAGTGGTTTGACCGCGCGCTTAAGGTTATACCGTCCGGAATTTACGGACATTTGGGGCCGTCCGAGGGACTTTTCCTGCCGCTTGAAAAATGGCCGCTTATAAGCTCAAGGGCGGAGGGTACTTATTTCTGGGATATGGACGGAAATAAGTACATAGATATGATGTGCGCCTATGGACCGAATGTGTTAGGCTACAACGACCCTGAAGTGGACGCCGCCGCCGCGGAGCAGCTTAAAAAGGGCAACTGCGTTACAGCGCCGTCCTACAAAATGGTAGAGTGCGCCGAGCTGCTTACAGATACGGTGGAGAGCGCCGACTGGGCGTATTTTATGAAAAACGGTACCGACGCTACCACGTTTTCGGTGCTCTGCGCGAGGGCGTTTACCGGAAAGAAAAAGGTCATTTTCTTCAAAGGCTACTACCACGGAAACGACCCGTGGGCGATGAAAGCCGATTATCCCGGCATTCTGCCTGAAGACGTGCAGAACAATGTTATTGTTCCGTGGTTTAATATGGAGGCGCTTGAGCGGGTATGGCAGGAGAACGGCGGAGATGTGGCGGCGCTTATCGCGCAGCCGTACGATCACGGCAATTTTTACGACAATGTCTGCGCCGATAAGGAAAAATGGCAGGCGGTAAGAAAATTCTGCGATGAGCACGGAATAGTCCTTATTTTTGACGATGTGCGCACCGGCTTCAGGCTTGATATAGGCGGCAGTGACCGCTATTACGGCATAAAGGCGGATATAATCTGCTTCTGTAAGGCGCTTGCAAACGGTTATAATATGTCCGCCGCCTGCGGCAGGGACTTTTTAAAGGCTGCGGCGTCCTCGCTCTCGTTCACCGGCTCTTACTGGATGAGCGCAGTGCCGTTCGCGGCGTGTATAGCTACAATAAATAAAATGAAAAGGCTTGACACTCCGTCGCTGTTCCGTGAGAAAGGTCTGAAATTTACGGGAGCGCTTAAAAAGGCGGCGGCGGAAAACGGATTTGACCTTGTTGTTTCGGGCGAGCCGGCGCTCTTCTATTTGAGAATAGCCAACGACGACAGCCTTATGCTGCATCAGGAATGGGTGGCCGAATGTGTCTCGAGAGGTCTGTTTATAACCTCGCACCACAATCATTTTATCAACGCCGCGCTTAGTGATGAAGATATCGCGCTTGCCGCCGATATCGCCTTTGACGCTTTTTCGGTCGTGGCAAAGCGTCACCCCGAAAGTTTAATTAAAAACTTGTAAGTTTCAATTAAATGTGATATTATTAAAAAGATAGTAAAATAAAAGGAATGAACGGCTATGTGCAATACAAATGAAGAAACGGCAAAAAAAAAGGTTTTAAGCTGTATCCAGCCGAGCGGACTGCTCACTCTCGGAAATTATCTCGGCGCGCTTAAAAATTGGACCGAAATGCAGTATGAATTTGACTGCACCTTTGCGGTTGCCGACCTGCACGCCATAACCGTAAGGCAGGAGCCGGCAAAGCTGCGTGCGCAGATTTATTCCACCTACGCAATACTGCTGGCGCTCGGTATAGACCCGGAGAAAAACACTGTGTTTATACAGTCGCAGGTGCCGGAGCATACAGAGCTTTCGTGGCTTTTATCCTGCTATACACAGTTCGGTGAAATGTCCAGAATGACCCAGTTCAAGGACAAGAGCAAAAAACACCCCGACAATATAAATGTTGGACTTTTCTCATATCCGGTGCTTATGGCGGCGGATATACTGCTTTATAAATCAGACCTTGTGCCGGTGGGCGAAGACCAGAAGCAGCACCTTGAGATAGCAAGGGATATAGCCGTGCGCTTCAATAATATTTACGGCGATGTTTTCACCGTGCCTGAGGCGTATATACCGAAGGCGGGGGCAAGGATACGCTCGCTTCAGGATCCGTCGAAAAAAATGTCGAAATCGGACGATAATGTCAATGCATGGATTGCGATACTTGACGGCAGGGACGATATAATAAGAAAATTCAAGCGTGCCGTGACCGATTCCGGTTCAGAGGTTCGTATGGCGGACGATAAGCCGGGCGTTTCAAACCTTATAACCATATACTCCGCAGTCACCGGCAAAAGCACGGCTGATGTCGAGCGCGAGTTTGAGGGAAAAGGCTACGGCGACTTCAAGCTGGCAGTAGGCGAGGCGGTAGCCGACGCACTTGCGCCCATAAAGCAGAAGCACGACGATATAATAAAGGACAAGGCTGAGCTTGAGCGTCTTTATAAGGCGGGAGCCGAAAAAGCGGAGCGGGTCGCAAGAAAAACATATATGAAAGCTATGAAAAAGGTCGGTTTTGTTTTATGAACTTCCCGCTTGCGGGTAATGTGAGGGTTAAAGAGACCGTCACCTCTATGATAAGCCTGCATCGCATTCCCCACGCGATTCTGATAGACGGGGATAAAGGCACCGGCAGGCATACGCTTGCCCGATATATCGCGCAGGCGGTGGTATGCGGAAAGGATAACGCGCCCTGCGGCGAATGCCGTAACTGCCGTGTGGCAAAAAGCGGAGCCCACCCCGATATAACCTTTATATCACCGGAGGAAGGCAAAAAGTTCATAAATGTCGGACAGATAAGAACGCTGCGTGCCGAAGCGTTTGTCAAGCCTCATATGAGCGAACGCAGAGTTTTTATAATAAACACGGCGGAGACCATGAACGAGTCGGCGCAGAACGCCTTTTTAAAGGTGCTTGAGGAGCCGCCGGAGGGCGTTGTTTTCATTTTGGTTTCGCTGTCGGCGTCAGAGCTGCTTGAAACCGTCGTATCAAGGTGTACGAGGCTGTCGCTTGTGCCGCCCGATATTGATACGGCTGTCGGTTATATAGCGCAAAACACCGGCTTCGGAAAAGAGCTTATAGCCGCGGCAGCGGAAGAAACCGGCGGAAATATCGGAGCGGCGATCGGAATACTGTCGGACGGCGGGGGAGAGAAAAGCGACGCGGCGGAAAAGTTTATTGATTTTATGCTTGCGGGAGATCAGGCGAAAATGCTTGAGCTTACGGCGGATATCGAAAAAAGCCGGATAGAATCCGAGCTTTTTATAAAAGAACTGAAAACAGGGCTGGCGCGCAGAATAAGAAAAACCGATATGACGGGAGACAAGGCGGCGAAGCTATCCGAGTTTTATTACAGCCTGTCTGAGTTCGAGGCGAGCCTTGCGACAAATATAAATTTGGGTCTGCTGTTCTGCGCGGCAGTGTGCAGGGCGGCTGAAATATATTCAAGATAATTCGGAGGAACATATGACAGAGGTCGTATCTGTAAAATTCAAGGACGGGGGCAGGGAGTATTATTTCGACCCGGACGGTATTACCCTTACCGCCGGTGAAAACGTTATTGTCGAAACCCAAAACGGAATTGAGTTCGGCACGGTGAGCGCCGCCAATCACGAGGTTGAGGACAGCACGATAGTAAAACCGCTTAAAAAACTGCTTCGCAGGGCAACCGAAAAGGACATAAAAAAGGTTGCGGAAAACCGTAAGAAGCAGGACGAAGCGTTTGGTATCTGCGAGGAGCTTATTGTTCGTCATCAGCTTGATATGAAGCTCGTTGAGGTGGAATATTCTTTTGATTCCAATAAAATCGTGTTTTTCTTTACGTCTGACGGAAGGGTTGATTTCCGTGAGCTTGTAAAGGATCTTGCGGCGCGTTTTCATACGAGAATAGAGCTGCGGCAGATAGGAGTCCGTGACGAGGCAAAGCTGCTCGGCGGACTCGGAATATGCGGCCAGCCTTACTGCTGCAAGCAGTTTTTAAGCGATTTTCAGCCGGTTTCCATTAAAATGGCGAAGGAACAGGGGCTGTCGCTCAACCCGACAAAAATATCGGGGAGCTGCGGCAGGCTTATGTGCTGCCTTAAATACGAGCAGGACGCATACGAGTATCTCAATTCGTTTACGCCGAATGTAGGTGCGACGGTGCAGACCGATGAAGGTCTCGCGGTGGTGACCGATGCGAACGTAATAAGCGGAAATCTGTTTGTAAAGCTGATAGACAGCGACAGTATACCGTTTAAGGTTCACAGGGACGATGTTAAGCTGGTTTCCCGCTCGAAAAAACGACCGAAGGAGCAAAAAAAGCCGGAGCAGTGAAAAAGCTCGGATTTTGTGAGAATGGGAATATATTTTACTTGCTTTTTGCAGCAAACCTTGCTACAATAAATAAAACAGTCTATGGAGGTGTTTTCAGATGGCTTATAAGATTTCCGACGCTTGCATCAGCTGTGGTGCCTGTGCTGCCGGCTGTCCTTGCGACGCTATCTCCGAGGGAGCAGAGCGTTACGAGATAGATCCGGAGAAGTGCATCAGCTGCGGTGCCTGTGCTGCCGGCTGCCCGGTTGAGGCTATTTCCGAAGACTAATAAAAACGCGGCGTTTTACCGTGCGCTTTGGAAATATACAGACGTCTGTACATATCTTTGTGCGGTCGTCTGTTTCTTTTTTGTAATTTTTTGTCGTTTTTGCAGCGCAAAATAAAAAGTATCCGCGTTCGGTATTGACAAAAAGGTAAATTTAATATAAAATAATTATATACGCAGAGTAGACGGTCAGGCGTTAAGTGCTGTCGGGACGGGGAGTTGCCCGGCAGACGAAGGTATATCCGCGGTCCGGCTGTCGCATCCCGCTGCCGGCTAATATCGCAGATTTCAATCTCCTTATTATCGGTAAAACGGGTAATAAGGAGGTTTTTTTATGAATAAAAAAGGTAAGCAGTACATTTACACGGTCACAATGGCGGCGCTGTTTATTGCCCTCAAGATAATACTTGAGCGGCTTATGTCTTACAGCGTCTGGAATCAGCGGTTCGGTTTTTCGTTTATCGTGATACCGTTCGCCGCGCTGATGCTCGGGACACCCTGGGCGATGGTAGTGGCGGGCGTCGCCGATATGCTCGGCTCCATTCTTTTTTCGCCGCCGTATTTTCCGGGATTTACGCTCACCGCTGTGCTTACGGCGCTTTGTACGGCGCTGTTTATAAGGAAAAACGCGACATTTCTTAAAATTACCGCGAGCGTGCTTATAAATCAGATATTCGGCTCGGTGCTTATGAATTCGCTGTGGATAGCCGTTCTGTACGGCAAGGGCTTTATAGCGCTTATCCCGGGCAGAATAACACAGGCGATAATAATGACAGTCATTCAGATAACGCTGACATATATCTGCTGCGGCGAGAAAAGCGCTATAAGACAGCGCATTATGAAGGTGCGGATACCTTTGTCTGCAATACAATAAGCGTACAGTATATATGCAAAAATCCTCCGGCATTTAAACCGGAGGATTTTTGCATATATTTATTTTTCCATTCCGCAGGGGTAGGCGGTCTGCGCCGGCGCGGCGCCCCGCTTTACAATATCGTAGAAACGGTAGCCGCCCTTGAAATTGTAACAGTCATAGCCGTTCTGCGAAAGTATGCGGCAGGCGATATAGCTGCGAAGTCCGCTCTGGCACATAACATATACCTTTTTGCCGGACGGTATTTCGCCGATCCGCTCCCTTAAATCGTCCACCGGAATATTTACAAAGCCGTCGGCGTGGCCTCTCGAGTACTCGCCGGGGGTGCGCGTGTCAAGCAGTGTTACGCTGCCGTCCCTCGGAAGTGACTCCGCGGTTTCAAAGTCAAACTGCTTTACCTTTCCGGTCATTACGTTTTCTATCATAAAGCCTGCCATATTCACAGGATCCTTCGCCGAGGAATAGGGCGGGGCGTAGGCAAGGTCAAGCTCGCAAAGCTCCGGCGCCTTTATTCCTGCACGGATCGCCGTGGCTATCACGTCTATACGCTTGTCAACTCCATCAAATCCGATTGCCTGTGCGCCGAGCAGTTTTCCGGTGCCGTTTTCAAAAAGCACCTTGAGGGTCATTACTTTTCCGCCCGGATAATAGGTCGCGTGAGAGGCGGGGGAGAGAATCACATAATCGTAATCTATGCCAGCCGCCTTTGCCGACGCTTCGTTTATTCCGGTAGCCGCCGCGGTCATATCAAACAGTTTTATTACCGAAGAGCCCTGCGAGCCTTTGTATACACTGTTTCCGCCGCATATATTGTCCGCCGCTATACGCCCCTGCTTGTTTGCCGGTCCCGCAAGCAATATAAGCGCACTGTTTCCGGTAATGAAATGCTTTACCTCTACCGCGTCGCCCACGGCATATACGTCCGGAACAGAAGTCTCCATTTTTTCATTAACTTCGATAGCGCCCTTTATTCCTAGCTTTAGTCCTGCTTTTTCGGCAAGGGAAGTATCAGGGGTCACTCCTATCGCTAGCAGAGCCATGTCCGCCGTAACATCGCCTGCGGAGGTTTTTACCGTTAATTTGCTGTCCTTTTCCTCAAAGCCGGTAACAGCAGTGCCTAGCATCAGCTTAATGCCGTGCTTTTTCATAAGAATGTGCAGCTGTGCCGCCATATCTGCGTCAAAGGGCGCTAAAATGTGGTCGGCATATTCGACAAGCGTGACCTTAGCGCCCTGTGCAGAAAGGTTTTCCGCCATCTCTATTCCTATAAAGCCGCCGCCTATCACAACGGCTGAGGACGGTCGTTCCTTCTCAATAAAGGCACGGATTTTAAGCGTGTCCTCGACCGTGCGCAGGGTGAAAAGTCTGTCGCTGTCAAGTCCCGGCATATCGGGCGCGGAGGGTCTTGCACCGGGAGAGAGTATCAGCTTGTCATAGCTTTCTGTGTAGGTTTTTCCGGTGTCAAGACCGTGCACCGTCACCGTTTTCTCGGCGGTATCGATATCGGTCACCTCGTGGCGGACGCGTACGTCTATTCTGAAACGCTCCCAGAAGCTCTCCGGGGTCTGCAAAGTCAGGTCATCGCTGTCGGTTATAACCCCGCCTATATAATACGGAAGTCCGCAGTTGGCGTAGGAGACAAAGCCCGAACGCTCGAACATTATTATCTGCGCGCTTTCGTCAAGCCGCCTTATTCTCGCGGCGGCGGAGGCTCCGCCCGCGACGCCGCCTACTATTACAATCTTCATATTTTATCCTCTTTCGGTTTTTCCTCTGTAACCTGAAATCCCGCCTATATCGGTCACATTTGTATAACCCATATTTTTTAATATCCTCGCGGCTGCACTGCTTCTCGCGCCGCTTAAGCAGTGCACAAAAACCGGCGTTGACTTTTCCGGAATCTGTAACTGTATGCCGTCAAGCTCGTCAAGCGGAATATTTATGCTTCCGGGGATTCTCTCCTGCATATATTCCTGACGGGTCCTTACGTCAAGGATAACCGCTCCTTTTTCGGCGCGCGCGGTCTCCACGCCTGCGTTTATATCGGGACGTTTAAGCAGTCCGAAAAGACTCATAGCCGCACCGTCCTTATTCAAACAGCGCGAGTATGTCGGCTTTCGGGCGGTAGCCTACCGCCGTGTTTACAAGCTGTCCGTTCTTGAATACCATAAGGGTCGGTATGCTCGCCACACGGAACTGCATAGAGAGCTCCGGCTCCTCGTCCACGTTTACCTTGCCTACTTTTATCCTGCCGTCGTATTCGTCGGCTATTTCCTCAACGATAGGCGCTACCATACGGCAGGGGCCGCACCATGTCGCCCAGAAATCCACCAGTACTGGGATATCGGAATTCAGTACTTCATCTTTAAAATTGTTTTTTGTAAGTCTTACTTCGTTCATTTTTATTATCTCCTTTTCAGTCTTTTGATTTATAATACAGCATACAGTGGCAGAAGCCCTCAAAATCGGGGTCCTTTATCTGCTCCCTGAACTGCTTGCACATACATTTGGTGTCCTCGCTTCTCTCAAGCACGCAGGGGCAGTAGCCGCCGGTGCGCTCAAGCCCTTCCTTTACGGTTTTTACAACCTCTTTGTCTGGATTATATGTGATTTTCATTTTTTCAGCCTCCTGTAATTCCGTCAATGTAATTTCTGAGCGCTTCCTCGCTCATGGCTCCGACATGTGCGTCCGAAACGGTGCCGTCCGCGTTTATGAATACCGACATCGGAATACCGCTTACCCCGTATGCGTACGCGGCGCTGTATTCAGTGTCGAAATACACCGGAAATTCATAGCCCTCGTCCGAAATAAATTCTTTTACGCTTTTTTCGGTTTCCCTGAAGCCGTCGGTAAGGTTGACCATAAGAAATTCCACCTCTTCGCCGAGCTCATCATATACGCTGTCAAACGCCGGAAGCTCCGATTTGCAGGGACCGCACCAGGTCGCCCAGAAGTTTATTACAACCGGTTTTCCGAAAAAGTCCGATAACTTTACCTCTTTCCCGTTTCGGTCAAGCACGGTGAAGTCGTAGGCTTTTGCAGAGGAACCGCCTGTTGAGTCTGAACCGCTTTCGGGAGAAAATTTATCGGACAGAAAATTATAGCCGAGAACCGCGCCTGCCATTACCACGGCGAAAACTGCCGCTATAATAATATATTTTGTACTTTTTTTCATAAAATCACCTCAGGAAAAAAGTGCGAGCAGCGAATTCATAAGTCCGGTCATCATAAGCACGCCTACAATAATAAGAAATATGCCGCAGACAATGTTTATAACACGGTAATGCTTCTTTATCGCCGCGAAAACGGATGAGAGCCGGTCGATAAGCACCGCCGAGAACAAAAACGGAACACCGAGTCCCAAAGAATAGGCAAGCAGCAGCAGCGTGCCCTTGAGCGCGCCGCCCGAAGCCGAGGCAAGCATTATCGCAGAGCCTAAAAACGCTCCGACGCAGGGTGTAAGGCTTACCGAATATATCGCTCCGAATAAAAACGCCGAAACAACTCCGGTAACGCTTTTCCCGCCTGACATACCTTTGAAAAAAGGCAGCCGTATAACCTCAAGATAGCTGAGCCCGAAAACTATCACGACCGCTCCGCAGACTATTCCGACCGCGGTATGGTATTTTGTCAGAAATGAGCCGAGCGTTCCGGCGAAAAGTCCGAGAAGTGTGAATACCGCCGTAAATCCGAGCACGAATGCCGCAGCGCGCATTAGTGTACGGTGCTTTTTATCGGCTCCGCCGGCGAAATATGAGATGTAGAGCGGAAGCATGGGCAGCATACAGGGAGAAATAAAGGATATTACACCCTCTAAAAATGTTATGACATACTGCAAGGTTTTATCCTCCTTTTGCGGTTTACATATGTATTTTACCTGTTTTTTTAAACCAAAACCGTGACCGGGTCTCATTTCTCAAAAAAAATTACGCGGATTTTTGCTCCGCGTAAATTTTTCAAATCATTCTTTTTAAAGCGTCCGTGTCTTTAAGTGTTATTAAACCGCGCTTGAACTCTACAAGCCCGTCCGCCGCGAAGCGCTTGAGCATACGCGCTACAACCTCGCGCGCCGAACTGGTATGCTGCGCTATCTGCTCATGCGTCATTTTTATTTGCTTCAGTCCCGTGCGTTCGTATTCGGATATCAAAAACGCCGCGAGACGGCGGTCAAAGCCCTTGAAAAGTATCTGCTGCATTGTCCACATAACTGACGAAAAGCGTTCGGTAAGCAGCTCGTACATATAGCAGCGCGCGTAAATGTTTTTTTCACATAGGGCTGAAAAAAATCCGGGGCTTAACACAAGCACCGAGCAGTCCGCTTCTGCGGTCATATGCGTGTCAAAGGTTATCTGGCTTATAACGCAGGAAGCGGACAGCACGCAGGTATCTTTCGGGTAGAGTCTGAAAAGGGTTATTTCCCTGCCTTCCTCAGATAAAATATATGTACGTATTTCACCGGAAATCAGCATTATCATTCCGAGACATTCGCTGCCGCCCGAATGAATAAGGCTGCCTTTTTTATATTCCTTTACCGATGAATATGAGTCCGCCTGCTTTTTTTCGTCATCAGAGAGATGCTCAAAGAAGGGCAGCTCTTTTAAAAGATTTATCTTATCGCTCAATTAAAAAACCGCCTTTCGCGCAGAAAGTACTATTATTATACCTCTGCTAAAAAATCCTGTCAAGCGCTCGGAATATCAGAGCTTCAGTTTTTCAAGCGCCTTTTTATGCAGCCTTTCGGTATGCCGTACGCTGTAATTAAGAATAAAGCTGATTTCAAGAAGCGGCTTTCCGCATACGTATTTCAGAAAAAGCAGCTCGCTTAAAACCCCGCCGTCCACTTCCTTTATTTTCTTTTCAATTTCATTTCTGAGCTCGTTTGCCTTTCGTATTCCGGCAAGACATTCCGCCTGATTGCCGGTGCCCGCCTCAAGCATACCGCCAAGGCGTTCTATCCGCGCGTGCTGGAGCATATAAAGAGAAAGATATTTTTTCTTTTCATTCATCTTTTTCCGCCCCTTTTGCTTTTTGCGAGAACCAGCGCTACATACTGACCGTAGCTGTACGAGGTTCCGTTCATACGGTTGTACTCCTCAAGCTGCCTTATTATGATGTTAAGCGGCAGACTGCGCTCTCTTTTTCTGCGCACGGCCTCCCTGCGCCACATTTTCTCACCCTTTGAGCGGCAGCCTTCATCGCAGTAGGACGAGGCGCCGGCCGGCAGTCTCGCTCCGCAGCAGCGGCAGTGGAGCGACTGAACAGCGGAGATATCTGTGCCTGAACAGAACGGGCAGACATATATTTCCTCAAACGGAGGACTCAAAAGCCCGTGGGTCTGGGTAATTGTTTCGGCGGACTCAAATTCTCGTCCGCATTCTTTGCAGTAATACATTGCTTTCTTCCCCTTTCGGAGATAAGAAAGCAAAAAAGGAAATAAATGTAAACGCTGTAAATAAATATATCAATTTTATTTATTCTTTCTTAACAAAATCATGACGTGTATGAAATATAATAATAATGCAATAAAGAAAGGAAGGAGCGGTATTATGGATTTCAGATACAGGCTGATGCGTTTTTTCTCCGGACGGTACGGGGCAGACAGGCTGTTTTTTGTCATTTTCGCCGTTTCCGCCGTCCTTTCGGTAGCGAATATTTTTATTCGTTCGCTTATACTTCAGTGTGTAGTGTACGCGCTGATGCTTTACGCGATTTTCAGGGTGTTTTCGAGAAATACCGCTCAGCGCAGCCGTGAGGACGCATGGGTATTTGAAAAGCTCGGTTTTATAAGGCGTAAAAAGGAACTGTATCAGCGCAGGAAAAACGATAAATGTCATATTTATAAAAAATGTCCTTCCTGCAAGGCTATTCTTCGTCTGCCGAGACGTGCCGGAGTGCATAAGACCGTATGCCCGAAATGCGGAAAGGAATTTACCGTCAGGGTAAGAAAATAATGAAAATAAAAATCAAGAAATTTTTGAGTGTTCATATTGCGGCGCTTGTCGGTATTCTGATTTATCTTATCCTGCCGATAAAATGCCCGATAAAATATTTTTTAGGTTTTGAATGTCCTACATGCGGAATGACGCGCGCTATGCTTGCGCTGGCAAGAGGGGATTTTTCAGCTTATTTTGATTTTAATCCGGCGACGCTGCCGTTTGTGCTGGTTGTTCTTTTTGCGCTTCACAGCAAATTGTTTCCTATTGACAAACGTATAAAAAACGCAATAATTATTACCGGAACTATTTGTGTAGTCATTGTATATATTTTTGAAATTATTTTTGTGTAAACCATACACTGAAATTGAATAATTTATTATTGAGTTTTTATGCAATATATTGTATAATGATACCATAATAATAAATAAGGGGAGTTTATTATGGAACAAAACAAAATCGATATGTACATTATGACAAACCAGAAATATTTTCCGGCCGAAAAGATTATGTACATAAAAGAAAAATTAGCGGCAATGGATGAGAACAAGTTTGCTATGGTGTCTACTGTTGAAATGAAAGACCCTACAACAATTTTGCTTATCTCCATTTTCCTCGGCGGTCTCGGAATAGACAGATTTATGCTCGGAGACACCGGAATGGGAGTACTTAAGCTGCTTACCGGCGGTTGCTGCGGTATACTTACAATTATTGACTGGTTTACCTGTATGAAGAGAACCAAAGAGCTTAACTTTACAAATATTATGACATTGCTTTAAATCAATACGGTAAAGCGTAGATTAAAACGTGCGGCGTCTGGTATCAGGCGCCGCTTTTATGCGGGGTGAAAAATTGGAATATACGGTAAAGCGTTCCTCACGCAGAACATTGAGTCTTGAAATACTGCCGGGAGGCGGTGTGCTTGTGCGCGCGCCTTTTTCCGTGAGCGACAGGCAGATAGACGAATTTGTCGCAAGATACAGCGGCTGGATTGAAAAAAAGCTGCCCTGCGCGGAAAAACGGCTTGAAAAAGAAACGAACATAGTGTCAAGGGAGCGGGAGCTTCGAGCGGCGGCTGAAAAAATACTGCCGGGACTGGTGGAAAAATATTCGGCTGTCACGGGACTTGTTCCGTCATCGGTAAAAATAACCTCGGCTAAAACAAGGTTCGGCTCGTGCAGCGCGAAAAACGCAGTCTGCTTTTCGTGGCGGCTTATGGCGTACCCGACGGAGGCGGTGGAATACGTGGTGCTTCATGAGCTTGCGCATATAAAGCATCATAATCACAGCCGTGCTTTTTACGGGCTTGTAGAAAAATATATGCCTGATTACAGAAGAAGACGGAAAATGCTTAAAATTGTTTGACAAAACGTAAAGTATATTGTAATATATGTATTAAATCCGGATTTTGCGGTCGGAAACGTAAAAGCGTCAGAGCCGGCGCGGCAGTTTCGCCGCTGATATTCGGGTTTTTAATTTTTGAAAAACAGGAGATGGTTTTGTGGACGACAGTCCTGCGGGGAGTATTATACTCTTTTTACTGCTGATTATAGCCAGCGCTTATTTTTCAGGCACGGAGATATCCTTGGCTTCGGTAAACAGGATACATATGATGAGCCGTGCGTCAAAGGGCAATAAGAGTGCGAAGAGAGTGCTTAAAATTCTCGATAATTTCGATGAGGCGCTTTCGGTACTGCTTATAGGCAACAATGTCGTGAACATAGGCTGCGCTACGCTTTCAGCCGTAATAGCCGCGCAAATCTGGGGACCGGCAGCGGTTTCCGCCTCCGCGGTCATTACCACGGTGGTAATTTTCATTTTCGGCGAAATGCTGCCGAAATGCTTCGCGCGTTCCTGTAACGAACGCTTCGCCGAGACATCATCGGCGATTCTTACCGTGCTTATGAAGGTAATAAAGCCCCTTTCGTTTTTCTTCACCGCGCTTTCGTCGGCGGTGTCAAAGCCTTTCAGAAAGCACGCGGAAAATCAGGTCACAATGACCGAAGACGAGCTCAACAGCATAGTTGAGAACATATCCGAGGAGGACGGCTTTGACGAGGAGACCGGCCGTCTTGTGAAATCGGCTATGAAATTTTCCAATTCCTCCGCGAGGGAGGTAATGGTGCCGTGGGAGCAGGTGCTTAAAATAAGCACAAGCCTTAAAACGGCGCAGATTCTTGAGGTTATAAACGGCTCACCCCATTCGAGGATACCTGTTACCGACCGTGACGGGAATATAAAGGGTATTCTCCAGATAAGGAAATTTTTAAGGGCATACATAAAACAGAAGCACAATGTAATACTGGCTTCGGTTATCGATTATCCTTATTATGTAAGCGCGGACACTCCGATAGACGAGCTTCTTACCGAAATGAGCAATCACCGGCGCAATCTTGCGGTAGTAAAAGATAATGACGGCACGGTGCTCGGCATAATTACGGTAGAGGATATAATGGAGGAGCTTGTCGGCGAGATATACGATGAGGACGACACAGGGGGTGGCTCTGATGAATGAATCACTCCGTTATCTGGCGATAGTCCTGCTCATACTGCTTTCGGCCTTCTTCTCGGCGACCGAAATCGCTTTTGCGAGCGTCAATTCCGCGAGGCTTAAAGCAATGCGGCAGAAAAAAGACACGCTTGCTTTGTCGCTCGCGGCAAAAATCGTGGACGATTACGAAAATATGCTCGGCGCGGTGCTTATAGGGAATAACCTTGTTAATATCGCCGCTTCTTCAATAGCTACGCTTATTGTTATGGATTATCTCGGCGCCGGATACGCGTGGGTCGCGACACTTGTTATGACCCTGCTGGTGCTCACCTTCGGCGAGATTATTCCGAAGGTGCTGGCAAAGCAGTTTGCCGAGAGCTTTTCTGTCGCTGTGGCGATACCGATATATACCCTTTCAGTTATCTTAAGACCGATAACTTTTATAATGATGGCGTTCATCAATCTTGTTTCTAAACTGTGGCAGTCAAGCGTCGCCGACCCTGACGCCGTTTCAGAGGACGATTTCGAGAATATAATCGACATAGTGGAGGACGAGGGAGTCCTTGACGAGGAGCAGTGCGACCTTCTGCAGAACGCGCTTGATTTCGATACGGTGCTGGCGTACGAGGTCGTCACCCCGAGGGTTGATATGGAAGCGATTGATATCCACGACCCGTACGAGAAAAACGTTAAAAAGATACTTGATTCCACATATTCGAGGCTGCCCGTATTTGAGGACACGCCCGATAATATCATAGGCATACTTCACCTCAATCATTTCTATAAGGAGTACGTCGCAAACGACAGGGTTAATATCCGCAGTCTTCTGCTGCCGGTGACCTATGTGCATAAAACAATGCCGCTGCCCGATGTGCTTGAGAAAATGAAGGACTCAAAATCGCATATGGTGGTTGTGCTTGACGAGTACGGCGGCACAATGGGCATACTCACAATGGAGGACGTGCTTGAGCAGCTTGTCGGCGAGATATGGGACGAGACCGACGAAATAGAGCGAGAGTTTATCTGCATTGACGATACTCATTTCGAGGCGGACGGCGATATGCGTATATACGACTTTTTCGACGAGTTTGATATAGATATCGACGAGGACGAAAATTTCGAGTACGACGACTCGACGGTCGGCGGCTGGACAATGACCATGCTTGACGGCGAAGCCTCAAAGGGCGATTCCTTTACCTATAAAAACCTTAAAATAACGGTTATAAAGGCGGAGGAGCACCGTGTGTGGCGGGTTGCGGTAGAAAAGCTGCCCGAAGAGGAAAACCAAGATGAATGACCTGTATTCAGGGTAAAAAACGCGGCGCTAAAATGCGCCGCTGAATTATTTTAAAGATTCCGCGCCGGAACGGCGCAATAAAAGGGGAAATATCAATGGGGACACCCAATTACGGCAGAACAAAAAGAACCTGCTATTATACATATCTTGCGATGTCGTCGGTATTCAGTCTGCCGCCGATGCTGTTTGTGACATTCAGGGAGCTGTATGGCATTTCATACACGCTGTCAGGCACGCTTGTGCTGGTGAATTTTGTGACGCAGCTCGGTATCGACCTTATTTTTACTTTTTTCTCAAAATACTTCAATATCAGGAAAACAGTAAGGCTTATGCCGCTGCTCACTTCGGCGGGAATGCTTCTGTACGCTCTTTCGCCGCAGATTTTCGGCGGGCACGTTTATGCCGGTCTGCTTATTGGTACGGTGCTGTTCTCGGTTTCGGCGGGACTCAGCGAGGTGCTTTTAAGCCCGCTGATAGCGGCTATCCCGTCAGACAATCCCGACCGTGATATGAGCCGTCTGCATTCTCTTTATGCCTACGGCGTAGTGAGCGTG
This sequence comes from uncultured Clostridia bacterium, assembly GCA_944380885.1. Taxonomy (GTDB): domain Bacteria; phylum Bacillota; class Clostridia; order Oscillospirales; family Acutalibacteraceae; genus UBA737. Next base: position 5,143 of record CALWIZ010000022.1, on the reverse strand, counting down.
GTAGTAATAAGCACGGTGTATTTCAGGCTCTTCGGCACCGAAAACTGGCAGTATCTTACCGCTTTTCTTGCTTTACTCCCGATTTTCTCGTTTGTGATGTTTTCTGTCTCTCCGATACCCGAAATGAATATTTCCGAACACGGCGGAGGGAAAACGGAAAGCGGCAGAAAGTTCGGGCTCGCGCTCTGCGTTATCTGCATATTTTTAGGCGGAGCGACCGAAAACGCCATGACCAACTGGGTTTCGGGATTTGCCGAAAGCGCGCTTAAGCTTCCCAAGGCGGCGGGCGATATTCTCGGCATGGCGCTTTTCGCGGTGCTTCTGGGGCTCGGAAGAACGCTTTATACTAAATACGGCAAAAGTATAAGCCGTGTACTGCTGCTCGGAATGTTCGGAGCGGTAGTATGTTATCTTACAGCCGGTCTTTTCCCGAATGCCGTTGTTTCGCTTATTGCCTGCGTTATGACCGGCTTCTGCACCTCAATGCTCTGGCCCGGAACGCTTATACTTATGGAAGAAAAATTTCCTCATATAGGCGTCGCGGCTTACGCGCTTATGGCGGCGGGCGGTGATTTCGGCGGCTCGGTCGCCCCTCAGGCACTCGGAATCATAGTCGATAAGGTAACCGAAAGCGGGTGGGCGGCAGAGCTCGCACCTCGGCTTTCGCTCACGGCGGAACAGATAGGAATGAAAACCGGAATAGTATTTACCGCTGTATTCCCTATACTCGGCGTACTGCTTCTGCTTTATATGAGGAAATATTATTCTGCGGATAAAAAACGCACAGTGCAGATTGGCGGAGTTAAAGTGACGGGAAAAACCGTCTGATTTAATATATGTTTTTTGTGTTTTGCCGGACCCGAAAAGGGTCCGGCATTTTTGCACCAAACTGCCGTGTTCACAGTTTGTTAAAAAAAGTGTTGTGTTTCGGGCGGAAATGTGATATTATTCTTTTGGCACTTATAAAAATAATCAGTGTATTAAAAAATACTTCAGATAAAATACGCGGAAACGGAGTTTTGAAATGAGAGCTGACGGAAAACGCCTCAGAAATACCGACCCCATGTATACCGTGGCGTCTTATATAATGAACAAGCGTGTGGATTCGATGAATATGATAACCCTTGATATACCCTGTGACCCCATACAGAATTATCTTAACGAAAAGCGCAAGCAGGGAATAGCGCTTAGCCATATGGGTGTGATAATAGCGGCGTATTTAAGGACCGTCGCCGAATTTCCGCTTCTGAACCGCTTTATTATGAACTGCAAGCCGTATGCCAGAAATGAGTTTACCGTCGCTATGGTGGTGCTGAAATCCGGAGAGATGGATAACGGCACAATGTCAAAAATGTATTTTGATATGACCGATACAATATTTGACGTGAACAGCAAAATTGAAAAATATGTGACTGAAAACCGTGCTACGCCCGAAAAAAACGGCACGGAAAAAATGATAAAGATACTTCTCGGCGCTCCTGGTGTGCTCAGAATAGGTGTGGGACTTTTCAGATTTATGGATAAGCACGGACTGCTTCCGAAAAAGCTGATAGATATGTCGCCGTTTCATAACAGCCTGTGTATTTCAAACCTTGCGTCAATCAGGACAAATCATATATATCACCACTGCTATGAATTCGGCACAACCAGCGTTTTCATAACCATGGGTAACCTGCGTGAGGTGCCCAAGCGCCGCGGTGGGGAGATAGTATTTGAACGCTGTATACCTTTAGGCGTGGTAATGGACGAGCGTATATGCTCGGGAAGCTATTTCGCCATGGCGTTCAGACGGATAAAGCAATATCTGCGCGACCCATCACAGCTTGAGCTTCCGCCTGAAACCGTAAACGAGGATCCCGGCAAATAAAGGCTTGATTTTAGCGGGAAATTGATATACAATATATACATATGATTTTTATTAACGGAGGAATAGGAATGTTAGTATCTGCAAAGGAAATGCTCACAAAGGCAAAGGCCGGAAAATATGCCGTAGGTCAGTTCAATATTAACAATCTTGAATGGACAAAGGCTATCCTCCAGACTGCCGAGGAGCTGAAATCTCCTGTTATTCTCGGAGTGTCTGAGGGCGCGGGGAAATATATGTGCGGCTATAAGACCGTAGTGGGAATGGTAAACGGAATGCTTGAGGAAATGGGAATAACCGTTCCGGTTGCCCTTCACCTTGACCACGGCAGCTATGAAGGCGCGAAAAAGTGCATCGAGGCAGGATTTTCTTCTGTAATGTTTGACGGTTCTCATTACCCCATTGAGGAAAATATCGCCAAGACAAAGGAGCTTGTCGAAACCTGCAATAAGCTCGGTCTTTCACTTGAGGCTGAGGTCGGTGCGATAGGCGGCGAAGAGGACGGCGTTGTCGGCGGCGGCGAGGTCGCTGACCCCAAAGAGTGCAAGATGATAGCAGATTTAGGCGTTACTATGCTTGCCGCCGGAATAGGCAACATTCACGGAAAATATCCTGCAAATTGGCTGGGACTTCGTTTTGATACCCTTGAGGAAATCCAGAAGCTCACCGGAACCATGCCGCTTGTACTTCACGGCGGTACAGGTATACCGGCTGATATGATAAAGAAAGCCATATCTCTCGGCGTTTCAAAGATCAATGTAAATACCGAGTGCCAGCTTGCTTTCGCTGCGGCTACACGCAAGTATATCGAGGCAGGCAAGGATCTTGAAGGCAAGGGCTTTGACCCGAGAAAGCTGCTCGCTGACGGTACAGCCGCTATAAAGGCAACCGTCAAGGAAAAGATGGAGCTTTTCGGTTCGGTCGGCAAGGCTTAATTCAATAAGAAACAGGGTAAGGCATACGATGTATGCCTTACTTTTTTACGCTGAAAAACCGGAAACGCAGCAGCTGCGTTTCCGGTTTTGATTTTAGAATACCGCTGTTTAAATTATAAAAATAAGACCGATCCAGAAATTCAGGCGGCTCCGCCTGTAAGCATATCCGCTGATATATCGGTATAGTTCTCTATATCGGACGGGGCGGATATTTCAACCGGCTGACCGATTGAGTTTACGGTAATATCCATTTCAAGATTCATTTCCGCCGACTGGGCTCCGTCAGTTCCCGCTTCTGCCCCGGAATTTGTCATTACAGCGCTCATTGTGACTTTGACAGATTTAAGGTTATAATCACTGTCTATTACGGCGGTGCCGGTCATGTCTTTGAATTCGTAGCTTATGCCCGAGACTTCAGTCATTTCGCCCATACTGTCATTTAAAATGTCATTATAAAGGCTTTCGTCAAATTTGAAAGTGATAATGCTGTTGTCACCGTCTTTGGTAAGCTCGGCGTCCTTTATTATTTCCGCGTTGATTATTTCGTTTGCGGACGAATTGCCCATAATTGACTCTGCCACTTCAGGTGTTACGGCAGATTTATATTTAATGCCTGCCGCGTCAACATATATGGTGTCCTTTATATAGGCATAATTGACTTTTGTGTCACCCATTTCAGGAATGCTGGTTACAGACGCAACCCCTAATTTTATATTGTTTTCATCTGTCATATCAGCCATTGCGCGCATAGACATATTCATGGAGATGCTTTCGCCGTCCGCTGTCATGTCAATTTTCATGTCAATGCTCATATCTGTGGTTGTAGCGTCCTGATTCTTTTTCGCCGCTGTTTTGTAGATTTCTTCCGCTGTAAGTGTTTTTTCGGCCGGTGTTTTTCCACTTGAGGTTTCTTTGCCCGAACAGGCAGTAAATGCCAGTGTCATTGCCGCCGCAAGAATAAATGCCGTAATTTTTTAAAACACATGATTCTCTCCCTTTAATTTATAACTGAATGATACCATTCCGGGGTGTGTTTTGCAAGCTATGTTATTTTTTTGACAAACAAGTGTTAAACTGGTTGACAAAAAAACGGTTTTGTTATATCATAGACAATAGCAGATTGACTTTTGAAATTCTGAACGGAGGAATCTTTATGTCTATACTTATAACGGGCGGCGCCGGATACATAGGCAGCCATACCTGCATTGAAATGCTTGACGCGGGATATGATGTCGCGGTTATAGATAATCTCGACAACAGCAGCAGTGAATCTCTTAAAAGGGTAGAAAGCATTACCGGAAAAAAGGTTAAATTTTATAAAGAAGATGTAAGGGACAAAGAGGCTCTTCGCAGGATTTTCACGGAAAATAAAATTGAGGCAGTCATTCATTTCGCGGGTCTCAAGGCGGTTGGCGAATCGGTTCGTAAGCCGGTTATGTATTATGACAATAACCTTATAAACACTATCGCTTTGATAGAGGTAATGAACGAGTTTAATGTTAAAAAGATAGTTTTCTCCTCTTCAGCTACGGTTTACGGCGTCGCAAAGGAAATGCCCCTTGTCGAGGGTATGCCGCTCGGAGCAATAAATCCTTACGGAAGAACAAAGCTGTTTATTGAGCAGATACTTACAGACCTTTATACCGCCGACAATGAGTGGTGCGTAGCGCTTCTGCGTTATTTTAATCCTATCGGCGCGCATAAAAGCGGTCTTATAGGCGAGGACCCGAAGGGCATTCCGAACAATCTTATGCCGTATATTTCGCAGGTGGCGGTCGGAAAGCTCGAAAAGCTCCATGTTTTCGGAAACGATTACAACACGGTTGACGGCACAGGCGTCCGTGATTATATTCATGTTGTGGACCTTGCGGTGGGACACGTCAAGGCGATAGAATGGGCGCTTGCCAACAAGGGCTGTGAGGCGTTCAATTTAGGTACGGGAAACGGTACCAGCGTACTTCAGCTTAAGGACGCGTTCCAGAAGGCGTCGGGAATAGAAATACCTTATGTTATCGACCCGCGCCGTCCCGGCGACCCTGATGAAGTGTACGCCAACGCGGACAAGGCGAAGAATGTACTCGGCTGGACAGCGAAGTACGGTATCGACGAGATGTGCGAGGACACCTGGCGCTGGCAGAAAAACAATCCGAACGGTTACGAAAAATAAAAAAACGGGCGGCTTTACCGCCCGAAATATCCGCCTGTGGCGCAGCTGGATAACGCAGCAGATTCCGATTCTGAAGAACGGGGGTTCGAATCCCTCCAGGCGGGCCATAAGAGGGCACTAAAAAAGATGCCCAAGCGAAAAGCCTTGATTTATCAAGGCTTTTCGGCATTTTCAGGG
>CALWIZ010000021.1 GCA_944380885.1 uncultured Clostridia bacterium | reverse complement strand
TTTCAAACGGAAGAAAAATTCTTATAAGTTTTTCAAGTTCATATTTAAAGGAATGATTTACAAGACAAAGCTTCATTTTTACCACACAAACATATTATTTTCTCTTTCGCGAGATATCGTCGTAAAATCTCCGTGACCGGGATATACCTTAACGTCTCCCGGAAGGAGCATAAGTCTTCTCAGTGATTTTTTAAGCGCTTTCATATCTCCGCCCGGGAAATCGGTGCGGCCGGCGGAGCTTTCAAAAAGAGTATCTCCCGAAAAGAGGCAGTCCCCGGTATAATAGCAAACACCGCCTACCGTATGTCCCGGCGTATGGATAACACGGAATTTGATATCACCGACCGAAAACTCATCGCCGTTTTTAAATGTTATATCGGCGGAAAAAGGCGGTATATCTGCGTGAAAGCAGTCGGCAAGATTAAGTGATTTATCGCAGAGCGCCGGAGCGTCTTCCTCACCTATCGCTATTTTCACTCCGGTTTTTTCCCTCAGATCCGCGGCGCCTCCGATATGATCAAAATGCGCGTGCGTAAGCAGGATAAGGCGCTCCTTATCCCTGTTCTGATCAAGAAAATCATATGTTCCTTCCCTTATAAAACCCGGGTCTATCACAACAGCCGCCTTTTGCGTGCTTACAAGATAACAATTTGTTTTGATAAGTCCCAAATGTAAAACTTTAATTTCCATTTTTTCTCCATATCACGGTATCAAAAATTATTGTCACGGGTCCGTCGTTTACGAGCGAGACCTTCATATCGGCGCCGAAAATGCCTGTCGCCACCTTTTTAACACCGAGTTTCTTAAGCTCTCCGCAATAAATTTCATATAATTCCTTTGCCTTACCCGGCTGAAGAGCGTCAGTAAACGACGGGCGGTTTCCTTTTTTAACATCGGCACACAGCGTGAATTGCGAGACCGCCAGAATTTCACCGTCAATATCGGCAATAGATTTATTCATTTTCCCGTTTTCATCTGAAAAAACGCGCAAATTCACGGTTTTTTTTGCAAGAATCAGCGCGTCTTCCGCAGTGTCGCCCTGCGCCGCTCCCACAAGTACGAGAAAACCGTTTTTGCAGCTTCCCGTTTCCATGCCTTCGACAGTGACAATAGCACTTTCCACCCTCTGAATAACAGCCTTCATTACTGGTTTATCCTTTCCACACTGAATACTCCGTTCACCTTTTCAAGCCTTGAAATGATACTTTTAAGATGTTCGACACTTTCGGCGGAAACGTTCATTATCACTATACAGTTCCCACTCTTTGTCTGTCTTGCGTTTACACCGTGAACCGGAACACGCATATTATATACCGAGTTCATAATATCAAGCAGCAGCCCGTCCCGGTCTATCGCGGCGATCTGAAGGGTTGATACAAACGCGTCGGATTTTGTGCCGTCCCAATGGGCGGCAATCCAGCGTTCAGGCTCAGCAGAATCGGCAATATTGACAGGAACATTCGGACAGTCGCGTTTATGGATTGAAACGCCGTGTCCCCTTGTTATAAACCCGATAATATCGTCACCCGGAAGAGGAGCGCAGCATTTTGACAGCTTTACAAGGCAGTTGTCTATTCCTTCTACTATAACGCCGTCAGACGATTTTGTGCGGCGTTTTTCCGGTATGGCGGTAATAACCGTTTGCGGCGCCGTAGCGGAAATACGTTTCGAATAATCCTCCTTGATACGCGGCATTATTCTCGAAAGCAGAACTCCTCCGTAACCGATAGCGGCGTAAAATTCATCAGCGCCGGAAAACCTCAGCTTTTTGGCAATTTCCTCAATAAAATCAGTGTAATCGTCTTCGGAAAGGTCAATGCCCGCGCGGCGGAATTCCTTTTCGATCTCCAGCTTGCCAGCGGCAATATTTTCCGTGCGCTTTTCCTTTTTGAACCACGAGCGTATTTTTGATTTTGCCTGTGATGTAACAGCGATATTGAGCCAGTCGCGGCTGGGTCCGTGTCCAGGCTGGTTTGTGGTCAGAATCTCGATTACCTCACCGGTCTTCACCTCATGATTTATAGGAACGATTTTTCCGTCAACCTTGGCGCCTATCATACGCGTTCCGACCGCGGAATGTATAGCAAAGGCAAAGTCAACAACCGTTGAACCGACAGGCAGATTTATAACATCGCCTTTAGGCGTCACCGCAAAAACGTCCTCCTGCGATAAATCGACCTTAATGCTTCTGACAAGATCGGAAACATCAGTCGAGTTGGCCTGCGAATCAAGTATCTGTCTTATCCACGCAAGACGGTCCTCCATCCTGCGGTTGTTTTCGGTTATACCCTCCTTGTATTTCCAGTGAGCCGCTATACCGAACTCTGCCGTATGGTGCATATCAAATGTGCGTATCTGTATCTCAAAAGGTATGCCCGCGCGGCTGATTACCGTGGTATGAAGCGACTGGTACATGTTGGGCTTAGGTGTTGAAATATAATCCTTAAACCTGTTGGGTATAGGTCTGAACATATCGTGCATTATGCCGAGAATATTGTAGCAGTTGGCAACCGTGTCGGTTATTATCCTGATCGCGTAAATATCGTATATTTCATCAAAGTCCTTGCCCTGAACATACATTTTGCGGTATATGCCGTGAATTGACTTTATACGGCCCTGAAATGCCATTTCAACGCCCGGCATAGCTTCATGCAGACGCTCCTCAATACGCTGCTTTATTTCCTCAAGTATTTGCTCCCTGTGCTGCTTTCGTAACATCAGCAAGTCTTCTATTTCTTTGTAGGCTACCGGGTCAAGGTGCTTTATCGCAAGATCCTCAAGTTCTTCTTTTACAGGACGGATACCGAGCCGGTGCGCTATGGGAGCATAAATCTCAAGAGTTTCAAGCGATTTATCGCGCTGTTTCTGCTCAGGCATAGCGTCTATTGTGCGCATATTGTGCAGGCGGTCGGCTAATTTAATAATAATTACCCTTATATCCTGGCCCATCGCAATAAGCATTTTTCTCAGACTCTCCGCCTGCTGCTGCTCCTTTGTCGAAAAGTTCAGCTTGCCTATTTTGGTAACACCGTCAACAAGCAGGGCTACTTCGTTCCCGAATTCACGCTTGATATCTTCAATCGTGCTGTCGGTATCTTCCACAACGTCGTGAAGAAGCGCCGCGGCTATCGACTCGCTGTCCATTCCGAGCGAAACAATAATCGAAGCAACATTGAACGGATGTATATAATATTCTTCATTTGTATAACGCTTTTGACCGCTGTGCTTTTCTACGCAGTATTCAAATGCCTTTTTAATAAGCTTGGTATTGTAGGTGCCGCCGAAATCACGCATCTGCTTTTCAAGTTTTTCATAATTTTTCTGCTGCTCCGCGTTCATTGTTTTCCGCTCCTTTCTAACAAGTTTTTGTAAACGGCAGAGTTCGCAAGCTCTGTGCGCTTGACTGTTCCGGTTATTTTGTAGCGGCCGGTACTGTCCTTTTGTATTAAACCGAGTTCCGAAAGAACCATAAGTGATATTTCGCACTTTGCATATCCAACCGTATTGAGTGTAAGATATTTTATTCTCTCTCCTGTGACAGGCTTTGACGCTATAAGCCTGTATACCGAGCCCGTTTCCTCTCTCGACGGAAGAAGCTGCTCAGTATTACAGGCTCTGCCGGCCATATAATCATTAAAACAGGAAATTTCGCCGAACAGTCTGTCGTCGTCCGTGCCGTTCATACGCAATGCCTTAATCTGTACAGAAAGTCTCGTTTCCCCGTTGTATATGTCTGTGCTTACCGTTACCGCGAGATCAAGCAGGTCTCCGCACTCAAAGCAGAACTGCTCTACCGTAACACCGAAAAGCAAAGCCTGAAACGAATTGTCTCCCTTTGAGAAAATCAGTCTTAAATGCTTGCCGCCGCCTATCTGGTTTATGCGTTCGAGTTTTACCCCGTAAACACCGAAAACAGGGCTCGGATTGCCATGCCCGAACGGTTCAAGTTCTTTAAGCGCCTCTGCAAGCTCGACGGTAAGCCCCGAAGGATTCAGCTTACAGTCAAGTTTCAGCACAGGCGGTACAAATTCACATTGCGAAGCGTACATATTTATTTTTTTCCTGAAAGCAGGTATTTTATCTGAAGGCAGACTGATTCCTGCGGCAAGCTCGTGACCGCCGAATTTTGAAAGTGTATCGGAAGCCGCGTTTATAGCGTTATAAAGCGAAAAGCCCTCTATGCTTCTTCCCGAACCGGAAGCATCGGCGCCGTTTCTTGATATTACTATCGACGGACAGCCGTAGCGCTCGGTTATACGGGACGCCACTATCCCGAGAACACCGTTATGCCAACCCTCACCGTCAACAACTATGACGCGGTCGTAAAAATATCCGTTTTCCTCTATTACAGCCGAAGCCTCGGTAAATATTTTCTTTTCAATGCGCTGACGCTCACTGTTATCGTCATCAATTTCGTTCGCAATACCGAGCGCATTAAGCATATTATCACTGAGAAGCAGCTCAACCGCTCTTGCGGCGCTGCCCATTCTTCCCGCAGCATTTATGCGCGGAGCTATTCCGAATGCTATTCTGCCGGCCGAAATATTATCGCGCTGTATAGCCGCCACGCTCATAAGCGCCGAAAAACCGGTAAGAGGTGACTGTTTGAGCTTTTCAATACCATATTTTACAATAGTGCGGTTCTCATATATAAGCGGCATAACATCTGCTGTCAATGCCACACTCAGCAAATCGGAATAATAAGGCAGAAGCTCTTCAGGCTCGCGCTCTTCCAAAACACAAATCAGCTTAAAAGCGACTTCAGCCCCGCATATTTCCTTAAACTCCGAACGGCAGTCCGCCCTGTGAGGGTCAACAACGGCATCGGCTTGGGGCAGAGTTTCCTTAGGAAGGTGATGGTCGGTAACCACAACCGACATACCGAGCTCCTTTGCCCGTTTTATTTCATTATGGCAGGCAATACCGTTATCCACCGTAATAAGCAGCTTTACCCCTTCTCCGGCGAGTTTTTCCACTGCGCCGGTATTCATGCCGTAACCCTCGTCAAAACGATCGGGGATATAGTACACGCAGTCTGCTCCCCTGCTTTTAAGATAACTAAACATTAAAACAGTGGAGGTTATGCCGTCACAGTCATAATCTCCGTATACAGCGATTCTACTCCCGTTTTCAATATTGGAATTTATTATTTCAGCCGCTTTTTCTACATCAGTAAGATTCCGCGGATCATCAAAGCACGGTTCGTCAGACAAAAACTCCTCAAGCGAAGCAGGATCGGTATATCCGCGCGCGGAGGCGATAAGCGCAACTATCGGGTCAATATTGCATTCTTCCGCAAGCTCTTTTGCCAGCGTTTTGTCAAAACCGGCAATCTGCCATTTTTTTATACCCACGCGCTTCGCCTCCTTTTTTGTTTATACAGTGATTATTTTACCACTGCAACCCGTTTTTTTCAACTTTTTTATTTTTGAAGCACATCAATATTTTTCTGTTTTATAAAATATATAAAGGTAAAAAGCGCCGATTAAATGTTTCGGCGCTTTTACTCAAATACATTTCATAATATATTCGTATTTTATTTTCTTGTATTTCTACGGTCAAAGCCGGGATTGAAAGCATAAAAATTCTTACAGTCAAGGCGGTCTGTCGTAAGCCGCAGCGCTTCACCGAAACGCTGATAATGGACTATTTCCCTTGCTCTTAAAAATTTTAGCGGTTCTATAATATCCGGGTCGTCAATAAGCCTCAGCAGATTGTCGTAAGTCACCCTTGCCTTCTGCTCTGCCGCAAGGTCTTCATGAAGGTCGGTTATTGCGTCTCCTTTTGCCTGAATATAGGTCGCGGTCCACGGCAGTCCTGAAGCGGCTACCGGATACACGGCGTTTGTATGGTCAACAAAATAGGTTTCAAAACCGCTTTTCTTTATCTGCTCTGGAGTTAGATTCTTTGTAAGCTGATGAACCATCGCGCATATCATTTCCAAATGTCCGAGTTCCTCTGTACCGATATCGGTAAGCATACCCTTAATTTCATTATAAGGCTGCGAATACCGCTGGGTAAGATAGCGCATTGACGCACCAAGCTCACCGTCAGGTCCTCCGTACTGTGATATTATTATCTGTGCGTATTTCGGATTAGGATTTTTTATTTTAACAGGATATTGCAGTTTTTTCTCGTATTGCCACATAACTCAGCCCTCCATAAAATCGGTATCCCACGGCCATGGACCGTCAATCCATTTCCAGCTGTCCGACATGGGCACATCATTTGTCGTAACTATATATTTGCCGTATTTCGACTCATATTCTTTCACGGCATTGTCCCTTTTTTTTCTGTATTCCGACATAAGCTGCATCGCTCTTCGGCTTGTAGGGTGGGAATCAAGAAACAGAACAAGCTCATACAGCGCAAAGTCCAGCTCGTATATTTTTTTCTTCATTGCAGCACGCTCATTCATATTTCTCACCTCCCAAAAAAGGCTTATTCAGGTCAGGAAACAGCGTACCGTTCTCAAACGCCTCATCGGTATCATATACCTTTCCGAACGGCTGTGCGTTTATAAATACCATTGTAAGCGGGTCAATGCATTCCCTGACCGGACGAAAAGCCATGTCAGGCTGCTGCGCCTGCGCAAACACAGGAATTGTTTCGTTCTGACTGTTTGTTCTGTAAAATTCGGACATATCAAACATTTTATGCATAATTCCTTCATTCTCCTTTCAGAACATTTTTGCATTTCCGAAATATCATTACGGTTTATGGTTTCAGATGTTGTCCAATATTATTTTATTTTCGCAGGCAAAATTTGTTACACTCTTTTTGATGTTAAGAAAATCTTAAATATTTTTTATTTACGTTAAAAAATCGATAAGAATATAATTTAATTATTGTAAATACTTGATATCGTATATATAATAGGGTTAATTGGGCAAATATGTTATTTTTATGACAAACAGATTTTTGTGATAAAAATGAGTATTTTTTTTGCCGTGGGGAGGTGCGTTTTATGTCTAATGCGTTCATTGTCGCAATGGGAATCGGAACAGTTTTCGTGGGTCTTATCTGTATTGTTATCCTGTGTAAAATTCTCGGTGCAATATGCTGTGCCGCCGAAAAAAATGTTCAAACTGCGGAAACCGCTCCGGTAGCTGAAGCTCCTGAGGTGATTGTAAACCGTCAGGAGATAATCGCCGCGGTATCCGCCGTGCTCGCAGAGGAAATGGGAACTGATGTTTCCGCAATAAGAATTCATTCATTCAGAAAAATATAAGAAAAAGGTGTTTTAAAATGAAAAAATACAATGTAACTGTAAACGGTACCGCATATGAAGTAACTGTCGAAGCCGTGAACGCGGCTGATATTAAAGCTCCTGCTCCTGCTGCTCCTGCCGCTCCTGCTGCCGCTCCTGCTGCCGCTGCTGCCGCTGCTCCTGCCGGCGGTGAAAAAATCACAAGCCCGATGCCCGGTACTATTCTGAGCGTAAATGTTTCAAACGGCTCCGCAGTTAAAAAAGGTGATGTACTTATGATTCTCGAAGCCATGAAGATGGAAAACGAGATTATGGCTCCGTGTGACGGAACAATAGCTTCCGTAAATGTTACCAAGGGCGCTTCGGTAAACACTGGCGATTTGCTTTGCGTCATCGGTTGATTACCTTTTAAGGAGACAGAAAACAATGGAGGAAATAATAAATTTTGCCAAGGAGACCGGATTTTATCTTCTTTTTGCGAATCTTAAAGAAAACTGGGCTTCTCTTGTTATGATACTTGTTTCTTTACTTCTTCTGTGGCTGGGAATAAAGAAACAGTTTGAGCCGCTGCTGCTTGTAGGAATTGCTTTCGGCATGCTGCTGACAAATCTTACGGCCTTTACGCCTAATGACGCCATGTATCACACCGATCTTTGGAGTGAGTTTATGGATTCAAGCAGTGAATTTTATCACAGCTACGGTCACATAGTAAGCAACGGAGGATTGCTTGACATACTTTATATAGGAGTCAAGACCTGTCTGTATCCGTGTCTGATATTTGTCGGCATAGGAGCAATGACCGATTTCGGGCCCCTTATTGCCAATCCGAAATCACTGCTTTTGGGAGCAGCCGCCCAAATAGGAATTTTTGTTACATTTGTCGGCTGCGTATACTTAGGTTTTTCTCAGGAAGCCGCTGCTTCAATCGGTATCATCGGCGGTGCAGACGGTCCTACCGCTATTTACACCACATCAAAGCTGTATCCTAACCTTTTAGGTCCGATTGCTGTTGCAGCTTATTCCTATATGGCGCTTGTTCCGGTTATCCAGCCGCCTATAATGAAGCTGCTTACCACTAAGAAAGAGCGTCAGATAGTTATGAAGCCGCTTCGTCAGGCTACAAAGACCGAAAGGATTATATTTCCTATTGCCGTAACCATCTTTGTGGCGCTTCTTGTTCCTTCTGCTACCCCGCTGGTCGGATGTCTTATGCTCGGTAACCTCTGGAAAGAGTCCGGTGTAGCGGAAAGACTTTGCAAAACCGCTCAGAATGAGCTTATGAATATTGTTACTATATTCCTCGGAATATCTGTCGGAGCCACTGCTACTGCCGAGGCCTTCCTCAATATTCAGACCCTTAAGATTCTTGCGATGGGTGTTGTCGCTTTCGGTCTCGGTACCGCCGGTGGTGTATTACTCGCCAAGTTTATGAACCTCTTCTCAAAGAACAAGATAAATCCCCTTATCGGTTCTGCAGGTGTTTCGGCAGTTCCGATGGCAGCACGTGTTTCGCAGTCTGTTGGACAGAAGGAAAATCCGTCAAACTTCCTGCTTATGCACGCTATGGGTCCGAATGTTGCAGGTGTTATCGGCTCGGCTATTGCCGCCGGTGTTCTCATCTCGCTGCTCGGCTGATTTAAGGAGTATCTTATATGGAAAACAAAAAACTTTATATTACCGATACTATTCTGCGTGACGCCCACCAATCACAGGCGGCTACCAGAATGAGAATTGAAGATATGCTTCCGGCGCTTGAAAAACTTGATGCTGTCGGTTACTGGAGCCTTGAATGCTGGGGCGGGGCTACTTTTGACGCTTGTATGCGTTTCCTCGGTGAAGACCCATGGGAGAGATTACGCACCCTCAAAAAGCATATGCCCAATACCAAGCTGCAAATGCTTCTGCGCGGTCAGAATATTCTCGGCTACAAGCACTACGCTGACGATGTCGTTGATATGTTTGTAAAGAAATCTATTGAAAACGGTATTGACGTTATCAGGATTTTTGATGCTCTCAACGATACACGCAATATGGAACAGGCAATGAAAAGCTGTAAAAAATACGGCGGTATCTGCGAAGCTGCCATGAGTTACACTGTAAGTCCGGTACACAACGAGGATTACTTTGTAGAACTTGCGAAAACGCTTGAAAAAATGGGCGCTGACGTTATCTGCATCAAGGATATGGCTAATCTTCTTCTTCCCTACAATGCTTATTCGCTTGTTAAGAAGCTGAAAGAAAATATTTCCGTTCCGATTCATCTGCATACGCATAACACGACCGGTACAGGTGATATGACTTACCTTATGGCGGCGCAGGCAGGTGTTGATATAGTTGACTGTGCCCTTTCTCCTTTCGCGAACGGAACGTCAAATCCGTCAACCGAAGCGCTTGTTGCTACGCTTCAGGGAACCGAACGCGACACCGGTCTTGATCTTGCCAAGCTCAGCGATATCGCTGCTCATTTCCGCAAGGTTGCCGACAGAATGAAGGCAGAGGGAATTCTTGATCCCAAGGTTCTCAATGTTGATACTAAAACACTGATTTATCAGGTCCCGGGCGGAATGCTTTCAAACCTGCTCTCGCAGCTTAAACAGGCAAATGCTGAAGACAAGTATTATGATGTTTTGGCGGAAGTCCCGAAGGTAAGAAAAGATTTCGGTTATCCGCCGCTTGTTACACCGACTTCTCAGATAGTAGGAACGCAGGCTGTGCTCAACGTGCTTTCCGGCGAGCGTTATAAAATGGTAACGAAAGAGTCAAAGGCTCTATTGCGCGGTGAATACGGCAGACTTCCCGCCCCTGTAAATGAGGAAGTACGCAAAAAAGCTATAGGTGATGACAAGGTTATTACCTGCCGTCCTGCCGACCTTATTGAGCCTGAGATTAAAACCTATGCCGAAGAAATGAAGTCAAAGGGTCTCGGAAAATGCGAGGAAGACGTATTAAGCTACGCTCTCTTCCCTCAGGTCGCCGAAAAATTCCTTGCTGAACGTGACAAAGCGCCTGAAGAAAAGAAAGCTGTTACAGACGAAAACGGCGTCCGCACTCTTATTGTCGAAGATCTTTCTGTATAATTAAAAAAAGGGCTGCCGCAAAAAACGGCAGCCCTTAACTGTAATTACACTCTTCACATCATTATACAAAGCATAAGCATTTCACTTACACGGTCAAGTATTTTTCCGGCGTTTTCAGCAGGAAGAGGATTTTTTCCCTGTCCCAGCTCAACTGTAAAACCCGGTCTCCCGAACTCACTTATAAACCAATCTTTAAATCCCCCTCCGTCCGCTATTCCTACGGGAGTATCAAGCGCGTAGCCAGATGATGTCGCCATTATTTCAGCCATTTTTTTGCTTCTTTTCGGTGTATTTCCGGCATAGCTCCAGTAAATTACCTCGCCCTGCGAATGAAGTGCTGTTACATGGCGTATATTCACCGTTCTGCAAAGCTCGGTTAAAGCAAGTGTTTCCGGTTCACTTTCAGGTCTGAACCCACCGAACCTTGTAGGACCCGGACAGTATATTCCCGCCGCCATTTCTTTTTCACGCAGCTGCTGCCATCCGGCATTGAAATTATGGTTGATATCTACCCCTCTTAAATTGGCGTTCCAGTGGGCGAAATCATTTCTGCACATTTTACCTATTGCTCCCGCAAGCTCTCCACAGGCAACAGAGCCTTTAAGCGATATTTCGCATCCGTCAGGATTAACGCACGGGACAAATATGACCCCCTTTCCGTTAAGTGCCCTCGCCGCCCTTATTCCTTTTATTTCTCCTCCACCGGCTATTGCGGCACAAAGCTTTTCAATAAACATAAGAAGTACCACTGATGTTATGCGCTCGCTACCGTGAAAAGCTGCAGCAATGAGGCAATACTCCTCACATGCCCCGATTTTCAAGGCGGTAATATCACGTCCGCCGCAGCTTCTGCCTATAACACGTCTTTTAATAAACCCATATTCGCTGCACAGAGAATCGATCAACTTTTTTCTGCCTGCATAATCATACTCCGCTGAGTTTACAATATTACCCATTCGTATCGCTCCTAAAAATAACCTATATATAATTATATTTAAGGAAGGTAAAGATAATGAATTTAGAAGAGAAACAATTATCAAAAGAATACGTCTACAAAGGGAAAATTATCAACGTAAGAAAAGATAAAGCGCTGTTGCCTAATGGGAATACCTCTACACGCGAAGTAATTGAACACCCGGGCGGAGTATGCGTTGCAGCGCTCACCGATAATAACGAGGTGCTTTTTGTAAGACAGTTCCGTTATCCTTATATGGAAGTCATTCCGGAAATACCCGCTGGAAAACGTGATAAAGACGGCGAAGACCCGCTTGAGTGCGGAATACGTGAGTTAAAGGAGGAAACCGGTGCGAAGGCCGAAAAATTTATACCTCTTGGAAAGCTGTATCCCTCACCCGGCTATTGCGGTGAAATTATCTGGATGTATGCCGCGACAGGTCTGAGCTACGGCGAGCAGCAGCCGGACGACGACGAATTTTTGACAGTTGAAAAAATTCCGCTTGATACCGCTGTCGAAATGATACTTTCAGGCGAAATAACCGATGCTAAAACACAGGCGGCAGTTTTAAAGCTGAAGCTGCTGAAAGACAGCGGAAAAATCTGACTATTAGCCTTTCGGAAAGGGTAATTTCAAAATGATATTCAGAGTTGCAATACTTCAACAACAGGCGCAAAAAGGCTCGGTAAAAGAAAACCTTAAAACTGTTTTGACAGCTATAAAAACCGCCTCTGAGCAGCGTGCGGACATTCTTCTGCTGCCCGAATGCTTTCTTACAGGCTACTTTTTCCCCGTAACAAACTGTGACGCGCTTGAAACAGACTGTGTGGAAATACAGACCGTATGCCGCGCGGCAGCCGAGTACGGTACCGGAGTTGTACTCACCTCCTTTACAAAAGGAAACAAAAAGCCGAAAAATTCCGCAATAGTTATAGACAAACAAGGAAATATTTTAATGACATACTCAAAGGTTCACACCTGTGATTTTTCAGATGAAATCTGCCTTGAAAGCGGAAGTGAGTTTAAAGTATGTGATTTTCACGGAATAAAACTCGGAATTATGATATGCTATGACCGTGAATATCCTGAAAGCGCACGTGTGCTTATGCTAAAAGGCGCTGAAATAATACTTGTGCCCAATGACTGCGCAAGCATGACGCCGAGGCTTAACGCCTTGTCAACACGTGCTTACGAGAATATGACAGGAATAGCAATGGCTAATGCGCCCGGAGATAACGCCGGACAGTCCTGTGCCTTCTCTCCAATATGCTGGGACGAAAACGGGTTATGCATAGATAACACCCTGCTTATAGCCGGCGAAAAAGAAATCGGTTTTTTCTACGCTGATTTTGATATGGAACGCATCAGAAAATACCGGGAAACAGAAATGATGGGAAATACTTTCAGGAAAGTAAAAGCGTATTCCGAACTTCTTAATTCAGAAATTTTACCGCCGTTTATAAGAGAAATTTAATATTATTCTTTTACCGGTATATACCGCTTATAAAAAACCTCTGCCGCATCAGCAGAGGTTTTTAGTTATCCTGTTTCCGGATTTAGAAATGTTTTGTCGGTATGGCTTTTCTGTAATCTCCCGGGGTAACTCCTGTGATTTTCTTGAAAACATTACAGAAATAACAGCTATCGCTGTACCCTGTAATCATCGCAATATCCGTTATGTTCTTATCGGTGTGTCTTAAAAGTTCTTTTGCAAGCTCTATGCGAAGCATATTTATATAATCCCTTACGCTTCTACCGTTATGCTTTTTGAAGGTATGGCTAATCTGTGAAACACTTGCCGCAAATGTATCTGACAGTGTTCTAAGTGAAATATCGTCGCAGAAGTGCTCGTTTAAATAACGAATTATTTCCACATAAAGCGAATTTTTCTCGCTTATTATGTTTTCGAATATCATATTTCCGTATTCAATCATTCTCCTGAGCGGAAAAATAAGACTGTCAAGCATTTCCGTGTCGGGAAAATTATCTGACAGGCGCTCGTATATCTCAAGCGTATCGTCATATGTAAACAGATAATCGTTGCATATTTTTTTAATTCGCGGTACGTAAATCTCTTTGTCCGCTTTATAACCGCTGACCGAAATAAAGCCAAGATACTTATCCCTCAGATAAAAGCCGTAAACTCTTTCCTTCACCCCTGCGTAACATACACCGGTAAAAACCTCTTCGGTCATCAGCTTTTTTTCAATAGCCGACTGTTTTTTGACACAGGTTCTCATAGCATCACGGTTTGATTTAATAAATGTGCAATATGCTGAGTTGTGAAAATTATACTTTATAAGACTGCTGTTGGAAATAAGATATTCCCTTCCGGTAGGATGAAGAGTAACGGAAAGACCGTAATCATTTTTCAGCCTATTTATATATCTGTCAATTTCATCTATGAGCTGCATACCCCGCACCACGCTTTTTGCACAAATCACGATAATATTCTACTATATATATTTAGACATGTCAACCAAAGCAATAAAAATACAAAAAGACACCATCGGCATAAAGATGCAAACGGTATCTTTAAATGTTGAGCTTTACATTAATTATATTTTTTCGCTGACGGTTTTTTTGCTTTTGAAGATAAAATTTCCGGAAGCTGCGCTGCGATTATCGCTGCAAACACAAGCGCACAGCCGGCAAATTCCTGCGGTTTGAGAACATTTCCGGATATTATCCAGCCTCCGAGCGCCGCGAAAACGCTTTCAAGGCTCATTGAAAGTGACGCGACCGACGGCTCGGCATACTTCTGACCTACAATCTGTAGAGTGTACGCTACTCCGCTCGACATTATTCCGAGATAAAGTATTTGCGGTGCCGCGGCGATTATATCCGAAAAAACAGGTTTTTCAAATATTAACGCCAGTACAGCCGACAGTATGCCGACAACCGTAAACTGCATTACCGAGAGTCTTATTCCTCCGGTAATACCTACAAATTTATCTACCGACATAATATGAAAACTGAAGCTGACCGCGCAAATGAAAATCAGAACATCGCCCATGTAAATTCCTCCTGCTCCGCCTGAAAGGCACAACAGATAGAATCCCGCAAGCGCCACAGCAACACTTAGCCATATAACCGCGCTTATTTTCTTTCCGGCAAAAAACGAAAAAACCGGAACAAGAACAACATACAGCGCCGTAATAAAACCTCCGCGGGCTGCCGCGGCGGCTCCGTCGGGGTATGCCGCAAGCCCGAACTGCTGAAGATTTACCGATACGGCAAGCATAAAGCCGCATATGAGCGCCGCAAAGTAAAACTGCTTTCTTACCGTTTTTTCAGCAGGTAAAAACGGTTTTTTGCCGCGCGTAGTAAGAAGATAGAACACATACAGCGCAGCCGCGCCGATAAATGAACGTAGGGCATTGATGGTAAAGGGCGGGATAAGATCCGCGGCGTCGCTCTGGGCTACAAAGGCGAGTCCCCAAATAAGCGCCGCCGTACAGAGAATAAGACTTCCCTTGATATTGTTATGCTTCATTGTTTATCTTTTCTTTCCTCATTGTAAGTGAAATTCTTTTCTTCTGAACATCAACAGACAGCACCCATACCTTAACTATATCACCGACCTTAAGTACCTCGGACGGGTGTTTTATAAAGCGGTTTGTTATCTGGGAAATGTGAACAAGTCCGTCCTGATGGACGCCGATATCGATAAAAGCACCGAAATCTATAACATTTCTGACCGTACCGGTAAGCTCCATTCCGGGCTTCAAATCCTCCATAGACATTATATCGCTTCTCAGCAGCGGAGGCGGAAGCTCCTCGCGCGGGTCTCTTCCCGGACGCTCAAGCTCTTTAATAATATCCTCAAGAGTGGGTACGCCGATTTCAAGTTCAGCGGCTATATTATCAATTCCGCGTGCCTGAACGTTCTCTGACAGCTGCTTCGCGCTGCCTTTTCTGACATCGTCGTCTGTATATCCGCAAATTTTAAGCAGCTTTTTCGCCGCATCATAGCTTTCGGGGTGAACAGAGGTATTGTCAAGCACCTGTGAACCGTCAGCCACTCTCAGAAAGCCTGCGCACTGCTCAAACGCCTTCGGTCCGAGCTTAGGCACTTTTTTAAGCTGCGCACGGCTTGTAAATCTGCCGTTTTCCTCTCTGTAGGTCACAATATTTTTAGCCACTGCCGCTCCGAGACCTGAAACACGGGATAAAAGCTGTACCGACGCGGTATTAAGGTCCACACCGACGCTGTTTACGCAGTCTTCCACAACTCCGTCAAGCGCTGAACTCAGCTTTGCTGCGGGCATATCATGCTGGTACTGTCCTACGCCTATTGCTTTCGGGTCGATTTTCACAAGCTCGGCAAGCGGGTCTTCAAGTCTTCTCGCGATAGAAACGGCACTTCTTAATGAAACATCGTATTCCGGAAATTCTTCAGCCGCCAGCTTTGAGGCGGAGTAAACGCTTGCTCCGGCTTCACTGACTACCATATACGAAATACCTCCGCCGAGTTCTTTTATAACCTCTGCCGCAAAAACCTCAGTCTCGTGGCTCGCGGTGCCGTTTCCGATAGCAAAAACACTGACATTATATTTTTTTACAAGTCCCTTTATTATCTGCTTGGCTTCCTCAACCTTGTTTTTAGGCGGTACGGGATAAATAACACCGGTATCAAGTACCTTTCCGGTGCCGTCCACCACGGCGACCTTGCAGCCGGTTCTGTAACCGGGGTCTAGCCCTATTGTCACTGCGTTTTTAACCGGCGGCTGCATTAAAAGCTGACGGAGATTTGTTGAAAAGACCTTAATGGCCGACGTACTCGCGCGTTCAGTAAGCTCAGAACGTATTTCACGCTCGACCGAAGGAAAAATCAAACGGCTGTATGCGTCCTCCGCCGCGCGTTTCACATACGCGGTAGCTGGAGAACCCTCTTTAATATGGGTTTTACCGATTATAAACATCGCTTTATCGCGGTCAAAATCAACCGAAACCTTTAAATATTCTTCCTTTTCCCCGCGGTTTATCGCGAGAATCCTGTGGTCGGCTATTTTTGAAAGCGGTTCTGAAAAATCTTTATACATTTCATATACGTCAAGCTCATCGCCTGCCGCCTTTGCCGTAAGGCTGCCGTGTGCAAGACAGACAAACCGCATACGCTTTCTCACGTCTGCGTCGTCCGATATCATTTCGGCTATTATATCCATAGCGCCCTGTAAAGCATCTTCAGCCGTTTCAACGCCCTTTTCGGGATCAATATATTTTTCAGCTTCCTTAATCGGATCCTCACAGTCCGGCTTCTGCGCGTATATCATTTCGGCAAGAGGAGAAAGTCCCTTTTCCTTTGCGACCGACGCTCTCGTCTTGCGTTTTTTCTTGAAAGGGCGGTAAATATCATCAAGCTCCGTAAGGGTCTTTGCCGCGTCTACCGCTGCCGAAAGCTCGTCCGTAAGCGCTCCCTGCTCTTCAATGGCAGCCTTGATTTTTTCTCTTGTTTCATCCATATTGCGAAGATAGGAAAGTCTGTCGGCAAGCTCACGAAGCACCTGGTCGTCAAGCGAACCGGTAGCCTCCTTACGGTACCTGGCTATAAACGGAATAGTATTTCCTTCGTCTATGAGCTTTACGGTATTTTCAACCTGAAAAGACTTTAATGAAAATTCTTCCGCAAGCTGTTTATTGATTTCCATTTTATCACTCCGTTTTTATTCATAACAGTTTGATTTTACCATATACTAACCGTTTTGGCAACAAAAAACACAAAATACCGGCCGGCGTATTTCTGCGCCGACCGGAAGAAAATATTAAGTTGTAATAAAAATTTATTTTAAAGCGAAAGAGAAATCTGCCTGTCAGTCACGTCATACTGACGGAAGCTGACTCCGGCGGTTTCAAACATACGCTTTGACGCAAGCACACTGTCCGAATCCGAATATTTATCGGACATATACACAACCTCTTTTATTCCGGACTGAATAATCGCTTTTGCGCATTCGTTGCAGGGAAAAAGCGTGGTATATACCGTACAGCCGCGGACATTCCCGCTCGCGCAGTTGAGTATAGCGTTAAGCTCAGCGTGACAAACATATAAATACTTTGACTCAAGCGGCTCACCGTCCCTCTCCCACGGAAAAACATCATCACTGCAGCAGCGCGGCATTCCGTTATATCCCACAGACAGTATTCTTTTTTCAGAATTGACAATACAGGCTCCCACCTGTGTTGACGGGTCCTTGCTGCGCATCGCAGAAAGCAGCGCTATACCCATAAAATATTCATCCCAGCTTAAATATCCGTCTCTTTTCAAACAGCTCACCTCTTATGCCTATTTTATACTGTATTCAAGAATTTTTCAATCTTTTTCTTTCAGAAAAAGCAGTGCCGCTGCAAGCATTCCCGCGGGAAATACCGCTGTTACCGCAAATCCGATATTAAGATTTACCGTTTCCGCCACAATCCCGAGTATCCAAGGCCCCATACAGCAGCCGAGGTCGCCGCACATCGCGAATACGCTGAACATCACCGCGTCACCTCTCGGAAAGAAGCGCGCTCCGGCAGAATAAGTTCCGGGCCAGAAAATGCTGACCGTAAATCCGCAAACAGCGCATGAAAGCAGCGCCATAAAAGGAATTTTTGCAAAAGCTGTCACAAGGTAACAGACGGTGCAAAGCAAACTCATGGCAATAACAGCGGTTCTAAACGGTATTTTTTCTGAAAACGCAGCATAAATCACACGGCCAAGCCCCATAAAGACCGCAAAAGCGCACGGTCCTGCAAGGTCTCCCACAACCTTTGAAACGCCGAGCGCCTGCTGCGCGAACATCGACGCCCATTCAGCCATGGCTATTTCACTTGCTCCGGCGCACAGCATCATAAACATAAAGCACCTGAACAGACGGGACTTAATAAGGTCCTTAAGCCGGTCGCTTTTTCTTTCGGGTTCAGGCTCAATTATAGGCACCCTAAGAAAGCTGAACATATTTATTAAAGGAATTACCGCCCATATAAGCGGAATATACGTCCAGTTTTCATAACCGAGGCGGTTTATCAGCAAAGTTGTGACAAGAGCCGTCACAGCCTGACCCCAGCAGTAAAATGAATGAAGTATCGACATATTGCCGCTTTTATTTGAAGTCGGCAGCATTTCGACCATAGGACTTAATATAACCTCCATAAGCCCGCTCGCGAAGGCATATACCATAACCGAAATAACAATTCCGGTATAAGCGTCCGGCAAAATGCGCGGCATAAAGGATAGCATTGAAAGACCGACCGCCGCCACGCCCTGACACATAACCGCCGCTTTTCTGTATCCGATGAGACCCACGATTTTCGGCGTGAGCATATCCGTTACAAGCTGTGTCAGAAAATTGAACATTATAAGCCTGCCAAGTTTTTCGTAACCAATGCCGTAAACGTCCTGTATGGCTATAAAAAGTATCGGCAGAAAATTATTTACTATTGCCTGGACGAAAAATCCGACATATGACGCCGCTTTCGTCGGCAGATAACTTATTTTTTTATCCATGATTTATTTTCCTGATTATTTCCGGTATTTCCGCCGGAGATTTTATCGTATACTCAGCTCCGTTTTTTATAAGCTCGTCTTCGAGCCTGAATCCCCACAGCACACCGACAGGAGCCGCGCCGGCGTTTACCGCCGCCGCCATATCCATTCCGGAGTCACCCACAAGAACACACTCCTGCGGCTTCACACCGAGCTGTCTTATAACCTCAAGCGTAAGCGCCGGGTCAGGTTTAGTCGGGAATCCCTCCCTTTTTCCGGCGACAACATCAAACATACCGCCGAACAGCTTTTCGACGACCTTAACCGCCATTTCCTCCGCCTTATTCGAAATGACGGCGATTTTCAATCCGCCTTCTTTAAGCTCCGAGAGCATATCAGGTATTCCGTCATATGCGACAGTTTTATCATGATAATGCTCATTATAACGCTCCATAAAAATATCAAGGCACTTCTTTTTGTTCTCCTCTGTCTTTTCTCCCACCGGCAGTGCGCGTTCGATCAGCTTGGGAATACCGTCCCCTACGAGATACTTATATTCCTCCCGTTCGTGAGTCGGAAAGCCCATTTCCGAGAGCGCATAATTTGTACTGTCCGCAAGGTCGCTGAGCGAATTAGCCAGCGTACCGTCAAGGTCAAATAAAACCGCTTTTATCATTTCAATCACCGTTAAATGTATTATTCGGATACAAAAAATCCCTCAGTTTACACCGAGGGTTATTTTTGTAAGTATAAACTTCATTAAATCGCTCTGGTGACCTTACCTGAACGAAGGCAGCGGGTGCAAACATTGATACGGCGAGGAGTGCCGTTTACGATTGCCTTTACCTTCTTAACATTGGGTTTCCATGTTCTGTTGGAACGTCTGTGTGAATGGGAAACCTTTATTCCGAAAGCAATTTCCTTGCTGCAGATATCACATTTAGCCATGGTCTGCACCTCCTTCTTTCTGTCGGCTCTATGCCGACCCACATAGCAAACATAATAATAACAGATTTAAAGACAAAAATCAAGTATTTTTTTAAATTATAATTTTTAAAAATATAAAATTTGTTTGAGCAGCGCTTAGAAACTCAATGTTCACTGCGCATAGGACGTTTCATAAGGTCGTTTGGAACCTCTTTTACGTCCTTTCCGCCGTAAAGCACCGCATAGCAGCTTTCAACTATGGGCATTTCAATATTATACTTTTTTGAAAGCGAATATGCCATATCTGTGGCGTAATAGCCCTCTACCGTGCCGACTTCTCCGAGCGCCTGAGCGATGGGCATACCCTCTCCCACCTTTTTGCCGAACCTGTGGTTGCGGCTGTGTCTTGAAGTACATGTAACAATTAGGTCACCGACACCCGCAAGACCAGAAAAGGTATATTCCTCTGCTCCCATGCACACGCCGAGTCTTGACATCTCAGCGAGTCCGCGCGTTATGAGCGCCGCCCTCGAATTGTCTCCGAGTCCCAGTCCCTCGCAAAAGCCGGAAGCAATGGCAATAATATTCTTGAGCGCGCCTCCGAGCTCTACTCCTATAAGGTCTTCTGATGTATATATTCTCAGGCAGTCAGATGACATTATATCCTGTACTATCTGCGCGGTAACCGGTGACTCAGCCGCCGCAACAACGGTTGTATATTCTCCTCTCGCAACCTCCTCGGCGTGGGAAGGTCCTGAAAGAACTGCAACCTTTGCGCCGGGGATTTCATCTTTAATGACCTGTGACAGTCTTAAAAGAGACCCTTTTTCAAGCCCCTTTGCGACATTGACGACAATACCGATATCCCTGTATGCCGAAAGCTGCGCTGCCACTGAGCGTATCGTAGTTGACGGGGTAGCAATTACCGTTACAGACGAGCCGGAAACAACCGATAAATCCGTTGTGATTTCAATACCGTCAGGCAGCCTTACACCGCTTAACAGACGCTCATTACCCCGATTCTTGAGAAGCGCATCAGCTTCATCCTTAAACGGAGACCACAATGTAACATCATGGCCGCTGCTGTGCGCCGAAATAGCGAGTGCCATTCCCCAGCCGCCTGAGCCTAAAATCGTAATTTTAGCCATTATTTGCGTCTCCTTATCTTTATTTTCTTTTCTTCGCCCTTAATCAGTCTTTTAATATTTTCCGAATGCTTCAAGAACACTATAATACCCATCACTATACTCAAGGCGGCGGAAACGGCAAGACCGGCTTCCTCGCCGAAAAAAACAATTGATAAGGTGACAACCGTTACAGTAGCCAAAAGAGAGCTTAACGATACTATTCCGGAAATAATAACCGAAAGCGCAAAAACAACAAGACCTGAAATAATAGCTATAGGACAGCACACGGCGTATATACCTACACTTGTCGCAACACCCTTTCCACCCTTGAACTGGAAAAACAGCGGGAAAACGTGCCCGAGCATACAGGCAACGCCGCATAGGTAGGCTCCGTAGACAGGCAGCGCCCATTCGCTTCCCGTGCTTGTATAGACATAATCAAAAACCGTTTTTCCGATAAAGCAGGCAGCAAAGCCCTTAAGCGCATCGCAAATAAAAGTAAGAGCGCCGGGAAGAAATCCGGCTGTGCGCATAACATTTGTGGTTCCGGCATTGCCGCTGCCCAGCTCTCTGACATCTTTTTTAAGAAACGCACCGGCAAAAATAACGGCAAAATTTATACTTCCGAGCAGATACGCGGCTATTACCGCGCCGATACAGAAAAACGCCATTATTTGTCTCCCCTTTCACGAATTACAAAGCGTACCGGAGTACCCTCAAGCCCGAAGGTCGAGCGTATCTGATTTTCAAGGTAGCGCTGATACGAAAAATGGAAAAGCTCAGCCTTATTGCAGAAACATACGAATGTAGGCGGTTTGGTAGAAGCCTGCGTCATATAATATATCCGCAGTCTTTTTCCTTTATCCGTCGGCGGCTGGACACGGGCGGTAGCGTCCGCCAATATATCATTCAGCTTACCGGTGGAAATCCGCATGGTGTTCTGCGAATATACATATTTTATAAGCTCAAAAAGACGGTCTATTCTCTGTCCTGTCTTTGCCGATATAAAAATTATCGGCGCGTACGGCATAAAGGAAAAGTCATTCATAAGACTCTTACGCGTGCTGTCCATGGTTCTGCCGTCCTTTTCGACAGCGTCCCATTTATTCACAGCTATAATGCACGCCTTTCCCTGCTCAACCGCAAGACCCGCAACCTTTGAGTCCTGCTCGGTAAAGCCTTCCTTTCCGTCTATCATTATAACACAAACATCGGCGCGTTCAACAGCCATTTCCGCACGGATAACACTGTATTTCTCAATTTTATCGTCAACACGGCTTTTACGTCGCAATCCGGCAGTATCAATAAAATTATATTTAACGCCGTCCTTTTCTATTCTTGTATCCACAGCGTCACGAGTGGTTCCGGCAACATCTGAAACTATTGAGCGTTCTTCACCTGCTATCCGGTTTATAAGAGATGACTTCCCGGCGTTGGGCTTGCCTATTACAGCAACGTTTATAATATCGTCGTCCTCGTCCTCGAACTCCTCCGACGGGATATGCGCTATTACCGCGTCAAGAAGGTCGCCGGTTCCGTGGCCGTGAACAGAGGAAACAGCTATCGGCTCGCCGATGCCGAGATTGTAAAATTCATAAAAATCAGCCGGAAGCTCGCCTATGGTATCGCATTTGTTCACGCACAGCACAACAGGCTTGCCGCTCTTCTGAAGCATGGATGCGACCTCCATATCAGCCGCCGTAACGCCAGACCTTATATCGGTGACAAAAATTATGGCGGAAGCCGTATCAATGGCAAGCTGCGCCTGCGCGCGCATACCTGAAAGTATGACGTCGCCGTTGTCCGGCTCTATACCGCCGGTATCTACCAGCATGAATTTTTTTCCGAGCCACTCGCCGTCCCCGTAAATCCTGTCGCGTGTGACGCCCGGAGTATCATCGACTATTGAAAGGCGTTTTCCTATTATTTTATTGAAAAGCGTGGATTTTCCGACATTCGGACGCCCCACTACCGCCACTACCGGTTTTGCCATAACGCCGTTCCCCCTTTAATATTACTCGCCGAGAATAGCGTCTACAAGCTCATATCCGTCATTCCCGACCGGTATTATTTTAACATTAAGCCGCTCTGACAGTTTGTCCACCGTCACGCTGTCAAGGAACATATCGCCCTCCTGCCTTAACATAACGGAAGGAATAAGCAGTTCCTCACCAAGCTGTTTTTCTGCCAGCTGCTCCGCAATATCAGTCGCCGTAACAAGTCCGGCAACATTGATTTTTCCACCGAAAAAATTATTTTTCACGGCATAAACGTTCACTTCAAGCCGCGGATTTTTTTTGCGGCATTCCCCTGCTATTGCCTTGATAAGCGGATACGCCGCTTCACCAGTCGCCATGGTTATTTTCCTTTTTACGGTACGCGGCTCTGTCTCCTTAAGCGCCTCAAATGCCTCGCTCCTTAAAAGCGACCATAAACCCACACCGTTTTCAAGCTGTAGGAAATCCCCGTAATAATCCGCTTCAGGTATTTCTCTTCCCGACAACAGGTAAAACTCATCTGCGCCGTATATTCTGCGCTGACCGTATTTTTGTATACACTTATCCCCGTATCGGTCTATGATATCAAGAACCTGCGCCGCAGTATCACTGTTAAAAGGCTCAATTTTTGCAAGCCCCTCACGGTACCTTGTAAGTCCGACAGGCACTGCCGCTATACACTCGGCGTTTTCAAGTTTGCTTAAATCCTCAAGAGTCCTCTCAAGCTCTTTTCCGTCATTATATCCCGGACAAAGCACAAGCTGACAGTTGATTTTTATTCCTGCGCTGTTGAAACGGTCGATAATTTCAAGCACCTTTCCGGCGTTCTTGTTTGTCATCATTTTAACGCGAAGCTCCGGATTTGTTGTATGAACAGAAATGTTGACGGGGCTGATATGCATTTTTATAATGCGCTCGACTTCATGCTCGGTAATATTTGTAAGCGTGATATAATTACCGAAAAGAAAGGAAAGACGCGAATCGTCGTCCTTAAAGTAAAGACTTTCCCTTAGCCCCATAGGAAGCTGGTCTATAAAGCAGAAGACACACTTATTAAGACAGGAATGCTTTTTATCCATAAGATATGTTTCAAACTCAAGACCCAATTCCTCATATTCGTCCTTTTTGACCTTTGCTGTTTTTGTTTTACCGGTTACGTCCAAATATTCAAGCACAAGACTGCCGCTGTTCTGATAAAAGCGGTAATCAAGCACGTCAATAATACTGTTGCCGTTTAGTGACAGGAGCGTCTCTCCGCCGCGGAGTCCCGCTTTGTATGCCGGACTTCCTTTATCAACAGATTTAATTATTACTGACATACGCCGCCCCTTCCTTAATCCGTTTACTAACAAAAAGCAGAGGAGGAACACTTCCCCCTCTGCCCCTGTTACAAAGACAAACCGCGCGATTATTCGCCGACCTTTACTACCTCGCGTCCGTCGTACTGGCCGCAGGCAGAGCAAAGTCTGTGCGGACGCTTATATTCACCGCAGTTGGAACATCTTACCAATGTGGGAGCATTGAGCTTCCAGAGATTGTTTCTTCTTTTGTCGCGTCTTGCCTTAGAGGTCTTTCTCTTTGGTACTGCCATTTTGAGCACCTCCTTAAAATAATAAAAGTGTTTTTTAATCATCAAGTAATTCGGCAAGCGCCGAAAGCCTCGGGTCGATTTCCTTTTCAGGACATCCGCAGGCGCCCTCATTAAGATTTTTACCGCATTTCGGACACAGACCCTTACAGTCCTCCCTGCACAGGTGCTTCATAGGAAGACTCATTATTACCTCCGAATAAACAAGCTCGTCCAAGTCGAGCTTCATATCCGGGACAATAATGATACTGTCACTGTCCTCACCCTCAATACTCGGGGCAAGCGGCTTATTTATCTTTAATGTGTGCCTTTTTGCGGTATATACGCCGCATCGGTCACACGGAGCTTCATATTTATATATAATCTCCGCGTTTAATTCAACAAGGCTTGCTTTGCCGGAAACGGTACCCGTTATCCTTACAGGCTCTTTGAGCGGATAAACGCCTGAAAAATCTACTGTACTCATATCCAGCAAATACTCAATCGGTAAGGAAGAATCCTCATTGACGAAAACACGTTTTAAATCAATAATCATACTTCCACCTCTATCGTCACAAAGATTATTATATCGTCACCAAGTCCCTTTGTCAAGATTTAATTTTAATATTTTTAACGTGCTTTTCCTGCCGTCTTATAAATTCAGCAAATAAAAATGTATTATAAGTAAAAAAAGGGTTGACAAAGCATACCTTTTAGTGTGATAATATATTAAGTTATAAAGAGAAGTATGTTCTCTTAAAACTTATTTGTTTTGGTGATACTAATGCGAATCATAACCGGTACCGCAAGGGGCAAACGCCTCTCTCCGCCGGACGGCAGAGACGTAAGACCAACACCGGAACGTGTAAAGGAAGGTATTTTCAGCGCCCTTCAGTTTGACATTGAGGGCAGACGGGTTCTTGACCTTTTCGCGGGCTCCGGCCAGCTCGGTCTTGAGGCTTTAAGCAGAGGCGCTCAAAACGCCGTCTTTGTTGACGCTTCGGATACGTCGGTCAAAAACATAAAAAAGAATATCGAGATTACCGGTCTTGGCGATAAAGCGCGCGTCTTCCACACGGATTATGCCGCCTTTGCCGCAGCCTCCCGCGATACATTTGATATTGTTTTTATCGACCCTCCGTATTCGGCCGGTCTTCTGATGCCGGCAGTCAAAGCTGTTCTGCCGCTCATGAGCGATTACGGCACAATAGTCTGTGAGCACCCGCCGGAAATCACACCCGAACAGTCGGTCGGCGGTTTTACGGTTGACAGGGTTTACCGCTATGGCAAGGTCATCATAACGGTCTACCGGAAAGGAGAGATATGATGAACAGTCTTACAGCGGTTTGTCCGGGCAGCTTTGACCCGGTTACTTTCGGCCATCTTGACATTATAACCAGAGCCTCGCATCTGTTCGGAAAGGTTATAGTTGTGGTCGCCAGCAACGGCGCGAAGCATTGCTCCTTTACACCTGAAGAACGGGTAAATATGATAAAGAAATGTATAACGGGGCTTGACAATGTCGAAGTAGCGCATTATGACGGTCTGCTTGCCGATTACGCGGCAATGCGAAATGCGACTGCTATTGTTAAAGGTCTTCGGGCTATGTCTGACTTTGAATATGAGTTTCAGATGGCTCTCGCAAACAAAAAGCTCAACCCGAAAGTGGAAACCGTGTTTCTCACAACGGCGAGCCAGAATATGTATTTAAGCTCAAGCATGGTAAAACAGATTGCGAGCATGGGCGGAGATATTTCGAGCTTTGTTCCCGATGTTATTAAAGATGATATAATGAACAGGATATACCAAAAAAACAGAAAAGACAGTTAGTCTACTTTACGGAGGATGAAAAAAATGACACTTGACGAATTACTTGAACAGTTTGACGAGGTACTGGACAGCGGTATTAAGATTCCGGGCAAAAAAACCGTAGTTGACATTGAAAAGCTGCGCGCTGTTGTCGACGATATACGCCTTAACATTCCGGCTGAAATAAAGCAGGCAAAAGGAATTGTAGCCGACCGCGCCGATATTATTACAAACGCCAAGCGTGAGGCAGACGGTATTATAAGAAGCGCCGAGGAACGCGCGAAGGCGATGACTGCGCAGGAAGAAATCGTAAAGCTGGCTCAGCAGAAGGCTGCGGAGATTATTGCTTCCGCACAGACAAAAAGCCGTGAGATGCGTAAAGCAGCTCAGGATTTTGTTGACGACATTATGCGCCGTGCCGACGAAGGCCTTACTGCCAATCTCGGAGACGTTCGCAAAACCCGCGCCGCGCTCAAGCAGCAGATTCCTTCTGCAAAGGAATAAATTTACCTGCGAACTTATAAAATCGATTAAACGCTGTGACGGAGACTGTGCTTTTGAATACGGCTTCTACTCTTTACAGATAAGCAAGCGAACCGGGGACGGTGTGAGCCCGGCAGCCGCGCGAAAGCAGTATCACTCCCGAGCGGACGGCCCAAAGGTCGCTAAGACCCGAAGCCGCTCCGGTTTTCCGCCGTTAAAAGGAACGCAGATGTATGTCTGCCGTAATAGGTGGTTTGAAGTTTTCGGTCTTCGTCCTATTATGGACGGAGACCTTTTATTTTGAAAGGAGAATTATTGCCGTGTATAAAAGTATTTCCCCGAATCTTAATTTCGTGGAAGAAGAGAAAAAAATCAAAAAATTCTGGGACGATAATAAAATTTTCGAAAAAAGTATAGACTCCCGCGCAAAGGGCGAGCCGTATGTCTTTTATGACGGTCCTCCGACCGCAAACGGCAAGCCGCATATCGGTCATGTGCTGACCCGCGTCATCAAGGATATGATACCGCGCTACCGCACCATGAAGGGTAAAATGGTTCCCCGCAAGGCAGGCTGGGACACTCACGGTCTTCCGGTTGAACTTGAGGTTGAAAAGATGCTCGGACTTGACGGCAAGGAACAGATTGAGGAATACGGACTTGAGCCATTCATCGAGCACTGCAAGGAAAGCGTCTGGAAATACAAGGAGATGTGGGAGGATTTTTCAAAGACCGTAGGTTTCTGGGCGGATATGGACAATCCTTATGTCACATATCATAATAACTTTATAGAATCCGAATGGTGGGCTCTCAAAAAGATATATGAAAAAGGTCTGCTTTACAAGGGCTTCAAAATTGTTCCCTACTGCCCCCGCTGCGGCACTCCCCTTTCCTCTCACGAGGTAGCGCAGGGGTACAGGAACGTAAAAGAAAGAAGCGCCATTGTCCGCTTCAAGGTAGTGGGAGAAGACGCCTATTTCCTCGCGTGGACGACTACCCCGTGGACACTTCCCTCGAATGTCGCGCTCTGCGTAAATCCCGATGAAACCTACTGCAAGGTAAAAGCTGCGGACGGATATACCTATTATATGGCGAAAGCTCTGCTTGACAAGGTGCTCGGCGGTCTTGCAAAAGAAGATGTTCCCGCTTACGAAATTCTTGAGGAATACAAGGGTAAAGAACTCGAATATAAAGAATACGAACCGCTTTTTGATTTTGTAAAACCGATTTGCGAAAAACAGAACAAAAAAGGTCACTACATCACCTGTGACGGATATGTTACAATGACCGACGGTACCGGTATAGTTCATATCGCCCCCGCCTTCGGTGAGGACGATGCGAAAGTCGGCAGAAAGTATGACCTGCCTTTTGTTCAGCTTGTTGACGGTCAGGGTAATCTTACAAAAGAGACGCCTTATGCCGGAATATTCGTAAAAAAAGCCGACCCGATTATATTAAAGGACCTTGAGGAAAAAGGGCTTCTTTTCGCTGCTCCGAAATTTGAGCACGACTATCCGTTCTGCTGGCGCTGCGATACTCCGCTTATATATTACGCCCGTGAATCATGGTTTATTAAAATGACTGCGGTTAAAGATGATCTTATCCGCAACAATAATACTATAAACTGGATACCCGAAAGCATAGGAAAGGGCCGCTTCGGAGACTGGCTCCAGAATGTTCAGGACTGGGGCATATCACGTAACCGCTACTGGGGTACGCCGCTTAATATATGGCAGTGTGAATGCGGCCATATGCACTCGATAGGCAGTATAGAAGAGCTGAAAAGCCTTTCGGATAACTGCCCTGACGATATTGAGCTTCACCGCCCGTATATTGATGCCGTTACTATCAAATGTCCGAAATGCGGAAAGGAAATGCACCGTGTTCCGGAGGTTATCGACTGCTGGTTCGACTCAGGTTCAATGCCCTTTGCGCAGCATCATTATCCGTTTGAGAACAAAGAGCTGTTTGAATCGCAGTTCCCCGCAGACTTTATTTCTGAGGCGGTTGACCAAACCCGCGGCTGGT
Organism: uncultured Clostridia bacterium; assembly: GCA_944380885.1. Classification (GTDB taxonomy): domain Bacteria; phylum Bacillota; class Clostridia; order Oscillospirales; family Acutalibacteraceae; genus UBA737. The sequence continues at coordinate 12,267 of CALWIZ010000021.1, read as the reverse complement.
TCTATTCCCTGCTCGCGATTTCTACGCTGATATTCAATAAAGCGCCTTACAGAAATGTCATAGTTTTAGGGCACGTTCAGGACGAAAACGGTCAGAAGATGAGCAAATCAAAAGGCAATGCGGTTGACCCGTTTGAAGCGCTTGAAAAATACGGCGCCGACGCGATACGCTGGTATTTCTACACTAATTCAGCTCCGTGGCTGCCAAACCGTTTCCACGACAAGGCGGTCACAGAAGGTCAGCGCAAATTCATGGGCACTCTCTGGAACACTTACGCTTTTTATGTGCTCTATGCCAATATTGACGAGTTTGACCCGACAAAGTACGATATAAATAAGTGCAGTCTTACCGTTATGGATAAATGGCTGCTTTCAAAACTTAACTCAATGGTCGGAGCGGTAGACGAAAATCTTGATAATTACCGCATACCCGAGGCTGCGCGTGCGCTTCAGGAATTTGTGGACGAAATGAGCAACTGGTATGTCCGCCGCGGGCGTGAGCGTTACTGGGTACAGGGTTTGCCTGATGATAAAATAGCGGCATATATGACTCTTTATACCGCACTTGTTACCACGGCAAAAGCGGCTGCGCCGATGATACCGTTTATGACTGAAAGCATTTATCAGAACTTGGTAAGGAGCGTTGATGCCGATGCGCCCGAAAGCGTACATCTCTGTGACTTCCCGACCGTAAACAGCGCGGCAATAGACAAAGAGCTTGAAAACAATATGGACAAAGTGCTTGAAATTGTTGTATTAGGCAGAGCGGCAAGAAACGGCTCATCCCTTAAAAACCGCCAGCCTCTCGCTGCGATGTACGTTAAGCTCAACGGCACGCTTGACAGCTTCTATGCCGATATTATACGTGATGAGCTTAATGTCAAAAAGGTTGTCTTTACAAACGATGTTGATAACCTTGTAACCTATCAGTTCAAGCCGCAGCTTAAAACAGTAGGACCCAAATTCGGAAAACAGCTTTCCGAAATAAGAACTGCGCTTTCAGAGCTTGACGGCTCGGCTGCAAAAAAGCAGCTTGATAAAGACGGCGTCCTCACGCTTTCCCTGCCCTCCGGAAATGTCACGCTTACCGCAGAAGATCTTCTTATAGACGCAAAGCAGAAAGAAGGCTTCTACACCGTAAGCGACCGCGGAATTACAGTTGCGCTTGATACCGTTCTTACCGACGAGCTTATCGAGGAAGGCTTTATCAGGGAACTTATAAGCAAAATACAGACCATGCGCAAGGAAGCCGGTTTCAACGTTACGGATCATATAAACGTAACGGTTGAGGGAAGTGAAAAAGTAACGGGAATAGCTGTAGCAAGACAGAACGACATAATGGGTGATACGCTTGCCGATTCTGTAAAAGCTGAAACTCCGACAGGATTTACAAAGGAATGGGACATTAACGGCGAAAACGTTACAATAGGCGTTAAAAAAATCTGAATCTGAAAGGAGCGTTTTGCTTTGGACGATAATAATGAGATTTTTTTTGAGGACATAAGTTCCTCCTCTCGACCGGTTCATCCGACAAAAAGAAATACCAAATACAACGCAAAAACAACCGCTGAAAACTACGGAAACGGCGTATTCAAGCATCTTGATAAAGTTATTAAAACTATTTCATTTATTGTGTCGCTCGGTATTCTTCTTGTATTTACGGCAGCGGCGGCTGTTCTTGTAATGCTTGACAAGATATTCGCAATTATTGCCGTGGCGGTTTTTGCTGTGGGTATTATATTAGCTATTATTGCCCTGTTCCTTATTTACGCAATAGGTCATATAATTTCTCAGAACAACGAAATTATTAAAAAGCTTTAACCACAATCAAAATATACTGAATCCTGTTTGCCGACAGATAAAGCCCGTTCGGAACAAAAATGTTCCGAACGGGCTTTTAATGCTTTTATAAAATCAAAGCGTAATCTTATGAAATACTTTCTTGCCCTTCTTTATAATCATTCCGTTCTTTATTTCATCGGACGAATAGACCTGCTGCGGGTCGGTAATCTTTTCATCGTTTACACTTACTCCGCCCTGAATCACAAGACGGCGCGCCTCGCCTTTTGAAGCGGCAAGTCCGGCTTTTACCATTATATCAAGCAAGCCTATTTTGCCGTCAGTAAAGTCGGCATCGGAAAGCTCGGTTGACGGCATATTTTCATGGTCTCCGCCTCCGGCAAAAATAGCTCTTGCGGCGGACTGTGCCTTTTCGGCTTCCTCTTCGCCGTGAACAAGCTTTGTAAGCTCATATGCTAAAATTTCCTTTGCGGTATTGAGCTGACTGCCCTCCCATTTATCCATCTTGTCGATTTCCTCAAGCGGAAGGAAAGTAAGCATTCTTATGCATTTAAGCACATCGGCATCCGCAACATTGCGCCAGTACTGGTAAAAATCATACGGAGAGGTTTTTTCGGGGTCAAGCCAAACCGCGCCTGACGCAGTTTTACCCATTTTTTTACCCTCGGAATTAAGCAGCAGAGTAATTGTCATGGCATAAGCGTCCTTGCCGAGCTTCTTTCTTATCAGCTCGCTGCCACCCAGCATATTGGACCACTGGTCATCTCCTCCGAACTGCATATTGCAGCCGTATTCCTTGAAAAGATGATAAAAGTCATAGCTCTGCATTATCATATAGTTGAACTCAAGGAAGGACAGACCTTTTTCCATTCTCTGCTTGTAGCATTCCGCGCGAAGCATATTATTTACGGAAAAACAGGCTCCGACTTCACGAAGCAGTTCGATATAATTCAAATCAAGCAGCCAGTCGGCATTGTTTACCATCTGTGCTTTGCCCTCACCGAATTCGATAAAACGGCTCATCTGTTTCTTGAAGCAGTCGCAGTTATGCTGTATCTGTTCGGGCGTCATCATGGAACGCATATCAGTTCTGCCGGAAGGGTCTCCGATATATCCGGTGCCGCCGCCTATAAGCGCTATCGGACGGTTTCCCGCCATCTGAAGCCGCTTCATAAGGCAAAGAGCCATAAAATGTCCTACATGCAGACTGTCCGCCGTCGGGTCAAATCCGATATAAAAGGTAGCTTTACCGTTGTTTATAAGGTCCTTTATTTCTTCCTCGTCAGTTACCTGAGCTATAAGTCCTCTTGCTACAAGTTCATCATAAATTGTCATTTGTCTTACTCCTGTCCAATAACTCTTTTGCTGATTTATAAAGATTCTCGGTCAGCTCCGTACCCGACATTATGCGGGCAATTTCACCGACTCGTTCCTCATATTTAAGCGGCTTTACCTGCGTAAAGGTTCTGCCGCCCTCAGTACTTTTTTCTATAAGCAAATGCTCGTCCGCCATCGCGGCTATCTGCGCCAGATGGGTGACGCATATCACCTGACGGTTTTTCGCGACTTTTTTAAGCTGTACCCCTACCTTACCGGCAGTATAACCGCTTATGCCTGTATCGATTTCGTCAAATATCATCGTTCCGACCGGATCCTTATCAAGCAAAACGCTCTTTATAGCGAGCATAACGCGCGAAAGCTCGCCGCCCGACGCTATTTTTGAAAGCGGTTTGACATTTTCTCCCCTGTTCGCCGAAATAAGGAACTCTATATTGTCACAGCCGCGTTTTGTGTACCTGCCTTTTTGCATTGATACGGTAAATCTTACATCCGGCATATTAAGGTAGCTTAATATATCGCACACCTTTTTTTCAAACTCCGACGCCGCTTTTTTTCTTGATAAAGTCAGCTTTTCGCCAAGCTCAACAAGTCTTTCCGTCGATTTATCAAGCAGATCAGAAAGCTGCGATATGCGCCTGTCCGAAAAGTCAAGCTCATCAAGCCGCACTTTTGCCGATGTGAGAAAGTCAAGCATTTCATCCTCGCTATTGCCGTATTTTAACATAAGACGCTCAAGCAAGTCAAGTCTTTCGTTTATATTGTTTATATTAAGCTCAGAATACTCCGCGTTGTCAAGAAAATCACGGATTTCCGCTCCGATATCGGCTAAATCGGAAAGGACGTCGGCTGTTTTTTCGGCAAGCGCATTCCACTTTTCGTCTTTAACGGAAGAAAGCTCTTTTTGCGCTGAGGAAATAAGCGCCGAGGCTCCGGAAAAATCGTCGTTTCCGTTAAGCGCTGTATCCGCTTTGGAGAGCGCTTCCACAACGGTCTGATAATTTTTCGCTATCTGCGCCTTGCGTTTAAGCTCTGCGAACTCGCCTTTCTTTATATCCGCAGTTTCAAGTTCGTTAATCTGATATTTCAGTAAATCGGTCTGACGCTTTTTTTCCTCCTCATCAATTTCCGAGGCTTCAAGCTCTTTTCTCACTTTGTTGAGATATCTGAACTCTTGATAATATTCGTTAAGCAGCTCTGTATTGTCCGCAAGCGCGTCAATATAAAAAATATGTTTTTCCGGATCAAGCAGCGCCTGACTGTCATGCTGCCCATGTATGTTTATAAGATTTTTGCCTATGTCTTTGAGCTGTGTGGCGGTGACAGGTATTCCGTTGAGCTTGATAATCCCTTTTCCCGATACCGAAAGCCGTCGCCTAATCACTATGTTTCCGTCATCGTCAGGTGAAAATCCGAATTCCGACAGTGTTTTTACCGCCGAGTCATCGAAATCCCCGAAAACTGCAGACACCTCCGCGCTGTCGCAGCCGGCGCGTATAAGCTCTTTTGAGGTACGTTCTCCGAGTACAGCGTTTATCGAATCAATCAAAATTGATTTGCCGGCTCCTGTCTCACCTGTAAGCACATTTAAGCCTTCTGCAAATTCAGTGTCCGAGCGCTCAATCACCGCGATGTTCTCGATATGAAGAAATTTAAGCATTTTTCTTCCCCGCTATTTTAAAAGTTTGTTAAGCTCAGCAGTAAGCGCCGCCGACTGCGGCTCCGAACCGGTCACTATGATAATAGTATCGTCTCCCGCAAGCGAGCCCAACATCATATCCCCAAACATTTCGTCCACCGCAACGCAGGCGCTGGACGCCATACCGGTAAAACATTTTATAACAACGTTATTAAGCGAAAAAGACACACTTCTCACCGCTCCGGTAAACAGCTTCCGGTAATGTTCGGTATTGCGCGTTTCACCCGACGGTGATGCTCCTGAAATATAGCGGTAAACTCCGTTTGAATCGTGTCCCTTAACTATACGAAGCTCCTTTATGTCCCTTGAAACCGTCGACTGCGTAACATTGTATCCGAGCGATAAAAGCTCCGTCTGGAGTTCCTCCTGCGTAAGAAATACCTTTGTTTTTATCAGTTCAAGTATTTTTTCCTGTCTCTTGCTTTTCATCTGAATCTCCGTTCTGCCGCAGGCATAGCCGGCGGCTTTTCGCTTAAATTTTTTTTATCTAAACACTTCTTCCGTCCTTAAATTTTGCGGACAGAGTTTTATAGAAAGAACGGTCGTTAAGCCTTACGAGCTTTGCGTACTGTTTTGACTTCTGAATATATATTTCCGTATACGGTCTTACTGCGCATACCTTTCTGCCGTCCACCGTAAGAAAAATATCCGTACGCTTTTTTGAGTACGCTTTGAGCTTCACCGTGTTGTCAGCGCCGAGCAAAATAGGCTTTGCCGACAGAGAATGTGAGCATATAGGGGTTATACACATGCTCTGCGTAAGCGGATCAATAACCGGTCCTCCGGCAGACATCGAATAGGCTGTTGAGCCTGTCGGCGTGGAAAGTATAAGACCGTCCGCGCGGTAACTTATCGAATCATTGCCCACAGAAGCCGAAATATCAATTATTCGCGATATAAAGCCGCTGATTATTACCGCATCATTAAGAGCGTTATATTCGGAAAGCTTTCTGCCGTTTTCGCATACCGAAATCGACAGCATCATTCTTTTTTCAACCGCATATTCTCCGGTTTTGAGCTTTTTTATGAGTTCAAGCTCATTCTGCTCAATGTCGGCAAGATATCCCATTCTTCCGGCGTTTATTCCGAGCACCGGCTTACCGTCAAGCGCCGCCCTCTTTGCGTAACGGATTATTGTTCCGTCACCGCCTATTGTTATAATAACGTCGGCAGTTTTGTATAGCTGCTCATCAGGAAGATGACCGAAATTTTCACCCGCAATATTTTCTGGAAGATATGCCTTAATGTCACATTCCTTCAATATTATTCCGAGCTTTTCAACCACCTGTGACGAGCCGCGCTTGTCAAGGTTCGGTATAACCGCCGCATTCATACAATCACTCCTTAAGCGCCGTATAAGATTCTTCAACAAGCTGCTGCGGCGTTACCGCACAGCTTTTTTCAGGATCGGCGCTCTTCTCTATATAACATAAATATTCTATGTTGCCCTCAGGCCCTTTTATCGGAGAAAAATCAAGTCCGAGAAGCGAAAAACCGTCCTCAACGGCAAGAGACGATATCTTTTCAACGACAGCAATATGAACGTCTTTGTCACGTACAACGCCTTTCTTGCCCACATTTTCCCTGCCTGCCTCAAACTGCGGCTTTATAAGACATACCGCCCTTCCCGAATCTTTTAGAAGAGTTCTGAGAGTCGGGAAAATATGATAAAGAGATATAAAAGAAACATCAACAGACGCAAAATCCAGTAAATCCGGTATCTGCTCCGATGTAACATAGCGAAAATTTGTACGTTCAAGATTTACAACCCTGCTGTCGGTTCTCAGCTTCCACGCAAGCTGTCCGTATCCCACGTCAACTGCATATACCTTTGACGCACCGTTTTGCAGCATACAGTCTGTAAAACCACCGGTAGAGGCTCCGATATCGGCGCAGACCGCTCCGGTTAGGTCAATTTTAAAGCTTTCAACAGCCTTTTCGAGCTTTAATCCCCCACGGCTCACGTATTTGAGTCCGGGTCCTCTTACCTCTATGACATCATCGGGTTTTACAGTATTTCCTGCCTTGTCGGATTTCTGATTATTGACATATACTATACCGGCCATTATAAGCGCTTTCGCTTTTTCACGGCTTTCGGCATATCCGCCGCTCACAAGCGCAGAATCAAGACGCTGTTTTTCACTCATTACATTCACCGCCGACCGCTTTTATCATACTTTCAGTGTCGAGTCCGCAATTTTTAATTCCGGCTGAAACCACCGACTGCGGAACAAATTTTTCAATAGCGTGTATAACATATTTTCCGTCAAAGCCTTTTTCCAACAAGCGCGCGGCACAGTGTTCGCCTATTCCGCCGCTTTTTACGCCTTCCTCAAAAAAATGTATTTCACTGTATTTATACAGTTCAACAATAAGACTGTCACTTAACGGAAATACTCTGTTTAGCTTTACAACACTTAGATTTTTGCATGCTTTAAGCGCTTCACAGGCGTCAGAAAAAAGCCTGCCGTAGGTTACTATCGCCTTACTGCCGGAACCGAAAACAGAATATTCCGCGCTGAAATCGACGTCAAGACATTCTTTTTCACAGCCCCTCGGATAACGCACTGCGCACATCTCGTCTTTTTCAGAGGCTCTCACAATGCAGTACTCAAGCTCCTTATAGCCGCACGGAGAATAAACCGTAATCCCGGGAACCGAGGTGAGAAAGGATATGTCAAAAATCCCCTGATGTGTTTCACCGTCTTCGCCTACAATACCGGCACGGTCAATAAGAAGACGCACCGGAAAACTGCCTATCGCCATATCATGTATAATCTGGTCAAACCCTCTTTGCAAAAAAGAAGAGTAAACCGCAAAAAAAGGTTTCATTCCTGCGCTTGCAAGACCCGCAGCAAATGTCACGGCGTGCTGTTCGGCAATTCCCACATCAAAAAACCTGTTTTTGTACTTTTGGGAAAATTCGGTAAGACCTGTTCCGTAAGTCATGGCGGCTGTGACAGCGCATATCCTGCTGTCTTTTTCCGCAAGGCTGCAAAGCGTTTTTCCGGCTATATCCGAATATGTCGGCTCTCCGTTTTCGGATGCGCCCTTATCAATATCAAAGGGCGACACTCCATGGTAATTTTTCGGAGAAGACTCCGCATACGCATATCCCTTGCCTTTAGTAGTTATAACGTGAACAAGCGAAGGTCGCGAATAAGTTTTGGCGATGCTGAAAAGCTGTTCCATAGCCTTGACATCGTGACCATCCACAGGTCCAAGATAATTAAATCCCATTGCCGTAAATATATTGTTCTTATATACTAACCCTTTTATACTCTCTTTAAGTGAATAAACCGCACTGTTAAGAGGTTTTCCGATAAGCGGAATAGCGAGCAGGAACCGGCTTAAAGCGTATTTAAAATGGTGATAATGCGGTTTGTTGCGCATTTTGGCAAGACTACGAGCAAGAGCTCCTACATTTCTGGAAATTGACATTTTATTATCGTTAAGTACAACTATAAAATTACTCTTTCCGTTTCCGGCGTTATTAAGCGCCTCGTATGCCATTCCGCCTGTCATAGCGCCGTCGCCTATAACTGCGACAGCGGTCCCTTTCTCGCCTTTAAGACGCTTAGCACGGTAAATACCATACGCCGCGGAAATCGAATTACTGCTGTGTCCCGTTATAAAAGGGTCATGCTCACTTTCGTCAGGGCGCATATATCCTGACAGACCGTTTTCGGTTCTGAGCTCTGTAAACCTGTCAAACCTGCCTGTAAGCAGTTTATGTGTATATGACTGATGCCCGACATCGAAAATCAGCGCATCATCAGGAGAGGAAAAACTCCTGTGCAGCGCGACAGTCAGTTCCACAGCTCCGAGATTTGAAGCGAGATGTCCCCCGTTTTTTGAAACGGTAAGCATTATACATTCCCTTATCTCTTCACACAGTACCGAAATCTGCTGCTCATTAAGCTTTTTAACATCGTCAGGCGATTTAATTCCGCTTAATATTTTATATTCCAATTATTACATTCCTTTAATATTTTCTATCAAGCAGATATTCAGTGAGTTCTTTTAGCATTTCAGCTTCTTCACCGAATATCTCAAGCTGCTGCAAAGCCTCTGCGGAAAGCTGCTCCGCTTCCCTTTGAGCGCTTTCAAGACCGTACAGCGTCACAAATGTGGTTTTCCCGTTTTTCTCGTCGCTTCCGACCGGCTTACCCAGCATTTTTTCGTCTGCGGTGCAGTCGAGTATATCGTCCCTTATCTGAAAAGCAAGGCCAAGTTTTTCAGCATATTTCTCTGCAGCTTTCACATGTACGCTGTCAGCCCCTGCAAGAATGCAGCCGCACATCGCAGATGCTTCAAGCAGGCATGAGGTTTTTTTAATATACATTTCTAATATTTCAGAAGTTTCCGGACATATATTCTCAAATGCAAGATCCATCACCTGTCCGCCTATCATGCCTTCAAGTCCGGCTTTTTCTGACAAAACATTAATTGCTTTAACTATCCGTTCTGCCGGAATATTTTCTGTTCCTGCCGCAGCAGAAAACGCCTGTGTCAGCAGCGCATCACCCGCGAGCAGCGCAGTTGCCTCACCGAAAGCTTTATGACAAGATGGCTTGCCGCGCCTCATATCATCATTGTCCATGCACGGAAGATCGTCATGTATCAGCGAATAGGTATGTATCATCTCTATCGCCGCCGCAAAAGATGAGATATCTTCCCTGCCGCCGCAAACCCTGTAAAACTCCAGCATAAGAACCGGCCTGATTCGCTTACCACCTGAAAGCAGGCTGTAAGCGGCGGCATTGCGCGCATTTTCATATTTTCGGTTTTCTGCCTTTATAAGCATTTCCAGCTTTCTCTCAATCAATGGCAGCCAACGCTCAAAAAGCTCATTCACCGCCATTATCGTTTTCCTCTTCAGCCTCAGTCAGCGTCACTATTTTCTGACGCGCGGTATCAAGAGTTTTGCGACATATTCCCGTAAGCTCCATTCCGCGCTCAAACAGCTTAATTGACTCGTCAAGCGATACTTCTCCGCCCTCAAGCTGTGAAACTATTTTTTCAAGCTCTTCTATGGCTTTTTCAAAATCTGTATTCTTGCTCAAAAAAATTACTCCTTTTCTGTAACACGGCACTTTGCTCTGCCGTTAGAAAATTTAAGACTGATTTCATCTCCTACTTCGATACAATCAGATGACTTAACAGTTAAACCGTCCTTAAACGCAAGCGAATAACCGCGGGAAAGAACTTTCAAAGGACTTAATGCATCAAGTCTGGCGGCATCCTGCATAAGCCTGTTGCCGCATCTGTCCGCTATGGTTGTAAAGGCATTTACCGCCCTGTCCGAAAGACGGTCGGCATATTCTGCTCTTGCGCTTATTATGCTCTCCTCCGGACGTTTCAAAAAAGAAGAAACAAGCAGTTTGTCAAGCCGTGCGGCACTGTAATTATATTTGCCGGTAAGCAGTGATTTAAGCGTATTTCCGTACTTAATAAATTTATTTGCAATCTCTTTAATGTCAGGCACGGCAAGCTCTGCCGCTGCGGAAGGCGTAGGCGCTCTGAGATCCGCCACAAGATCGCTTATTGAAAAATCCGTTTCATGGCCTACCGCGGAAATCACCGGTACAGGCGACTCAAATATTTTTTCCGCCAGTTCCTCACTGTTGAACTCTGTGAGATCCTCGGCTGACCCTCCGCCTCTGCCTATTATTATAATATCGGCATTGCCTGAAGCATAAATCCGGTCAAGCGCATCTGTCATTTCCTTTACAGCCGACGCCCCCTGTACCGACGCCGGGCAGAGAATTACCTCAGCTACCGGCCATCGGCGTGAAAGAACACTTAAAATATCCTTTACGGCGGCTCCGGTTTTTGAGGTTACCACAGCGATTTTTCGAGGAAACTTCGGCAGAGGTCTTTTCCGTGACAGGTCAAAAAAGCCTTTTGCTTTCAGCTTTTCTTTTAGTCTCTCAAGCTCTGCCGCGACTTCGCCTGCTCCTGCTTTAAACATTCTTTCTGCGTAAAACTGATACTGACCGTCCTTTTCATAAAGCGAAACACGCCCGATCAGCACAACCTGACAGCCGTCCTCCGGCTCAAAATCAACAAAACGTGCCGCGCTTTTAAACATAACACAGCGCACTGACGCCGCGCTGTCTTTCAGAGTAAAATAAAAATGCCCGCTGGCAAAATGATTTTTGAAATTTGAGATTTCACCTGTAAGTGCTATACTTTGAAGCGGTATATCGCCTTCAAGTAATGACTTTACGTAAAAATTCAACTGTCGTACTGTTATAGTGTTAATATTCATATCAAATAGATTTCACGACACTCGAAAGAATCCCGTTTACAAACGACGCATCATTCTCTGTAGCGTATTTTTTGCATAGCTCGACAGCTTCATTTATAGATACAGATACCGGTATGTCCTCCATATAAAATATTTCAAAAATAGCAAGCCTTAATATGCATAACGCTGTTTTCGATATTCTGCCTATACTCCATCCGACAGCCTTGTCCGATATAATACTGTCAATTTTTTCAATATTATCATATACTCCGGCAAAAACAGTATTTATATATTCGTCAGGAACAAGATCCCTTACTTCAGCAGCCGTATCAAGTATATCCTGCACACTGCTGTCATTAAATTCCTTTTCAAAAACAAGAATAAAAGCTTCTTCCCTTGCCTGTTTTCTTGTCATAACACACCCGCTTTCATAAATATGCAAAAACATTATACACGATTTTATGCATATTTTCAAGCTGTAAATGCATATTTACGGGTTTACTCTCTTTTTTTGTAAGGGTAAAAATTATTTTTCTTGACATTCCGCCTCAAAGTCACTATAATTACCTATGCGGTTTGTTTTAGGCATATAATATCAGAACTGATTTTTTAAGTTTAAAATAACATAACTCGAAATCTTGCGGGGATCTGTCCGTTTCGTCCACCAAAAACCTTGTAACCGTGTGGGTTTTACCCGGTTCGAAAATTGAATAAGTTTGCTGTTCTTTCCGTCAGTTCTTTCCAAAGCCCTTTTTCACCGAAAAAAAGCGAGGAAAAACAGCGGTTGAGCATATAGGGAGCGGTATCGAAGTGGTCATAACGGGCCTGACTCGAAATCAGGTAGTCCTCACGGGCTCGTGGGTTCGAATCCCACCCGCTCCGCCATCGAAAAATCCAGTAACCATGCGGGTTTCTGGATTTTTTCTTTTTTGTGCCCGCTCCAAAAATCACCCGATTTTGGGCTGTTCTTTCCATAATTTTGGAAAGAACAGCTTTTTGCTTTATTTCCCGCTTTTTTCTGCGTTTTGCTCCCATCTGCTGCCAAAATCTCCTGCTTCGGGAAGGGGCATTCCGCTCACCATCGCCTGCGCCGAGGAGAGTTTCGAACTGTAATCCAGATGGGCGTAGATGTTCGCCGTGGTGGAAAAATCCGAATGCCCCAGCCAGTCCTGAATCTG
>CALWIZ010000020.1 GCA_944380885.1 uncultured Clostridia bacterium | reverse complement strand
GCTGCGTTAGAGGATCCGTGTTTCGTTCCCTTTGGTGCCTTGGAGCGCAGCGGAAAGGTATGGTCATAATTATGAAACAATCTGCTATTGTTCAAATTCGTAATATGAATAAAAATTTCGGTCCTACGGTCGCGTTAAAGAATGTCGACTTAGACTTTTACCCGGGCGAAATCCGCGGACTTGTCGGTGAAAACGGCAGCGGAAAGTCTACTGTGACCTCCATTATGGCGGGAATGCAGAAACCGACTTCGGGTAAAATGATATACGACGGAAAAGATTGGAAGCCTGAGAGCATGGCTTACGCCCAGCGTCAGGGTATAAGCATGATTCTGCAGGAGGCAAATACGATCTCGGGCTGTACGGTTGCTGAAAATATTTTTGCCGGAGATATAGCAGGTTTTTCAAAATTCGGAATTGTCAACACAAAGGCAATGAACAGAGCGGCACAGCAGAGGCTTGACGCTTTCGGACTTAACAGGATAAAAGCCGCGGATGTTATTGATAAATATAGTTTTGAGGATAGGAAGCTTATTGAAATCGTCCGGTGTGTTGTAGAGGAAACCAAGGTTTTCGTTGTGGACGAAACGACTACGGCACTTTCGGTTGACGGCCGAGAAATACTTTACAATATAATTCACCGTCTTGCAGACGAGGGCAAGAGCGTTGTTTTCATATCGCATGATATGGACGAGATACTTGAGCAGTGCACCTCGCTTACGGTACTGCGTGACGGAAATATAATCGGTACGATAGAAGAAGAAGAGCTACACGGTGCGCATACCGCCGCCGAAAAAGAAAAGCTCATTGAGAAAATAAGGTTTATGATGGTCGGACGCGATATAGGAAACGCGTATTACAGAAGCGATTATGACGTTTCGCATTCAGATGAGGTCGCGCTTGAATTTGACAATGTTTCGGTAGGCCCCGTAAAAAATTTCTCACTCAAGCTGCATAAAGGCGAGATACTGGGCTTCGGAGGACTGAGCGACTGCGGAATGAGGCTTATCGGAAGAGCCGGTTTCGGGCTTGAAAAATTAAGCGGCGGCAAAGTAGTGAGAAACGGCAAGGTCATAAACAATTCCATTACGGCGATAAAGTCCGGAATCGGGTACATAAGTAAAAACCGTGATACCGAGGCTTTAATTTTATCTGCGGATATTGCTGAAAATATAGCGCTGCCGTCTTACAGCCAGATTTCAAAATTCACATTTATAAATCCGTTTACAAAAGCCAAAATGGTAAACAGGGAAGTAGACAATTACAAAATCAAGTGCAAAACTCCCAGACAGGCGGTCAATACCCTTTCGGGAGGAAACAAGCAGAAAGTTTCTTTCGCCAAGTGGACAGCCAAGGACAGCGATGTAATAATAATGGACTGCCCGACCAGAGGCGTCGACATCGGCGTCAAGCAGGCGATGTACGGTATAATAGCCGATATGAAAAAGAGCGGGAAGGCTATAATACTGATTTCCGAAGAGCTTTCAGAGCTTATCGGTATGGCAGATAAAATCATTGTAATGAAGGATTACGCGATCTCCGCAGAATTTATGAGGAGTCCGGATCTGAAAGAAACCGATATTATCGGTACAATGATTTAAGGAGGGCAGTATTGTGCAGGAAGCTATTTTGAAAAACAAATCAAACAGCCAAAGCGGCTTTTGGGGCATAATAAAGACACATATATTTGATATTTTTTCGGTGATGGGACTGGTGCTCTGCGTTATTATTTTTACGGTCACATCGGCAGGTAATCTCTGGAATGCGTACAATATTTCGATACTTATCGAAACAGTATGCGGATATATGATTTTGTCGCTCGGAGCCTTGTTCGTTTATTCAATGGGATTTATGGACGTAAGCGTGGGAGTACAGCTCGGTGTATACAGTATACTGATGATATTTATTCTCAATTCCACGGGTTCCATGCTGCTGGCTTTTGTTACGGTTCTTGTGCTGGCACTTCTGTGCGGAGCCTTCAACGGCGCCGTTGCGGTATGGCTGGGACTCCCGTCAATCGTTACTTCACTGTTTCTGATGTTCGTGTTCGGCGGAATACAGTATATCCTGATAGAGAGAACCGGCTCAAATATGATTTCGGTTGAGAATTACGACATCAGCAGGTTTGCCGACTCGAAGATAATGATAACGGTTATGCTGGTCGTGGGGATAGTCGTTTTCTACGCCTTTAATTTCACGAAACTCGGGAAATACACAAAGAGCATAGGAGCAAATGAGAAAACCGCCGCGCAGTGCGGAGTAAATACAACTCTCTGGAAGGTTATAGCGTATATGATGTTCGGTGTGTGCGTTGCCATCGCTTCGGTATTTCTGCTGGCGAGGACAGGTTCCGCCGGCAAGGGCACCGGCTCAACCTACGCTATGGACATAATGCTATGCATCATACTCGGCGGAATGCCGCTGTCAGGCGGTATGAGTTCAAAAGTTCGCTGCGCTGTTATAGGTACGCTTACCTATGTGCTGTTAAGCAACGGACTTACCCTTTCGGGTGTGGATATTCAGACTATCCATATTATAAAAGCAGTAATTTTCTTGTGTATTGTTTTGCTGACCTGCAGAAACAAGGGCAAAATATTACCGAGATAAAACAAAAAAATAAAAACAGGAGCGAGAATTATGAAAAAAACATTAAGAAAAATTATTTCCTTAGTTCTTACAGCAGGAATGGCGTTGAGCTGCGCGGCATTTGCCGGCTGCGGAGGAGGAAGCGGAGCAAAGATTAAAATCGGTATCGGCCTCTATCAGGACCAGGGTCCCGCGGTTACCGCGACCAGAGAATTTTTGAAGGGTATTTCCGAGGAGCTTAACTGCGAATTTACCTATGTGACACTGAGCCAGACCGATGAAGCTGCAAACAAGACGGCGGCTCAGCAGCTTATCTCAAGCGGCTGTAAAGGTCTTATCCTCACCATGGACAGCGCCACTGAGGCTATACTTGAGGAATGCGAAAAAGCAGGCGTTTACCTCGGCGGATATCTTGCCGACTACGAAACGAGCTTTGACAAGGTAAAGGACAATCCGAATTTTGTCGGCACCGTGGTTGACGGAAGATACAGCGGAACTGCCTGGGGCGAGGAAATAGCCGAGCGTATTATAAACGACGGCTACAAGAATATAGGAATGATAAAATTCCCGTCTTTCGCCTTCCCGCATCAGAATGAGATGGACGCGGCTTTCCGCGCTAAGATCGAGGAATACAATAAGACCGCTGCCGACGACGAGAAGATAACCGTTCAGGCGGAGACCACCGAGCTTATGTTCCAGCCTCTTTCGGCGGACTATTTCAGCGCTAACCCCAATATTGATGCAATATTCGGAATGTGCGCCGGCGTTGACTTCATTTATCCGACATTGACACAGAACAACAAGACAAATATAAAGCTCTATACCGCGGGCTTCTCGGTTGACGACAGTGTTTTAAACAACTTCGGCACAAGCGGCAACGGCTGCTTCCAGGAACTCGTATTCAGCAATGTTGAGGCTATTGTTTATCCGCTTGTTATGCTCCTCAACAAGATAGAGGGCAAGGAATTTGAGGACACTCCCTCTGAGGCACAGCGTGTTGACTCTTCACAGATCCGCATTACCAATAATGAAGAGCTTGATATCGTAAAAGAAAAATCGATGTACTACACCGGCAAGTTTGAAAATTCCTTCCTCACCGCAAGCGAGGTAAGTGATCTTTTAGCTAAAAACGGCGGTACACACGAAGGTCTTGTCAAGGTTGTTCAGTCTATGTCAATGGAAGATTTAAAAGCCAGATAAAAAACTATAACAATTATCCCCTCGCGGGCTTTTGTCTGCGAGGGGGAGAGAACGGGTAATAATTATGACTAAATTGCTTACTATCTTAAAAAAGACATTGCTAACATTAGCTTTTCCGGTCGGAATGTTTTTGGTAATGTGGCTTATTACCGCGCTCTGCGGCGCAGACAATTTTGTTTCACCGATAATAATGCGCCAGGTGTTGACCGAAGGTTCGCTTACGGCAATAATTGCCCTTGCGATTTATCTGCAGTTCAAAAACGGCAGGTTTGACTTTTCAGGCGGTGCCACAATGATACTGACCGCTATTATTGCAGGCAATGTGACCTATAATGCCGGCGGAAATGTATTTATGTTCTTAGGTCTTTGCATTGCGGTGGGAGTTATTTTAAGTCTTATAACATCGATTATATATTCGTTCAGCCGCGTGCCGGTAATCATCTGCACCATAGCGGTAACCCTTGTTTACGAAGCGATAACATATCTTATATTTGAGGCGAAGGGTCTCAACATTATCTCTTATGACATTTCAAAATTCGGAAAAATCCCCTTTATTTTTATTCCTCTGATAATCGCGATACTCTTTTTCCTCTTTTATTCCAACTTTACGGTTGAGGGAAAAAGAGGGAAGCTCCTTTCGATGGGACAGAGATCGGCTGTGAGTATAGGAATATCGGAAAAGAAAAATGTAATCGCCTGCTATTTTGTCACAGGTATTATTTTAGGACTCGGAGCACTGGTTTACGGCTCTCAGAATATTATCTCTCCGCAGTCAAATCTTTCAACTTCAAGTATACTGTTTTCTTACATAGTACCGGTATTCATCGGTATGTTTTTGGGAAAAGCGTCGGTTGACGCCGTGGGAATTGCGGTGGCTTCCGTCGGTATGGCAATTATGAATTCAGGTCTTGACTGCCTCGGAGTCGGAGGCGGCGGTGTTCAGCAGATCATATTCGGAATATTTATGCTCGGCTTCTACGCGTTCTCCGGACAGTTTGAAAAACTCAAGAGCCTTTTTATGAGAAAAACACTTAAAAATACGATTTAGGGAAGATACTGATGATAGATTTAAGAGCAAAGCCGTTTTATCTTGACGACAGTGATATAGAGTGGGTATACTCCACTTTAAACGGTATGACCAAGGAAGAAAAAATAGGACAGCTGTTCTGTCTTATTACATATACGGACGACGAGAATTATCTTAAATATCTGGCGTCCGGACTCGGAGTCGGCGGCGTGATGACAAGAACCATGACCGTGGAAGAGCTTGTAAATACCGTCTCAAGACTTCAGAAAAACGCGAAGATACCAATGCTGGTATCCGCCAACCTTGAAGCCGGTATGAATCAGGCAGTTTTAGGCGGCACAAAGGTAGGCTGCGAGATGGCGATTGCCGCCACCGGAGACGAAAAGTATGCCGCTCTTCTCGGCAGGGTAATAGGTGAGCAGGCGTCCGCTATCGGAATAAACTGGTCCTTTGCACCTATTATTGATATTGATTACAACTGGAGAAATCCGATTACAAATACAAGAACTTTCGGCTCTGACCCTCAGCTCGTCGCGAATTTCGGCAGGGCGTATGTGGAGGAGATTCAGAAGCACGGTATAGCCGCGTCCATAAAGCATTTCCCGGGCGACGGTGTTGACGAGCGAGACCAGCACCTTCTGGCTTCAGTGAATACGCTTTCCTGCGAGGAATGGGACGAAACCTACGGCAGGGCGTATAAGATGAGTATTGACGCCGGAGCAAAAACCGTAATGGTGGGTCATATAATGCAGCCGGCGTGGTCGAAGCGCCTTAACCCTGAACTTAAAGATGAGGATATAAAGCCCGGCCTTATCGCTAAAGAGCTGCTCGGCGGTCTTTTGAGAGAACATCTCGGTTTTAACGGTCTTATCATAACCGATTCCACAACCATGGCGGGCATGGGAACCGTTATGGAGAGAAAAGACGCCGTTCCGCTTACGATTGCAGCTGGCTGCGATATGTTCCTCTTTACCAAAAACCTTGAGGAAGACTTCGCGTTTATGACAGCGGGAGTTGACAGCGGCGTTATCACCGCGGAGAGACTTGACGAGGCGGTCACGAGAATACTCGCGCTTAAAGCGTCGCTTAAGCTCCATATCAAGAATAACATTCCGGATATCGATAAGGTAAACACTGTTGTCTCAGATAAGAAATACAGCGGTATATGCAGGGAAGTCGCAGGCAAGTCAATTACGCTTGTCAAGGAGGAAAAGGGCGTACTGCCGATTTCTCCGGAGAAATACAAAAGAGTTCTTGTTTACAAAAAGGAGGGCGCTCAGAGCGCTTTTGGCGGCGGAGTGCAGGTGGGCGCCGCTGATAAATTCATCGCTATGCTTAAAAACGCCGGTTTTGAGGTAGACGAATTCGTACCCGGCGGCGGATTTGAGGGTATGGCAAAGCCGGTAAGCGAAATTACGGATAAATATGACCTTATAATCTATCTTGTCTCGCTGGCGACAAAGTCTAACCAGACTGTTGTCAGAATTGAATGGGCGGAGCCTATGGGAGCGGACGTTCCGGTATATATGAACAGCGTTCCCACAATCGCGATATCGCTTGAAAATCCGTATCACCTTGTCGATATGCCGAGGGTAAAAACATATATAAATACCTACGGCGGTTCGGACGAAGTGCTCGAAGCGCTGTTCGCCAAGCTGACAGGCGCGGAAAAATTCGAGGGCAAAAGCCCGGTTGACGCATTCTGCGGAAAATGGGATACAAGATTATGAAAAATATCTATGATTTGAAAATTAACAGGAGCGGGGGCACGCTCGTCATTTCTCCGGACGATATAATGTTTTCGTTTAAGGCAAAAAGGGGAAACGATTTTTCGCTTTCCCTTTTAAACAACGGAAAAACTTCGGTGCTTACGGGTGTGGACGGCGTATGCGTCCGTCCGGATTATAAATTCGGGTACGGAGAAAAATACACAGTTACTGCGGCGAATGAGCTGGGAGACAGCGAGAGCCTTGAGTTTGAGACGGCAACCGATAAATCGGGCGAATGGATAGCCGCCGCGGAAGATGTTAAATCAGCGGTCTTCAGAAAGACTTTTTTCTCTGACGGGGGAGAGGCCCGCATAAAGATAACCGGACTCGGTCTTTACCGTGCTTTTCTGAACGGGGAACGCATAGGAAATGACTGGCTTACTCCGATGATGAACGATTATGACGACTGTGTACGCGCGCAGACCTATGAGATAACGCTGCTTAAAGGCGAAAATACACTGGAAGTTTTCGTAGGCAAAGGCTGGTACAGC
Source organism: uncultured Clostridia bacterium (assembly GCA_944380885.1). Taxonomy (GTDB): domain Bacteria; phylum Bacillota; class Clostridia; order Oscillospirales; family Acutalibacteraceae; genus UBA737. The sequence goes on along the minus strand of CALWIZ010000020.1, from coordinate 34,942 downwards.
GGGCAGTTCGGCATTGACGGCGGATTTAACGGAAAGTGGGGAAAAGAGCTTGCTGTAAACGCCGTTATATACGACGGCGGCAGGGTCATAGCCGCTACCGATAAAAGCTGGCAGTATTCGGCGGGCAAAATCCTCCGCAACGGAATATATTACGGCGAGGACAGGGACGATAACATTGAATACAGCTTTAAGCCGGTAAAAAAGGCGGAAAAAGAGTTTAAAGCGGTACCGGATTATTCGTCTCCGATACGCACAGTTGATGAACGTTCGGGAAACCTTATAATAACACCTAAAAATGAAAAGGTAATCGATTTCGGGCAGAACGGAGCCGGAGTTGTCCGTTTTGAAAATCATTTCCCGAAGGGCACAAATGTTGTGCTGCGCTATTCTGAGGTTCTTCAGGACGGCTGCTTTTACCGTGATAATTTACGCACGGCACGGGCGGAATACAGATACGTAAGCGACGGAGGAAACGGTACAATAGAGCCGTATTTCACATACTACGGCTTCAGGTATGTAATGGTGGAGTGTGACGCCGACTGGTCCGTGTCAGACTTTACGGCGGTATATTTCAGCACCTTACTTTCCGAAACCGCAGAGCTTAAAACAAACTGTGAGCTGCTCAATAAGCTCATAAGCAATGTCCGCTGGGGAAGGTACAGCAACTTTGTCGACGTTCCTACCGACTGCCCGCAAAGAGATGAGCGGCTCGGCTGGACGGCCGACACGCAGGTTTTCGTGCCCACTGCCTGCTATCAGTCAGAAGCGTATATTTTCTATAAGAAATTCATGCGCGATATGGCGTTCGACCAGAAGACCTATTACGGCGGAGATTTTCCGATGTATTCTCCGTCAAATAAGGGGCTTGCGGGTCACGGCGGCGCCGTGTGGGCGGATGCCGGAGTTATCGTTCCGTGGCTTATATATGAAAATTACGGCGATAAGGAGCTTTTGCGCGAGCATTACGGCGGAATAAAGGAATACGTTGAGCTTCTTATAAAAGGCGACGAGGAAAGAGGAGACGGCAGGCTTCTGTCTCAGCCGTTCACCTTCGGCGACTGGCTCGCGCAGGACGGAATATGCGCCCAGAGCATGAAAGGCGGAACCGACGATACGTTTATACGCGCGGCTTACTATTACAACGCGCTTGAAACAGCCGAAAAATCCTCGGCGGTTCTCGGCATTCCCGAGGACGCTGAGCGTTACGGCAGAATAAAGGAAGAAGTAAAAAACGCAATTCGCAGGGAATACTTTACACCGACCGGAAGACTCGCGCTTGATACTCAGGCGGCGTATATTTTAGCGCTTAAATTTAATCTCGGAACCGACAGAAATAAAACGGTTGAGGGCTTTAAGGACAGATTGCGCCGCGACCTTTACAAAATAAAATGCGGATTTGTCGGCGCTCCGCTGATGATACGCACTATGCTTGACTGCGGTCTTACAGATGAGGCCTACCGTATTCTTTTCGGTAAGGAATACCCCGGTTGGTTCTATGAGATTCTGCTCGGAGCTACCACCGTTTGGGAACGCTGGAACTCGCTTCTCCCTGACGGCAGGATTTCGGGAACTATGATGAATTCGCTGAATCATTACGCCTACGGTTCGGTCGCCGAAGCGGTCTATGCTTATATCGGAGGTATTTCTTCGGCTGACACCGCATGGAGAAAAGCGGAAATACACCCTGTGCCGTGCAGGTTTGTGACCGAATCAAGAATGAAATTTGATTCTCCGGTAGGAGAATACCGCTGTGAATGGAATGTAAAGGGCAACGATTTCAATATTAAAATCACTGTGCCCCACGGAGGTAAGGCGGAGGTTGCGCTGCCTTATTCCGGCAGGGAGAAATTTGAGCTTTCGGGCGGCGAATACTCATACAGCTATACAATGAACACAGATTTTGAGCATCCTTTCAGCGCGGACAGTTTGGTTTACGATATAATTAAAAATGAAAAAGCGGCAAAGGTTCTTTTGGCTACTCTGCCGCAGGCGTTTGCGATGGCAAGCGGAGAAAATGAGGAATTTCTTACATCGACCGTCCGCGGCATGAGCTATCTTGATATGTTCGGCATATCCGAGGAAGGCTTCAGGCGCTTTGAAAAGGAAATAAGAAAAATCAGTGTCCAGTAAGAAGAGAGAGGGAGAAGTCATGAAAGCGTTTATATTTGATTTGGACGGCGTTATTGTCGGAACAGACGAATACCATTATCTCGCGTGGAAGCAGGTCGCAAGCGGAGAAAATATTTATTTCGACAAGGAGATAAATAACCGCCTGCGCGGCGTAAGCAGAATGGAAAGCCTTGAGATTATTCTCGAAAACGCCAAAAGGAAATACACATCCGAGGAAAAACAGATTCTTGCCGAAAAGAAAAACGACATATATAAGATCCTGCTGGCCAACCTTACACCGAATGACCGCTTTGAGGGCGTGACCGAGACGCTTGAGGAAATGAAGAAAAAGGGCTACAAGATTGCCATAGGATCCTCAAGCAAAAATACTCCCTTTATTCTTGAAAGACTCGGTTACAGGAATTATTTTGACGCTGTTTCGGACGGCAATAATATTACACACAGCAAGCCTGACCCTGAGGTCTTTTTAAAGGCGGCGGAAATGCTCGGACTTGACCCGAGCGAGTGCTACGTGGTGGAAGACGCGGATTCGGGAATCGACGCCGCTAAAGCCGGCAGATTTACCGCGATAGGCATTGGTCCCGCCGCAGATTATCCGAAAACGGATATTCCTATTTCGCATTTTTCGGATCTGCTTAAATTGCTTTGAATATCCGCCGGACTTGATTTTGAAAACTGCAAAGAGCTTGAAATCGCATGCATGGAGTGAGAAATGCCAGCTCCGGATAATGGATTTTTTATGCAGAGGTACGGTGCAATTCAGTAAAATGGGTTGCACCGTACCTCTTTATTTACGCTATAAAGCGTAAAGACTGAGGCTTTTTCCGAATTATCTTCATCATACCAAAAATTTCTTGTTTGGTAGGAATGTTGATCATCCCCGACGTAAAGTAAATATCCGCCTTCAGATAACAGTGACCGCCTGACTTACCAAAGCAGAGCAGCAGAAAATACTCGCTTGCGTTTCATTGTTATGACGTTTTCATCTGACATTCGGTTTCGGGCGGTTTTTCACATTTAGGTACGCTAAATCATAATTTCCGCGTCTAAACTGTCCTTTACTTTTTTGGCTGCCGACCGTTGGAGTTAGTTTCGGAAGCGGCGGTTTTTATTGGACGATGATCATCGTATGTACAAAGGCTGCACCTTACGGGTTTCAGCCTTTATCCCGAATTTGTGAAGAAAGATAGGTAAGCAGTACTGTATGAGTTTCAAAGTTAAACACACCTACTTCTGCTGCAGTATTGGAAATTGACCCAAGTGAATCCGGCCATTTCTGTACTTCCTCTCTTGTGGTGTCCGAAGATGTTTCTGCATCACTCTGTCCGCTTTCGGTGCTGCAAGCAGCAAGACCAAATATAAGCATAAGCGTCAAAAATATTGCTGTTATGCGTTTCATTTTGCGCCCTCCAATCTCTTTTGATTATCAAGAGCTTTCAAAAGATAGGCAATGTTTTCTCCGAGATTTCTCATATTCGCAATGCCTTCTTCATCATTCAGTATTTCACCCGGCATTTGCCTGTAATGCGCCGCCTTTGCGGAGAGCGGAACCCTAAGACCAAGCACCTAATGCGATTTTCGGCATATCTTTGATCGCAGTAAAATCTCCTTTTCTTTTTACAGACACATTTCGTAGATTTTTTCCACGTCTTCCGGACGAAGTTCCATAGGACCGGTAATTACACCGCCCATACAAGCGTGTTCTGCCATTGCTTTGAAATGGGTTTTATCAATTTTCAAATCAGTAAGTGTAGGCAAAAGTCCCAGTGTGCCAAAGCAAAAATCCGAAAGTGCGTCAATCGCTTTTTTCGCACCGTCCATTGCGTTCAAGCCTTTTTCAACACCAAATACATTTGTACCAAGGCGGTAAATGGCAGGTGCGTTTGTTTCATTTAAAATATAAGTCAGCCAGCGGGGGGCTACGATTGCAAGGCCGTGTCCGTGCGTAATGTCATAATAAGCGGAAAGCTCGTGCTCCATTGCGTGGCAGGCGCAGCCGTGTACGGTTCCTCCGTCAAGAATGGCATTTAATGCCATGGAGGATGCCCACATCAGATTTGCTCTGGCTTCGTAATTTTTTGGCTCTTTCATTGCGACAGGCGCCCATTTTACCACGGTGCGCATGACAGCCTCCTGCATTTCCAGAATCAGATCAAAGGTTGCTCCACCTGCAAGATAGTAATTATCCAAAACGTGATTGAATATATCAAAGGCACCGCAGGCGGTTTGATAAGAGGGAAGTGTATAACTGTATTCGGGATTTTCAAAGGCAGCCTGTGGAATAAGCGCACTGCCGCCAAGACCGATTTTCTCGTTTGTTTTCATATTGGAAATAACCGCCCAGGCGTCCATTTCCGATCCGGTTGCAGCATTTGTCAGAATTGCGACAACGGGCAGGGCTTTTGTTACCCACACCCCTCCGGAGACCAATGGCCAGACATCACCGTTTTCAGTGAGGGCAGCCGCCGCAATTCCTTTTGCACAGTCAATCGTTGAACCGCCGCCTGCGGCAAGAACAACATCTATGTTTTTTTCTTTGCATATGGCCGCCCCTTTGTTCACGGTAGAATGTCTCGGGTTCGGTTCCACACCGGAAAGCTCAAACAACTCAATACCGCTTTCTTTCGCAATCTTTACAATACTGTCGTAAAGCCCGTTTCTCTTGATTGAGCCGCCGCCGTAGACCAGCAAAACCTTTTTTCCGAAATTCAGCAGCTCTTCTGACAGATGTCCAAGCTGGTTTTTTCCGAAATACACCTTATCGGGATTGTAAAAAATAAAATCATTCATTATTCTTACCTCCATTTTTTGCTTCTTTAACGAGTAAATCCAATAGTTTAAACAGTTGATTTGCTTCTGCCGTTTTTATACTTCCTTACTTATAGTATAAGAACACGGCGAATAAATATCAAATACATATATTAAATGAATTACCATACTTAAAAGGTATTCATATATGCGCTCTAATATATAGAAACAAAAAAGAGGTGAGTTTTTCGGGTATTCGGGTATTGCAATACTTCCTTGCAGCTGCAAGAAAATAAAGTATTACAAAGGCAGCAAAACCTCCGCAAATGACACAGCCTCCGCTTTCAAAATAACTGAAAGATTTGAAAAATGAGGTCGGCAAGCAGCTTCCTATTAGTGAAAGCAAAAAGTCAGCCTGACTGAAAGTCGGTAAAATTACCCGTGAACAGCTCGAGGAGAACATATCTTTTCTTATAAAAAATACGCTGAAAAATGTATGATACTGTTTCCGGGCAGAGGTTTTTCCGCTGTCCGGATTTTTTATATCATTGCAATTCATTTTTTAAAGAAAAGTTTACAGAATGTGCATATGTGCCGCTTGAAATCGGAAAATAAAAATGTTATATTTAACTAAAGTGCGTCAGAGGGTGAATAAATGGCTGAAAAGAAAACAAATGAAATAATCGAGGAGCAGCGCCGCGCGAGACAGGAATTTTTGGATCTTAAAAAAATGCAGCATGGTGAAATGGAGGCTCCGCCAAAGCCGAGCGAGGTCGCGATTGTTCCTAAAACCCCGAAGGAAAAATGGGATAATTTCTGGTTTCAGTACAAATGGTACGTTATAGCGATAACGGCGATAACCGTCGTTGTGGCGGTTCTTGTGGCGCAGTGCGCCACAAGAACGGCGTATGATTACGAGGTAGTTCTGTTTTCGTACACATCGGTGCTTGACGAGCAGGCGGACAAGATAGCGGATTATATTGAAAAATACGCCGAGGATATGAACGGTGACGGCGAGGTAAACGTTCAGATAATAAACTGCAGCTTTACCGATTCCGCTGCAAATTCTCAGTACAGTTATACCATGATGACAAAGCTGCAGTCTACAATAGCCGCGGACCGGAACGCCATGCTTTACATTACCGATGAAAAGGCATACGATTATTTTGATACGATTTCGAAGGGTGAGAGCTTCCTTGAGGATGAGCCGTATAAGCTCGGCAGCGATTTTTATGAGGCTACTGCCGACGGCGGGTGGGGCGAGCTGCCAGAGGGGCTTACAATATCCTGCCGCCGGGTAAACGGTACCACTCTTGATAAATCGGATGAGGCAAAGGAAAATTACGACGCGGCACAGGAAATTCTCGAAAAGATAAAAGCGGCGGAAAAAGGAACAGAAGAAACCGCGGAACAATAATTGGTGTACAGGTAAAAAGGAGGAAAGGATATGAGAAAAAATTTCGGTAAAAAGACATGGGCATATCCTATGCCGGTCTTTATCGTGGCGGCCTATGACGAAAACGGAAAGCCCTGCTGTATGAATGCGGCGTGGGGCGGCATTTACGATACCGACCAGATAATGCTTTGTCTTTCTGAAAATCATAAGACAACCGCCAATATAAAGGCGTCTGGAGCTTTTACCGTAAGCATAGCGGACGAGAAGCATATTACAGAGGCGGATTATGTCGGAATAGTTTCCGGCAATACCGTTCCCGATAAAATGGAGAAAGCCGGTCTCCACACCGTAAAGTCGGAGTTTGTAAACGCTCCTGTTATAACCGAGTTCCAGATGACTATTGAATGCAGCCTTTTAAAATTCAATGAGGACGGAATTTGCATAGGGCAGATAGTGAACGTTTCGGCAGATGAGTCGGTATTGGGCGATGACGGGGAGATAGACCCGGGCAAGCTCGGAGCGATTACGTTTGACAGTGTTCACGGTGCATATTTAAAACTCGGTGAAAGGGTCGGCAGTGCTTTTTCGGACGGTAAGAAAATTAAACAGAACTGATACCGCGCTTCTTGCCGCGGCATAAAGGTTTAAAACAGACCTTAATTAAGCAAACAATTATCCTCAGTTAACAAAAATGCCGCATAGAACCGCTTTGCCTCTGAAAGCAGAAAAATATTGCAGGGTTAAGCGTTGATTGCGGACGTTTTTTGTTATATAATTAGAATGAAAAATTTATAGGAAAGGTGAATCCTTATGAACAAATTTATGTTGAATGAAACCTCATATCACGGCGCGGGAGCTATAAACGCTATTCCCGACGAGATTAAAAGCCGCGGCTTTAAAAAGGCTTTTGTGGCTTCCGACCCTGACCTTGTCAAGTTCGGCGTTTCAAAGAAGGTTACCGATATTCTTGATAAAGAGGGTATTGAGTACAAGCTTTACACCGATATTAAGCCTAACCCGACAATCGAGAACGTACAGCATGGCGTTGAGGAATTCAAAGCCTGCGGCGCTGACTGCATAGTCGCTATCGGCGGCGGCTCTTCAATGGATACCGCCAAGGCTATCGGCATTATTATCACAAACCCTGAGTTTGCCGATGTCCGCTCGCTTGAGGGCGTTGCTCCCACAAAGAATAAGTGCGTTCCGATAATTGCCGTTCCGACCACCGCGGGAACCGCTGCTGAAGTTACCATCAACTATGTTATCACCGATGTTGAGAAGAAGCGCAAGTTTGTCTGCGTTGATGCTCACGACATTCCGATTGTGGCTGTTGTTGACCCCGATATGATGTCTACAATGCCCGCTTCCCTTACTGCCGCTACCGGTATGGACGCTCTTACCCATGCTATCGAGGGCTACATAACAAAGGGCGCTTGGGAGCTTTCCGATATGTTCCATATCAAGGCTATTGAGGTTATCGCGCGTTCTCTGCGCGGCGCAGTAAAGAACGAGAAAGACGGCAGAGACGGTATGGCTCTCGGCCAGTACATTGCCGGAATGGGCTTCTCAAACGTCGGTCTCGGTGTTGACCACTCAATGGCTCATACCCTTTCAGCTTACTATGATACTCCTCACGGCAAGGCCTGCGCTATTCTTCTGCCGACTGTTATGGCATACAATGCCGAATACACCGGAGAAAAGTACCGTGATATAGCCAAGGCTATGGGCGTTGAGGGTGTAGACGGCATGTCTCAGGCTGAGTACCGCAAGGCCGCGGTTGACGCTGTCCGTCAGCTTGCCGAAGATGTCGGAATCCCGACCACTCTTAAGGGAATCGTCAAGGAAGAGGATATTCCGGAGCTTGCTAAGTCCGCTTATGCAGACGCCTGCCGCCCCGGCAACCCGAGAGATACGAGCGAGGAAGAAATCGCAGAGCTTTATAAGAGCCTTATGTAATATACAAAACAGAAAACTGCCGCTCCGGTTTCCGGAGCGGCAGTTTTCTATATGAAATATTCTGCGGCAAAAGCCGCATTTTTATTTTCAGTCTGTTATAACGACCGATTCTATTACAGGCTGGTTTTCCTTCGCTACCATACCGTCTGACGTGGGAGTGTTTTCCGCTATGGCGTCAACCACATCCATACCGTCGGTCACATGACCGAAAGCGGCGTACTGACCGTCAAGATAAGTAGCGTCGGCGTGCATTATAAAGAACTGTGACGAGGCACTGTTGTAATCACTGCTGCGCGCCATGGAAATAACGCCTCTTGTATGCGAGATATTGTTTTCAATGCCGTTAAGCTCAAATTCACCTGTAATGGTTTGGTCGCTGCCTCCGGTACTGTCGCCTTTCGGGTCGCCGCCCTGTATCATAAAGCCTGATATTACGCGGTGAAATGTGAGTCCGTCGTAAAAGCCGATTTTGGCAAGCTCAACAAAGTTTTTCACGGTTATGGGCGCTGTGTCGCCGTCAAGCTCTACCTTTATCTCGCCGTAGTCCTTTACCGTTATTACCGCGTGATGTGTTCCGTAGGCTTCCGCTTTCTCACCGCCCGCGGATTTGCCGCAGGAGCAGAGCGCCGCGCAGAGCAGGACAGATAAGACCGCCGCGATAAGTTTTTTAATGCTCATTTCTGTCACCTTTCCTTTTGCCGTATGGTATATATTTGACCTTGCGCTTTCTTATCCGCGCGATATTCAGCCTTATTATCATAAGAATGAAGATAAGTATTGCTATCGCTATCAGCGCATATACTATTTTCATATATACCGAGCTGAAAAATTCCTTGACGTAGCGAAGACCGATAAGCAGCTTGCTTTCCTTTACGTTATTTCCGGCCACGAGATTTACGGTGCCTATCACCTGCTCGGCATAGATTATTTCCGCTGTACCGAGGACATCGCCCTTTTTGACCGGAGCGTCCACGCTCTCCTTTGAAAGCGAGGTATTGACTACGATCGTTGAATCGTCGGCGTCGTTCGGCAGAACCGATACAAACGGCTTTTCAAAATAAAGGGGAACAAAGTCAGTGTCAAGCGAGAGTTCAACCGGCATTTCGCAGACCGGCTCGGTTGAGTTCGCAACTTCCTTAAAAGAAAAATTATTGAACGCCCAGCGGTAAAGGTCGGCGCTTTCGGTGAACTCATAACGTTTTTCACCGGTAGTCGGGCAGTTCATAAGTATGCACATATAATTGTATCCGTTATATGACGCGGTGCTTACAAGGCAGCGCCCCGCTTCATCGGTGTATCCCGTCTTTACTCCTTTGGCGTATTGATAATAGTAATTGGTGGTATTGTCCTGAAGAAGGTTTGTGGTGGATATAATACGTTCACCGGACATATTTGTCGCCTTTATCGTATATCTTGTGGTTTCACATACCTCTTTAAAAGTGTCGTTTTTGAGCGCGTATTCAGTGAGCGTGTATATATCCCTTACCGTGGTGTAGTTGTTTTCGTCGTGCAGTCCCACGGGGTTGGCGTAATGCGTGGAATCAAGACCCAGCTCAGCCGCTTTGCTGTTCATCATGGCGACAAAGTTTTCAACGCTTCCGCCGTAATATATCGCCGCGAGAATGGCGCAGTCTCCGAACGAGGACATAAGCACGGTATAAACAAGGTCGGTCTGGGTTATTTCTTCTCCTACCTGAAGATTTGAAACGGCGCTTCCCGTTCCGGATATAAGCCGCTGTACCTCCTCGGTCATAGCTACCTTGCCGTCGGGGTCGTACTTTTCGCTTTCAAGCATAAGCGTTACGGTCATTATTTTTGTAATCGACGCAGGGTACAGCTTCTGATCGATGTTATTGCTGTAAAGAATTTCACCCGTATCAAGCGAAACGAGCATACCCGCTTTGGCGGTTATATCAAAGCCCGTAACCTCATAGGCCCTAACGGTAACAGGGCAGAAAAATACCGAAAAAATCAGAAAAGCAGAAAAAAGAAAAGAAAAAAATCTTTTTAGCATAGAAATCTCCCTGAATATATAGTATAATAAAAAATAATCATTGTATTATTATAACATAAATTAAAATAAATAAAAGGGTTAATTTGAAAACGGCAGGTGAATTTTACGGTTTACATAACAGGCGATATGCACGGCTGTCTCGAACGGCTGTATGACCGCGGCTTCAGAAAACTGAAAAGCGGCGATGTTCTTATAGTGTGCGGTGATTTCGGATATATTTTCGCGGGCGGGAAAACCGAGCGACAGGTTATAGACTATCTGGCGACAAGGCGGTTTGTCACGGCGTTTGTCGACGGCACGCACGATAATTTAAACACTATAAACCGTTCGCGCGTGACTTGCTGGCACGGCGGAATGGTTCACAGGATAAAAGGAAACCTCATTCATCTTATGAGAGGACAGATATTTGAAATAGAGGGGAACAGCTTTTTCACCTTCGGCGGCGGCGAAAGCACTGACAAGGATATGAGGGTGGAGCAGGGCAACTGGTGGCGCGAGGAGGAGCCTTCTCCGGCGGAAATGGCGGAGGGGGCGAATCGGCTTGACGAGGCAGGCCTTAAGGTTGATTACATAATAACCCACGAGCCGCCGTCGCTTGTAAAGAGCGCGATACTTATGCGTCGCGGCGATCCGGACAGGGTAAACAAGCTCAACGGTTATCTTGAGGAAATAGGCCGCTCCTGCGAATTTAAGCACTGGTATTTCGGCTCGCTTCATGAGGACAGGGTGATAACCGAGCGCCATACCTGCGTTTTTAAGGAAATGATTCCGGTGAGCGGAGGTTCATATCCGGCAAAAAAAGCCGGAAAATCCGACGCGATGGATGAAAACGGCCTGTTTATGCTGAATACTTGACATATATGGTATAATGTTTTTATAAAAAACCTTTTAAGCGGATGTGACTCCCGTTATGTCCGCGTATCGGAGGAAGCATATGGTAAACACCGAAAGACTTTGCCCCGGTTGCATGAATGACAACGGCGGTGAAAAAATCTGCCCGATTTGCGGCTACAATTCCGCGGAACAAAACGGTGAGGACTGCCTGCCTGCCGGAATGCTTGTCGGGAACCGCTATATAACAGGTCAGGCGAAATCGCGCAACGGCGAGGGTATTTCCTATATCGGGTGGGACAATTCAACCGATTCAGTAGTTACGGTAAGGGAATATTTCCCGGCGGGATTTGCCGTGAGAAATCCGGACAGAACCGTCAGAATGGTAAAAGGCGGAGAATACACCTTTAACGAGGGCTTGATGGAGTTTATGGACATTAACCGTCAGATAAAGGCGTCGGAGCTTCCGTCTCTGATACCCGTGACTGATGTGTTTGAGGAAAACGGTACGGTTTACGCCGTATATCAAAGTATTTCCGCGATAACTTTAAAGGAATTTCTTGCTAAAAACGGCGGCGTGCTCAAATGGGAGCAGGCAAGACCGCTTTTCCTTCCGCTTATCGATACGATAAAGGGAATGAACGACCTCGGGATAATTCACGGCGGAATATCCACTGATACCATTCTGGTCGGCAGGGACGGAAAGCTCAGGATTTCGGGATATTCGGTAAGAAAACTGAGATATGCCGACAATGAGCTTGAATGCGAGCTTTTCCCGGGCTTTGCGGCGATAGAGCAGTACGGCACAAACGATATGCATATGGATATGTATACCGATGTGTACGGTCTATGCGCAGTGCTTTTCAATGTGCTTATAGGCACTGTTCCGGCTTCGGCGACCGAACGGATCCTGAACGATTCGATGAGCATACCGGCAAAATTCGCCGAGGAGCTGCCGCGTCATGTTCTGGCGGCGCTTGCCAACGGACTTCAGGTTATGCCGGAAAACAGAACGTCAGATATTGAGAGCTTTAAAAACGAGCTTGTATATGCCGAAACTGCTGACAGCGCGCCGGTCGCTCCGGTCAGGAAAGCTGCCGCCAAACCTGAAAATCCGCGCAAAAGCGGGGGAACGGCAAAATATGTTATAATATCTTCCGCGTGTACGGCGGTTGTATTCATAGCCATTGTGGCGATACTGGTATTCACGGTTTTCAGGGAAGGTATTTTCGGGAACGACGATTCCTCAGAACAAAGCAGCGATACCTCGATCAGCGCTCCGTCGGTAGACCAGATAGGCACTATTGACAGCGGAGCAGAGGAATCAGCGGTGCTGTATAATGTTCCGCAGCTTGTAGGCAAGTATTACGCTGAGGTTGAAGACAACGAGGAATATGAAAAATTCGAGCTTGTTATAAAGGGGAGCGAATACAGCGATAAGTATCAGCGCGGACAGATTTGCGCCCAGTCGCTGGCTGAAGGCACCGGTGTTGTGAGGGATACAAAAATTGAGCTTACAATAAGTCTCGGGCCGAAGGAAATAAAGATAGCCAACGTTATGGGGCTTGATGAGATAAACGCCAAGCTGGAGCTTTTAAAGCAGGGCTTCCTTTATGACAATATCGAAGTGCTTGAAAAGTTTGACGCTGACCATGAGCCCGGAACCGTAATTGAGCAGGATCCTAAATACGGAACACAGGTCAATCCTAATTCGGCGGTCAAGATATACATCAATTCTTACGAGGGAACATCGGAGTCGGAGGAATCGGCTTTTGATGATTTGTTCTATTAAAAAAACTGCCGCAGGTGAGCAAAATCATCAGCGGCAGTTTTTTTATGTATTTACCTTGCGGAGAGCTTTTTTATTCTGATAAAATCAAGTATGTCAATACCTATATTCCCTGTGACGTCATATACTGCCCAGTTGAAGTTAAGTGAGCCTGTGAGCAGATATTTCTGAACCGAAACAAGGTCGGAAGAGGTGACAATACCGTCGCTGTCTGGGTCGCCGGCACTGAACAGCATTATTTCCCTGCTGCCGGAATCGTCAAAATTGTTCGGCTCTTTGCTGAAGAAAACGCTCAGAATACCGCCGCCGTCGTATCTGCAGGAGGAAATTGAAATGTCACTGTCAATACCTAAAACGCCGGTTTGCTGAGTAATGGTATCGTAAAACCTTATGTCTGAAGGCGAGCTGTAATAAAGAGTTGTGCCTGACGCCGTTATTCCGCCGTGATAGCCCGGATAATATGAATTTGACGATCCGTAGACATAGTACATTGAATTGAAGCTGTCAACAGCCGTACCGCTTATAAAATCTTCGGTGCTCATAAGTGCCGAATTCTGCTTGTCTTTTTCCGATATATAGTACCATTTGTCTCCGGAGTTTACAACGCCGCTTGAGGAATTGTTCCAGACCCAGCCGCTTCCATATTTGCTGCTGTCGCATACCGCGTCGTACATTGCCGTATACCAGCTTGTGTGAGAATCATGTCTTGTAACAGAACTGTCGCTCAGCAGAAAAAGGTCATATCTTACTGAACCGGCGCTCTGACCGAGCGGGTCGTCATGCGTGCAGTCTATGTGGTAAAATTCACCGTCAAGTCTTACAATGTTCCATGTGTGACTTTCGGGATTGTTTATAGCCGATGTGCATTCTATGCCGAGTCGGTGCATAAGCGCGTTGAAGGTCTGGGTATACGCCTGACATACGCCGATTCCGGTCGTAAGGAAATTGTATACGTCATATATTTTATATGAAGTGTCGTATTTAAAATTGGTGACCAGATAGTTATGAATATAAAGTATTTTCTCAAGATCGGTTTTAAGCGGCGCCGCTCCGCTGGCTATGTAGTCAAGACGCTCATTGTATGTTTTTATTTTTGCCGCGTATTCTTCAGCCGTAATAACGTATTCGGGAATAACGGAATATACATAATTTCCGACGCTATTATAACCTATTGTGTTGCTTATATGAAACAGCTCCGGATAATAATTTACTGTTTCGGTAAACAGCTTTTCTGTCTGACTGGGAGCAATATTATAAGACCTGATATCTATTTCCGGCTGCATTGCGACTATTGAGTCTCGCAGGTATTCGTGTAGCTCTTTAAGCTCGGTGTTTTCCGCACCTTCGGCGGAGTTGAACCGCGGAATTTCCACTGATGATTCTTCCGTAGGAAATTCTCCGTAATTGAGCATTTTTATGTGCACTTCTGCGTATTTTACCGGACTTTGGGCGGCACAGACGGTCAGTGCCGAAAAAGCTAAACATATAACAAGAATAACCGAAGTCAGTTTTTTCATTATTTACCCCCCAAAAAAAGTGATACTTATAAAAAGTATAAAATATTTTAAGCCCGCTGTCAAGAAAACAGGGGCGGAAAGAACGGTAAATACTTGCTATATGCGAATTTTTGGTATATAATAAAAAAGTTACAGCGGAGGGGAATTATGGATATAAGAGTAGGCGACAGACTTCTGATGAAAAAAAAGCATCCCTGCGGGGCGGAAACATTTACCGTATTAAGAGTGGGCATGGATTTCCGGCTCAAGTGCGACGGCTGCGGCAGAGAGGTTATGGTTCCCCGCAGCAAGGCGGAAAAAAGCCTTAAAAAAGTAATCAGAGCAGACGGAGAATAAAAAATGTTTGATAAACTTGAAGCGGTTGAGAACCGATATGAACAGATAGCTATTGAGCTTTCAAGACCTGAAACCGCGTCGGACGGAGCGCTTTTCACAAAGCTGATGAAGGAGCACGCCGAGCTTAACCCGATAGTGGAAAAATACAGGGAGTACAAAAAAGCCAAAGCGTCCGAGGCAGAAGCGCTGGAAATTCTTTCGGAAAGCGGACTTGAAAAAGATTTCAGGGAGCTTGCGGAGGAGGAATTAAAGGAAGCGCGGGCGGCTCTTGAGAAAATCTCGGGCGAGCTTAAATTGCTGCTGCTTCCTAAAGACCCCAATGATGAGAAAAATGTAATCGTGGAAATACGCGGCGGCGCGGGCGGCGAGGAAGCGGCGCTTTTTGCCGGTTCGCTTTACAGAATGTATAATATGTATTCTGAGTCAAAGCGCTGGAACACGGAGGTCATAAGCGCCAACGAGACCGAGCTCGGCGGATACAAGGAAATCGTGTTTATGATAGAGGGCACGGGAGCATATTCCCGCCTAAAATACGAGAGCGGTGTTCACCGGGTGCAGCGCGTGCCGGATACCGAGACGCAGGGGCGCATACACACCTCGACCGTAACGGTGGCGGTGCTTCCTGAGGCTGAAGACGTAGAGCTTGAGATAAATCCCGCAGACCTTAAAATAGATACCTTCCGCTCGTCGGGCGCGGGCGGCCAGCATATAAACAAAACCTCTTCGGCGATAAGAGTGACCCATATACCGACCGGAACGGTTGTAGAGTGTCAGGACGAACGCAGCCAGTTCAAAAATAAGGACAAGGCGCTTAAAATTCTGCGTTCGAGACTGCTTGACGCGGCGCAGCGTGAGCATGACGAGGCGATAGCCTCAGACCGTAAATCGCAGGTCGGAACAGGTGACAGGAGCGAAAGAATACGCACCTATAACTATCCGCAGGGCAGGGTAACAGACCACAGGATAGGACTAACGCTTTACAAGCTCGAACAGGTGCTTGACGGCGACCTTGACGAGATAATAGACGCGCTTACCACCTATTACAGGACAGAGGCGCTGAAGGCTGAAAACGAGGCGCAGGGCTGATGATTACAAAAAGACTTGAGACCGGCGCAGACAATTACCGGGAAAGCGTTAAAACCGCCGCGGAGATTTTGAAAGCCGCTGGAACGGTGGCGATACCTACCGAGACGGTTTACGGTCTCGCGGCGTCGGCGCTGGACGAAAACGCCGTAAAAAAGATTTTTGAGGCAAAGGGCAGACCGCAGGACAATCCGCTTATAGTTCATATAGCGGACATATCGGAGCTTGGCGGTGTGGCGCGGGATATACCGGAAGCCGCTTATACCGCCGCGGAAAGGTTTTGGCCCGGGCCTCTTACCATGATTTTAAAGCGGGGCGGAAAAATTCCCGCCTGCGTTTCGGCGGGGCTTGACACAGTGGCGGTCAGAATGCCGTCGGACAGTACGGCGAGGGACATAATAAGGGAAAGCGGACTGCCGCTTGCGGCGCCCTCGGCGAATACGTCGGGGAAGCCGAGTCCTACCTCGGCAAAGTATGTGCTTGACGACCTTGACGGAAAAATAGACGCTGTGGTTATGGGCGGAGAATGCTGTGTCGGCGTTGAGTCAACGGTTGTAACACTTTGCACCGACCCGCCGAGGATTCTGCGGCCGGGAGCGGTCACACCAGAGCAGCTTAAAACCGTTTTTCCGGATATCACGGTAGATAAAGCGGTATTGTCAGAGCCGCCGAAAGGCGAAAAGGTTGCGTCACCGGGTATGAAGTACAAGCATTACGCCCCCAGAACAGAAACCTATCTTGTGGAGGGAACCACGGAAAAATTCACGGAGTTTGTAAACTCAAAGCAAAACGCGGCGGCAATATGCTTTTCGGAGGACAGTGAGAGTATAAAGGTCAAAAAGCTCTGCTACGGCACAGGGCAGGACGAAAGCACGCTGGCGCATGAGGTGTTTTCGGCGCTTCGTGAAGCTGATGGCTTAGGCGTCAGTGAAATATATGTGCACGCGCCGTCAAAAACCGGAGTGGGACTTGCGGTTTATAACCGCCTTATCCGCGCGGCGGCGTTCAGGGTGATAAAATTATGAGTATCGTAATAGGACTTACCGGACCTACCGGTTCGGGCAAGAGCAGCGCGTCAAAAATTGCCGGAGATTTCGGCTTTCAGGTGATAGACTGCGATAAAAGCGCGAGAGAGGCAGTAGAAAAGGGAGCGCCGGGGCTCAAGGCGCTGACCGTGGCGTTTGGGAGCGGAATACTTATGCCGGACGGAACGCTTGACCGCAAAGCGCTTGCCTCGCTCGCGTTCAAAGACCGAGAGAGCACTGAGCTTTTAAATAAAACCCTGCTGCCATTTGTGGCTGAACTTGTGGTTTCACGCACGGCGGATAAAAATACTTTGCTTGACGCGCCTACGCTTTTTGAGAGCGGTATAAACAGAATATGTACAAAGACCGTCGCCGTACTGGCAGACAGGGAAATAAGGCTTAAGCGAATAATCGGGCGCGACGGTCTAACAATAAAAGAAGCGGATCTGCGCATAAACGCGGGCAAAACAGATGAGTTCTACAAGAAAAACGCGGACTATATAATTTACAATAACGGCGATGAGGAAGCGTTTTTAAAAAAATTTACAGAAATAATGAAAGAAATTACGGGAGGTAATTTATAATGTCAGAGGTTTCAAAATCGGAAGAATTAAAGGAAAAACTTTTTTACAAGCGCAAAAACGGCAGGCTAACATCAGAAGATGCCGTGCTTTCTGAGGCGGACGCTTACTGCGAGGGCTACAAGGCTTTTCTCGATAAGGCAAAGACCGAGCGTGAGGCAGTAAAGACAGCGGTCGATATGGCAAAGGCTAACGGCTTTACCGAATTTGTGATAGGCAGGGAATATAAAGCGGGAGATAAGGTTTATATTAACAACCGCGGCAAGTCTGCGGCATTTGCCGTAATAGGCAAAGAGCCGGTAGAAAGCGGCGTGAACATAACCGCCGCTCATATAGATTCACCCCGTCTTGACCTTAAACCGAATCCGCTTTACGAGGAGCTTGAGCTGGCGCTTTTCAAAACCCATTATTACGGCGGAATAAAGAAATACCAGTGGACGGCGCTGCCGCTCGCGCTTCACGGAGTTTTCGCTATGAAGGACGGAACGGTAAAAGAAGTATCGATAGGCGAGGAAGATGGCGAGCCGCGCTTTGTTATAAACGATTTACTTCCCCACCTTGCTTCAGAGCAGGTAAAGAGGACATTAAGCGAGGGCATAAAAGGCGAGGAGCTTAATGTGCTGGTCGGCAGTCATCCGTTTAAGGACGATAAGGGCAGCGAGCTTGTTAAGCTGAACATTTTAAAGCTGCTCAATGAGAAATACGGCATTACAGAAGAAGATTTTCTTTCCGCCGAGCTTGAAATGGTGCCGGCGCACAAGGCGTGCGACATAGGCTTTGACCGTTCGCTTATAGGCGCCTACGGTCAGGACGACAGGGTCTGCGCTTATCCGGCGCTTACAGCCGTGATAAAGGTTGAAAATCCGGAGAAAACCGCCGTGGCGATTCTCGCCGACAAGGAGGAAATAGGATCCTGCGGAAATACCGGACTTGAATCTGATTTCCTCCGCTATGTGATAGGCGACCTTGCCAAAATGCAGGGCGGCGACCCGACTGTGGCGCTGAGAAACTCAAAGTGCCTTTCGGCGGACGTAAACGCAGGTACTGACCCGACCTTCCAGGATGTAATGGAGCGCAGAAACGCCTCCTTCCTCAATTACGGCGTTGTTGTCACAAAATATACCGGAGCAAGGGGCAAATCCGGCACGTCGGACGCGTCAGCTGAGTATGTGGCGCAGGTGCGCGCTATGCTTGACAAGGCAGGCATAGTCTGGCAGACAGGCGAGCTTGGAAAGGTGGATATAGGCGGCGGCGGCACGGTCGCTATGTATATCGCCAATATGGGGGTTGACGTTGTTGACCTCGGCGTTCCGGTGCTTTCAATGCACGCGCCGTTTGAGACCACGGCTAAGTTTGACGTCTATATGTGTTACAGGGCAATGTATGAGTTTATGAAATAAAATGACCCCGGCGGCATAATAAACCGCCGGGATTTTTAAAAGGGAAGTGTGTAAATGGCAGAGCGTACGATAGCGGCAATAGCCACGCCGCTGGGTGAAAGCTCGATAGGCGTTATAAGAATTTCGGGCGAAATGGCTGCCGAGACCGCGGATAAGGTATTTTTTGCCTTTTCGGGGAAAAAGCTCTCCGAGCTTTGCGGCTACCGTGCCGCATACGGCGAGATAAAGGACGGGGAAAAAGTGCTGGACGACGCCGTGGCTCTTGTTTTCCGTGCGCCTAAAAGCTATACCGGCGAGGACGTTGTGGAAATATCGGTGCACGGCGGCAGGATACTGCTGCGTGAGGTTTTAAGGGTGATACTTAAAAACGGCGCCTTTCCGGCTGAACCGGGCGAGTTTACAAAGCGCGCCTTTCTGAACGGCAAGACCGACCTTACAAGAGCGGAGAGCGTAATGGGGCTTATTTCGGCGAAATCGGAATCGGAATTAAGAATTTCCCGTGCGGCACATACCGGAAAGGTAAGCCGTAAAATCGAAAAAATAGAAAGCGACCTTACAGCGGCGGACGCGTCAATAGCCGCTTTTTCCGATTATCCGGACGAGGATATAGAGGGACTCGACCGTGATAATTTTATAAAAATGCTTGAACACGCCCGTAAAGAGCTTGAGGAAATGCTTTCAACCTATGACGCGGGCAGGGTGCTGCGCGAGGGTATAGAAACGGCGATAGTCGGAAAGCCGAATGTCGGTAAATCAACCCTAATGAATATGTTAAGCGGATCTGAACGCTCAATAGTGACCGATATTGCCGGCACTACGAGGGACGTAATAGAGGAAACGGTCACGGCGGGGGATATAGTGCTGCGGCTTGCGGACACCGCCGGAATAAGAAACACCGACGATGCGGTTGAGAGCATAGGAGTGGACAGAGCCAAAGCGAGAATAGACTCGGCGGGGCTGATACTCGCCGTTTTCGACTGCACAAGCCCGCTTGACGGTGACGATTTGTCACTGCTTGAAAGCGTGCGGGGCAGAAACGTAATAATTATAATCAATAAAACCGATATGGAAAGCAAAATCGACAAATCGGTGTTTGACGGCTTCAGGACGGTCGAGACCTCAGCGAAAAGCGGCGACGGATATGAGAGGCTCTGCGCCGAGATAGCCGATATTTCCGGAACCGCAAATCTTGATCCGGACAGCGCGGTGCTTTTGAACGAGCGTCAGCGCGCCTGCGCCGAAAGAGCGCTTGACGGCGTAAACGAGGCGCTTTCGGCGCTTCTTGAAGGAAACACTATGGACGCGGTCGGCGTCTGCGTGGACGATTCGCTGGCGGCGCTTTTCGAGCTTACAGGCAGGCGGGTCACAAACGAGGTGACCGACGAAATTTTCCGCCGTTTCTGCGTGGGAAAATAAAAATTTTTTGTGTAAGATATAATATGTTTGATTGTCCTCTCGGATAAGCCATTTTATCCGGGCGGACTTTTACTTTTTCAGGCTTTATGATAAAATAATACGCGTAATGACCTAACCGAACCTTTTTTGCTCCGACTATATTGGTGTAACATTCATGAATGAGACAAGCAGGTATATATTATGAAAACGGACGAAACAGTCAGATTGCTTTGTGATAATGAGTTTTTGGATAAACTGTACGCATACGCCTACCGAAGGTGTAGCACTTCATACGAGGCGGAGGATTTATGTTCTGAAATTATTGCCGATGTTTTGAAGGCGGCAAAAAACGGCAGGGAAATAGAAAATTTTTACGCTTTCGTATGGACTGTGGCGCACAGAACATACGCGGATTTCTGCCGCAACAAAAAAGCGTATTCGGAAAAAACGATATTCAATGAATATTCCGATTGTGTTTTGTATGAACAGTATAGCCAGATTGATGCTTTTGTAGACAGGGAATCTGAAAAAAGCGATATACTACGCATTATAAAAGAAATATCATTTCTCGCGAAAATCTACCGAGATGTAATGATTATGTACTATATTGACGGAATGAAAATATCGCAGATTGCAAAAAAGCTTGATATTTCTGAAACTACCGTAAAGCAGAGATTGTTTTCCGCCCGAAACACGGTAAAGAAAGAGGTGCAGAAAATGGAGAATAAAAACTTATTGTTAAAGCCTGTGAATTTAGCGTTTATAGGCACCGGCAATCCTGTGGGCAATGATCCGAGCGAAAAAGCGAAAGAACGTCTTTTGTCACAGAATCTCATTTATTTGTGTAAAAATGAGGCGAAAACCGCTAAAGAGCTTTCCGAGGCTTTATGTGTGCCGATGCCATATATCGAAAACGAAATAGAATTGCAGTGTTTAGGTGTAAACGGCAGCTACGGGCTTTTGAGTAATTTGGGCAACGGAAAATATATTTCAAATATTATTATTGCGGATGCTTTTGAATATGAGGAAGCAAACGGTATATACGGGAAATATCTCGGCGAGTTTTGCGCTTGTTTAAAAACTGCTGTCGAAAAAAGTGACGATAAAATACTTTCCTTTCCTTTTTTGAACAAGCAACAGGACGTAAGGTTTATTCTGTGGTGTCTTATTTCCCGTCCGGTATGGAGTTTAACTTCTAATATTAATAGTATTCTTGAAGAACAGTACTTTAAAGGCATAGATAAACCGAAGCGTGATTTTACAACAGCGGCTGTGGCTGTAAAAGAAAATGAAACGCTAAATATGGGGTTTTACGGTTGTGACGGTATACCGGCAAGCAATTTGTGCGGGTATTCAAAAGTATTGTTTGCTAATATTTACAGTGACCGTATTGATAAGCATTTCGGCTGCGGACATAACCTGTCTACTGACCCTCAAATTATTATGACTCTGCGCTCGGTAGGCGGTTTAAAAACAGATTCGCTGACTGAACCGGAAAAGGAAATAGCCGCCAAAGCGATCGAATGCGGCTACCTTAAAAAAGACGGAGATATTTTGGAACCTAAAATACTGGTTTTGAAAGCTGATGATGAGGCAAAGTTTTACAGTCTGCTTTCGGATTTTGAAGAAGATTCAAAGCGTATAGCTGAAAAAATCGCAGGAGATATGGCGGATTATATTAAAAAACATATCCCCAAGCATTTGCTTTGTGAGTATCAGTATTATAATTCATTGATTGCGAGCGTACGGCTTATGCACGATACAGTAGAAGAATGTATAAAAGAAGGTCTTCTTGTTGCACCTGAAAGCAAAGTTTGTGCAGAAGGCACTTATCTTGTAGTCGGAGAATAATGAGACCATAATAAAAGCGAAGTGATGGGGCAGCCAGAATGCTGCCCCATCACTTCTTATAAAATATTCGTTATGAAGAAAATTATCCGTCATAATCCTCCATAGCCTGCTCGGCTTCTTCTCTGGTCGGGAAGGCTATGCCGGACTGAAGCATATTCACGTCCTCAGGCGGGAGCGTGTCAAGCACTATATCGCTGTATATTTCCTCAAGCTCGTCGCCGTTGTAGAGCGCCACGCTGTTACCGTAGCTTTTTATCACCCAGCCCGACGGCTCATATTCGGTGTCGGACGCCGCGAAGCCGGCAACCACAAGGATTATTACGGCGGCGACGGTAAGAACTATTGATATTATTATTATGTTTCGCTGTTTTGTTTTGTCCATAATAAAAACCTCTCTTTTCTGTTATTTTTATCACGTAAGCGGTTTTTATGCAAATAATGCTGTAAAAAATCGGAAAAATATGTTATAATCCAGTATATACAGAAATACGGACGGTGTTAAAATATGGATATCAAAGAAGAAGCGCTTAAAAAGCATTACGAATGGCAGGGGAAAATCGAGGTTGTCTCGCGTACCGAGGTAAAGGACGCGCATGACCTTTCGGTCGCCTATACTCCGGGAGTGGCGCAGCCCTGTCTTGAGATAAAAAACGATTATTCCAAGTCTTTTGAGCTGACCCGCCGCTCAAACCTTATCGCCGTTATAACCGACGGCTCGGCGGTGCTGGGACTCGGTAACATAGGCCCCGAGGCGGGAATGCCGGTAATGGAGGGCAAATGTGTGCTTTTCAAGGAGTTTGCCGGTGTTGACGCTTTTCCTATCTGTATTCGCTCAAATGATGTTGACGAGATTGCAGATACGGTTTACAGAATATCGGGCAGCTTCGGCGGCATAAATCTTGAGGATATTGCGGCACCCCGCTGCTTTGAGATTGAAAGAAAATTAAAGGAACGCTGCGATATACCGGTTTTTCACGACGACCAGCACGGCACGGCGATATGCGTCGCAGCGGCGGTAATGAACGCCCTTAAAATAACCGGAAAAACTTTAAGCGGCATAAAATGCGTGATAAACGGCGCGGGAGCGGCAGGCACGGCGATAGGCGAGCTGCTTTTGAAGCTGGGACTTAAAAATCTTATTATGTGCGATAAGGCCGGAGCAATTTACGAGGGCATGGAGAATTTAAGTCCGGCGCATAAGGAGTTAAGCCTTAAAACCAATCCTAACAGGGAAAAGGGCAGCCTTGCCGATGTTATGAAAAACGCCGATGTGTTTATCGGTGTATCGGCGCCGAATATCGTTACAAGCGATATGGTGGCAACCATGAACAGCGGCGCGGCGGTTTTCGCAATGGCAAATCCTGTTCCCGAAATAATGCCGGACGAGGCTAAAAAAGGCGGCGCGGCGGTTGTCGGCACGGGACGCTCGGATTTCCCGAACCAGATCAACAATGTGCTCGCTTTCCCGGGCATATTCAGGGGCGCGCTTGACGTAAGGGCGTCGGACATAAACGAGGAAATGAAAATGGCGGCGGTTTACGCTCTTGCCGGCCTTGTGAGCGACGGGGAGCTTAACGCTGAGTATATACTGCCGAAGGCGTTTGATAAAAGAATAGCCCCGGCGGTCGCGAAAGCGGTTGCCGAGGCGGCGAGAAAATCGGGTGTGGCGCGCATTTAAAAACAGTGTGAATTTAAAACGGCCGGAATATGCCTGCCGCTTAATATTCAGAAAACGTCGGGAACTATTCCGCTCAAGAGCAGCACAGCGGCGGACGCCATTACAGCGAAATGGGTATACGGCTTTGTGAGCTTTATTTTAAACTCACCCGGCTCTACTTCGCCGCCGCTTAAATCAGTCACGGTGCGCTGGAGCGACGCGAGCAGCGAGCCGCTGCCGAGGCTTGAGAGGGTCACGGTGTTTTTCGCGCTCATTCCGCAGCTTATTACCGGTATTCCCGAGGCTTTGAAAATCCCGAGCGCTGTTATGTTTTTGTCTTCACAGATTCCGGTTATTCCGTCCGGAAAAACCTGATTTTCAAATCTGTCGGTATCGTCTATAAACACGGCGATACCGTTTTTTAAATTTATGTCGGTTTTTTTGTATTCGCTTATTATGGTAAAGCCGCCGTCTCCGGCTAAAACCGCTTTGTCCGAAATGTAATTCGCGCCGTACCCGCACAGAATTTCGATTATTTCCCTTTCGACCGCGCTTTTACGTCCGGAAAAAAGTATAACCATCATTTTCACCCGAGGTTTATTATTTACCGCCGACGTCTGTTTTATTGATAATCAATTTTAAAATTACAGGTGATTACAATGATAAAAATTTTGTCTGAAAGACTTAAAAAATGCCGTGCCGAAAAGGGGCTTACGCAGTGGGAGGTCGCGGTGTACTGTGATATAACCGAAAAAACCTATCAGAATTATGAGCTGATGACAAGGGAACCGAAGCTTGAGATTTTAGTGAGAATAGCCGACTGTTTCGATGTTTCACTTGATTATCTGACGGGAAGAACCGATATAAGAAAATAATATTTTAAAAGTCAAAGGCGTTTTTCCGGGACAAAGGAAAAACACCTTTTTTATATTGTAAAACTATTGTTAAGCCACTTGTCAATTATGCAAAAATATGTTAAAATATATACAATGATAATATGAAGGGATAAATTTAAAAATGCAGACAAAAATTACAAGGGAGGACGCAGTCGGACTGCTTCTTAAATATAATAAGGATCATTTTCATATCCGCCATGCCGTTACTGTCGAGGCGGTAATGCGGTATTTTGCCGAAAAGCTCGGATACGGAGATGAGGCGGACTATTGGGCTCTTGTCGGACTGCTGCATGACGTTGATTTTGAAAACTATCCCGAACAGCACTGTATAAAGGCTCCGGAGCTTTTAAAAGAAATCGGTGCGGAGGAAGACTTTATAAATTCGGTATGCAGCCACGGCTACGGAATAACAGTTGACATAAAACCGGAACACGAAATGGAAAAGGTACTTTTTGCGGCTGACGAGCTTACCGGTCTTATCTGGGCGGCGGCGCTTATGCGTCCGTCAAAAAGCGTAAGTGATATGGAGCTTAAAAGCCTTAAAAAGAAGTTTAAGGACAAGCGTTTTGCGGCAGGCTGTTCAAGGGAAGTAATAACCGACGGCGCTGATATGCTCGGCTGGGAACTTGACCGTCTGCTCGGTGAAACGCTTGATGCTATGAGGGCGACAGAAGAGGAAATTGCGCGCAAATATAAAGAAATTACGGGTGAAGAATAATGAGAAAAACTAAGATTGTATGTACGCTGGGACCTGCCTGTTCAGACGAAGCTACCGTTACCGCAATGTGTAAGGCGGGAATGAATGTGGCAAGACTTAATTTTTCGCATAATACCTATGAAGATCACAAGCAGAGGATAGACCTTGTGAAAAAGGTGCGTGAAAAGCTCGGAATACCGATTGCGATCATGCTTGACACAAAGGGTCCCGAATACCGTATAAAGACATTTAAAAACGGTAAAATTACCCTTAAAGAGGGGGACAGCTTTACTTTCACCGCCGATGATATTGAGGGCGATGAAAAGAGAGTTTCAATAAACTACAAAGGTCTCCCCCACGATATGCACAAGGGAGACAGGATACTGCTCAACAACGGGCTTATGACTTTTGAGGTGGTAAGTACCACCGATACGGACGTAAACTGCGTGGTGACTGTCGGCGGCGTGCTTTCCGACCGCAAGAGTATGAGTTTTCCGAACAAGACGCTCAAGCAGAAATATTTGAGTGAGCAGGACAAGCAGGATATAGCCTTCGGAATAAAGCAGGGCGTGGATTTTATTGCCTGCTCATTTGTTTCCTGCCGTCAGGACCTTATAGATATAAAGAATTATTTAAAGGAAATAGGCGCCCAAGAGGTTGAGCTGATAGCCAAAATAGAAAACCGCTCAGGAGTTGATAATATCGAGGAAATTTCCGAGGAATGCGCCGGAATAATGGTGGCTCGCGGCGATATGGGCGTGGAAATACCATTTGAGGAGCTTCCTGCTATTCAGAAAAAAATTATTACAAAATGCCGCTTGCTCGGAAAAAGGGTTATAACAGCGACCGAAATGCTTGAGTCTATGATAACCAACGCGCGGCCTACAAGAGCAGAGATATCAGACGTGGCAAACGCTGTGTATGACGGTACCAGCGCCATAATGCTGTCTGGTGAGACAGCTGCCGGAAAATATCCGGTTTTAGCTGTTGAGACTATGGCACGCATAGCCGAGAACACAGAAAAGAATATTCATTATAAAAAGCGTTTTCTCGCGGCAGATTTCAAAATCAAGAACACACTTGACGCTATTTCGCACGCTACCTGCGGTATGGCGATAGATATTGACGCCAAGGCGATAGCCGTGTGCAGCCTTTCGGGAATGACGGCGAGAATGGTTTCCCGCTTCCGTCCGCCTGTTGATATAGTAGGTCTTACAACCGATGAAAAGACCTGGCGCAAGCTCGCGCTTTCGTGGGGCGTGATTCCGGTTATGTGCGAGAACTATCCGTCTACCGAGGTGCTTTTCTATAACGCTCAGAAGTTTACCAAGCAGACACTGGGACTCGAAAGCGGGGACAAGATAGTAATTACCGGTGGTGTGACCAACGGAAAATCAGGCAATACCAATCTTATCAAGGTGGAAACAATTTAAAACCCGTTATAAAATAACAACGGCTGACGCCGCGCATTAAAGCCGGCGTCAGCCGTATTTTTGTAATTGCTTAAAAGTTAGGAAATATGATGTGAATACGGGGAATCAGCGCTGAACCCTGCCGCTGCCGTCTCCGCCCGCCAAAGTCTTTACCTCGGCTGCGCTTACAAGGTTGTAATCGCCTTCAACTGTATGCTTTAGGCAACTCGCAGCTACCGCGAACTCAATCGCGTCCTGCGGAGCAAATCCCGAAAGCATAGCGTAGATAAGACCGCCGCCGAAGCTGTCGCCGCCGCCTACACGGTCAACGATATGTATGCGGTACTGCTTGCTGAAATAGTATTTCTCGCCGTCATAAAGCATTGCCGCCCAGTCATTGTCATTAGCGGAAATTGAGCCGCGCAGTGTTATCGCCACATATGAAAAACCGAAACGCTCTTTAAGCTGCTTCGCGACATCTTTGTATCCCTCGTGATTTACTTCACCCTTTGTTACGTCAGTATCAGCCGCTTTTATGCCGAATACATCGGCGGCGTCCTCCTCATTGGCTATGCAGACATCTACATACTTCATCAGTCCGCCCATTACCTCGCCGGCTTTTTCCCTTGTCCAGAGCTTTTTGCGATAGTTAAGGTCGCAGCTTACCTTTAAGCCGTTTTTCTTCGCCGCTTTTACCGCCTCAAGACAGATTGCCGCGGCGTTGTCTGACAGTGCGGGAGTGATTCCGGTGAAATGGAACCAGTCGGCTCCTTTAAAAATTTCTTCCCAGTTGAAGTCGGAGGTCTGAGCCTCGGCAATGGCGGAATGAGCGCGGTCGTATATTACCTTCGAGGCGCGCTGAGAAGCGCCCTTTTCAAGGTAGTAGATTCCTATCCTGTCGCCGCCGCGGACGATTTTTGAGGTGTCAACCCCGTATTTGCGAAGCGAGTTCACCGCCATCTGACCTATTTCGTGAGCCGGCAGCTTTGTAACAAAAGCCGCGTCAACCCCGTAATTCGCAAGCGATACTGCGACATTTGCCTCGCCGCCGCCGAAGGTCGCGCCGAAGCTGTCCGCCTGCAAAAAGCGGTAATACCCCTCGGGCGCCAGTCTTAACATTACTTCACCGAATGTAACTGCTCTCATTATTTTCTTACCTCCTTTAAAAGTGCCGCCGCCTCAGCGGTCAGCTTTTCTATCTCGTCAAATTTGCCCGCCGCTATCTTGTCAGACGGAACCATCCAGCTTCCGCCGCAGGCAAAAACCGCCTTGCAGTTGAGATAATCGGCTAAATTAGAAACGTTTATGCCGCCTGTCGGCATAAAACGGATACCTGTATAGGGCGCCGCCATAGCTTTTATCATTTTGACACCGCCCGCCGCCTCGGCAGGGAAGAACTTGAGATACGAAAGACCGAGCGACATGGCCTGCTCAACCTCACTTGGAGTGCAAACGCCGGGGACAACCGGATAACCCTTTACGATGCAGTGCTTTACAACCATCGGATTAAGCCCCGGACTTACTATCGCTTTGGCGCCGGCGGCAATGGCTTTATCCGCCTGCTTCGGTGTAAGCACGGTGCCGGCGATTATAAGCATATCCGGAAATTCCGCCGAAATACGCTTTATGGATTCCTCAGCAGCATCGGTTCTGAAGGTTATCTCCGCGCAGTTTATACCGCCTTTTCTGAGTGCTGCGGCTAAATTTACCGCGTCGTCCGCGTTGTCAATTTTCACGACCGGAACAACGCCCGCCTCAGTCATTTCTCTGATAAGATTTTCCATATCAATGCCTCCTTGTTTCACATAGTGAAACAATGTTTCATTCATTCCGAAAATATTTTACCACATCAGTGATATTTGTCAAGTGGTATTTGCAAACTGAAGTGAAATGTGATAAAATTTGTTATATGTACGGAAGAAAGGTATTCAATATTGTGAATTGAAAAAGGAAGTTATAATATGCCTGCAACAAAGGCGGAATCAACGCAAAAAAAGACATACGGCGGAACGGTACTTGCTTTATCGGTTTATCCGGCCGTTATAATATATTTTGAAATGCTTTTCAGAATTTCCACATCGGAAAAATTTTTTTCCGCGGGAGTTTTTTTTACCCTGCTTTTCTCTGTTTTGTACGGCGGAATTGTTTCGGTCGCCGTATGCCTTGTAAGGAACAAAAGAGCGAGGGTGATTATAAGTACGGCAATGGCGGCGGTTACGTCGGCGGTATTTCTCGCGCAGTATTTTGTATACAGGCAGTTCAGGATTTTTTATGATTTGAGAACTGTTACCGGCGGAGCTTCTGACGCCGCTTCGGATTTCGGTGGGAGGATAACCGAGCTTATGCTAAGTCCCGGCGGTATTTTTATGATAATTCTTTATTTCCTGCCGGTGGGACTTCTCGCTTTTTTCGGCGGCAGGCTGTATAAAAACGCGGTTACACTGCGCCTTGCCGGTTTCTGCGCGGGGCTTCTGGTACTTATTTATTTTATTGATTTAACGTTTATATGGGCGTCGCCCGTTTATTCGTCGGCTTACAAAAAGGAGTACAATTATCAGGCGGCGGTTTCGCATTTCGGTCTGCTTACCGGAATAAGGCTGGACCTTAAAAATATTATCATGACCGATAAGGACGATTTTGAGCAGGTATCCGCTCCGGAGAGTGACGGGGAGTCATCTGAATCGGAACCGGAGGAAGAGAAGCCGGTCGAGTACGGGTTCAACCAAATGGATATTGATTTCGAGGCTCTTGCCGGCACCGAAAAGAACAGTACGGTAGCTTCGATACACAGCTATGTCGCCGGGCTTACGCCGTCGAAAAAGAATGAGTTTACCGGAATTTTCAGGGGTAAAAATCTTATTATGATAACGGCTGAGGCATTTTCCGCGGAGGTAATAGACGAAAAACTGACCCCCACGCTTTACCGGCTTTCGACACGGGGCATAAATTTCACCGATTACTACCAGCCCGCTTCCGCCGGAACTACCGGAGGCGAATACCAGAATCTTTTGGGAATGCTGCCGATGCAGACAGGAATGTCGATGAAAAATTCGGCGACGCACAATCTGTACTTTACAATGGGAAACCAGCTTAACCGTCTCGGCTACTACGGCAAGGCATTCCACAACAATACCTACACCTTCTACGACCGCGACAAGACCCATAACAATCTCGGCTATTCCGACGGGTTTATGGGTTACGGCAACGGTATGGAAAAATATGTTAAAAACACATGGCCGCAGAGCGACCTTGAGATGATAGCCGGAACGCTGCCGTCTTACATCGAAAAGGAGCATTTCAACGTTTACTATATGACGGTGAGCGGTCACGGCGAGTACAGCCTTACCGGAAACTCAATGTCAAAAAAGAACTGGGATAAGGTAAAGGACCTCGGATTTTCGGAAAAGGTAAAATGTTATCTCGCGGCTAATCTTGAGCTTGAGGCGGCAATGAGCCACCTTGTGTCGGAGCTTGAGAAAAGCGGCAGGGCTGACGATACGGTCATCTGTATTTCGTCAGATCATTTTCCGTACTCGCTGGACAGCGACGGCACACTCGGAAATATGCCGTATCTTTCCGAGCTTTACGGCTATAACGTGGAAAACGCGCTTCAGCGTGACCACAGCCGGCTTATTCTCTGGTGCGGCTCACTTGAGGACAGCGAGCCGGTCACCGTGTCCTCTCCGACCTCCAGCCTTGATATCGTGCCTACTCTTTCAAATCTTTTCGGCACGGAGTTCGACTCAAGGCTGCTGCCGGGAAGAGACGTTTTCTCTGACGCCGAGCCGCTTGTGTTCGATATGTCCTACAACTGGAAAACCGACCTCGGTTACTATATAGCCTCGACCGGAAAATTCACGCCGGCAGACTCTGATATCAAGGTGCCCGACGGTTATGTCGACAGGATAAAGAAAACGGTGAGAAACAAAATAAATTATTGCTCAAAGGTGCTTGAAACCGACTATTTTTCATATTTTCTCGGTAAATAGGCATTAAAAAGTCAGGAGTGAAAAAATGTCCGAACAGTCATCGGTGCAGTCAGTGGAGCGAGCATTCAGAATAATAGAGCTGTTATGTGAAAAAGGGGAACTCGGAATAACCGAGCTTGCCGCCCTGTCGGGGCTTAACAAGGCGACGGTTTACAGGTTTCTTTCAACCCTCTGCGGACTCGGTTATGTCAGGAAGCGCGCGGCAAACGAAAAATATACGCTGACCCTTAAATTTTTAAGGCTCTCCGCCGATACGCTTTCAAAAATCGATATAAGACGATACGCGAGAAGGTACCTTGAGCAGATACCGAAAATTACCGGAGAAACGGTACACCTTGTCGAAAGAAACGGCAACGAGACGGTTTATATCGATAAATTCGAGTCGGCGGTCAATTCGGTCAGAATGGTATCGAGGGTGGGGCTTTCCCTTCCGATGGTATATACCGCCGTCGGAAAAGCCATGATGTCGCACCTTGACGACGAAGAAATCAGAAAAATCTGGGATTCCTCGGACGTGTGCAAAAAGACCGGTAAAACAATAACCGATTTCGGCGTTTTTATGGAGGAAATACGAAAGGTCCGTGAAAACGGGTATGCCGCCGACCGCGAGGAAAACGAGGAGGGGGTATGCTGCGTCGCCGCGGCTCTTCCCGATGTTTACGGTGAGTACAGATACGCGTTCAGTGTCTCGGCTCCGTCGTCCCGCATGAACGAGGAAAAAATAGCCAAAATAGGCAGACTTGTCACTGAAACGGCGGCAAAAATCAGCTGTCACGATGAATAAATATATTAAAGATTGTTAATATATATAAATATTCAGATGTCTTACGCTTTAATTTAATGCTTATCTCTAAAAATTACCGTGAGAGGAATTTTTTTTAGAAAAAATCCTTTATTTTTTGCTTGTTTCTTGGTATAATGTTATGGATACTTACGGGTTGTAAAGTATGTAAAAAAGTCAGTAACGGAGAATATCCGTAAAAAAATTAGGAGGTCGATTCTTAATGAGTCACAAGTACGTTTACCTTTTCAGCGAAGGCAACGCAAACATGCGTGAGCTTCTCGGCGGTAAAGGCGCAAACCTTGCTGAAATGACCGGTCTTGGTCTTCCTGTTCCGCAGGGCTTCACTATTTCCACCGAGGCCTGCACCCAGTATTATGAGGACGGTCAGAAGATCAACGACGAAATCAAAGCGCAGATAATGGAATATATCGACAAGATGGAGGCTATCACCGGCAAGAAGTTCGGCGATAAGGAAAATCCGCTTCTCGTTTCTGTTCGTTCAGGTGCGCGCGCTTCCATGCCCGGAATGATGGATACCATTCTTAACCTCGGTCTCAACGAAGAGGTTGTTGAGGTTATCGCTAAGCAGTCGAATAACCCCCGCTGGGCTTGGGACTGCTACAGAAGATTTATCCAGATGTACTCGGATGTTGTTATGGAAGTCGGCAAGAAGTACTTTGAGCAGCTTATCGACGCTATGAAGGAAAAGAAGGGTGTGACTCAGGACGTTGAGCTTACCGCTGACGACCTCAAGGAGCTCGCTTCACAGTTCAAGGCTGAATACAAGGCTAAGATAGGCACAGATTTCCCGTCTGACCCGACCGAGCAGCTTATGGGCGCTATAAAGGCTGTTTTCCGTTCATGGGACAACCCCCGTGCTAACGTTTACCGCCGTGACAATGATATCCCGTATTCATGGGGTACCGCTGTTAACGTTCAGTCAATGGCTTTCGGAAACATGGGTGACGACTGCGGTACAGGCGTTGCCTTCACACGTGACCCGGCTACCGGTAATAAGGGCCTTTTCGGTGAGTTCCTCACCAACGCTCAGGGCGAGGACGTTGTTGCCGGCGTGCGTACTCCTATGAAGATAGCTGAAATGGAGCAGAAGTTCCCCGAGGCTTTCGCTGAGTTCCAGAAGGTCTGCGATATCCTTGAGAAGCATTACAGAGATATGCAGGATATGGAGTTCACCGTTGAACATGGCAAACTTTATATGCTTCAGACCCGTAACGGAAAGAGAACCGCTCAGGCTGCTCTTAAGATTGCCTGCGACCTCGTTGACGAGGGTATGAGAACAGAAGAAGAGGCTGTTCTTATGATAGACCCCCGCAACCTTGATACACTTCTCCACCCGCAGTTTGACGCCAAGGCGTTAAAGGCTGCTACACCGGTAGGCAAGGGTCTCGGCGCTTCCCCCGGAGCTGCCTGCGGTAAGATAGTTTTCACTGCCGACGATGCCGAATCCTGGAAGGCAAGAGGCGAAAAGGTAGTTCTCGTACGTCTTGAGACCTCTCCGGAAGACATCACCGGAATGAAGGCTTCACAGGGTATACTCACCGTTCGCGGCGGTATGACCTCACACGCTGCCGTTGTTGCCCGCGGAATGGGTACCTGCTGCGTTTCCGGCTGCTCCGATATAAAGATGGACGAGGAAAACAAGCAGTTTGAGCTTGCCGGCAAGACCTATCATGAGGGAGACTATATCTCAATCGACGGTTCAACCGGTAACATTTATGACGGAATCATTCCGACTGTTGACGCTACAATAGCCGGCGAGTTCGGAAGAATCATGGCTTGGGCGGACAAGTACAGAGTACTTCAGGTACGCACCAATGCCGACACACCGACTGACGCGAAGAAGGCTTTCGAGCTGGGCGCTGAGGGCATCGGTCTCTGCCGTACAGAGCATATGTTCTTTGAGGCTGACAGAATCGCCGCTTTCCGCGAGATGATCTGCGCCGATACAGTTGAGCAGCGCGAGGCGGCTCTTGACAAGATTCTGCCCATTCAGCAGAAGGACTTTGAGGAGCTTTATGAGGCTATGGAGGGCAAACCGGTTACAATCCGTTTCCTTGACCCGCCGCTTCATGAGTTTGTTCCCACCGAAGAGGATGATATCGAGGCTCTCGCAAAGGCTCAGGGCAAGACCGTTGCTGATATAAAGGCTATTATAGCTTCTCTGCACGAGTTCAACCCGATGATGGGTCACCGCGGCTGCCGTCTGGCTGTTACCTATCCGGAAATTGCCAAGATGCAGACCAAGGCTGTTATCCGTGCCGCTCTTAATGTAAAGAAAGCTCACCCAGACTGGAACATTGTTCCGGAAATCATGATTCCGCTTATCGGCGATGTCAAAGAGCTTAAATATGTAAAGAAATTTGTTGTTGAGACCGCTGACGCTGAAATAGCGGCTGCAGGTGTTGAGCTTAAGTACGAAGTAGGTACAATGATCGAAATCCCGCGTGCGGCTCTCACTTCTGACGAGATCGCCAAGGAAGCTGAGTTCTTCTGCTTCGGAACAAACGACCTTACCCAGATGACCTACGGCTTCAGCCGTGACGATGCCGGTAAGTTCCTTGAGGCTTACTATGACGCCAAGATTTTCGAAAATGATCCGTTTGCGCGTCTTGACCAGAACGGTGTAGGCAAACTAATGAAGATATCAGTTGAGCTCGGAAGATCAGTTCGTCCTGATATGCATATTGGTATCTGCGGCGAGCACGGCGGCGATCCGACATCTGTTGAGTTCTGCCATAGCTTAGGTCTCACCTATGTTTCCTGCTCACCGTTCCGTGTTCCGATTGCCCGCCTTGCCGCTGCGCAGGCTGCGATTAAAGAGCCGCGGAAATAAGCTGAAGCCCGGTAACATCTAAGATGTGCGGATTCTGCACTGCCGATCGTAAAATTAACTGAGTAATCAATTATAAGAAGGCGCTTTACTTTATAGGTGTAGCGCCTTCTTATTTATGTTGTAATATAATTTGACATATGTTATAATAATCCGGAAAAGAGACTGTGAAGGAACCATGAATATATTTTGCCGTTTTGATTAAGCACGATACAGTAATTAAAACTGTATCCGTTACTAAAAATGAATTTGACTTGTATTCGGGATTTAAGGACCTTCAAAGCAGCGGGTTTACCGAAAAATCCAAAGAATGGTCACCGCTTAAATATAAAGGTTTCGACCTTACCGACATTGAAAGCCATAATTACTTAATTGGAGGGCTGTTTAAATATCATATGCAAAAGCAAGAGTAGATTTAATTTTTTGTATTTGAGGTCAGAGAGCAATGCTTCAGATTATTGAATATAAAAATCCTAATTGATGTTTCAGAAGGCAGTTATCTCTCATGATGCAAGAAAAGCGCTTTACTATATAATGTCTACTGAATAAACCGCAAAACGGCATAAATAGTGACTTTAGCGGTGAATTATGGTATAATAAGTGC
>CALWIZ010000019.1 GCA_944380885.1 uncultured Clostridia bacterium | reverse complement strand
TAGAATGTCCATAGTGATGTTCCTTTCAGAATTGTTGTTGTCCAATCTCAATTCTACCACAGGTTCGTCACTATGGACCTATTTTTTTATTTTATTTCAACTTCATTTTACAACGCGCGTAAAAAATTGTTTTACAATTAAATTATATTTATAAATAATGTAATAGTCAAGATTTCCTTTATAACTTCTTTTTTAAAGGTTTTTAATTGTTATTTACATTGTCTTTTTATTGTTGATAGTGTAAAATCAATATAAACGATAGGATAGTTTTTGTTGAATATGCAATTAGAAATGCCGATTATCGGAATTGATTACATATTAAACGTTATGATTTTGAGTTTTTCACCGATTTATAAAAAATTCAAAATAATTTTTTTAGAAATTTATGGGGGTTATGTTAATGAGTTCCAAAATCAAGTTTTTAGCACTATTTGCTGCTATTTCACTTTTTGCTTGTTCTGCAGGCGGTTGTAAAAAGGATGTTGGTAAGCAGGAAAGCGGTGCGCCGACTGTTTCGGATAATTCGACAAGCGACCAAAGCGCGGATAACTTGCCGGAAAATCAAAAGGTAAGCACAAAATTTGAAGATACAAAGCTCGGCAAATATAAATATGTGTGGGGCGACGAGTTCGACAAGGACGAGCTTGATTTGACCAAATGGACCATTCTTTCCCACAGCAACGAGTCCACCGATACCCTCCAGTTTGAGCTGGGCGATGAAAATTTATCAAAGGTCTTTAAAATTGAAAACGGCGCGGCAACCCAAATATTTCAGCGCTGGTACGACCCGACTAACACGCTGATTCAGTATGCGACTTCGGCGCATTTAATGACCCGCCCTACAATGAGCTGGCAGTACGGCTATCTTGAGGTAAGGCTCAGAATGAGCTTCCGCAAGGACGGAAATGCGATATGGATGGTAAGCAAAAACGCACTTAATGCTAATGACAATGCCTACTGCGGATTAGAGGTCGACGTATTTGAAACCCTTGCCTCCACCGATTCTGTAACCCCGAATATACATTTGTGGTATAAGGACGGCCGTCACAGCGACTATAACGGATTGGTTATGAAGGGTGAGCCCCAAAAGTATACCTTTACCAATTCTTATAATCTCTCAAAAGAGTTCCATTTATACGGCTTTGAGTGGACGCCTACCGAAATGTCTATGTATGTTGACGGCGAAAAATATTGGACATTAGATACTACTAAGAGCTTTGACGACGACCCCGATACGACGGTATATAATCAGCCGATTTATCTTATGCTTAGCGCAGGTGCGTTTACTCCCCAAAAAACTTGGCATACATACGAAGGAGACGTGATTGATAATACAAGCCTGCCGCTTGATTTTACTGTCGATTGGGTAAGACTTTATCAGGACCCGAATATGAAGGGTACTCAGCTTAATCTTGCAAAATAATAAAAAAGGAATGAGCTTCTGATGCGAAAAAAGGTTTATAAGCGCTCTTTGGCTTTACTGCTCGGCGCGGCGCTTGTTTTAGGCGGCATACCTGCCGCGGCTGAAAACAGCGTCTCGGGTGCTGACGCAGATACCGCTTCATCGGTTTCGGAAATTTCCGAATACGCCGCTTACATCGGAGCGCAGACCGATGCTTTTAAAGCCAAAACCGATATTACCGTCAGCTTAGACGCTTTCAAAGCGGAGGAGGGCGCGTCGGCAGAGCTTAAAAACGATTATAACGGATCTAAAGCCTTGCTGTGGGAAAACGGCAAGGGAACTGTATCTGCCGAATTTAATGTCGCTGAAAGCGGACTTTATAATATCAAGCTTACCTACTATCTGCCCGAAGCGGGTGTTGCGCCTGAAATCGGCATAATGCTCGACGGCGAGTATCCTTATTCCGATTTCAAAAAGGTTACCCTCCCCCGTGAATGGAAAAACGCGGGAGAGACAAGGCAGGACGCGTCGGGAAACGAGCTTACTCCCGAGCAGGTTGAGACGGACAGGTATATTACCCGCGTTATGAAGGATTCAAGCGGTGTTTCGGTAGAACCCTTCCTTGTAAGCCTATCCGCGGGAACACACAGGCTGACCCTTGTATCTCCCGCACAGACCATAGCTTTTTCCGAAATTAAATTTTCCGCGCCCGAGGTAATAGAGGAATATAAGAAGCCCGAGCTTAAGGACGGCGGAGAATATGCTTCTCCCATAGTAATAGAGGGCGAAGACGCGCTTTATAAGTCCTCAAACACAATGATACCCCGCTCGGACACCTCTGATTCGGGTATGAACCCCTCAAGCCCCTATACTACCAAGCTTAATTATATAGGCGGCAGTAATTACAACAGTCCGACCGATACGCTTGTATGGGAATTTGAGGTGAAGAAAAGCGGCTATTATAAGCTCGCGCTTAGATATAAGCAGGCGGACGTTGTTAACGGAGAAAGCCTTAGATGGCTTAGAATAGACGGCGAAACTCCCTTTGAAGAGTGTAAGGCGATGCGCTTTAAATATAATCCGAGATGGCGCATTTACAGCTTTGAGGACGAAAACGAGGAGACGTATTACATTTATTTAGAGGAAGGACCGCATCAGCTATCACTTGAAGTCACCCTCGGCGATATGTCGGAATATTACAAGCGGCTTTCCGAGGTGGTTGAAAAGCTTGGCGACGAGTATATAAGCATTGTAAAAATTACCGGCGATTCTCCCGATGTTAACCGCGATTACGAGCTTTTCAATCAGATACCCGACCTTAATGAAAGGCTCGCCGAATACAGCGAAAAGCTTACGGGCATTATAAGCGATATGCAAAGCTTTTCGGGTAAGCTTGGCAGCGAGTATATCGCCGCGATGAAGAATATGATTCGCGTGCTCGATACTATGCGCGAGAGACCCTATACCGCTCACCAATACGTTAAGGACTACTATACCAACTATTCCACTCTAAGCTCATGGCTTTATGATATGAAGAATATGCCCTTATCCATAGACTGGCTGGAGCTTTGCCCCGCACAGCAGGATATTGAGTATGAAAAAACCAACATATTATCGAGCTTTTTATTCGGCACAAAACGCCTTATTTATTCCTTTGCGGCTGATTACGGCAAGCAAACCAATGAAGGCGGCGAGCAAATTCGCCTGTGGGTAAACTGGGGCAGAGACCAAACGATGGTTTTAGATACCCTTATAAGGGAGTCCTTTACCGCCGAGACGGGAATATCCGTAAAGCTTGAACAGACAAACGCCTCGCTTATAAACGGTATTCTTGCAAACAATTATCCTGACGTTTGCCTTTATTTGTCCCGAACCGATCCGGTAAACCTCGGTATACGCGGCGCGCTTACCGATTTGACGCAGTTCGACGACTGCGAGGAGGTGCTGTCACGTTTCCAGACCGACGCGTCTGTTCCGTATGGCTATAACGGGGCGCTTTATGCTCTGCCCGACAGTCAGAATTTCTTTGTGATGTTCTACCGCAAGGATATTCTTGAAAGCTTGGGACTTAATATTCCGAAAACCTGGGACGAGTTTTTGGAGACGGCGACCGTAGTCCAACAAAACAACCTTGAGGTTTATGTTCCTTATATCCAGATTACTACCGCTACAACGGTAAACGGCGGCATAGGCGGACTTCATCTTATGCCTACCTTAATGCTTCAAAACGGGTTGTCATTCTATAATGAGGAGCTTACGGCTACGGCGCTTACAGAGCCTGACGCGCTTAATACCTTTAAGTACTGGACCGATTTGTACCTTGACTATCAGTTCGTAAAAGAGGCGGATTTCTATAACCGCTTCAGGGTAGGCACAATGCCGCTTGGTATTGCACAATATTCGGTTTACTTAACCCTTTACGACGCGGCGCTCGAAATCAAAAACAGATGGGCTGTCGCGAATGTTCCGGCTGCGACAGACGGCAACGGCTATGTAGCGGGAAGCGGAACGGGCTGTGCAATTGTCAAAAAGAGCAAGCATAAAGAAGCCGCGTGGGAGTTTCTTAAATGGTGGACCTCCGCCGAAACCCAGACCCGCTATTCAAACAATGTCGAATCGGTATTAGGTATGCTCGGAAGACCGCAGACCTCTAATGTAGAGGCGTTTAAAGCTCTTGCTTGGGATACAGAGGACAAGGAGAATATCCTGTTGCAGTGGGAGCAGGTGCGCGAAATACCCGAAATACCCGGCAGCTACTACCTGACCCGCTCGGTCGATCAGGCGTTCTGGCAGGTTATAAACGGCAAAGCTAACGTCAAGGACGCAGTGGTTAAGTGGAGTCGCACTGCCGATAGTGAAATAGAGCGCAAAATTAAAGAATACAGCTGACAGGGGGGGAGAATAATGACACCTAAAAAAAGCAAGGTGAAAAACGGCAGAACGCTTATCGGCGGGCAGGGTCCTATGTTTGTTATGCTTTCGCCGTTTATGATTTTATTTTTCGTATTTACGATTTTACCGATAATAACATCGATACTTTTAAGCTTTACTTCGTTTGATTTGATTTCTTTCCCGAAATTTGCGGGAATCGATAATTACAGACGGATGTTGGCGGACGATACGGTTTTTCCCGTTGTAGTAAAGAACACCTTAGTATTCGCCATTATAGCGGGACCTCTTGGATTCCTGCTCTCGTTTTTACTCGCGTGGTTTGTAAATGAGTTTACTCCTAAGGTGAGAACATTTCTCTCCTTCCTGTTTTATGCTCCCTCCCTTGTGGGAAACGCGTATTTTATATGGAAGGTAGCCTTCAGCGGCGACAGCTACGGTTATATAAACTCCCTGCTTTTGTCGCTGGGTATTATTACAGAGCCTATTATTTGGCTTAAAAACGCAACCTTTTTAATGCCGATAATTATTATGGTTCAGCTCTGGCAGAGTATGGGTATTTCCTTCCTGTCCAATATATCGGGACTTCAGAACGTTAACGGAGAGCTTTACGAGGCGGGCGCTATCGACGGAATACGCAACCGCTGGCAGGAGCTCAGATACATAACTCTGCCCTCTATGCACCATATGCTGCTCTTCAGCGCGGTAATGCAGATTCAAAGCAGCTTTTCTGTAAGCGCCATAGCTATAGAGTTTGCAGGCTATCCGAGCGTTGAAAACTCGGTGGATACAATAGTTTCCTACCTTTCGGACGTTGCGACGGTAAGGTTTGAAATGGGCTATGCCGCGGCGATTTCGGTCGTGCTGTTTATTATGATGGCGCTGACACGTGCCGCCGTCGGAAAAATACTCGGAATGTCTAAGGGGTGAGGTGCAAATGGGTTTAAAACTAAAGATAAAGACCCCGCAGAAAAAGGAACGTGCCTTTTCCAAACGCTTTACGCGTTCGCGCTTCGGCAATTTTATGTATTTCTTCTTCCTTACGGCGGCGGGACTTTTTTCCGTTCTTCCTTTAATATACGCCGTTGCGACCTCCTTTAAGCCGATTGACGAGCTGCTTATATTCCCGCCGACCTTCTTTGTTAAAAGACCGACGATTGTCAATTATCTGTCACTGCCGAACCTGCTTTCAAATTTGGAGGTTCCGCTTTCAAGATATATATTCAACAGTCTTTTTGTAACCGTTGTTACTACGATTATTTATATTATAATTTCGGCGATGGCGGCGTTCGTGCTTTCAAAGGCGACCTTCAGGGGAAGAAATCTTATATTCCTTGTTATTCAGTTCGCCCTTATGTTTAACGCCTATACGCTGGCGGTTCCGCAGTACCTTATCGTATCGGGAATTAAAATAATCGATACATATCTGGTTTACATACTTCCTCAGCTTGCGGCAACGCTCGGCGTATTCCTTATGAAGCAGTATATTGAGGGTTATGTGCCCGACGCGCTGTTAGAGGCGGCGAGCATAGACGGCGCGGGCTATTACAGAATATTCTGGCAGATTGTTATGCCTGTAATACGTCCCGCATGGCTTACCGTTACGCTCTTTTCGTTCAGAGACGTGTGGGCGGCGATACCTAACGGCACAATTTTCAGCGAGGAGCTTAAGACACTTCCGCAGATTGTAACCCAGATTACCGCGGGAGGCATTGCCCGTACGGGAAGCGCAATGGCGGTTACGGTTATTATGATGATTCCGCCGATAATCGTTTATCTTGTTTCTCAAAGCAATGTTGTAGAAGCTATGAGCAGTGCGGGAATAAAGGGATAGGAGGCTAAGCAATGAAGAAAAAAGCAATTCATTTTTTAAATGTTGCGCTTTTAACCGTCAGCCTATGCTTAGGCGTGGGTTTTCCCGCCGCCGCTTCCTCCTCCGATGAAGTTCCGTATAACTCATATACATATTGGGAAGGAATAAGCGAGTCTGAACGCAAAGCAGTTTACAACCGACCTATGTATGAGACGGCCGATGTGTTCGACGCGGCGGATTTAGGCGTTAAGCCTTTTACAAAGCTTAACGACGTCTGCACCGATGAAAACGGTTATGTCTATCTTTTGGACGACGCTTCGAGAATAGTAATTCTCGATAAAAGCTACAAATTGGTAAAGGAAATCGGCGTTTTTAATAAGGACGGCGAGGAATACGTATACTCGGGCGCAAACAGCCTTTATGTGCATACCGACGGCACGCTTTATATATGCGATACCGAAAATGCGAGAATACTTCACTGTACAGTTGACGGGACTGTAAGCGATGTTATGATTTTGCCCGAGTCGCCGCTTATTCCCAAGGACTACGAATACCGTCCGATGCACGCGGTTGTGGACAGCAGGGGCTATCTTTATGTACTGAGCGACGGCTCCTATTACGGAATGATTCTCTATTCGCCCGACCGCAGCTTTTTGGGCTTTTACGGTGCTAACGAGGTTACAAACGGCATAATGGGCGTTATGAAAAATATTTACAACCGCCTGTTTGTCAGCAACGAGAAAAAGGGCAATACGGCTCGTACACTTCCTTATGTTTTCGTTGACGTAGCCAAGGGCGGCGACGGCTTTATATACACCGCCACAGGCTACACCGAAAAAAGCAATAACAAGGGTCAGATTAAGAAGCTAAGCCCCGGTACGGGTAAAAATATTCTCAAATCCGAAGATATTAACTTTACCGACGACAAGGAGAACACCACCTATAAGGACGGCGAAACCCTCAATCAGAATATAGTTGCTTTAGAGGTCGATGAAAACGGTTTTATTTACTGCCTCGACGCGGCTTACGGCAGAATTTTCCTCTACGACAGCGAGAAGCATATGCTTTCCGCCTTCGGTACGGGAATGGGCGCGGGTACGCAAAAGGGAAGCTTTACCGTGGCTTCCGCCCTTGCCCTTAACGGCAGCGACGTTTTGGTTACAGACAGTACAAAATGCACCCTTACCGTTTTTAAGCAAACCGAATACGGCGCTAAGGTTCAACAGCTTCAAACCCTTACGATAGGCGGCGATTATACCGCCGCTAAGGAGGGCTGGCACGAGGTGTTAAAGCTTGACAGTAACTGTCAGGCGGCGTATACAGGTCTTGCAAGGGCGTATCTTGCCGAGGACGATTACGAATCGGCAATGTACTATTCTAAAAACGGCTACGACAGGGACTCATATGCGCTGGCATTTGAGCTTTCCAGACACGATTTTATCTATAGTAATTTCCGGATCATATTTATAGCTATAGTTTTAGGATTATGTGCGATTGCAGCCTTGATAATTTT
This sequence comes from uncultured Clostridia bacterium, assembly GCA_944380885.1. Taxonomy (GTDB): domain Bacteria; phylum Bacillota; class Clostridia; order Oscillospirales; family Acutalibacteraceae; genus UBA737. The sequence goes on along the minus strand of CALWIZ010000019.1, from coordinate 34,549 downwards.
AAGCAAGCGCAGAAAGACTAAGACGGTCAAGGACAGTGAAACAAGACTTTTATTTAAGGCGCTTATTCACCCCGCAGTTACCTTTGAGGACATTAAGGAAAAGGGCAGGGGAAGCATTAAGCTGTGCGCGGTCGTGTTGGCGGTTTATTATGTGCTTTCGGTTATGCAGACCCTTTGCGGCGGCTTCCTTTTCACCTATTACGATCCCGAAAACTTTAATTCGCTGATGGTATTGGCTCGAAGCGTTGGTTTTGTTGCACTCTTTATAATCTGCAACTGGATGGTCTGCACACTGCTCGGAGGCAGAGGTAAGCTCAAGGAAATAGCGATTGTGACCTGCTACAGCCTTACTCCGATGATTTTTGAAATGATATTACGGCTTATTCTTACAAATACTCTTCTTCCTTCCGAGGGCGAGTTTTTGGGAATATTCCAAACGGTAGCGATGCTATATACGCTGTTGCTGCTGATAATAGGAATGATTAAAATACACGATTTCAGTATGTCCCGATTTGTCGGAACGAGCGTGCTCTCCCTTTTGGGAGTTGCCGCCTTAGTATTCCTTATAGTAATGGTGGGAATGTTGCTTCAACAGTTATTTGGCTTTATCGGAACGGTATTTATGGAATTTACTTTGTAACGGGAGGCGTTTTAAATGAAAAAAAGATTTACCGCAATTCTTTTATGCGCCTTCATTTTATTTGGATGTACCGCCTGCTCGGACGGTGGAAATGTTGCCGAGGTAAAGGCTTTTGACAGGGAAACCGCCACTCAAAAGCCTGACGGGGAAGCAGTGGCGCAAAACAGCAGATTTACCCTAAGCTTTGATAAGGATACCTGCGGCGTAATTCTCACCGAAAACGCGACAGGCAATAAGTGGGGAACCTCGCCGCCCGATACGGGCGAAGTAAAGCTCGACGAGTGGGGAGACCCCGTGACAAGGCACCCGCAGGTTGATTCGGTGCTGTTTGTAGAATATGTATCCGCCGAGACGGGCAATACCGATTCGGTCATATCCAAAACAGGCGCGGTAAAAGAGGGAAGAATCGTCTGCAAAAATAAGGAAAAGGGCATAAGGATTGAATATTACTTCGATTCTACAGGCTTTATGATTCCCGTAGATTATACCCTTAGGGGCGACGGTCTGCTTATGACAATTAATCCCGCTGATATTGAGGAAAGCGAAAATGTGATTACCTCTGTTTCGCTGGCTCCGTTTTTCTGTGCGGCAGAAAACGACGCCGAGAACAGCTATCTGATGGTTCCCTCGGGTTCGGGTACTCTTATTTATCCTAAGTCGGTTTCACAGCAGGGAACCAACTATTCGGCACAGGTTTACGGTGAGGATGCTTCCATTGAAAAATGGGATATGCCCTCCTCGGAAAAATCTGTGCGTATGCCCGTGTACGGCGCAAAAACAGGCGACACCGCGATTTTCGCGGTTATTGAATCGGGTGCCGAAAGCGCCGAAATCAATGTGACAAGCGGCTCTAAGGCTTTAGGCTATTCCTCCGTATACACCTCCTTTATTATAAGGGGCTACACAAACAATATTGCAGATTTAATGCCGGGCGAGCGGGTTAAGAACGTTATTTATTCGGATTATATGATAGATACGCCTCTTTCGGTAGGTTTCTATCCGCTGATGGGCGACAGTGCGGATTACAGCGGTATGGCAAAGTTTTATAAAACCTATCTTGAGAACCAAGAGGGACTACAAAAGGACAATGTAGAAAGCCCGCTTAACATAAATATAATCGGCGGTGCCACGGTTTCAAAGTCGTTTTTGGGAATACCCTATAAATCGCTTTTTGCGGCGACCGATACCAAAGAGGCGCAGGAAATAATTGAAAAGCTGATGGGCGACGGCATTACCCCCTCGGTTAGACTTACGGGCTTCGGTACCGACGGGATAAGCACCGATACTCTTGCCGGCGGCTTTAAAATATCCTCAAAGTTAGGCGGAACAAAGGGCGTAAACACGCTTCTTGATTACTGCAAGGATAACGGGGTAAACGCCTATCTTGATTTTGACATAATAAGGTTTAAAAGCGGTGCGGCGGGCTTCTCAACTATGTTTGACAGTGCTCTGTGCGCGAGCCGCAAAATCGCATATATCTACGATTTTGATATTGCTACAAGGGGCAGGGACGAGGACACCCGCGCAAGACTGCTCGCCCGCGATAAGCTGGTTGAGTGCGGCGATACTCTTCTTAAAAAGACCTCCTCTGTAAATGCGGAGGGCTATAGCCTTAATACCCTTTCGAGTATTTCCTATTCCGATTATTCGGACAGAGCCTCCGCTTCTACATATTCAAAATCGGGTATGGCGGAGGACGTTAAGAAAATAATGACCGCCTTTACCGACGGCAATAAAAAAATCGCGGTAAGCGACGCTAACATATACGCGGCTCTTAAGGCGAGCCTTATTACCGAAACGCCTACCTCTTCATCGGCGGAGGACATTTTTGATACCGACATTCCTTTTTACCAAATGGTATTTAAGGGAATTGTGCCGATAGCTACAGAAAGCGTTAATTTGGCGGCTGACGCAAAAAATCAGGTGCTCAAAGCGGTTGAAGGCGGCTGCGGACTTACCTACACGGTAATCGCGAATTACGACAAATCGCTCCTTGATATACGCACCAAGGATTTTTACAACAGTCTGTTTGACGACGTTTATCCGCAGATTAAATCAAACGCCGAGGAGCTTAAAGACTACTATGAAAAAATATCGGGCGCCGAAATTGTAAAGCATACGGTTGTAAGTGATTCTCTTCGCTCAACGAGCTTTGACAACGGAATTACGGTCTATGTAAACTTCGGCGATAAGACGGAGCAGACTCCCTTCGGGGCTGTCGAGCCGCAGGGATTTGTTATCGGAGGTGTTGAGAGTGCGCAAGAATAAGCACAGGGGTATAGAGAGCCTTAAAAGCCGTTACGGGCTTATGTTTATCGCACCGTGGTTTCTGGGCTTTATACTGTTTTTCGCAATACCGATTATTCAGTCGCTGTTGTTCTCACTTTCCGATGTTTCACTCAATAACGACGGTCTTGCAACAAAATTCGTAGGACTTCAGCACTACCGCTACGCGCTTCTTCAAAGCGGAGCGTATACACAAACCCTCGGAACGGCGGTTACCTCGCTTTTGTATCAGCTGCCCATTATCGTGCTTATAAGTATGGTTTTGGCGCTTATTCTCAATCAGAAATTCCGCGGAAGAACCTTTTTCAGAGCGCTTTTCTTCCTGCCCGTTATTATAGCGACAGGTATAGTTATGGATATATTGTTTATGACCACGGGCAGTATGTCGGATTCCACGGTTAACGAATCGCTTTCGGGAAATATGTTCGACGTTTCGGACATTGCGGCGTTTCTGGATTTGCCGGCAGGTATATCGGATTATGTTGAAAAGGCGATTAGCAATATTTTCGACCTTATATGGAGCAGCGGAATACAGACGGTGCTTTTTATAGCGGGACTTCAATCTGTTCCGACGAGCCTGTACGAGGCCTCAAAGGTGGAGGGCGCTACAAAGTGGGAGGAGTTTTGGTTTATAACCTTCCCGAGCCTTTCGCAGGTTACCCTGCTTGTTATGATTTACACAATGGTCGAGCAGTTTACAAGCAGCCGAAATCCGATGATAGATTCAATGTATACCCTTATGAAGGGCGGAAATTACGACGAGACCTCGGCGGTGCTTTGGTTCTATTTCGCACTGGTGGGTATAATAATGGGAATATTAATATGGGCGTATAACCGATTCCTGGTTAAGCGTTGGTCGTAAAAGGGGGAGTAAGAATGTTGACTGCAAAAAAATCTTTAAGCCTTACTCCCGCTAAGTCGGAAACACCTAAGACAAGGGCGCGGCATTTAGGAAAGCATGCGTATTCGGTTTTTAGAATAATTATATTGCTGGCGATAGGGTTTGTTATTCTTTATCCTCTGCTTTATATGATAACCACCTCTTTGCGTTCAAGGGCGTCGTTTATGAATTCGGTCAGGGTTTGGCTTCCTGAAAAGTTAGATATGGCAAGTAATTACAAGGTGGCGCTTGAGGCTTTGCACTACAAGGAAGGTCTTATTTCTTCCTTAAAGTACGAAATGGTGAGCGCGGTTTTGGAAATCTGCTCCTGCGCGATTGCGGCTTACGGCTTTGCAAGGTTTAAATTCCCTTTTAAAAGGCTGTTTATGGGTATGCTGTTTCTGACTATTCTTATACCCGACACAATGATAATCATACCGCGCGTGGTGAACAATTCTCAGCTTGACTTTTTGGGAATACTCGCGCTGGTTAACAAGCTGACGGGTATAGATTTGAGACCTAACGTGCTTGATACGGGCTGGACCTTCTGGTTGCCCTCGCTTTTGGCGGCGGGACTTCGTTCGGGAATACTAATATTCATATATATACAGTTTTTCAAAAGTCTGCCTGCGGAGCTTGAAGAAGCCGCGTGGATGGACGGCGCGGGTCCGATACGCACCTTTATCCGCATAGCTTTGCCTTCTTCGGGCGTGGTAATATTAACCGTTACGGTATTTTCACTTATCTGGCATTGGAACGATTATTTTCTTTCCTCAATGTATCTTACGGGGGATTATCCGCTGGCGGTTTGGCTTACAATGATGCCGAAGCAACTTCCCACAATGGGCCATCCGTTGGTACCGAGCCATCCCGAAACTATGGCTATTTTAATGGCGGGCTGTCTTGTTTTCATACTCCCGATGCTTATTATTTATATATTTGTTCAGCGCTGGTTTATTGAAAGTATAGACCGCGTAGGAATTACGGGCTGATTTAATAATCAAAGGTTAAAAACCTTAAAATACAGAAAGGAAAATGTATTATGAAAAACAAACTATTGCGTTTTGCCGCATTGGTAATGTCGCTTGTTATGGCGGCGGCACTGCTTACCTCCTGCGGCAAGCAAGACACGGAAGGCGGAAAAACGCCTTCGGGCAACAACTCAGGCTCAGGCTCGGGCACTTCGTCCGACGCCGAATACCTTTCGGACGAGGAGCTTGAAAAGCTCAAGGGAACGAGTATCCGCTATCCCTTCTGGCAAACTCCCGACGACAGCCAACAGGCGGTTATTAACGCCTTTGAGGAGAAGTACGGAATTAAGGTTAATGTAGAAGTCGTTCCGCAGGATCAGTACATTACCAATATTTCGGGTAAAATCGCGGCGGGCAACGCTCCCGACATCTACTGGTCAAACGACGATTTCCCCGCCTGTCTTACCTGTCTACAACCGATTGAGGCTTCCAAAATCGATTTAAACGATTCCATTTGGGACAAAACGGTTTCCGAGCTGTCTACCCTCGGCGGTAAGGCTTACCTTGTAAACGCGATTGGAAACTCGGGAAGGGATATTTGCTTCTACAACAAAAAGCTTCTGAACGATAACAATATTAAAACCCCCGAGGATTATGTCGAGGAGGGCAACTGGACATGGGAGACTATGACTAAGATTATGCGTCAGGTCACCTCCTTAGGCTCAGGCTATTACGGTGCTTATGTCGATATGGAAACATTTTGGGGCAGCGCGGGCGTTTCGTTCTATCAGTATAAGGACGGCAAGTTCTCAAGCGGACTTAACGCCAACCTTACAAAGGCTATGACCCAGCTTTCAACCTGGCTCAGCGAGGGGCTTATGCACGGCGTAGGCTATGACTACCGCGACGAGTTCAACAAGGGCAAGGTAGGTCTTGCTATTACAAACGATTACGGTCTTCAAAAGAAAGGCTATTGGAGCTCAATGGATCCAGCGCATATCGGTTATACCTCAATCCCCGATATAGATAAGAATACAAAAGCCGTTGAAACAGGGCTTTATCAGGGCTGGGGCATCTGCAAGGGCGCGTCAAACCCCGTGGCGGGCGGTCTGTTTATCCGTTACTATTCAAATATAGCGAACTATGATATTTCAAACAAGTACATCACCGAGGACGCTATGAATTACGCACTTCGTCTTTCCTCGGGAACTACCGAAAACACCGGCCATTGCCTGATGACAGGCTCTTCACAGGTGCTCGGTCAGGATCGTTTCACCTATTGGAAGATAACGGAGAAAAATCCTAAACAGATTCAGCAACAGCTTGAATCAATGGCAAATCAGGTTAACGAAAGCGTTAACCGCCTTAACGCCCGTTTGGATTCCGTTGCAAAGGGTGAATAAATATTTCCGCAAGTGCGGGCGGATACGGCTTTATTCCCGAAGGCTCGGCAAGCTCTCCGCCCGACTTGAAATAAAAAAATATCAGGAGGAATTGGATTGAAAAATTTATGCAAAAACAGTATTAAACATGTAATGGCGTATCTTTTGGCACTTTCTCTGATTTTTTCTCTCGGCACGGCAAACCTATTAACCCCGTCGGCATTATCTGCCGCTTGGGACGGCTCTCCAGCTGAGACCTACGCGGGCGGATCGGGAACACAGGGGGATCCTTACCTTGTTTCTACCGCCGCTCAGCTTAGAAAAGCTGCGGGCGAAACAAGCAACAAAGGCGTTTATTACAAGCTCACAAACGACATTTATTTAAACGGCGACGAAGCAACCGATTGGGCGAACTTTAATTGGGATAACGCCATCGGACTTAACGTGTGGTTTGCGCGTTGGAATCTTGATACCGCTGATCAGTTTAACGGTAATTTTGACGGTTGCGGCTATACCGTTTACGGTATTTATTATAAGGAAAGCTTAGAAAAACAAGGCGGAACAAGATGCGCGCTTTTCCCTGTGACCGGACCTAATGCGGTTATCAGCAATGTAATAATAAGCGGAAGCTTTATTCAGTCAAATTATTCTGCAGGTTCCGTTATAGGTGAAACCACTTCAAACGATGAAAAAGATAAAGCTTGTGTATCAGGCTGTTATGCAGATAGTACCGTAATTGTAAAGGGTTATGCTTATGCCGGAGGTATCGTCGGCACAGGACAGAGTTCCGATTTTAATAACTGCGGGTTTACCGGTACTGTCTCAACCATTACAGGTAGCGATGCGTCCGGAATAATGGGAAATATTTGGTCGCTGGGTACAATGAATAATTGCTATGCGGTCGGTTATCAGCTTTCAGCCAATATGAATAATTTCTGGCCTGCTTCAAACATCTATTCAACGGTGGAAGAAACAGTTGCTAATGTTAAACCTACAGTACTTACCGCAGACCAGATGAAGGGCACGGACGCTATTGCCAATATGGCGTTTGACAGACTCGACTGGGATTTCCGCTATGACGGCTACCCCACTCCCTGCGTAAGGGCGAACGGCTATGCTTCGGGTACAGGTAGCGAAACCGATCCTTATATTATCAAAACCGAGGCTCAGCTTAAATATTTGGTTAACGATACAGCTACTGCGAGCAGATACTATAAGCTTGCAAACAATATTGTTGTAAATGAAAGCCTTGAGGGCAATCCCAAGCTTTGGTTTAATGTTACAGGTGACGATTCAAAAGATATTCAGTTCAAAGGCACACTTGACGGCGACGGTTATACCGTAAGCGGTCTGTATTTCAGGGGCTTCGGTGGGAGCTATTACGGTACCGGAATAATCCCCAGAGCCGACGGAGCAACCGTTAAAAACATAGGACTTGTAAATTCCGATTTTGCGATTACAGGCGGTAATGATGCAAATATGGTCGGTTCAATAATCGGCAGAGGAAACAATGTTAATATTAGCGGATGCTTTGCAGACGAAACCGTATCTCTTAACTCTAATTCAGGTTTAGCAGGCGGAATTATTGCGGTTATGACAGGTGCCAGCAATATTGAAAACTGCTGCTTCACGGGAAAACTTGCCGGCAATAAAATAGACGCGTTTTTCGCCGATGGTTGGAGCGATTGGAAAAACATTAAATATTCATATACAACCTCACCTTTATCTACGCGCAAGGATACATATTATTCAGCTGTATACACAACCGATACAGCAAGCGTAAATGGTGAAAAAAATATATTTAAGGTTGACCCGACAAATCTTGTCGGCGCTAAAGCTGTTGCGGGTCTTCAGCAGCTTGATTTTGGTAACACCCACATCTGGCGTATTACCGACGGGTATCCCACATTAACTAAGCACTATCAGGCTCAGCGCAGGGCGGCAGGTCTTTGGGACGGCAGTGCGGCTTCATCTTATGAGAGCGGTGAAGGAACAGCGGATAACCCCTACAAAATAGCTACCGCAGAGCAGTTAAGAAAGCTTGTAACCGACACAGCAACCAAGGGCAAATATTATGTTCTTACCTCGGATATTAAGCTTAACGATACTGCGGCTGAGGGCTGGACAACAAGCCTTCTTTCAAACAATTGGGTCACCCTTTATAACGGTGACATACAGTTTAAGGGCAATTTTAACGGCGGCGGTCATAACATAAGCGGTATGCTTTATACCGCAAGCAATACTACCGACGGTCACCGTTCGGGTCTCTTCCCGGTAGTCGGCGCGGGCGCGGTAATCACCAACTTCAGCGTTTCGGATTCCGATATGAGCGTGGGCTGCTACGGCGGCGCGGCGGCAGGCTTTATTATTGGAATGGATACAAACGCGGTCTTCCCGAAATTCTCATACATTGATGTCAGAAATACCGTTACAATTAAGGGCGCTACCGTGGGCGGCGTAGTCGGCGGTGGTACGATTGCAAACTTCGATAACTGCTGTGTTACCGCAGAGCTTTCGGTGAGAGATGTGATTAACGACTCGGTATTCGGCATTGCGGGAGATCTTTGGGGAGTCGGCAGCGACATATTCTACGATATTACCAACTGCTACACCTCAAAGTATACCCCCTACAACACTAATAAGTTATTGATTAATCAGTCAAACTATAAAAACGTATACGCTGCAGACCACGCTTCTGTAAATGTTATCCCGAGCGAGGTTAACAAGAACGCCTTAAGCAAGCTGCCCAACCTTAACTGGAAGGATGTATGGGCTTGGGACGGCGAAGGAACAGTTCCGTATCTTAAGCTTAACGAAAGCGGAGTATACGGCACATATAAGTTGGGCGATACCAACTGCGACGGTACCGTGGGTAACAGCCTTGATATTACCGTTATGAAAAAGCACCTGCTCGGAGCAACCGAAGACGGCGTAAAGGTATTTGCTTACAATGCCGATATAAATGAGGACGGAACCGTTAATATTCTCGACCTTATACGCTTAAAAAAATCTTCGCCTGTCGCTTAAAAATTTCTGATTTAAAGAATCTACAAATCGTATATTCCGAAAGTGGGCTAAATGCTTATCAGGCCGCAACTGAATTGCAGTCGGGTATTAAGAGCATTTTAGATTCGGCTTCTGCGATAGTTACAGATACTCAAACGGCGGCTGCCGCTGAAATAATCATCGGCAGCACAAGCCGTACGGTCGGCGGTGTGAATTTAAACGGTAACGAATACTGCGTTTACACCGATAGCGGCAGGCTTGTAATACAGGCCGGAAACAGCTCGCTGTTAACAACAGCGGTCAACGAATTTATGAAGGCCGTACAAAGCGCGAGCGATTTATCAGAAGATGTCCCCGAGCTTCGCGGTACGGTTTCTGATTTTGTGACGTCCAAAACTGTTTCAGGAACGCTTTACAATTATACGTGGGGCGATGAATTTAACGGATCATCCCTTGATACGACAGTTTGGTCCTTTAAGGGAGTGGATGATTACGGTGTACCTTCGGATACAGAAATGCTTACAGACGAGAACTGCATAACCGTAAATGACGGCAATTTGCATCTTAAAACAATACGGTATAATGACACTGACAACGCAAGAATTAAATTTGCCTCTCCTTGGTCTATTACCACGGCAAAGTCTATGAATTATAAGTACGGTTATCTTGAAATGTATGCAAAGATTCCCGTCGTTCAGGGTTCATGGTGTTCATTTTGGCTTACAAGCGGTGACTTGAGCGGAACTCCTTCTCCTTATGGAGTTGAAGTGGATGTGTTTGAAACTCAAAGCATGAACATGACTCCTAATCTTCATAAATGGTATAACAGTACGGGGAGCAATATTACCGATGTGGCTTATAATAGCTCACCCGTAAGCAAATATCACGATTTGACCAACAGCTCAAAAAAGATTAAAAAGTATACGGCTTCCGATACTTTCAAGGATGAGTATCATATTATAGGATATGAGTGGACGCCTGAAAAAATGGTAATGTATGTTGACAATGTGCCTTATATGACATTTGACCTTAACGACGATTACGAATTGTATACCAATACGAGAAATTCGTCGAGCGGCGGTATGCAGGGCTTTCACAATCCTTTAGAGGTTATAATAGGCTGCGGTCTTTATTCGCCGGCTTACGTTAATCCGCACCAGACCTGGGCGGAGCCATATATGATAAAGAATTTGTCGGTTTTGCCGTTTGATTTTACGGTAGATTGGATTCGTCTCTATCAAAAATCGGGCGAGGGACAGCTTATTACGCAATGATTTTTTGCCGAGGCGGAGATTGTTCGTCTCGGCAAAGACCTTATTTACTCAGGAGGAAAAGATGACTGACAGAATAAAATATATAAAAAGATTGGTTGTTGTGTTTCTAACGGCACTTGCAATCGTATTGTCGTCCTTCGTCTCGGTTATTGTAACCTTTGCGGAAACAAACGAGGAATGGGACGGCACGCCTGCGGCAGAATATGCTTCGGGCACGGGAACGCAAACCGACCCTTACATAATTAAAACCGCCGCTCAGTTGGCAAGGCTTGTAGGTGACGACGATACGGCGGGCAAATACTATAAGCTGGCGGAAAATATCGTTATTAACGAAAGCCTTACCGAAAGCTCAAGACAATGGTATTCGGTGGCATATAACGACGAATCCGGTATTCTTAACGGAGCAATTTTTCAAGGACATTTCGACGGCGGCGGCCACACCGTAAGCGGTCTCTATTTCAATGGGTCTTCTGACTATCCAAACGGAATTCCTTTTTGGTATGCTGTGGGACTTTTCCCGAGGGTTGACGCTGGCGCGGTAATCGAAAACGTCGGAGTGATTAATTCCTCAATCACCTTAACAGGCGGCGGTCAGGCGGGCGCGATAGTCGGCGTATATTCGCCTTTATCAAGCTCAGACAGCAACTGTTTAACAATAAAGAATTGCTTTGCCGACGAAAGCGTTTCCATAACCTGCGATAACGCGGGAGGTATTGCGGGCGCCTTAAACGGTGCGGCTTATATTTACGATTCCTATTTTACAGGCAGACTTTCAGGCAATAACAAGGGTGCGATATATGTATCGGGCTGGATGGAATCGACTCATATTTACCGCTTCTATTCCACAAGCGCGCTTTTAAAGCACGTTAACGAATGGTATGAGGAAAACAGCGTATATACAACCGTAAGCAGCGCGGGAAATACCGTTTCCCTTGCCGATATAACGGGCAAAGCGGCTTCGGGTACACTTTCATCCTTTGATTTTACAAAGGTTTGGGCAACCGTGAACGACGGCACCCCGATTTTACGCGTTTTCGGCGTTAAGGAGGAGGAAATCCCCGACGACGGAAGCTGGTCGGGAAATATCGCCGAAGCATATGCGGCGGGCGACGGAACCGCAAAGTCTCCTTATGAGATTGAAAACGCCGAACAGCTGGCGCGTCTTGTAAACGACGCGGAAACGGCGGGTAAGTATTATAAGCTTACCGCTGATATTTTAATTAATAAAACAATCGGCAGTAATTCTAAAAACTGGTATTCGGTTTTAAGCGACGGCACGGGAGTTTCATTCCAAGGTAATTTCGACGGCAACGGCCATACCGTAAGCGGTCTTTACTTTAAAGGCTCGAACGACGGCTATTGGTTCGGCGTGGGACTTTTCCCAAGGATTGACGAGGGCGCTAAAATCCGCAATGTGGGAATAACAAATTCAAGCATAACCGTATCGGGCGGCGGCACCGCAGGCGCTTTGGTGGGTTATCTGCTTAAGGATCAATCCTATGAGACCTCGGCACAGAGACCGACGGTTGAAAACTGCTATGCCGATGAAACCGTAAGCGTATCCGCACCGAGAGCAGGCGGTATTATAGGTACGGCGATTGGCGAGTGTCAGTTTAAAAACCTTTATTTTACGGGAAGCGTTTCAGGTGACTTTAACGGTGCGCTTTACGGCATACATTGGGGCAACTATGTACTGGTGGATTATTTCTATTCGACCGCACCGATTTATTTGAAGGACGCTAACCAGTTAAATAACGTTTACAGCACGCAAACCGGCAAAAATGAATCAGGCCCCCGAGTTGAGCCTATTATTGTAGAGCTTTCGGCTATTACGGGTGCAGGTGCGCTTGACGCTATGCCGGAGTTTGATTATACAGGCACATGGAAAACCGTTGACGGCAAAACCCCTATTCTCCGCGTCTTTGAGGGTACAGAGATTAGGGAGGACGGCATCTGGTCGGGTATTACGGCGGACAGCTACGAGGGCGGAAACGGTACCGAAGCAGACCCCTATCAGATAGCGACCGCAGAACAGCTTGCACGTCTTATAAACGATACGGATACGGTTGGAAAATATTATGTCCTGACTGCTGATATAAAGCTTAATGATGTATCCAAAAATAATTGGTATGAGGGCGGCGGAAATAACGAATGGTATTCCGTAAACGATGATAAAGCCAACCACTTTAACGGCACATTTGACGGTCAGGGTCATACTGTAAGCGGTCTTTATTACGGTAAAACTCCGGGCAGAGACGGCTGGCGTTCGGCTCTCTTCCCAATGATAGGCTCCGGCGCGGTTATCCGCAATGTGGGCGTTGTAAATTCCTATCTTTCGGGCTTCGGAAACGTGGCGGCAATAGCCGCGTGGAGCCGCGATAACGGCGACGGAACATCGCCTGTAATTGCGGGTTGCTATGCCGATGAAACGGTTATGATTAAAGGTATGCGCACCGCAGGTATAGTTGCGGGGGTAAGTTTGCCCGTTAATATAAGCAACTGCTTCTTTACAGGCAAAATGGAAGCGACCGAGGGTGTAAAAGGCGCTATGACAGCCTATTTCTGGTCGCAGGGAATAAGCATTTCAAACTGCTATGCGGTAGGCGTGGGCATTTATTACAGCAAGGATGGCTCATCTTCAAATTATGTGCTTAAAAACTGCTACTCAACCGTAAAGCAGAACGGAGTTACAACGCTTTCCGCCGCCGATATGAAGGGTACTGTTTCAAAGCAGAAGTCGGTATTTAAGGGCTTCGATTTTGTAAGCGTGTGGAGCCTTGCGGACGGACAATATCCGTCGCTGAGAGTTATACCCGCTAATTATGGCATAGGCGCTGTAGGCGAGGTTTGGTCGGGCAATGTTGCAAAAGGCTATGCCTCGGGCAACGGCACAAAGGCAAATCCCTACCTTATTGAGACGGCGGCTCAGCTTGCGAAGCTTATAAAGGATACCGATACCGTAGGCAAATATTATAAGCTTACCGCCGATATTCTTCTTAACGATACTACCGATGTAAACTGGCATCAGAACGGAAATAACACGGGTGCTAACGTCTGGTTCTCGGTAAACGACGATAATCACACCCAATTTAACGGTTATTTTGAGGGCGACGGACATATTGTAAGCGGTATTTATTACAATAACGCCCCCGGAAAAGACGGCTACCGCTCGGGACTTTTCCCGATGATAGGTCAGGGCGCGGTTATCCGCAATGTAGGCGTTGTCAATTCCTATATGTCGGGCTTCGCCAATGTCGGCGCGATTGTCGGCTGGAGCAATGTAAACGGCAGCAATAAATCCGAAAATCCTGTAAATCCCGTGATTTCGGGCTGCTATGCCGATGATACGGTTATAATTAAGGGTATGCGCGTCGGCGGTATCGTGGGTGCGGGCTCCTTATCTGTTGATATTGATAACTGCTACTTTACAGGCAGTCTTTCCGCTACCGAGCTTGATTCGGACGGTAAAACTCCTATGGCGGCGGGTATAGCCTGCTTCTTCTGGGCACCCGGCAATAGCATTGCAAATTCGTATACTGTTGATTATCCGATTTACACAATTTCGGGAACTGCTAATTTCAGCATACGCGACTGCTATTCCAATGTTGAGCAGTCTAACGTAAGAGTACGCACCAAGGCGCAGATGACAGGCGAGGCGGCTAAGGATAATATGCCTGCCTTTGATTGGGATATAATCTGGAAAACCTCTTCAAAAACTCCCCTGCTTATCAAGGTTCCCGAGGGCTATCAGGCTAATGGCTACAACGGTAAGGTCGGCGAAATCTGGAGCGGTCAGGTAGCCTCCTCTTATGCGGGCGGCGACGGCTCAAAGAATAACCCCTACCTTATCTCCACGGGCGAACAGCTTGCAAAATTTGTCACAAGTATTTTAGATAAGCCGAATGATAACGGCGTTTACTACAAGCTTACAACCGATATTTACCTTAACGATACTACAAAATCCGACTGGAAGGACGAGGCGCGTTCCTGGTACTTCTCAACATGGGGTCAGTATGAAAGCTCTATGGGCTTCAGAGGCGTTTTCGACGGAGACGGTCACGTTGTATCGGGACTTTACCTCAATGTTGAAAACGACGGTCAGGTTTTAGGCGGTCTTATCCCTGTAATCGGTGAAGGCGGCGTGGTTAAGAATGTCGGCGTGGTTAATTCCTTCCTTCGCGGCTATGATAACAAGTACGGCAACGGTTGGATCGGAGCGATATGTGGCTATTCCTACTATTGGGACAATGCGGTTCCCGGAGAATTGGCAACCATAAGCGGCTGCTTTGCCGACAGTACAGTGACGGTAAGCGGTCAGGTAGCAGGCGGCATATTGGGAGCTACCCCGAAAGCAATGCTTATTGAAAATTGCTATTTCACAGGCGTTCTGCTTTCCGAAACAGACGGTCAAAGGGGCGGAATTGTAGGCTATAACTGGAGCGGCGTTATCGAAAGCCCGATAAGGAACTGCTATGTTGCGACCGCGGCTAAGGACTCCGCAATCGGCAAATGCTTTGATTCTACAAAATGCGAAAATGTTTACTGTACTGTAGCTACTCCTTCGGGCGGACGTATTCTGAGCCTTAAATCAATGCGCGGCGAAAACGCCGAAAAGTATATGGAGGGCTTTGATTTCAAAAACGTATGGTACGCCTGCAAGGACGGCACCCCCGTTTTAAGAGCCTTCGGAACAAGCTCAAAATATTCAAACACCTCTCCCTTCGATAAGATTTGTATAACCTTTGTTACAAACGGAGGAAACGAGATCGAGCCTATTTACGGCGAGGAAGGCTCAAAAATCGAATGGCCCGAGGTTACCCGCAAGGGCTATGAGTTCAAGGGCTGGTACGTTTACCGCGAACTTGACGTTGAGTTCCCGCTCGACGTTTTCCCGATGAACGACGTCACCCTTTATGCAAAATGGGAATCCTTGAGCATTGAGCAGGGCTTCGAGAGGGATTACGATACTTCTCTGCTCGGAGACGATTATGAGCTTTATAAGCTCGGTATGCCGGGCTTCTCATTCAATTTTGTACACGGCGGAACAAAGTCGGTTCACCGAATCGGAAACAGCGACGCCGACAGCTCGTTCATACCGTTTGACAGCAGCCTCGGCGAACTGGTGCCGGGCAAGGAATACGAAATGACTGTTTGGGTCTATGCCGAAAACGGCAACGCCCCCGTAAAGCTGACTATGGGTCAGATAAGCAAGGCAACGCTTTCGGCAAAACCGAAGTATGTTCAGTCTCTTGCGGATATTTCGTCGGAAAAGGCTGGCTCTTGGCAGCAGGTTGCTGTAACCTTCGTTGCGGGAGAAAAATATCTTGTGCTTACAAGCTCCGGCTCAGAAAGCATCTATTTTGACGATGTGGTTATTATGCCCACCGGCAAAGAGGGAAAACCCGCAAACGGTGACACAAAATCGGAAACACGCGGCAATTCTGCCGTGCCGTATATTATAGTAATTGTTTCGGCGGTAATTATAATCGGCGCGGGCGCTGCGGTAATTATATGCTTTAACAGAAAAAAATCACATAAAAAATAATTGACTGCCGGAAGCTGCCGTGTATAATACGGCAGCTTCATAGGCATATTTTCCGGGAGAATTTTTATGAAAATGAGAGCACCGGCCTATCCGCTTATTACGGTAGATCCGTATTTCAGCGTTTGGTCAACCAGCAATAAGCTTTACGAGAGCGATATTAAAACATGGGATTCAAGAACCTGCTTTTTAATAGGAAAAGCAGAAATCGACGGAAACGGTTATATATTTATGGGCTCGGCAAAGGATATGGATCTGCCGCCCATGACTCAAACCGATGTGACGGTTAATAGTTTTTCCACAACATATATTTTTGAGGTGGCGGGCGTTCGCCTTACGGCGGATTTTTTCACACCGGTATTGCCGACCGATTTGGATATGCTTTCTCGTCCCGCTTCATATTTAAAGATAACCGCTGATGCATTGGATGATACGAGGCATACGGTAAACGTTACCGTATATGCCTCGCAGGATTTTTGCGTTGAACGCAAGCTGCAAAACTGTGTACTGACCGAAAGGCTTGAATTGTCTAACGGTATTTCAGCCATGAAAATGGGCGGGGTTGAACAGGCGGTTTTAGGCTCTTCGGGCGATGACCGAGGCATTGACTGGGGATATTTTTTCCTTGCCTGCAATAACGGGACTGTACAGAATAAAGAAATGGCAGACAGAGTGTTCTTACAGTCGGTAAGCCCGCTTGATACAGCGGATAACAATACGGCTACGGTAGTTTTTACTTACGATGATATTTACTCTGTAAAATATTTCGGCGAACCGCTGCGTGCATACTGGAAACGCGACGGTAAAACCACCGAAAAGATAATTGAAGAGGCTTTTTCAAAATATGATAATTTCAAAAGCCGCTGTGATGAGTTTGATATAAACCTATGTAAATCCGCCGCTGACGCGGGCGGTGAAAAATATGCTCAGCTTTTAAGGCTTTCGGTTCGTCAGATCATGGCGGCATGCAAGCTTGTTGTTAAAAATAACGGAGAAATTCTTTATATTACCAAAGAGTGTTTGAGCAACGGCTGCGCTGCTACGGTGGACGTCGCATATCCTACGTTGCCGTTTTTCCTGCTTTACAACCCCGTTTTGGCAGAGGCGATAGTACGCCCCGCATATGAATATGTAAAAAGCGGAAAATGGCCCTATAAATTCGCACCGCACGATTTAGGCACATACCCTATACTTAACGGACAGGTTTACGGTAATGGCTTTAAAATGTCTATGCAAATGCCGGTTGAAGAATGCGGAAATATGCTTATAATGACCGCAGCGGTTACAAAAGCGATAGGAAATACCGAGCTTTTTGATAAATACTCCGAAATAGCCGGGCAATGGGCGGAATATCTTTCGGAATTCGGGGCTGATCCAGATAATCAGCTTTGTACCGACGATTTTGCCGGTCACCTGGCGCACAATTGCAATTTGGCGCTTAAATCGGTATTCGCATTGGCATCTTACGCAAAGCTTTGCAGTATGACGGGCGATGATATAAAGGCTGAATATTATGAAGACCTTGCAAGAAAAAATGCAGGGAAATGGCGGCAGAAAGCGGCAAACGGCGACGGCACATACAAACTGACCTTTGACCGACCCGGCACTTTCAGTATGAAATATAACGCTGTGTGGGATAAGGTGTTTGATTTGGGTATTTTCCCCGAGAATATGTGGGAGGATGAAATAAAGGGCTATGAAAAGCACTTTAATCCTTACGGTCTACCGCTGGACAGCCGCTCGGATTGCACAAAATCGGATTGGATGATATGGACTGCGACCCTTTCGGGAGATGATGAATTTTTCAAAAAGACGGTCGACGCATTATGGCTTAATTATAATCTTTCGCCGTCACGCGTGCCGCTAAACGACCTTTTCTCATCCGTCACCTCGCTGCAAATTCATTTTCAGCACCGTTCGGTTCAGGGCGGAATGTTTATAAAGCTGCTTGACAGTGAAAAAATTTGTTCGCTTAAAAAATAAAAACGTCTGATAAAAAGGAGAGCCGTAATGGAGAAAAATTTTGATGAACGGGTAAGGGAAACGCTTTTCCCCGTTCGCATAGTAAAGTGTTTCGGAAAGGTGACAAATACGGAGGGTCTGTTGACCGAAAAATCGCTGCAAATAGGCTTAAACGAGCCTGATTGCACCGTTTTTGAAAACGGAAACAGCGGAGAAAGCGCCGCCGTTTTGCTGGATTTCGGCAGAGAAATAAACGGCAGCGTCAGAATTTTGACCTTTTCATCGTACTCCGACGGACCCGTAAGCGTTAATATAACCTGCGGCGAATCCGTGTCAGAGGCGCTTAGCGGGTTGGGCTGCAAAAATTCCACAAATGACCATGCTGTCAGAAGTGCCGATCACCTGCTGCCGTCTTACAGCGATATGACCTTCAACGAAACGGGTTTTCGCTTTGTTTACCTGCGGCTCAACGGAGAATTTGCAAAGCTTTCGGTTAAATCGGTTGCGGCGGTTTCGGTTTACAGGAATATTCCGTATTTGGGCAGTTTTTCCTGCAATAATGAAACGCTTAATAAAATATATTCCGTTGCGGCATACACCTGTAAGCTTTGCTTACAAAATTATATATGGGACGGAATAAAAAGAGACCGCCTTGTATGGGTGGGGGATATGCACCCCGAAATGCTTACGGTTCGTTCCGTTTTCGGTGATATTCCGATTGTGGAAGAAACGCTTGATTATATAAGAAACGCGACCCCGCTGCCTAATTGGATGAACAATATGCCTACATATTCTCTTTGGTGGCTTATAATAGTTAAAGATTGGTATTTCTATACGGGCAGTGAAAAATTTTTAGAAAAAAACAGGGAATATATTATATCTCTTTCCGAAAGGGTATGTTCGCTTGTATCACCCGACGGTTCCGACGGTATAGGCTATTATTTTCTGGATTGGCCCACAAACGGAACCGAAGCCGGCAAATACGGCTCGCGCGCGTTGCTTGTTGCGGCGCTTAAAGCGGCGGAACAGCTTTCGGAATATTGCGGCAGTAAGGATACTGTGAAACTTTGCGGTGCAAAAGCGGAGATACTGAAAAAAAGCGAATGGAAGCATTGCTTATCAAAACAAACCGACGCTGTAGCAGCGCTTGCGGGTTGCTTTGATAAGCATAAGGCGGCTAAGGAAATTCTTAAAAACGGGGCAAAGGGGTTTTCAACCTTTATGAGTTACTATCTTTTAAAGGTTGCCGCCGCTCGGGATATGTCGGGCGCGCTTTCCGTATTGGAAGAGTATTACGGCGCAATGCTGTCGCTCGGAGCTACTGCGTTTTGGGAGGATTTTAATATTGAGTGGGCTGAAAATGCCGCGCCGATAGATAAAATTCCCGAAAGCGGCAAGAGCGACGTACACGGAGATAACGGCGCGTTTTGTTATAAAGGCTTTCGTCACAGCCTTTGCCACGGGTGGTCAAGCGCGCCTACAGCGTTTTTAGCCGAGGAGGTACTTGGTATTCATATTTCAGCGCCGGGGTGCAGAAAAATTGCTTTGAATCCGAAACTCGGAAATTTGGAATGGGCTGAGGGAACATACCCTACGCCTTACGGAGTTATTACGGTGCATTGCAAAAGGCTTGGAAACGGCAAAGTAAAAACCGAATGGAACGCACCTGAAGAAATAACGGTTGTGTGCGAGGAGTAAATTTTATGGTCGATGTGAAACAAATATTATCCCAAATGACAACGGAAGAAAAAATAGGTCAATTAATGCAGCATAATGCAAATATGTTTATAGATTCATCCGCTGCGGTTACAGGAGATAACAGCAATAAATTGGGGCTTTCGCAGAAGGTTATAAATACCGTTGGCAGCGTGCTTAATTTCTGCAGTTCTGTCGAAATGCGCACTATTCAGGATATGCACCTTAAAAACGATCGCAATAAAATACCCATGCTTTTTATGATGGACGTGGTGCACGGTTTCAGAACAATTTTTCCTATACCTCTGGCTTTGGGTTGCTCGTTTGACCCGAATTTAGCGGCGCGCTGTTCCGAAATGGCAGCCGATGAGGCAACGGCGGGCGGAGTACAGGTTACTTTTACACCGATGGTTGATTATGTGCGAGACGCCCGCTGGGGCAGGGTAATGGAAACCTGCGGAGAAGAGCCGTTGCTTAACGGGATGATGGGAGCAGCTCAGATAAGAGCTTTTCGCGGCAAAAGCCTTTCGGATAAAACAAGTATGGCAACCTGCGTTAAGCATTTCGCCGCATACGGCGGGGCAGAGGCGGGCAGGGATTATAACACGGTAGAGCTTTCGGAGCATATACTCAGAGAATACTATCTTCCCGCGTACAAGGCGTGTATAGACGCAGGCGCCGATATGATAATGCCAGCCTTTAATACGCTTAACGGAATACCGGCGACGGTAAATTTTTGGCTTATGAAAAAGGTATTAAAAGAGGAATGGGGCTTCAGCGGTATTGTAATAAGCGATTTTAACGCCATAGGCGATTTGGAACGGCACGGAATAACAAATGATGAAAAAACTGCCGCGCGCCTGGCTTTTGAAAACGGCTGCGATATTGAAATGGTATCAAACACTTATACGCATTGTTTAAAAGAACTGATTGAAAAGGGTGTATTTACCGAAGAACAGCTTGATGACGCGGTTTTAAAGGTTTTAAATTTAAAAAACAACCTCGGAATGTTTGAAGACCCGTACCACGGGGCGGATATACAGGAGAACTCGGAGAGATTTTTAACCCCCGAGCACCGTGCGACGGCGAGAAAAGCCGCAGAGGAATGTGCCGTGTTACTTAAGAACGACGGAATTTTACCGCTTTCGCCGCAGGTTGAAAAAATAGCGTTAATAGGTCCGTTTGCCGATAACCATGAAATTATAGGCTTTTGGTCTTGCAACGGTAAAAATGAGGAAAGCGTTACCGTATCGGAGGGAATACACGCAGCAGCTCCGAATACGGAAATAACCGTTACACGCGGATGTGGAAATTTATATGATGACTGCGACCGCTCGGGCTTTGACGCCGCGGTTAAAGCTGCAGCAGCGGCGGATGTTGTTATTTTGTGCTTAGGCGAGCCGCAAAATTACAGCGGCGAGGGCAATTCCCGCGCCGATATTACGCTTACGGGTCTACAGGACGAGCTGGCGGCAGCAGTGGCAAATGCCAATAAAAATATCGTTGCGCTTACCTTCAGCGGGCGTCCATTGGCATTGACAGAGTTAGAAAAGAATGTTCGTGCAATACTGCATATGTGGTTTCCGGGAACGGAGGGCGGGTCTGCTGCGGCAAACCTGCTTTTCGGGTATGCCAATCCGTGCGGTAAGCTTTCAATGACATTCCCGAGAGCCGTTGGTCAGTGTCCTATCTACTACAACCACACCAACACAGGCAAGCCGAAATTTTTTCCTGATGATAAGCATCAGCCGTACGCCTCAAACTATATAGACTGTCCTAATTCACCGCTTTTTCCCTTTGGACACGGACTTTCTTACTCAAACTTTAAATATGAAAATCTTGAACTGTCGGATGATGTGCTTTATAATAACAGCAAGATTGAAGTAAGCGTTACAGTCAAAAATTGCAGTGATACGGTCGGCAAAGAAACCGTTATGCTTTATATGCGCGATTTGTTTGCTTCAAATTCGCGCCCTGTTCAGCAATTAATAGCCTTTGAAAAGGCGGAATTTGCCGCTGATGAAACAAAGACGTTTAAGTTTAACATTACCGCGCCTATGCTCGGCTTTTGGAATAACGAAAATAAATTTGTCACCGAAGACGGCGTGTTTCAAATTTCAACAGGCTGCGCAGACCGACTGATACTCACCGAAAACCTCACCTTTATTTCAAATGCAGAATAATTTACAAGGGTTGTTTTATATGGCGATGAATGTAACCGATAACTTTTTTATTAAAGCAAAGCCCGTTTGGGCAAAGGGGCTTGAAACGGAAAAGAATATAACCTTGGGGCTTTATAAAAATATTTTCTGTAAAGGCGAAAACGCTGTTTTAAAAATTGCGGCTTCGGGCTTTTATAAGGTATATTTAAACGGGGAGTTTTTTTATTTCGGTCCCGCAAGGTGCGCGCATGGGTATTACCGCGTAGATGAAATTAAGCTGCCGCTTAAAAGCGGCGTAAATCACATTGCGATAGAAACCGTTAATTATTATGTGAACAGCTTTTATGCCCTTATGCAAAAGGGCTTTATTGAGGCGGAGCTTACGCTTAACGGCGAGCCTGTCTCTTTTACCGATGAAAACGGTGAAAACGCCTTTAGGCTTTACAGGCTTTGCGAACGCGTAAGAAAGGTGCAACGTTACAGCTACCAAAGACCGTTTGCCGAGGCTTACACCCTTACCGAGGAGTATTGCGGCTGGCGAACAGGTGAAATTTCAGCCAATGCGTCGATGCAGCGGCCCGTTATTACCGAAAGTAAAAATCTTTTGCCGAGACGTATACCTCTGAATGAATTTACAAGGGTTTCCCCCGAGCGCAAAGCGGGCTTCGGAACGGTGAAAACAGGGGTAAAGCCCCAAAAATATAAAAAGGACCGCTCGCTGATTTACATAAAAGACCCTGAGAGCGGCAATTTAGAGGGCTTTTTTGAAAACGAACTTTCAGAACATTTAAGCGACGAGGCGCAGGAAATGCCCGCCGAAACGCTTAATACCGAAAAAACCGATTATTCGGGAAAAACAGTTCTAAAGCCCTACGAGTTTGAAATTCTTGAATTCCCCTGCGAAAAAACGGGCTTTATAACGGCTGATATTAAGTGCCGAACGGACAGCACGCTTTTCTTCCTTTTTGACGAGATACTGACCGATAAGGGCGATATTGACCCGCTGAGGCTTGATTGCTGCAATGTAATTAAAATAAGCTTAAAGTCGGGCGAATATCATTTTATGTCCGCCGAGCCGTACGGGCTTAAATACATAAAGATAATCTGCGCAGGCGGCGGGGCGGAAATAAACAGTCTTTGCATTACTCAAACGGTATGCCCCGTACCGATAACTTTTGATTATAAATCGGATGACGAAGAAACAAATAAAATACTTGACGCCGCGCGGGAAACCTTTATTCAAAACAGCTTTGATTTATTTACCGATTGCCCCACAAGAGAGCGTGCGGGTTGGTTATGCGACAGCTTCTTTTTGGGCAGGGCGGAAAAGCTGTATACGGGCGAGAATCTTATAGAGCGCAATTTCCTTGAAAACTTTTTACTGCGGGATAATTATGAGAATATACCGAGCGGTATGCTGCCTATGTGCTATCCTGCCGATGTGGACGGCGGCGGTTTTATACCTAACTGGGCAATGTGGTTCATTTTGGAACTGAAAGACTTTAAAGAGCGAACCGACGACGGCGATTTTATATTACTGTTTAAGAATAAGGTATACAGGCTGCTTGATTGGTTTAAGCAGTATGAAAATGCGGACGGTCTGCTTGAGCGTTTGCCCGGGTGGGTGTTCGTTGAGTGGTCGAAAGCAAACGATTTTGTTCAGGATATTAATTTCCCCTCGAATATGCTTTATTCTTACGCTTTATGCGCGGCGGGGGAGCTTTTCGGCGATGAGGAGCTTCAGCAAAAAGCGGAAAAGCTTAAAACGGTAATACGCAAGCGTTCATTTGACGGCGAATTTTTCAGGGATAACGAGGTCTATAAAAACGGCGCCGCGGTTTCTACCGAAAACCGCAGCGAAACATGCCAGTATTACGCCTTTTTCACGGGCGTGGCAACAAAAGAGCTTTACCCCGAGCTTTGGCAAAGGCTTGTAAACGAATTCGGCCCCGACAGGGTGAAAAACGGCGGCTATTCGGAAATATACCCCTCCAATGCTTTTATAGGGAATTTCCTGCGACTGGAGCTGCTTTGCAATAACGGGTGCTGCGCCGGGCTTTTAAAAGAAATAAAGGGTTATTTCCTTTATATGGCGGATATCACGGGAACTCTTTGGGAACACAAGGATACTTTCGCCAGCTGTAATCACGGTTTTGCATCTTATGTTGCAGATCTGATACAAAAATCGGAGTTATCTCTTGAACCGTGATTATATGTGTTTGCCATAAATTACAGTGAGGTTGAAAAATGAAAATACAATATTTAGGTACGGCTGCGGCGGAGGGTATTCCCGCGATTTTCTGTGAGTGCGAAACCTGCAAAAGGACAAAGCTGCTCGGCGGGAAAAACATAAGAACAAGAAGTCAGGCGGTTATTGACGACAGGCTTTTGATAGATTTCCCGGCGGACACCTATGCTCATTATCTTAAATGGAATATACCGTTGGATAAAATTAAAGCCTGCATTATAACTCATTCACATTCTGACCATTTGTATCCCGCTGAAATTCAAATGCGCTCTGCCGGATTTGCACATATAAACAGCGGGAAACCGCTGACATTCTATGCTGCCGAAAGCGGTTACAATATGCTTGCGGATGCCGTTAAAAAATATAATATATCCGAAAACGATATAAATTTAAAGCTCATAAAACCGTTTGAGAGCTTTGAAACCGAGGGATATGTAATAACACCAATAAAGGCAACTCATGATGAGAAATCAAGTCCGGTTATATATGCGATTGAAAAGGACGAGAAAAGCCTGTTATATGCTAATGATACAAGTGAGCTGTGCGAAGAAAGTATGGCATGCCTAAAAGCCCTTGAAAGACCGTTTAATGTTATTTCCCTTGACTGCACAGAGGCAAATCGTCCGATTGTTCCTTATATCGGGCATTTGAATTTTAACAAATGCGCAGCCATAAGGGATGAATTTATAAAAGACGGTATTGCAAATGATAAAACCATATTTGTGCTTAACCATTTTTCTCATAACGGCATAAACGTAATATATGATGAGTTTGAAAAAATAGTAAGAGATAAGGGATTTGTGACTTCATATGACGGACTGATAATTGAATATTAAGTGCTCGTCTAATGATTGACTTTAGTGAATTTATAATGAATATAGTATGTAAAAGAATATATCGGTATAAAATACCGAGGATGCAACAGAGCGCCGAGCTTGTGAAAAGCAAGTTTGGCGCTCGTTCTTTTTTTATTCGACGAGATAACACATAATTCTACATTTTAAGGGGGCGGCACCGATGTACAGTATAAACCTTGCTGCATACAAAACAAGGGAAAGAATGAGTGCGCCATAGGCGACTGCAAGGTGAGTAAGTGGAAAATAACAGAAGGCAAAAGGTGAAGATATAGCTGTAAGGGGTTTAAAACTCCGCACAAACTGTATTTTAAAGGAAACGGGCTGTAATAATGCTCGAAAAATAACTGGATTTAAAGAAGAAAAGACCAATAAAAATGCCGCTCGAAAAGGCTTTGAAATTGGTCGGACCTTTTGCGTTCTGTATATAATATGGCTGCGGCGGCGATGTAAATGCGGCTGTCGCAGCCCTCCGTATCAATCGTTTTGGAAATTTTCAGGAATGATTGAACGGAGGAAAATAAATTGAAAAGTATTTTTTAGTATGGAAAGATAAAAACTGTAACGGGGAAAATCCCGAATGGATACATATGACTGCAAAAGAATTTTTTGAATTCAAGCAGAAGCCCGAAAACTCGGAAAGGAAATTTGTTCAGGTAGAGGATAAGAATTTGTCCTCAAAATACTCGGTTATCTTTATTGATGCTAATAAAGAGCTGTATAAAAAATGCAATGCCGAACACAGCGAAGATATGCGCAGAAAAGAGGAAAAGAAAAAATACCCGCGCAAATTTGTATCCTTGGACAAGCTGCGGGGCGATGACTCGGACACAGATAACCACGAGAGATATTCAGATAACAGGTGGGAGGAAGAATATATATTGGACAAGCTCCAAGCGGAGGAACTGCATAAGGCGATAGAGCAGCTTACCGAAAAGGAAAAAAGGACCTTTGAGGTAATAGCGCTCGCCGTTTTGCAGGGTATCAGCGAAAGGGAAATGGCAGTATATTTGGGTATTCCTCAAAAGACCTTAAATTGCCGAAAACAAAAAATATTTAACAAACTCAAAAAATATTTCGCTCAAAACAAGTAAAACCGTACTGTAATATAGTAGAGGGCAAAAAAACGACCTCTGCGAACATTGAAAACAGAATAGTACAGCGCACCCTTTACCTTCCTTCTGCTGTCGGGCAACCGATAAGCCACGTGGACTATGTTCAGACGGTATGGCGCATCCGTAACGATGGCGATGACAGGCAGAAGAATTAAAGATACTTCCGTCACGAGAGATCGGGCGGCCCGCGGAGATCCCGGGGGTGGTGAGATTCCAATGAGGCAAAATGCATTGCCGGAGGGTGCGTTCCCAGTGCTCGGGGCGTCGTGGACAAATACGGACGAAACAAACGATTGATACTGAAATGACCGTAACCGTTCTTAAAAAACAGTTGCGGTCATTTTTCCTAATTGGTTTTACGGGAACGGTATAAAGGCATACCGCTGCCGTAAGCTCAATTAAAATATGGAGGTAAAAAAATATGAAAACCCGTAACAGCGCATTTTACCGTGAAATATGTATTCTTAGAATACTTGTTAAAATGGGGTACATAGATAAAAAGGCTTTGCCGCACATTATAGATATAGCGGCAAAGGATTATAACAGCGATTTAATAATTGATAACCGAAATATGTCTTAAATAAAAACATTTTAAAAAGATGCATTTAAGTCTGGATTTATTCGAACCTATGTGGTATATATTGTGTCGGAAAGGAGAGAGAAAAGCGATGAAAAGAACCGTGACGGCTATAAACGCCGCAGCGCCCCAAGAGAGAAAGATAAGAACGGCAGCCTATTGCAGAGTTTCGAGCGATTCCGCCGATCAGCTTCATTCGTTCTCGGCACAGGTAAGATACTATACCCGTCTTATCGGGGACAATGAGCGCATGGAGCTTGTGGATATATACGCAGACGAGGGGATAAGCGGAACAAAGACAAAAAACCGAGATGATTTTTGCAGGCTTATAAACGACTGCAAAAACGGAAAGATCGACCGTGTACTTACTAAATCGGTTAGCCGATTTGCAAGAAACACGGTCGATTCTATTATGTACGCAAGATTGCTTAAAGAAAACGGCGTGAGCATACTGTTTGAGAAAGAAAATATAGATACGGCATATATGTCAAACGAGGTGCTGCTTGCGGTGTCCGGCGCACAGGCCGAGGAAGAATCCATATCTATATCCAAAAATATGATATGGAGCATAAACCGCCGAATGAAAAACGGAACATACCTTGCAAGCCATACTCCGTATGGATACAGAATAGAAAACGGCGAATATGTTATCGTAGAGGATGAGGCAGAGGTTGTAAAGCAGATATTTAAAAACTACCTTTCGGGCGTTGCAAAAAAGACAATAGCGGATATGCTCAATTCAATGAATGTGCCTAACAGAGAGGGAACGCCTTGGCAGAGAAGCACGGTTGAGTATATTCTCGGAAACGAAAGGTATACGGGCAACGCTGTTTTTCAGAAGACATATACCGACGCGGCAGAGCCGTTTAAGAATAAGCCCAATAACGGTAAGGTGCCGAAATATTTTGTTGAGGATACCAATCCGCCGATAATCTCAAAAAAGGAATATGAGGCGGCGGTACGCCTTACCGAAGAAAGAAGAAACAGAAAGCCGTATAAAAAAACAGCCGACCGAACACTTAACGGTAAGATTCGCTGCTCGTGCGGCGGAACATTCGGCAGGAAAAAGGTTTCAGGAAAAGCATATTGGTCGTGCAATATCCATGAATCCCACTCGGATAAATGCAAGGCAAGGCGTGTACCCGAAGACGATATATACGAGGCATATATAACAGCAGTAAACAAGCTGCGGGAGTATAGGTGCGAAATATTGCTGCCCGCAATACAGCAGACGGAAAACCTGTATATGAGGGCGGGCAACAGCACTCTTAAAATAAAGGAGATAGACAGGGAAATCGCGGAATTAAGCGATAAGAATATCCTTATAACAAGACTTCACTCAAAGGGTATTATACGGAGCTTTGAATACTCGGAACAGATATCCGCAGTAAATTCCAAGATAACCGCATTAAGAAAGGAACGCACAAGGCTCTTTGAGGAAAGAGATGAAAACGGCACACTTTCGGGGCTGAAAACGCTTAATAACAGGCTTACGGATTTAAAGAAACCGTTAACGGAATTTGATTCCGAACTGTTTGCTGAAACGGTTAAAGGCATTAGCGTTCCGAACAACGGGGAAGTACGGATAGAATTTGCGGGCGGGCTTACAGTATCCGAAAAAATACCGGACAGAAGAAGGTGCAGAGAAAAATGAAAAACAGGAAAATACCCTACGGCTACGAAATGAAGAACGGAGCTGTTATAATAAACGGTGCTGAAGCGGAAACGGTTAAAAACATATTTTCGGAATATGTGAACGGTCTTGTGTTAAAGGATATTGCTGCAACGCTTAAATCGCAGGGTGCGGAATATCTTCCCGGAGAAACCGATTGGAATAAAAGCCGTGTAAAAAGAATAATAGATGACGCAAGGTACTGCGGAAACGAAAAGTATCCCGAAATAATATCCGCTGAATTGTATAGCGCAGCGGCCGGTATAAAGCAAAAAAGAAACAGGGCTAAGGAATATACCGTTCGCAGCGAGGACAAGCCTGTTACGGACTCGGTGCGGTGTTCGCTTTGCGGCGGTAGGCTCAGACATATAACGGACAACAGCAATAAAAAGGCTGAACGCTGGGTGTGCGAGGATTGCAGGATGACGGTATATAAAACCGTGACGGAAGTAAAGAAAGATATTACCGAAATAATAAACAGGCTTATACATTCCCCGACGCTCACAGAAAACGGGGAGGATAAAGGATATACCGAGTCGCAGGAGGTTATTCTGAAAACGGCTGAAATAGAAAGAATGACAGCCGCGTCAGAGGTGGATATAACGGCTGTTCAAAAACTTATATTTGAATGTGCAGAGGAAAAATACAGAGAAAACGAAACTGCAAGGCATATAACCGAGAGAATGAAAGCGGAGCTTATAAACACGGCTCCGCTTTCGGAATTTTCGGGTGAAATATTCAGCAGAACTGTAAAGGCGACGGTTATGGAAAAGGACGGAACGGTAAGACTTACTTTAAAAAACGGAACTGTTTTAGGAAAGGGGGATTCGTAATATGAATGCCTGCGCACAGACGGGAAGAAAGGTTACGGTAATACCGCCGATAGCCGAAATGCAGGGGGAAAGCCGCATAGATATGCGCCCGAAAAGAGTAGCCGCATACTGCCGCGTTTCAACAGACAGGGAAGAACAGGAACACAGCTTTGAAACGCAGAAAGCCATGTATACCGAAATGATTATGATGAAACCCACATGGCAGATGGCGGGCATTTATGCCGACGAGGGAATAACAGGCACCGTTGCGAAAAAGCGCCCCGGCTTTATGAAGATGATTGAGGACTGCCGTAAGGGTAAAATAGATATGATAGTAACAAAATCCGTCTCAAGATTTTCAAGAAATAACCTTGACTGCCTGATGTATGTAAGAGAACTGAAACAGCTCGGAATACCTATAATCTTTGAAAAGGAGGGAATCAATACAATTCAGGTATCAAGCGAACTGTTGCTGACCCTGTTCGGCGCGCTGTCGCAGGCGGAAAGCGAATCTATAAGTATGAATGTAAAGCTCGGAATAAGGCAGAGTCTTAAAAACGGCAATGTCAGGTTCAGCTATAAAACATTCCTCGGCTACCGAAAGGGCGCGGACGGTCAGCCCGAAATTGTTCCGGAGCAGGCGGATATTGTAAGGCGTATATACAATGACTTTCTTGCAGGGGCAACCTATCTTGAAATAGCCAAACGGCTGACGGAAGAACATGTTCCCACAATGGGCGGGGGAAACAGGTGGTTTTCAGAACGCATAAAGTCAATACTTAAAAACGAAAAATACAAAGGCGACGCGCTTCTGCAAAAGACTTATATAACCGATCCCATAAGCAAGCGGGTAAAAAAGAATAACGGCGAGCTGCCTATGTATTATGTCGAGAACAGCCATCCGGCGATTATCGAGCGCAGAATTTTCGATAGGGTACAGGAAGAAATAGCACGCAGAGCGGGGAAGAAAAAGGTAAAGCAGACGGGTACAAAAACCGAGCTCGGAAGATATTCGGGGAAATATGCGCTTACCGAACTGCTGTACTGCGGAGAATGCGGGACGCCGTATAGGAGATGCACATGGTCGCGGGACGGAAAGAAGAAAATTGTCTGGCGCTGCGTAAGCCGGCTTGACTACGGTAAAAAATACTGTAAAAATTCCCCCTCGGTTGAAGAAAGCAGGCTGCATAACGCAATAGCCGCGGCGATAACAAAAAAGGCAAATTCGGAAGAAATAAATATCGGCGGAATAATGAATCATATTGAAAGCTTTGGGTCGCGGCGCGATACGGACGGTATAATCCAAAGGCAAAGACGAATTGCGGAAATAGAAAAGGTTATTGACGATCTTGCAAGGCTTAACAGTGACGAGGCGCAAAGCGGCGAGCTTGATTATAAATTCAGCGAGCTGTACGCCGAGCTATATTCAGTGAAAGATGAACTCGAAGAAATGCAGAGCGATGCAGTCACACTCGACGGCGATATGCTTAATGAAATGCGCGAGGTGATAACAGGGCTTAAAAATCATCCCGTTGAATATGACGATAAAGTAGTAAGGCAGCTTATAGACTGTATAAAGGTTATGTCGGCCGATACGATAAAAATATGCTTTAAGGATGGAACGGTGACGGAAGTGTTAATATAAAAAAGCAATGACTAATTTGATATTTCCGACTTGATAATAAAAAACTATTATGATAAAATATATAATAAAGAAAGCGTTAAGGTGATTTGAATGGCTATTAAAGTTTCAGGACCATGGAACGAAGGATATGTTATGGATATGTATGTGGAAAAAAGCATATATATTCAGGATGACGCTTTCGGAAGTCCGATTTTCAACACAACATATACAGAGATTGGAAAACTTCTGCATTCAATGAAATATAATGGTCATTATGATAACAGCAGGGCAATCGCGGATATTTGTACGCCGTTTTTGGAAAAATGGCTTGCCGATAAAGAAATTGATATAATAATTCCTGCACCGCCAACGGTTCGGCGGGATAATCAACCCGTGTATATGATAGCTGAAGCTATTGCAAATTCCATGAATTCACCGTATTCGGATTGTATATTGGAAAAGACCGGTCAGATTCAGTCGAAAAGTATGCCAAAGGATAAAAAAGAAATATCCGGAACGATAATACAGCTCAAGCCTGCAAAACGCAAATGCAACATTTTACTTATTGACGATTTTCATTCGACCGGCGAAACTGCAGCAGAATGTGTTAATGTTTTAAAAAAGGATATACTGATAGATAAGGTCTTCTATTTCTCAATTGTAAAAACAAAATAATGAAGGGGGAAAACATCGTGAAAATATTTATTGCCGGAGCTAAGTCAATAAACAGCTTGGATGCATTTGTGCAAAAAAAGCTGATGTCAATTTGTCAAAAAAATTATGATGTAGTCGTCGGCGATTGCTACGGTGTGGATTCTCTTGTTCAAAAGTTTTACGCGAATGTCGGCTATAGAAACATAGAAATTTTTGCAAGTAACGGAAAGGCAAGAAACAATGTCGGTAATTGGACGGTACACAATGTTCCGGTGCCTGCGAGTGTAAGGGGTTTTGAATTTTATAAGCAAAAAGATATAGCTATGGCAAATACGGCTGATTACGGTTTTATGATCTGGGACGGGGAAAGCAAAGGAACGCTTAATAATATGATAAATCTTATCAGCCGAAATAAGCCTGTAATGGTTTATCTCATAAATCAAAAAAAGGTCTTAACGGTAGAAAACACGGAAGATTTAAATGAATTGTTCAGAAACTGCAATAAAGAAACAAAATCACTTTATTTAAAATTGCGTGGAAAGGATAATCTGCAGATATCAATGCCGGTTTAAAGAATTTGGTTTATTCAAAAACATATGTCCGTTTCATTAAAAAACAGTTGACAAAATAATGATATCAATTATAATGAATAAGCAAGAGGTAGAAATATCTCTTCCCTGTGAAACATAGGCTTTGCCGAAAAAGTGTATGCGGAGGGGCTCCCGAGAGTTTTGGTGTGAAAGGTAGCTTGATTTCGGCTATGACATAAGTCAAAAAAACACTCAAAGCAATGCGGTTAAGGCGTTTCGGATTTCCGAAGCGCCTTTTTTCGAGCCAAGCACTATGAATAATAACAATCAGACTCTATTGGATGTTTATGATATAAGGGTTGTTGAAGATTGTAAGGGCAAGAGAAAAAATAAAAAAACTTAAATTTACTATTGACAAACATATTCATTTATATTAGAATGTCTTCACACCAAGAGATTATGGTTGGTTCGAGTTGAGTTTTTAGAAAACGGCTTGTATCTATTATGTAATGTCTTGACAAAGAAACCCCGTAAACAAGCGTGTTTGCGGGGTTTTTCGTTTTATGGCGCCGATAAAAAACTCATAAAAATACGCGGTTTTACTTACGAACGGTGGAGAAAAACGCCGTTTGACTGTTAACCGCAAAAATTCACGTACAAAATCGCCTGATCAGCTTATTTGGCTTTCAACAGCGGAAGTAATTGAACAGGAGAAGGTATTTATGTACGACAGGAAAAAAGCATTTAAAAATCCGGTGTGTGAAGAAAGCATTTGCGGAAATACCCCAGATGTGGAAGTAAAGAATATTTCCGTTAAGAATCTCATTGAATATACAGATAAGAAGTTCAGCAGACTGTCCGGCCGGGATCAGCCGTTTTTGGCATATACTGATGAAGCTCTTGAGGAATTAGTGCAAAGCATTTCATTGAACGGAATAATCAATCCTCTTATTGTAAGACCCGGGAGTAACGGGAAGTATATAATTCTTTCCGGCAGAAACAGGTACAGGGCAGCCAAAAAACTCGGTATGCGCAGTGTACCCGCGATAGTAAAAGAAAATATCAGCGACGATGAAGCGGCGCAAATTCTTCTTGACAGTAATTTAAAACAGCGGCAGAATCTGAAATACAGCGAAAAGGCATACGCTTACCG
Source organism: uncultured Clostridia bacterium (assembly GCA_944380885.1). Taxonomy (GTDB): domain Bacteria; phylum Bacillota; class Clostridia; order Oscillospirales; family Acutalibacteraceae; genus UBA737. Next base: position 1,510 of record CALWIZ010000019.1, on the reverse strand, counting down.
AATGGAGACAGAGATATTGAACCGTCAGGGAAAGCGTACCGATCTTGAGCATACTTTGTGCAAAATTTGCACAAAGTCAGATACGCTGTCAGACGCCGGAAAAGCAAACGGTGACAGCAGGAGAAAGGTTGCTTATTATATAAGGCTTACATATCTGCTTCCCGGTCTATTAAAACTTGTAGATGACGGAATTATCAGGTTTATGCCGGCGGTGTCGCTGTCATATCTTCCGGTAGAGGCTCAAAGCTATATTCTTAAAAATATAGCCGGAAAGCATAAGATAAAGCAGGGACAGGCCGACAGGCTCAGAGAGCTTCAGAGTAGCGGTGGGCTTACAAATGAGATGATTGAAAATGTATTTAATGAAGAACCTGTAAAAGAAGAGGAAATAAATTTAATTGTAAGTAAAAAGTTTTTCAAGAAATGTCCTGAACTTCTTAATGACGGTGAAAAGCTTCAAACCCTCTTTATAGAGTTCCTGAAAGAGTATATTGAAAGGCAGGTGTCATAAATGAAAAAGATATTCCTTTTATTAACGGCAGCAGCGTTAATATTGAGCGCCGGATGCAGGAACAGTAATACAGAAACATTCTCATCGGAAGTTACTTCAGAGCACGGCTCATCTGTCCCTTCAGTACAGGAATATGAAAGCAGCACGGATACCGGCCCGACCGAAAAAACTCCGCAATCAACCGAAAAAGCTGAAGAAACATCATCACCTGACGGGAGCACAATTACTGACGGAAAAACTTCCGGCAGTAAAGAAAAAACAGAAAGTAAGTCCGGCGGTAATACGCAGAAAGAAAATATTTCTTCCAATAAGCCTGAAGAACCGGTCAGCAGTACAGAGAGTGACGAAAAAGATTCATCATTAAACAGTTATAATGAAGCTGACGGCGATGATGAGACCCGGATAGAAAACAGAATTATAGAACTGTTTAATGAATATCGAAATACACCGCTTAAGGCTTTACCCGGACTTTCTGAGTATGACAAGCTGCGGAGTGTTCAGCTGGTTACCAATTTCGCGCATGATACTGATGATGAGCGTAAGGCTGCAACTGAGTTGAAATATGGCAAATATAATAAATATGAGGAATCAAAATATGATTTTGAAACAGGCAAGGTGATTTATACAGGTAGAATATTAGAATATTACGAAGTGCCAGCAATGGAGGCTATCGGACGCGGAGGCATTTTGATGAGAACTCCGGAGCAGATAGCGCTGGAAATAGCGTCAGGCTTCAGAAACAGCGCAGGACACTGGTCGTATCTCGGCTCGGATGAATACAAATACATCGGGTGCGGAGTTACTGTCAAAGACGGTAACTGGTACTGCTGTGTCTCGGTTGCCGAAACAAATACAGATGAAAACCCATAAAAGTAAATAGTTAAAGACAGGCCGCCTGTACTTTTAAAAAGTACAGGCGGCCTCAGCCTGTCGAAAAAGTCCAGTTTATACCGGGCTTTTTCTGAGTTTTGTGGTATAATAAAGTTGGTGATAAAAATG
>CALWIZ010000018.1 GCA_944380885.1 uncultured Clostridia bacterium | reverse complement strand
CAAGCTGGTCGCGGTTTTCTCTTCCCTTTACTATAACTTTCATCACCGCTTCTATTATACCTTATTTATGCAAAAAAGCCCAGCTTATACTGGACTTTTTCGACAGACTGAAAGCCGCAAGGAATTTCCTTGCGGCTTTTTTCGCGGTCTGAGCCGCATTTTTGGCGGAGACGGCGAGATTCGAACCCACGGTACCCGAAGGTACAACTGATTTCGAGTCAAGTGTCAAAAAAAGAACTTGGCGGAATTTGACGGAAGATAAAATACCTTAACCGATCCCCCGCAATCCCCGTGATTGCGGGATTTTTTGCACCTGAAATCTTCCGAAGCACCGCCGCTATTCGGGTCGCGGATTTTTCTCATGATATAGCAGTTCTAATCAAAATCCAATGAAAATGCTTAGAACTCTGCATAGAAATAACCCTGTTTTGGCCCAAAAATCACCCATTTGGCAGTGCATCACAGAGACGGAGTTACGCCGCACAACACCAAAAGTCGTTTGCTTTAAAATAGTAAACAAGAAAAATAGGCATGTGTTTTTGAATTATTGCTGTGATTATCATAATAAAATTTAAATTGTGATTTTAGCACAGTTTACAACTGTTTTTATTTATCTGAACGTCAGTTGACGCCATGTGAAATCACACCGACTGTAAAAGTCCTGTACCATGATTGGAAAGAAACAGGTCCTTTGTAGAAATTTTCTCCCCCGCCGTAAGCGTCAAGAAGTTTTTCGTCAAGTTCGTCAATATGATCTATTTTTCCGTCTTTTAAAAGAATGAGTCTGTCACGGCAGTTTTCTACGCGCTTTATCAGTCCTCCGATTCTTGAGTCCTGTATTTCAAAGCCCTGAGCCTTATTTTCAATAAACCACTGTTCTCTGTACGCTTTGTAAAATGCGTTGAGCCTCTTTATCAGCAGCTTGTATTTATCTATAAGCGCATTCAGTTCATCTGTATTGCGCTCCGCATATATTCTGCGGGTCTCTTGCCCTATATTCGCCTTAACGGCTAAAGCATCGCAAAGAGCATGCATTGTGCTGAATAAAAAGCCCCATTCGGAGTTTTTCTTTAAAAGGGAAAGCTTTCTGGCGCATTTTGCAAATAACTCAGCCTCATCGCCGTTAAGCGTACTGTCGAAAATTCCCGCAAACGGGTCATTGTAGAGTAAATATTTTTCGGGGTTCCTTACATCTCTGCCTTTGTTTGGTCCGTCCGGCAGATCAAGCAGTATAAAGCGGTCATAAGAAATTCCGAATTTTTCCTTGAATTTTCGTTTTATGTCACCCATATTATAGTTTCCCTTTGCATACTCAGACGCGGCAAACAAAGAGGGCAGAACCGAGAATCGGGAGCATTCTCCGCCGTCATCGCCCCACAGAGTGAGGAAAATATTTTTAATCCCGTGTTCTTCACAGCTTTTAAATGCGCTTTTTGTTGTTTTTAAGGAAAAATCGTTGTTCGGAGCGAATCCCTGCCATGTCCACAGTCCTCCGGCAAACCAGATGTCATCACTGAGCAGGGTATGACTTTCAAGCATTTTATCGTAGTGCTTTTTATCGGTTGAATAATAATCCCAGTACACAAGCTGAACATTGTCCGGTATTTTATTCTTTATCTCTTGGCTGAAGCTGACATTGTCGTAATAGTTTCCGCCGGTCATAAGACGGAAAAACATATCCGACCACATTATAAGGGTAAATCCGTATTTTTTACCGATTTCGGAAACCCTGCTCAGATGTTCTAAAAGCAGTCCGGAGCGGTCGGCAGTGCCGTGCAAATCAAAATATCTGCCTCTGCCGATATTGTGTGCCTCGTCCATGCCTATGTTTATTATCTTTGTTGTAAGACATTCGGAGAGTGTGGAAAACATTTTATCAATGAGTTTATAAACATTATCGTCTCCGGCAAGCAGAATATCGTCTATGTCGAACATTGATGAATAGCACGGCCATCTTTTAATCGCGTTAAGATGCGCTAAAGTCTGGATACACGGTATCAGCTCCATACCTTTGCTTATTGCGTAGGCGTCAATTTCCTTAAGTTCGGCTTTTGAATATCTGCCGCGCAGGTAACCGAAATACGGGTTATCGTCTACCTCGTATGTATCTTCAGTATAGAGCATTACGGTGTTATAACCTAACGATGATGTTATGTCAATCCATTTTTTCAGAGCAGAAACACTCATAACAGCGTTTCTTGAGCAGTCTATCATTGTTCCGAGTCTTTGCATTTTCATTTGAATATCCCCTTTACAAAATAAGATTATTTCATTTAATATCATCGTCGGATAAATCCGAGGGTGAATGCTCCATATCATATGCCGCGGAATGTGTAAGCACATATTTTCTGAATGAAGATGGCGAACGGTGATAAACCGAGTTGAACTGACGGATGAAATTGCACAGATCATTGAAGCCGCAGGCGGTTTTAATGCTTTCAACGCTCATATTTGTTGTTCTTAAAAGATTTGCCGCATGGTTTATGCGGTACTGTTTTAAGTACTGCTGCGGCGACATATCTATCGTTTCTTTGAAATAACGGAATATCTGGCTGCGGCTTAAATTGAATTCTTCCGACAGGCTTTCAACTGTTATATTTTCGGCAAAATGCTCTTCAATAAATTTAATAATTTCATTTATGAGCTTTGACTGCTTGTATGAAACGCTGAAGCTCGGATTTATATACGAGAATATCTCGTACATTTTTGATATGGCCATAAAATCGTTGCCGCGTTCACCGTAATATTCCACCATTTCCTCAATGCATTTTTTTGTTTTTCCTATGCTTGTGAAATTGAAAAGATTGTTGAAAGCCGAAAGACCGCGGTAAGAAATAATCATATTGCTGTATTCTCCCGAGAAACCGAACCATCCGTATTCCCACGGGTCAGAGTCATCGGCGTAATATTTTGCGGAAACTCCGGTGGGAATAAGAAATCCCTGACCGGCGTTTAGCGCTACCGTGTTATCAAAAATTTCAAGGTGCCCTTTTCCGGAATATATGAAATGTATCAGATTATGATCCCTTATAACCGGACCGAAGCCGTGTCCGGGAGCGCAGTCCTCAAATCCGCACTGCACAAGAAATAGGGAAGGGTTTATATTAAAGTCTTTATTTATGGAATAGCGGTGTACAAACATTGGGAGTCCCGTCCTCAAATAATGAATTATTAAGACAAGTAAAATATGGCAAAAATAGAAAAACAACATATTTTTTGTTGATTATTTGAAAAAATAATGCTTAATACAAAGGTATTCTACATCAAATACAGAAAAAAATCAATATAAAATAAATTATTTAATGCAACATAATGCAAAGTATTTGCAACATTGATATATTGTAAAAAATGCGGCTATAGTTTAAACTGTAATTAGCAAATTTGAACAAAGGAGATAATAGAACGGTTATGAATAAGTTCGGTTTCAAATTTATAAGTATATTTATTGTCATAGCCATGCTTCTTTCAGCTGTCGCGTGCGGAGATGAATCGGAAACAAAAGTTGTCAAAAAGAAGAAAGTTATTGACCGCTATCATGAGGCGGAAAGCTCTTCTGATGAGAGTACGTCTTCCGATGACAGTGCTTCGGGTTCGGGCGACGATTACATAAGTATCCCGTCGGGAGGAAGCGATTCTTCGGACGATACGTCGTCTGATAACAGCAGCGAGAGCCTTCCGCTGTATGAGGTCGACCTGGACGGAAAGGGATATTCGGACGCTGACGCCAGAATAGGTATGGGGCTCTATCATTATTACCTCGGCGACTGGAATGAAGCATTCGGCGATATGTACGGCGAAGAAATGAGCTTTATGAATACGAGCTTTTGTGACGCCGGTTCGGCTATGCTCGCAAAAGAAAATAACAGCGTGGTATGGATCGGTCCGGGAGAAGCATTTGACGACAGGAATACTCTTGTTTTCAAAGCCGGCTTTGAGGAACAGCTTGAGATGACGGTACAGGCATATAAGGATGCAGGTTTATGGGATTCGGTCGCAGGCTTCCATTTCGACGAGCCGTGCCTTAAATATACCGGCGAACAGTTTAAGTTTCTTACAAAATATCTCGCGGAAACATATCCAAATAAGCGCATATACCCGGTTGTATCCGTTTATGAAATACGCAATAACGCTCCTGCCGGAACGTTAGTAGGCGAGATGAGCTACGAAAATTACGGATACGTTACCGATATCGGATTTGACTGGTACGGTTCTGCGGATATCAACGAGCACAGAACCCTTCTCAACGAAATGAAAGAAAAGATCGGCAGAAGCGATGTGAGAATCTGGTTTTTCCCCTGTACCTCAAAGGCGTATGCGAATCAGGACGAGGATTATATGATAGAGCATCTCAATATGTGCTACGATTTACTTAAAGAGCAGGAAAATCCCGGCGGGCTTATGCTTTATACCTGGACTACATACGGAACACAGACAGGACTTCATGAGCTGCTTGATCCCAATCTCGGAAATTACCAAAGGCTTGCGGCACGTATAGTTGAAATAGGAAAAGAAATAAACTCAAATCCGTACAGATACAATAAACCAAAAAACTGAAAAGGAGAATGATAATATGAAGAAAAGAATAGCGGCGCTTCTGCTGTCAGTCGGTATTATATGCACTGCCGCGGGATGCGGCGGAACAAAAGAAGATACTTCTTCGATAATCTGGGAATATGAATACAATGATATTTATGAGAGCGGAGAGTCCACAGGCAGCGGCAACACTTCGTCAAACAGCTCGTCGGGCTCGGGTAATTCTATCGGGGTTGATGATAATTACCAGCATAATACCGGTACTGAGAATCTTGAGGGTAATACATATCTTTCCGGTTTTCCGATTGTAAAGGACAAGGAAAAAATCACCATAATGGCGGTTACGCGCTCTGATGTCGGCGATATAACCAACTCTGATTTTACAAAGACATATTCTAAGCTCACAAATATGGATATTGAGTGGCAGCTTGTAACTGAGGGCGCCGCGAGACAGAGAGTAACGCTCGCTTTGCAGAGCGGAAACCTTCCGGATCTCATAGCGCTTGGCAGCAGCTATGTTACAAACGATGATATATTGCGTTACGGCCCTGAGGGTACAATGGTTGAGATTACAAAGTCAATGCTCGAAAAATGGGCGCCGAACGTCAAGGCGACCTACGATAAGTATCCGGAAGCGTGGGATTACACCAATGTTGACGGCAAGATGTATACAATAGCGTCGTTTTTCGCGGATTTCCCGTACGGTCAGCATTTTCTGTGGGTGAGAACCACCTGGCTTGACAAGCTGGGGCTTGGCATACCGAAGAATATGAACGAGTTCTACGATATGCTGAAGGCTTTCAAAAACAATGACCCGAACGGCAACGGACAGAAAGACGAGATACCGTACGCCACATGGAGTGACAGCGGATTTGTCACCACTCCGTGGGGTATTTTAGGTAATTCGATAGAATTTGATAACAGCGGCAAGGCGGTATGCTCATATACAACTTCAAATATGAAAAACGCCCTTACCTTCTGGAACCGCGTATTTAAGGAAGGACTTGTGGACAAAGACTCCATAAACAACTGGACAGGTGATAACGCCGCTTTCAAATCCCTTATATCCGGCGGAAAGGTAGGCGCGTTCTGGTGGGGTTATCCTTCTGAGCTGTCAGACAGTCTGCTTAAGGAATACACGGCTATACCGTGGCCTACCTCAGGTGTGGACAACGGTAATTTCCCGAACGTAGCGGTTGATTATACTCAGCTTGTTCAGCCGGTAGGCTTTATTATCACCAATAAATGCAAGAATGTTTCTGCTGCGCTCCGCTTTATTGATTACCTCTACACCAATGACGGTTATATGCTCAAGGCTTTCGGTAATGAGGGTGGAATTTACGATAAGGTAGACGACAAAACATATAAGCTTAACGGCAAAACAGCCGACCAGAGCACACTCGGTCCTAACTGGACTGTAATGGCTAGACATTTTCTTGTTGACGCCGAGCTGGTTTTGGATAAGTCGCTTCTCACTCAGAAGCGTGATGCGTGTGATAAACAGCTTGCGAGTATATACAGCTCACAAGGTCAGAAGATTGTTCCGAACGCTCTGAAGAGCAAAACGGAAAATCAGGACATAAAGCGTTACAGCACATATTTTGACACTCTGTCGGAAAAGAAATATTTGTTTGTAAAAGGCGACCTTAACCTTGGAAGCGATTGGACAGCGCTTCAGAACGATATAACCTCAAAGGGTCTTTCAAATTATCTTAAATCGTATCAGACATTTTATGACAGGGTAAACTAATAAGCATTTTCCTTAAGGCACTGAAACTCGCCGGTGCCAAATATTGAGGCACCGGTGAGCCCGATATCTGCGCATTCAAAAAAACAGTAAAGGAAAGATTTACAATGAAAAATATGAAAATTTTCCGCAGATGGCTTTCTTTGATACTTTCAGTTGCGCTGCTTGTTTCAGCTGTACCGTCGCTTTTTGCCTCTGCCGCGGCTGACGGTCAGGATACCACAGTACTTTTTGACGGCACATATATGGGCTGGTTCACCGGAACCGACAATAATTCTTATACTGTTCGTATAGGAACACCGGGAATCCTCGAAGGCAAAGATGTTCTCCGTATTACCGCCCAGGGATATAAGGACGGGTGGAATGAGCTTTACCTTGATTCCAAAACCTTATCAGAAAACGGAATCACCGATACTTCTTTGCTTAAAACTATTTCGTTTTTTGTGAAAACAGACAAGAACATGAACGCTTTAAAGCTCAAGCTGAGCGATGTTATGAACGACAGAAATCCATATGAGGCGATGCTCAGCACCGGAAGATATTATTTGCTTGACACCGAAAAGGGTTACGCTACTGCGGAAATGCTCAATGACGGTTATGTGAATATTCCGGGCGGCTTTACCGGATATGTCGTATATGACCTTGAGTCCTGCGATCAGTCTCAGGTGACGGCGCTGATGAGCCTCGGCTTTGAGAGTATGCGTCTTTGGTTCCCGTCGGCGTCTGAAAGTGAGCTTGATACCTCGTGGTATTTCGGAGAGCTTGCGGTAAGCGAAAAAGACGCCGGGACATTTATGGCAGACTATACGTCCGTATCCGCGGTTTCATACAGGATTCACTCGGGCGATAAGGTTGAAAATTGGGACGGTTCAGTGCAGAGCGCCACAGGCGTGGATGGTATTTTGGACGGTCAGAAGGTAGTAAGCCTTACCTTCACGCAAGGCGGCTGGAAGCATGTCTATACCGGAGGATTATCACTCAGTCAAGCGGGGGTAAATGCCGGCGATGTAAAGGGAATGTCCGTATTTATAAAGGCGGACGAAAAATATAGCCAGAGTATTCGTTTCAGCAATTGTGACGAGTCAGTCGCTCAATACGATTATATAAATTCGCCGGTTATTCTTTATGATATAAACAGCGGAGTGGTTTCAAATCTCACTTCAAACGGTTCAGGCTGCGTAACGGTTCCGGCAGGGTTTACCGGCTATATGATATATGATTTTGTAAACGCTGATTCTACAGTCGTAAATAATATGCTTACCGGTAATAACGGCTTTTCACCGCTCAGATTCAGCGCTGATTTAGGAAATATAAGCGAAGCACAGACTCTCTACTACGGCGATATGAGGCTGTGGACTGCCGGGGATACTTCTCAGATGCTTGGTATTTTTGCCGCGGAATCCGGCACCGGCGCGGTTTCATACAGGATTCACTCGGGCGATAAAGTCGGCTGGGTATACGAAAGTCCTACCAATCAGACAGCTGAAATCGGCGTTGAAGGTGTTTTGAACGGTCAGAAGGTAGTAAAAATGACCTTTAAGACTTCAGGCTGGCAGCAGCATTTTACCGACGGCTTAAGCCTTACCGACGCCGGAATAGTGGCTGACGATGTAAAGGCGATATCCGTGTTTATTAAGGCGGACGAAAAATATGACCAAAATATCCGTTTCGGCGGATACAACGAAACCGGAGAAAACCCTTGGACAGAATTCAATTATAAAAATTCACCTGTTATTCTTTATGATATAAACAGCGGAGCGGTTTTAAATCTTACATCAAACGGCTCCGGCTGCGTGACGGTTCCCGCCGGATTTACCGGTTATATGATTTATGATTTAAGGAACGAGAAAGCCGATGCGGCGGCGGTGGAAAATCTGCTTACCAAGAATGACGGTTTTTCACCTGTAAGATTCGGCGCGGATATATCGAACCTGACAGAGGAACAGACCTTTTATTACGGCGATATGAGAGTATGGACCGTGGGCGACGGTATGTCGGCGGCAGCCGCGCTCAGCGCTGACCTTGCACCTGATAAGTCAGACAGCATAACGGTGCTTGATATGGAAGGAATCGGTACATACAATTACGCGATAGAACCTATCGCTTTCAATACCGAAACGGTAGACGGAGTTTCTCCGGACGGTACGGCGCTCAAGCTGACAGAAGCGGGAAGTGAGAGTCCTTATCCGATAGCATGGCACGATTTCCCGGAAGTAGATAACCTTTCAGAAATGAAGGCGCTTTCCTTCTGGGTAAAGGCGCCCGGCGGGCTGCCTGATACCAATTTCCATTTCTGCGGCGAAGGCTACGGTTTCACCGGCACTGTTACTACTGTAAATACTGCGACCGGCGAGATAGGCGTAAAATATGAGCAGACTAAGCTGTCTCTGCCTGCCGGATTTGAGGGTTATGTTATTTTTGATTTGGAAACCGCGGTTTTCAATAAAACCTATGGAGACGACGCCGGTACTTATACATGGCAAACGCTTGTAGGGGATAGAAAAAATTCAGCTTTAGGCTTCTACTATCATCCCGAAAACTTCCGCGGAGGAGTGCTCTATCTTGACTCATTTACATATCATACCGATGCAGATGCGGCGGCAGAAACGCTTTCGTCTGCAACGCTTGCCGGTGATGTGAACAATGACGGCGCAACCGATATTCTTGACCTTATAAGGGCTAAGAAATATCTTGCCGGCACCGAAGAAACAATAAATTACTTTAACGCTAAGTTCACATATGAAATAGGATATTCTACAGCTGATCTTGCGGCTTTAAGAAAGCTGCTTTTGGGTCAGGAGACCGCGCAGCCGGTGGGGGTTTATGTACCGGCGGCGCTTAATAAAACAGGAGCCGCGATTTTCCATATGACGGTTGACGAATGGAACTATTCCGGATCCGACATCGGCGAAGAGCTTTTTGTAAACAACTATGGCACATATGACAGCGTTGATTTAAAAGCAATAAAGGCAAAGGGCGGAGTTTCGTGGCTTCAGCTTTCAGCCCCTGCTTTTGCGGACGGCAGTGCGGAAATTCCAGAATCATGGAAGACCTGGATTGAAACCATCATTGGAACGTATAAGCGTCAGGGCGTTTACAATACCATGGCGGGATTCATTTTTGAGGAATGCATTTCTTTGATGACCGTCGAACAGCATATTGCGGTTACAAAATATCTGCGTGAGACATATCCTGACAAGCGCGTATTTGACGTCCTGCAGTATTCGGATATTGAATCAGGAAAAATTACTCCGGAATCATTCCAGTACGTTACCGACATAGCCTATGACTGGTATCATTCAACCGATGCCGAGGCTCAAACCGCTTTGCTTAATACAATGCTTGAAAAAGCGGGCAGCCGTTCTGACTTACGCGTGTGGTTCTTCCCGCTGGCATGTGAACTCAGACCTTCAGAACCTTACGGAGCGGAATATGATTTGACACATATAAACATGTGCTATGAAATGCTTAAATCACTGCCTGAGGAACAGCAGGGCGGACTGGTCTTCTATAACTGGCTCTCGTTTGAGGAATACGGGCAGCAGATATCAGTCGGAATCGAGGATTTGATTTCAAATCCCGCCTATGCCGCCGTTATAGATCGTATGGTTGAAATATCAAAAGAAATATTAAACAAATAAAAAATATCCGATACCGCTTTTGCCGGCGTCATTTACTGGACGCCGGCAGGGCGGCGGGATAAACCGGCGGCTGTATCCGCCCGTGGCGCATTGCTTTTTCGTAATGCGTTAAGGGCGGCGGCAGCGGTCTGTATGACAGTCGCGTTCTTAATGTTTTTGCTTTAAATACAGGAGGTAAGGCATGAAAACATCATTTTTCAAACTTAAATTAAGGCATATCGCCGTGTATGCTGTTACACTCGCGGTCATTTTATCAACGGTAAGTGTCGGCTTCGGCGTACTTGCTGATGATCCGGTCTATCACCGGCTGCACTCGGGCAACACAGTCGGAGAAGTATGGGATTCCGGCAAACAGACCGTTGTGGCAGGTGTTGAGAATATTCTCGGCGGACAGACGGTCAACAGAGTAACAGTTACAAACTCCGGCTGGGCACAGCATGTGAGCAATTCACAAAGTCTTACAGCCGCCGGGATATCAGCGGAAAGCGTCAAGACACTTTCTGTTTTTGTAAAGTCAGATGAAAGTTCAACGATATTTTTCCGTGCGATGAACCGCTCTGAGGGCGGAGATTACGCTTATCAGGAATTTAAGGTTACAAACGCGCCTGTATGGCTTTTTGATATAAATAAAAATACTGTCGTTGAAACTTCCACGGACGGCGGCGGCTGCATAAGCATAGCGCCCGGATTTTACGGATACATTATATTTGATTTTGAGGGAAGCGACCCTAATCAGGTAATGGATATGCTGACAAAGAACGATGGGCTTTCGCCTTTGATGATAAGTCTTGATGTCAGGGAATATATAAATGAGATCACCTATTACTACGGTGATATACGCGTCTGGGAATGCGGAACACAGCAGGCGAAGGATGCGCTTTCGGACGAGTATTATTCCTCAAACATATCGGCTCCTGTCGCCGACCCTGACAGCGGCTATGTAAATAAGGGTGATACTGTCACTCTGACCGCGGAGGACGGCGCGGATATTTATTATACTATAAATACCGAGACTTCCGACCGCGAACCGGCTGTTGTGTTTGACGGTTCGAACGGAGTATCGTGGTACGACGGTAATAATTTTGATCTTTCCTATGAAGACGGCGCTTTAGATGAAGGACCTGCTGCGGTATTTACACCGAAAAAAGCTTCATATTCCAATATCTCTATGAATACCTCTGCTTCAGCTGAGCCTGTATCGAGAGTTCAGGCTATTACCGTGCGCCTGAAGGTCTCGGATTTCGGCGGGGAAGGAGTCAGTCTGTCACCCTGTATAAATCATGAGGGATCATACTGGAACGGCACTATTTATGCGGTTGATTCCGACGGGACGGTGACTACCTTTAACTCTTCGCTTAAACTCAATGATTTTGACGGAATACTTATTTTCCCGATCGGCGCATCTACCGAGATTTCTGTTCAGTATTCCGCGACAAAGCTTAAATGGAACGAGTTTATGCAGCAATACGGAGGACTCCAGAATATTCAGTTCCTTACGAGTATTCCCGAAAGCGAGAACATCGGAAACGCAAAACTGATTTTTGACAGCTTTACCCTTAATTATGATGCCGCGACGCTGATGGAAGAAAAGGCTCCGGATATTGATTTTTCATGGTACACGCCGTTTGTTGAAGCTGAGTATCCGGATCTTGACTCCGAAAAATATACAGAGCCTATAACAATTGACCGCGATATGACAATCTGCGCTGTTGCGTACAGCGGAGGAAAAAAGAGTATTCCTGTTTCTTTCAGCTACTGGCTGATAGACCCCGACGCTCCCAATCTGACCCCGCTTAATGACGGAAATGATATCTCCCAGACCGATGCTACAGCCAAGGCAAAGATCGAAATTATAAAGGACGCATCTCCGGACGGGGAAGCGTACTCCGTAATGGGTAACGGAATGAGCGGCAGCGGATATGTTGAATTCAAAACAAAGGTTTATCATTCGTCGCTGGTGCTCAACAATGAGGCATTTACTTTCTGGGCGTCAATTCCGGGCAATTTGAATTATACCTTCTCACCCCGTATTACGACCGAGGCTAATGAGTTTACCGGCACCGTGCTCACATACAGCACCTCGACGGGCGAGCTTAAAACGTATAATCTGGCCGACGGAGTTACGCTCAGCGGCTTCGAGGGATATATAATACTCAAATTTGATGAAAACGCCAAGGTAAACAACAGCAGCATGGAGTATACATGGGAAGAGTTTGTAAAGGAAGTAGGTTTCAATTCCTTTATCCTTTACAATCAGAATGCGGAGACTGATAACCGGCTGATGGTTATTGATGATTTTGCCTTTGTGACCGATCTTGACGAATATCTCGCCGAGCTTGAGAAAACAGAGCTGCGTCCGGCACTGCCGTACGCCGGCATTGTTGGCGGCGAACATGTGGCCGGAACCAACGTCCCTGTCTACGCCGGAACCGGAACAGAAATATACTATACTCTTGACGGCTCAGTTCCCACAACCGACAGTATCAGATATGTACCGATAGGAATGGGCGGAAATGTAGCCGATACCTCGCCGATAAATATCAACGAGGATATGACGCTTAAAGCGATAGCGGTCAAGGACGGAGTATCAAGCCGCGTAATAACCTACACATACGCGGTCGAGATACCTTATACCGGTCCTGATACGGTAATTCTGAACGACGGTTCAGGCGAGGGCAGCAATACCTTCAACTGGGTTGACACCAATACATGGAATACAACCATTGAAACTGAGAATCTTCCCGACGCTCCGGGCTTTAAGATGGAATATATAGCCGATGAGTTAAAAGCGACGGCAAATTTCTTTAACGGCAGCTTCAGTCAGTTAGAGAAGCCGTATAAGCTCGAGGCGCTCAGCTTTTACGCCAAGATTCCCGATTACGGCGAAGCGCACCGCGTTCAGATCGGACTGTATCTCAACAGCGAGGATACAGGAATAAAAACAAAAATTTATGCGGTGAGCAACGAAGGCAAGGTACAGGTGTTTGAAAGGACACAGAACCTCAATCTCTCAAATTTTGAAGGCGTTATCATTGTCACCCTTGAGGGTGAGGACGCGGTTACAATTGACTGGGGCGCGAAGTCCATGTCATGGAACGATTATATGAGAGAAAACACCTTCAATAATATAGGCTTTTATATCTCTTTCGGCGCTGAAATTGACGCGGTAAAGGGAAGCAGTCTGTATTTTGATTCCTTTAAAGCACATTACGACCTCCAGAAGCTGATGACTGAATATGACATAGAAGGTTTGCTTGCCAAATATGATGTAGCTACATTCGAGAACGCTAATATGATAGTAGCGAACGATTGCAGCGGAAACACCACAAACGGCGCTTTTTCAGCGATAAGTGAGGGTCTTACCGTAGATAAATCAGACGTTTCGGCGGACGACCGCTGCATAATGCTTACCTTCGGCAAGCAGGACGGCGTGCTGAACTTTATAAACTACTGCACTTCAGACGACGCGCTTGCGGGCGACGGCTTTACGTTCTGGGTAGAGCTGCCTGACAGCACTCCGGCAGTCACGCTTGATTTGGCGGCTGTGGACTCCGCAAACAACGGCACGGAGCATTATTACTATTCCGACACGGCAAATTATTATCTTATAGATCGTGACGGAGTGATAAGCAAAAAAGAGGGGGCTGTGACGGTTCCGTCGGGCTTCCGCGGCTGGATAATCCTTCCGGGCAGCAGCTTTTTCCTCGACGGTGAAAGCAGTGTGTTTGATAACGGTCTTCTTGATTATAACGCTGTCAGCGACATTGAGCTTACGGTTTACAATACCGACGGCAAACTGGAAAACAGGAATATGTACATTGATGACATTTGCTTCTATATGAGTTTCGATAAACTTGTTAAGAGCAGAGCGCTGCGCTGGGACGGACAGAGCATATCGGAGCTTCCGGACAATGAGACCGGAAACGTTCCGGTTACCGGTGAAAATACCGCTCCTCTTTACGCTACTGCGGCGGCTGTATTTGTTTCCGCCTGCGCGTTGGTACTGTTAGGGTACGGGCTTAAAAGGAAGCTGTAATTCTTTGCGCCGCACATAGTTGAAATTATGTGCGGCGCTGTTAGTTTTAGGCAGATCTATTTTTTCTGAAAGGAACGGATATATGAAAAATTCTGCTGTAAAATTTATATCCTGCGCGGCGGCTGCGGCGATGATTTTAAGTTCGCTGCCGCGGGTATATGCTAAAACTCTCGCTGAAAAATTAGAATATGAAGACGACGCTTCGGTTTCGGATATTCTGTTTGACACATATTATTACAGTGATTATCTTGAGGATAATTCCGGATACGGAAGTGTTTCAGGCGCAAGAGCTGATATAGATATAACCGCTTTTGTTTCTGAGGGTGAGAAACCCGAAATTCGGGAGGACGCTGAAAATGGAAAGTGTCTTTACTGGGGAGAAAACTGTTCGTCGCTCAGCTTTGAGGTTGAGATCCCGGAAAAAGGCTTTTATGAAATGCATATTGAATATTACGCGGCTGACGGTAATCTGCAGAATATTTCAAGGGGAATAAAAATTGACGGAGATTATCCGTTTGAGGAATCAAAGAATATATTTCTGCGCCGGTTTTACAAGGATTCAGGCGAGCCGCTTACTAACAGCCTCGGAGATGAGGTTATGCCGTCGCAGAACGAGATAAAAAAATGGACCGATACCGCGGTTTACAATAATCAGGGGCTTTATTCGGAACCGCTCCGCTTCGCGCTGGAAAAAGGAAAGCATACGGTTACATTTCTATACATAAATCAGCCTGTGCTCATTTCCGCTGTGTATTTTACGGCTCCCGAAGATATTCCGGAATACTCTGAAGTATTGAAAGAATACGAGGAAAACGGTTATAAAAACGCGGAGGATAAAATGGAGTTTGAAGCGGAGGATTTCAATCACGTTGAGAGTAAAACAGCTTCCTCTATTCTGATAGGCTCTGATTCCGACGAGACCATAACTCCTAAATCGGTAACTAAAAAGCGTTATAATTATATCGGCGGCTCATCGTGGGCGTCAGGCGGCGATTCCATAACATGGAATTTTACCGTGAAAGAATCGGGACTTTACAAGCTGGCTTTAAGAACGGTACAGAACGCCAACAGCGGAATGCCGTCTTTCAGGAAAATAGAGATAGACGGAAAGGTGCCTTTTGCAGAGCTTAAAGAATACCGCTTTGAATATTCGTCCGCATGGTCTACTGATGAAATTTCGAACGGTGACGAGCCTTATCTTTTTTACCTTGAAGAGGGAAAACATACCCTTACCATGACCGCCCAGAACGGCGGTATGACGGAAATAATAGAAAAAATATCTGAAGCTAATTCCCGTCTGTCAAACTGCTATCAGAATATTGTTATGGTTACAGGTCAGTCTCCCGACCTTAATTACGACTACGAGCTGGATAAATCAATATCGTCGCTTTACAGCGATCTTGACGGGGTGGTTTCCTGCCTTGACGACTGTATAACAATGCTTAAAGAGATAACGAACGAAACTGCGACGCTTGAGAACAGTATAAAGCAGGTAAAAACCACGTTTGAGGAATACCGTGATGATCCGGATTCGATACCGGCGGGGCTTTCGGATTTTACAAGCGCGCTTACAAGCATGGGCGACTGGCTGACAACCGCGAAGACCCAGCTTTTATATGTTGATAAAATTATTTTTGTATCGCCTGAAACAGAGCTTCCGAATCCTAAGCAGACAATATGGAACCGTATTGTCAATACCGTTATGAACCTTATTATTTCTTATACAAAGGATTATAACGCGGTAGGCTCTCTCGGTGAAGAGAATGAGGGCGGAAAAGAGCTTGAGGTATGGATCTCAAAAAGCAAGGAATGGGCGGAAACGCTTAAAGAGCTGGCGGACAGCGGCTTCGCTATGAAAAACAATGTTAGACTTAAAGTAAATCTGCTGCCTGAAGGCGCTTTTTCCGGTGTCGTGAATACACTGCTGCTATCGATAAACGCCGGAAACTCGCCTGACGTGGTGCTTAATATGACTCCGAATATGGCGGCGGAATACGCGGTTCGCGGAGCGCTGTACGATATATCATCTTTCGCGGATTTTGAGGAAACGGCGGATATTACGCTCGAAGAAATGTTCAAGCCTCTTACATACGACGGAAAAGTATACGGATTTCCTGAAACAATGGACTTCAGAGTAATGTTCTACCGGACAGATATATTTGAGAAGCTGCATATCGATGTGCCTGATACATGGGACGATGTGTATGAGGATATGCTTCCGAAGCTCTACCAGTACAATCTTCAGATGTATGTCCCCGCCAATTTCTCGATATTCCTCTGGCAGAACGGAGGGCAGTTCTATACCGATGACTGCAAACAGTCGGCGCTTGACAGCGAGGAAGCTGTCAGAGCGTTTGAACAGTTTATAGGAAATTATAACGATTACGGATTCCCGTACAACGTCAGCTTTTACAACCGTTTCAGAACAGGTGAGCTGCCGGTCGGAATAGGCGGACTGTCGGATTATATGTCAATTTCATATGCTGCACCGGAGCTTTCGGGAAAATGGGCAATCGCTCCTATACCGGCGCAGGTCAATGAGGACGGCACCGAAAACCGTTCGGTCGGCGGACTTATTACTACCGCTTCCATCATTTTACAGGATACTAAAGAACCCGAGCTTGCGTGGGAATTTATCAAATGGTGGATGAGCACCGATACACAGGTCGAATACGGACAGAGAATCGAGTCGCTGCTCGGAATTTCCGCCCGCTGGGCTACCGCCAACACCGAGGCGTTTAAACGTCTGCCTTGGAGCACGGATGATCTCAAGGTAATAAGCTCATGCTGGGACTGGGTAAAGGAAAATCCGTATGTTCTCGGCGGATATTTTACAGACCGCCATATAAACAATGCCATAGCCCGCTGTATAACCGGCGGAGAGACTCCGCGAAGCTCGCTTGAGGAAGCGTATGAGCAGATAAATATTGAGCTTGAGCGCAAACGTGCGGATTTTGGTATAGAGGATTGAGGAGAAGAAAATGAACGCAGTAACTAAAAAGAGAAAAGGTATGAGCAGCAGAGGGCTGGCAATATTGTTTTTTCTGCCGTTTTTTATACTCTTCTGCTTGTTTGTGCTGGCGCCTGTGGTACAGTCGATCTTTTACAGCTTTACAAACTACGATTTGCTGAACCGAATGGATTTTGTCGGCTTCAACAACTATAAGCAGCTTTTTCTGAATGATGAAATATTCCTGCTCGCGCTGAAAAACACGATGATATTTGCCTGTATTGCGGGACCCGTAAGCTATATAATGTCATTTGTTATGGCGTGGGTGCTTAATGACCTTAAAGGCAGGACGATTTTTGCTCTTGCATTTTATGCGCCGTCGATAACCAGCGGTACAGCGATGGGTGTTATCTGGCTTTATTTCTTCTCGTCCGACAGCTACGGTCTAATAAATAACGCTCTGATGAAACTGGGACTTATATCCTCTCCGATTTTGTGGAGTCAGGATGTTGAACTTATACTTCCGGTATGTATATTTATTCAGATCTGGATGGGAATGGGCACAGGATTCCTGGTGTTTATGGCAGGGCTTCAGAATGTCAATCCTGAGCTTTACGAAGCCGGTGCCATTGACGGAATAAAGGGAAGGTTTGCGGAACTTTTCTATATAACTCTTCCGCAGATGAAGCCGCAGCTCCTGTTCGGCGCAATAAATACAATAGCCGGATCATTCGGCGTGTTTGATATTATAAGCTCTTTCGCGGGCTTCCCAACCTCCAACTATGCGGCGCATACCCTTGTGGCTCACGTTTACGACTATGCGTTTGTACGGTACGAGATGGGTTATGCAGCGGCTGTTTCGGTCGTTCTTTTCCTTATAACGTTTTTGTTCGGAAAGCTCGTAATGTTCATGCTGTCAAGCAAGGACGAATAGGCGGAGGTAGAATCTATGAAAGTAACAAAAGGACTTCACTTACGGCTCGGCCGTTTTCACCTGACAATTTCCGCTTCACGTGTTTTCGTCTATCTTCTTGTGCTGCTTATGGTGGCATTTACCGCGCTTCCGCTTATATATGTTATTTCCACGGCGTTCAAGCCGCTCGATGAGCTGCTGAGGTTCCCTCCGATATTCTTTGTGAGGAATCCTACCCTTGACAATTTCCGCGATCTGCTTTTCGCCACTTCAAGCAGCTCGGTTCCGTTCCTCAGATATGTTATGAACAGCGTGTTCGTCGCTGCGGTAACGGTATTCCTTACTATACTTGTTTCATCAATAGGAGCCTATAGCCTTGTAAAGCTGGATTTGCCTTTTAAAGGGCTGATATTCAATGTTATAGTCGCGACGCTGATGTTTCCGACCACGCTTGCCACCATACCGAACTATATGGTGATAAACTCACTCGGGCTGATGAACACCTATATGTCACTGATAATACCGAAAGTGGCGGGAGCCTTCGGATTTTTCTTCGTAAAACAGTTCTGCGACCAGCTCCCCGACGCTCTGCTTGAGGCGGCACGGCTTGACGGGGCAAGCGAATGGAAAATATTTTCGCGGATAGTCTTTCCGTTTATGAAGCCGGCGTGCAGCACGCTTGTCGTTTTCACGTTTATATCAAGCTGGAACGATTCGTTCGCGCCTCTTGTTTACATAACGGACGACGCTATGCGTACTCTTCCGCTTGCGCTTCAGTCTATCGGCAGCGGCGCGACTCTCGCGAGAGCGGGCGCGATGGCGGCGGCGACTTTTCTTTCAACCGTTCCAACCATTATTATTTATACTCTTATGCAGCGGCGCGTTATCGCCACTATGGCTTATTCCGGCATTAAGTAGGGAGGGGAAACAGTATGCTTAAAAAAACGGCTGTAATTATATTTGTTTTTATTATAACATCATTGTCGGCTGTTTGTGTAAATGCCCTCATGCCGGTCAGCAGCGGCTTTATTCTTGATGACGGCAGCCGTGTGACCATTCCGGTGCCGTTTGAGGTTGAGAAAATCGTTTCCTCTTTCGAGGGCGGCACGTATGACTCACTCAACAATCCGCAGGACTTGTTTTATGATGACAACGGCTTTTATTTTATTGCGGATACGGGCAACAACAGGGTTCTAAGGCTTGATAAGGATTTCAAGGTAGTCGCGGAATTTACCGAAGCTGACGGTATTGCCTTTTCGGAGCCGTCGGGAGTTTCTACCGACAGTGACGGCGATATTTATATAGCGGATACCGGCAATGCGAGGGTGGTGCATTTCACCCCGTCGGGCGAATACGCAGAGAGCTTTGTAAAGCCTGAATCGGAACTGCTTTACGATGTGGAATTTTTTGCTCCGTCAAAGGTTGAGTTTGACCCTATAAGCAAAAATTTATACGTCATTCAGGGCAGACAGTTTATGCGCATTGACGCGCTCAACCGCTTCAGGGGATATATAGGCGACAATGAGGTTGGCTTTGATCTCTGGGACTATTTCTTCCGAAAGTTCGCAACAGAAAAGCAAAAAATGCAGACCGAAAAGCGCGCTCCCGACCCGTATACCAATTTCTGCTTCGGTGAGGAAGGCAGACTTTACGCCGTGGGATTGAGCGACAGTCAGCGTATAAGCGTTATAAACACGGTGGGCAAGAATATTTACCCTTCCGGCGATTACGGTGAGACATCGTATAACAGCGACGGCTCCGCAGTTACGCCGATATTTACCGATATTGCGGTAAACAGCAGCGGGATAATATTTGTGTCGGAGCAGAATACCGGCTGTATATATCAGTATGACGACGAGGGAAATCTGCTCGGCGCTTTCGGCGGCAAGGGCTCGGGAAACAGCCAGTTTGAAATTATAAGTTCCATAGTAATAAACGGGGACGATTCACTTGTTACCCTTGATTCCTCGCTCGGACGCATACAGGTTTTTGAAGCGACCGATTTTATGAAAAACGTTCACAGCGCTGTCGCGCTTTATCAGAGCGGAAAATATTCAGAATCGTATGAGAAATGGCAGGAAGTCCGGGATAAAAACGCCGGTTATACGCTTGCCCGTCAGAAAATAGGTGAGATAGAGTATAAAAACGGCAACTATGAAACCGCGGCGGATGAATTCTATAAGGGTGATGACCGTGAAAATTACGGAGAAGCGTTTTCAAAAATCCGTTATTTGTTTTTTAAAGAGCATTTTGCCGCGGTGTCAATAGCTGTTTTGGTGCTTATAGTGCTTGTAGTTCTGCTTATACGTTTCGGCAGAGGCTATATAGCCCGTATGAGAAAAAGGCTGTGGTATTCTGGAGGTGAGGAGTAAATGTGGTGGCTGCAATGCGCTGTTATGATGCTGTTCCATCCTATAGAAATGGTAACGCTTATAAAAAGGCACAGAAAACATATTCCGGCGGGAGCGATGCTTATTCCGCTTCTACTGTGCGCGGCGGTCAGGATTCTTGCGGTGTACGGAGTGAATTATACCGTATCCTCGGTTTCCCCGGGAAATATAAATCTTCTGCTTGAACTGGCGTTCATACTGCTTCCGGTTCTGCTGTGGTCAGTTGCCTGCTACGGTTTTATGACCATAATGGGCGGCGAATCCACATTTACCGAAACTCTTACGCTGAGCGTTTTCAGTATGATGCCGTATATTGTCCTTCAGCCCGTGCTGACGGCGGTTTCGCGGGTGCTTTCGTACTCTGAGTCGGGCTTTTACAACGCCGCTGAAATTTTTATGTTCGGCTGGGTGATAGTTTTGCTTTTTCTCACCTTTATGGAAAGCAATAATATCGGATTCGGAAAAGCCGTGTTTTTTTCATTGCTCATAATAGTTACTATGTTTCTTATCCTGTGCGTTACCATGCTGGCGTTCGCGCTGGACAGCCAGATAGTACTGTTTGTGCAGGAAATAATATCGGAATTGAATTTCTTTATGAGGTAGCAAAAGGGGAAATCTGCGATGAAAAGAAAAAAGATTATAGCAGCCGCCGCGGTTGCGCTCGCGGCGGCGATTACGGTAGGAACCCTCGCTGTTATGAAGTTCAGCTCCGAAACGGACTATTCGCTGCTCGGCAAAACCGATACGGATGCGCCCGAATATCTTGATACAAATCTGCCGGAAACGGGAGAAACCACACTCGGTACAGAGGGAAGATACTCTCTGATTTATATTGCCGAACCTTTTGAAATACGGCTTGTTGATAATACTACAGGCGAGAGCTTTTCCACACTTTCAGAGGACGGTACCGAGAATTTTCTTCAGATAGGCTGTACGGATTTCAACGGTAAAAACGATGTTTTCAATCTGTCAGACAGCGAATATTCGCTTGCCTGCAAGGCTCTGAAAAACGGAGTGGCGCTGGGTATTTATTTAAAGGATTATTCACTCGGGATCACAGTAGAGCTTTGGCTTAACAAGTACGGGCTTAAAATACGGGTTCCGGTCGACAGCATAATGGAAAAAGGAGAATGGGGAATATATAATCTTTCTGTTTTCCCGACACTCGGAGCGGCGGACGACAGCGAAAACGGCTTTATCGTTTATCCTGACGGCAGCGGCTCACTTTACCGATTTGCCGATAAGGGCACACAGTCAGGGCCGGTTTCCACCTCGTTTTATTTTGACAGCTCGTTTGACCTTGACAGCGTGGAAGAAAGCATCAGGCAGGGAGAGCAATATATAATGATACCGGCTTTCGGCATTTCAGACGGCAGCAAGGCTGTTTCCGGATATGTTACCGAGGGCGACAGCAACTGTTATCTGACGCTTTCTCCCAAAGGCTTCGGAGGGGGACTTAACCGGGTATATGTTTCATGTATGTACAGGAAAAGCTATTCGTATACTTCACCGAGCGGAGTGGAGATAAACGAGACGGAAAAGGAAATATCAGCTTCAAATTTCGCCGTTCAGTATTTCTTTACCGAAGACGGCGGGAGCACGCTTACATACAGCGATATCGCAATGCTTATAAGGGAGTTTATGATTGAGGAAAAATATCTTCCCGAGCGTGAAATAAGCGGGAACAGAGTAAATATACAGCTTATTATGGGCGCTATGGAAAATACGGGTATCGGCTCCGCTTTCAAAAAGCTTACGACCTTTGAGCAGGCACAGGAAATAACAGAAGAATTTACTCAAGTGCAGCGCAAATCGCTGAGGCTGTATCTCCTCGGATGGCAAAGCGGAGGATACGGACTCAATCCGTCCGGAGACAGTGTTTCAGGTAAACTCGGTGGAAAGTCGGGTCTTAAAGAGCTTAATGAATGGCTTGAAGAAGAGGGAACGGAGTGCTATCTCGCGGTGGATTATATAACCGCCTCTTCTGATGGCAAGGGATTTAATAAAAATTCGCAGGCGGTTTACAACGAGATGAAACAGCCGATAAGCAACAGCGACTATTCGGAGTTTCTGAGAAATCCGCTTAAAGAGCTTGCGGAATTTACCGGAAAAAGGCTTTCTTATATAAAGAATCTTTCCGCATACGGTGTGGCGTTTGAAAAGAGCGGATATTATCTTTATGATGATTATCAGAGCGGACGTGAGATTAACCGCACGCAGGCTGCCGCTGCGCTTTCGGGATTGGCTGCCGCTGCGCTCGATGAATCGGTGTCTGCCGCCGTTCAGGGCGGAAACGCCTATATGCTCAAAAACGCTTCGGTGCTTTACGATTTGCCCGAAAGCAATTCAGGCAACTCCGCTATGACATGCGCTATTCCGTTTTATCAGATGATAGTGCACGGCTCTGTACCTTACTGCGGAACAGTGCCCGGGAATATGGCGTCTGACTATCAGACCGAAAAGCTGAAATGGATTGAATACGGAAGCGAGCCTTATTTCGTGCTTACTTACGCTTCGGCGGATCTTATGAAGAACACATATGTTACCGACGCCTACGCTACGGATTATGAGCAGTGGATAGAAACCGCGGCGGAATGTGCCGAGGAATTTTCCGGAAAGCTCGCCTTTACGGCCGGAAGCGTTATGGTTTCGCATGAATATTTAAGTGATGATTTAGTAAGAGTAAAGTATGATAACGGCAGCAGTATAATAATAAATTATTCGTCTGAAGAACAG
Source organism: uncultured Clostridia bacterium (assembly GCA_944380885.1). Taxonomy (GTDB): domain Bacteria; phylum Bacillota; class Clostridia; order Oscillospirales; family Acutalibacteraceae; genus UBA737. Next base: position 22,010 of record CALWIZ010000018.1, on the reverse strand, counting down.
ATTGCGGACGGTGTTGCCGTTCCGGCTGAGGATTATGTAGTGATCGGAGGAAAGAACTGATGAAAAAGAACCTTTTAAGCTCGGCGGCTCGCCGGCGTGAAGCGCTTACCGGTCTGCTTTTCATTTCTCCGTGGATCATAGGGGTATGCGTATTTTTCGCGTTTCCTATTTTCAGGTCCCTTCAGCTCAGCTTTGTAAATGTTATAAATATGACCGACTATAAGGTTGAATGGGCAGGAATATCGCACTATAAGGAAATAATCCAGACCGATACGTGGTATGTAAAGCATTTTCTTACAAAATGCCGTGAAATGCTTTATCAGGTGCCGCTTATAAATATTTTCTCGATTTTCATCGCCATTCTGCTCAACCGTAAATTTAAGGGGCGCACGGTTTTCCGTGTGGTGTTTTTCCTGCCTGTAATATTAGGCTCCGGATTTATAATGTCTCAGCTTGTTTCACAGGGCGTTCAGGGAGAAGCGATGGAAACGGCGCAGAATGTGCTTCTTCCGATGGAGGTAAAAATCTTTCTCGGTGAAAAAGCCACAAAGTTTGTCACTGATTTTCTTACGATTATTTCTTCCGTTCTTTGGAAATGCGGCGTGCAGATAATAATTTATCTTTCCGCGCTTCAGAGCATAGCGCCGAGCCTTTATGAGGCGGCGCGTGTTGACTCGGCAACCGAATGGGAGATGTTCTGGCTAATAACATTCCCGATGATGACGCCGAATATACTGCTTAATCTGGTATACACGGTGGTAGACAGCTTTGTCGGTGCGGACGATCTGCTTTTCAAGCATATACAGAACATAGGCTTCCAGAACAGTCAGTTTGAAAACGCCTCGGCAATGAGTTGGCTGTTTTTTGTCTGGGCGATTTTACTTGTCGGAATAATTTTCGTAATAATGCGGCCTTTTGTAAATAAGGTCAGGGAATAGGAGGAGAGATGCTATGAAATCGGTTAATAAGCCGTCTTTGAAAAAATCGGATGTATCATCGTTCCTTTTCCGCCTTATGGTTTATCTGCTGCTTACGGGACTGGCGTTTGTTTTTGTTTATCCTTTTATCAGCATGCTTGTCGATTCGTTCAAGAGCTATAATGACATTTCCAACAATACGGTAAAATGGATACCGCACGAACCTACGATTCAGAATTATAAGCTCGCGCTCGAGGCGCTGAATATCTGGAGAACCGGCGCGAATTCCATTATCGAAACAGCGGCGGCAACCGCGGGACATATAATTTCCTGCTCGCTTGTGGCTTACGGCTTCGCGCGCTTCCGCTTTCCGCTTAGAAACGCGCTTTTCGGAATTGTTGTGCTGTCCATTCTCATACCTACACAGACTATAATTATTCCGTCTTATATAATCTATACCAATCTGCATATGACAGATTCGATTCTGCCGATGGTAATTCCGTCGTTTTTCGGTTTCGGTCTGCGCGGAGGAATATTCATATTCATTTTCCGTCAGTATTTTCTGAGAATACCTAAGTCTATAGAGGAAGCGGCATCGATTGAAGGCTGCGGACCTATAAAAACATTTTTCAGAATAGTGCTTCCGACAACCGGAGCCACAATGGCGGTATGTCTTCTGCTTTCTGTGGTGTGGCATTTCAACGATTCGTACGAGCCGTCAATTTACCTTACCTCGTACAGTAAATTTATGCTTCCTCAGATGCTGTCGATACTTTCAGACCAGCTTTCAACAATGCAGAACGACGTAAGCTCAGGTTTGTCGGCGCTTACGAATACCGTAATATATCACAAAGGAACCGTTATGGCGGCTACAACTATCTGCCTTATACCGCTGTTTGTTTTCTATATCATTATGCAGCGTAAATTTGTGGAAGGCGTTGAGCGGTCGGGTCTTGTGGAATAATACATAATTTTGGGGAGTAATAATGTCAATCACATATTTTGAAGATAAAAGAGTGTTTTCCCTTGATACGGCGGGAACTACATATCAGATGCAGATAGGAAAAGGGGATTACCTTGTTCACCTTTATTATGGCGAAAGGCTTGAAGGCACCGCCGAATCAGTGTATACTTATAACGCTAATATATACTGTCCGGAACCTATGGATCTTCCGCCCGGCACACTGTCACCGAATATGCTTATGCTGGAATACCCGGCTTCCGGAACGGGAGATTACAGGACGCCTTGTCTTGACGTGATTTTTGCCGACGGCTCACGCGCGCTTGATTTAAGATACAGCGCTTACCGTATTTACAGCGGAAAACAGCCTATTGAGGGTATGCCCTCCGCGTTTGCGGGAGAAAAGGATATACAGGTTCTTGAAATTACGCTTAAAGATACGGTAAAGGATTTTTATGTAACGCTTGTTTATTCGGTTTCTGAAGATACAGATTCCATAACACGCTCGGCATATATCCTGAATAAAGAACCCAAACCGGTTGTTCTTAAATCGGCTTTAAGCTGTTGCGTCGATATATACGGCGGCAGGGAATATGATTTGGTGCGTTTTATGGGACGCGCGCTTATGGAGCGTGAGCTTATACGTACGCCTCTTACACAGGGAAAGCTGTCATCTGAAAGCGTACAGGGTTTATCCGGACATTCGTCAAACCCTTTTATCGTTATGTGCGGGAAAAACACCGATGAAAAAAACGGAGACTGCATGGGAGTAATGCTGATATACAGCGGCAATTTTACGGCTTCGGCAGAGCTTGAGCCGCATGGGAACGCAAGGGTAACGGCAGGAATTCATCCGTACGGCTTTTCGTGGCGGCTTGATAACGGGGAGACTTTCTGTACACCGGAGGCGGTGATATCTTACAGCAGCTACGGATTTACGAGGCTTTCCGACAATTTTCACAGAATAATAAGAGAGCATATCTGCCGTGGAAGTTACAGCCTTAAACGCCGGCCGGTTCTTCTGAACAGCTGGGAGGCGCTGATATACGACTTTGATTATGATAAGCTGATGTCTCTTGCTGACGCCGCGTCGGACTGCGGAATAGAAATGCTGGTGCTTGACGACGGCTGGTTCGGTAAAAGGAATACCGATAACTGCAGCCTTGGCGACTGGGTTCCGAATGAGAAAAAGCTCGGCGGAACACTTGCCAATCTCGCCGCCGGCGTAAATGAGCGCGGACTTAAATTCGGACTGTGGTTCGAGCCGGAAATGATATCGCGTGACAGCGACCTTTACCGCGCTCATCCCGACTGGTGCCTTCAGTGCCCCGGAAGAACTCCGGCTGAGTGCCGCAATCAGCTTGTGCTTGATATGTCGCGCCCGGAGGTATGCGAATACCTGTACAACAGTATTTCAGCTGTTCTGTCGTCGGCTAATATAGAGTATGTTAAATGGGATATGAACCGTCCGCTTACCGATGTGTATTCGGCAAAGCTGCCTCCTGACAGGCAGGGCGAGCTGTATCACCGGTATGTTTTAGGACTTTACGGTCTGCTTGACAGGCTGACTACAGATTTCAGCAATGTGCTTTTTGAGGGCTGTGCGAGCGGCGGCGGACGTTTTGACGCGGGAATGCTATATTATTTTCCACAGATATGGTGCAGCGATAACAGCGACGCGGTAGACCGTCTTTTTATTCAGTACAATACATCGTTCGGATATCCGATGTCGGCTGTAAGCGCGCATGTCTCGCCGGCAAAAAGCCATCAGACAGAGCGTTCCATGCCTCTTGAAACACGCTGGATAACCGCTATGACCGGAGCGTTCGGCTATGAGCTTAATGTTACGCTGCTGTCACCGGAAGAGAGAAAAGAAATACTCAGGCAGACCGATTTTTACAGGGAATATGCTGATTTGTTCCTTAAAGGCAGATATTGCCGTCTTAACGACCCGAATAAAAATGATATAGCTGCGTGGGCATATGTGTCGGAAAATGGCGATACGGCGTTTGTCGGCGCGGTACAGAGACATTTTTCTCCTAATAACTGTCCGGCGGTGCTGAGGCTTTCAGGTCTTTTGAGCGGCGCGCGTTATAATGTGTCGGAAGCCGGAAGACAGATTCTGACCGGAGTTACCGGAGACGTTCTTATGAAGGCGGGAATAACCGTTAAATACCGGAGGGAAGAGTATCCGGCAACCTATTTTATAATCACAAAAGAAAAGAGTGTTAATAATGAATAAGACATTGGCAGACGGAAGGCCTTACGCTTCAGATAAACTGGGATTCGGGATATATCATTTTGCACAGGGCGCTGAGGACGCAAGGGGATATAAAGATTCTGAAAACTTCCCCCACGACGGCGCCGACCGCAGGCAGTGCGACCGTCAGGAAAGGCTGGACTATATGAATATGTATATTTACCGGCTTGATGAATCCTGCTATGACCATCTGCGCAGGATTAAGGAAATGGGTTGTGTCACATGGGTGTTTTACTCGCCTTTTGTGTCGGTTGAGATAGGCGGCAAGCAGGAAAATCACCTGAAAGCCGGCTGGCGTGATGAGATTACAAAGCTAGTGGACGGTGTAAAGGAAGCCGGACTCTGGGATGTTGTTGCGGGATTTCAGTATGATGAGCCGATGCTTAATGTTACCACGGAGGTTTTTGAGGAATTTTCGTCTTTTATGGCTACTTTTGGCAAGCGTCAGCTTGCTATATTCTCATATTATGAGGTGGTCGAAGGTTCAAACCCGCGTTCATGCGACCCCGAATACGGCAAGGAGGCGCACCTTATCACGCCCGAATCCTGCAAGTATCTTACCGATATTGGATTTGACTGGTACAGAAAATTCGATTATAATGAATTTAAAAAGCTGACTGATATAATGCTCGGACGCTTAGGCCGTGACGATGTTTATGTATGGCAGGTTCCTACAACATGGACATTTTACGACAATAAGGACTTTACCGAGGAGCTTTGTATAGAAAGCCTTGAGGGCTGCTATAAGCTGCTGCTCGACAGCAAAAATCCAGGAGGACTTTTCTGCTATACATGGCGCTCATGGCTTAATGTGAAAGAGGGACTTGACTACCGTTTCAGTACGGAAAATCCCGAACGCTGGGAGAAGCTTGAAAAGCGTATGATGGAAATCGGAAAAGAACTTCGTGAAATAAAGCTGAATGTCCTTTAATCCCGATTTACGACAGTTTGCTTTGCTCTCAGGCGATAATACAGCGGAAAGGGATTTCTTCATTTATGGATTTCAGAATAGACGGAAATAATTTTTTAAAGGACGGCAAGCCTGTAAAGCTGATTTCGGGTGCGGTGCATTATTTCAGGAATATGCCTGACACATGGGACGATATTTTTGCGAAAATGAAGGCGCTGGGTTTAAACTGCGTAGAGACCTATACGGCTTGGAATATGCATGAACCGAAGCCAGGAGAATTCTGCTTTGAAGGCAGACTTAATATCTCCGAATTTATAAAAAAGGCGCAGAAAAACGGCTTAATGGTCATTGTAAGACCGGGGCCTTATATCTGTGCTGAGTGGGAATTTGGAGGACTGCCTTGGTGGCTTCAGGTTATACCGGGTATGGAAATCCGCTGTATGAATAAAGAATATATAAAGTATTTTGACAGATATTTGGACCGTCTTTTCGATGAAATAAGACCTCTTCTCGCAACAAACGGCGGACCGGTAATTATGCTTCAGTGTGAGAACGAATACGGTTATTACGGAGATGACAGGGATTATCTGGTTTATTTGAGGGACGGATACAGAAGACGGGGGATAGATGTACCTCTCTTTACCTCTGACGGTATTTCACAGTCCGATTTGCTTGACGGGAGCATTGAAGGCTGTTTTTCAACCGTCAATTTCGGCAGTAATGTTGCGCGCGGCTTTGCCGCCCACGATGAACTGTATCCGGGACAGCCGAAAATGTGTATGGAGATGTGGGATGGATGGTTTGACGCATGGGGTGATGAAAAGCATCATACGACATCTGCGGAGGATTATGCCAGAACCGTCAGGGATATGCTTGAAAAAGGCAGTCTCAATATGTATATGTTTATAGGCGGCACAAATTTCGGATTCACATCTGGAGCTAACCATTATGAGAAATTCGCGCCTGATGTCACAAGCTATGATTATGACGCCTTGCTTTCGGAATGCGGAGATATTACGCCTAAATATTTGGCCGTGCGTGAGGTTATAAAGGATTTTACCGATGAGACTCTGCCTGAAATTCCTGCTGACAGACTCAAAAAAGCATACGGTGAGGTGGAACTTAATAAAACCGCGTCGCTTTTTGATAATCTACATAATTTGTCCAAACCTGTAAAAAGCAATGTGCCGCTCGCAATGGAGGAATACGGCACGGGTTACGGTTATATTCTTTATGAAACAGTGCTTGAGCGTGATTACAGCGAAGTGAGACTTTCGTTTGAAAGCATAGGAGACAGGGCTCATATTTTTGTCGGGGACAGATTACAGGGTATTCTTTATGTCAATGATAAGGAGCTTGCCCTTCCGATACACGCAAAGGCGGGCGATCACCTTTATATTCTTGTCGAAAATATGGGCAGAACCAATTTCGGAAGCAAAATGATGCGTAAAAAGGGGATAGTCGGCAGAGTTCTGCTTGGCGGTAAAATCCATTTCGGCTGGCAGGCGTATCCGCTTGAAATGAATAATCTTGAATTACTTGAATTTGACGACAAAAAGAGGAGTTTTGGCTTTTATAAGGGCGAATTTAATGCAGATGCCGTTGCCGACACATTTTTAAGGCTTGATAATTTCAAAAAAGGCTTCGTACTCATCAACGGCTTTAATATCGGAAGATATTGGGAAATAGGACCGCAGAAAACGCTGTATGTTCCCGCGTCGCTTCTGAAAAAGGGCGAAAACGAAATTTTGGTTTTTGAATCCGACTCGGTCGAAATACCGACGGTTAAGTTTACTGACAAACCGGATTTAGACTGATTGTTTGATTCAATATTTAAAAGCATTTAGAGGCAAAAGGAGAAAAATATGTTAAAGCCGTTATATTTCACACCGTTTACAACTGACGAAATAAAACCCGCCGGATGGCTTAAAAAGCAGCTTGAGATACAGGCAGAGGGCTTAAGCGGGAATCTTGACAAAATCTGGCCGGACATTAAGGACAGTCGCTGGATAGGCGGCGACAGGGAAGGCTGGGAACGTGTTCCTTACTGGCTTGACGGGTTTATTCCGCTGGCGTATCTTCTTGACAATGAGGATATGAAGCAGCGCGCGAAAAAATATATTGACGCTATAATTTCCCGTCAGCAGGAGGACGGATGGATATGCCCCTGTAGCTTCGAGGAGCGCGCGCATTATGATATGTGGGCCTTGTTTTTGATCTGCAAGGTTCTTGTGGTTTACTATGACTGCACTAAAGATGAACGGATAGAGGATACGGTGTACCGTGCCCTTAAAAATCTTCAGATTCATATGGAGCACCATACCCTTTTTGAGTGGGCGGCGGCACGCTGGTTCGAGTGCCTTATTCCTATATTCTGGCTGTATGAACGCCGTCAGGAAGACTGGCTGCTCGATTTGGCGTATTCGCTTCGCATTGAGGGCTTCAACTACGAGGAGCTGTTTGATAACTGGCGTTATACAAAAGGTGAGAATAAATGGACGCAGACCTCGCACGTTGTAAACCTCGCGATGGCATTAAAATCCGCCGCGCTTTACTCACGTGTGGGAAAAAACGACCCCAACAAAATGGCAAAACAGGCTTATGAGCTGCTCCAGAAATATCACGGAATGGCTTGCGGGCATTTTACCGGAGATGAATGTCTTTCCGGAAAAAGTCCGGTTCAGGGAAGCGAATGCTGTTCGGTTGTTGAGGCAATGTATTCGTATGAAAATTTGCTTTCGGTAACAGGTGATCCTTATTGGGGAGATCTTGCCGAAGCGCTCGCATTTAACGCCTTGCCGGCGACTGTAAGCCCCGATATGTGGACGCACCAGTATGACCAGCAGACAAATCAGGTCTGCTGCACAAAACTGCCCGAGGGTCACGTGGTATTCCGTACTAATTCGGGAGAATCGCATCTCTTTGGCCTTGAACCGAACTTCGGTTGCTGCACCGCAAACTTTAATCAGGGCTGGCCGAAATTCGCGCTTTCCGCTTTTATGAAATCTGAAAACGGTATAGTTTCGGCAATTACGGTTCCGTCAAGCGTCAGCACTGAAATAAATGATGTTCCGGTAACCTGCGAGCTTGAAACAGAGTATCCGTTCAGAAATACGCTCAAATATGCAATACATACCGATCGCCCTGTTTCGTTCGCTTTTTCGGTTCGTATACCCGGCACGGTGGTTTCCGCTGCGGTGAACGGAGAACCGGCAACTCCCGGCAATTTCTTTACAATAGAAAAGGAATGGAACGGGACGGAAGAAATTACAGTTTCGCTTGAATGGAAAACCCGTATGGAGAATCGCCCTAATGATATGTTCTGCGTTAAGCGCGGACCGCTTCTTTATTCGGTTGCCATAAAGGAAGAATGGACAAAACTTGAGTATGAAAGAGACGGTGTGGAGCGCAAGTACCCATACTGCGATTATGAGATACGCCCGCTTTCAAAGTGGAATTATGCTTTCGCGGACGATAAATTTACTGTCTGCGAAAATGATGACTATCCATCCGCTTTTTCTACGGAGCAGCCGCCGGTATCTATGACCGGAACCTTTGTGGAAATTGGCTGGGGCTTTGAAAACGGTGTCTGCCGCGAGACTCCAAACAGCAGAACGCCGATTTCAGCACCGTGCAAGGTTACACTTATTCCGTACGGTTGCACAAATCTCAGAATGACCGAAATGCCGTTTGTTAATGTTCAAAATAGAAATTAAAACCCGATAACTATATTTTTCAGGCTTTTCCTTTCCGCAGGCGTCTGCAAAAGTTCTATGATACGGTTATTTTTATGGCAAAACTACAAGAAAAGCATGAGAAATATATCAGCGGACATTATACCTTATTATGATGTTGCCGGCTTTTGCAAAAACGAGGAAATTCGAATTTCAATGATTTTCGGTCTTATTGTCCGTTTCGAGTCAAGTGTCAAAAAACGAACTTGGCGGAATTTGACGGAAGATAATATACCTTAACCGAATCCCCGCAATCCCCGCGATTGCGGGCTTTTTTGCGCTCTTAGCACGTCAAAGCACGGCCGTTATATAAGGTCGCAGATTTTTCTCATGATATAGCAGTTCTAATCAAAATCCAATGAAAATGATTAGAACTCCGCATAGAAATGATTCTGTTTTGGCCTGAATATTACCCATTTGGCAGTGCATCACAGAGACGGTGTTACGCCGCACAACACCAAAAGTCGTGTGGGATGGTTCCCTTTAAAAATAAAAACTCATTTCAGCAGAGGATTCTATCTCATATATTTGAAATGTCATAAAATTTATGACAATCATATATTGAAATGTCGTTGTTATTTTGCTATAATGTATTTGAAAAGTTTCGACGGAGGAATTTTTATGCTATATCGTAAGATAGAATCTCTCATTGAAGAACATTTAAAATCTGATTCTAAAAAGATTCTGTTAATCGACGGCGCCCGTCAGATCGGCAAAACCTACATCATCAATTATGTTGGGAAAAAGCTCTTTGAAAACTATATCGAAATCAATATGATTGAGGACTCTTTAGGTGACCGTCTTTTTGAAAATACGAAAACCGTAGAAGATTTTTATCTGCAGGTCAGTATGCTCGCAGGGGATAAAATGAAGAGTAAAGAAAGCACGCTGATTTTTATTGATGAAATACAGGCTTATCCTCATTTGCTCACTCTGCTGAAATTCCTGTCGCAGGATAATAAGTTCACCTATATTGCGAGCGGATCGCTTTTAGGTGTTACGCTATCGCAAACCACATCCATCCCAATGGGCAGCATCCGGAAGGTCAGGATGTATCCGCTGGATTTTGAGGAATTTCTCTATGCGAACGGAATGAACGAACTTGTGATTTCCTCCATGCGCAAAAAGTTTGAACGGTTGGAGGCATTAGATGAGTCCATGCACAATAAAATGCTGGATTTATTCCGCAAATTTTTGCTTGTAGGCGGATTGCCCGATGCGGTCAACGCCTATCTTGAAACAAAAAACATTCAGGTAGTCCGTGATATTCAAAATGAAATTCACGATTACTATGCCGCAGATGCTTCAAAATATGACGATGAAAAGAAATTGAAGATTCGCAGAATCTATGATCTGATTCCCTCTAATATGGAGAATAAGAAAAAAAGAGTTGTCGTGCAAAGCATAGAGAATAAGAGGGGTAAGACGTTCAATCATTATGCGGATGAATTCGATTATCTTATCAGCGCGGGTATCGCACTAAATGTTCAGGCGATTTCTAATCCGACATTCCCTCTGATCGAATCTACCGGAAAGAATCTGCTGAAGCTTTATCTGAATGATGTCGGTATTCTTACGGGCATTCTTTACGGAAATAACATCAAAGCAGTGCTGAATGATGAAAGAAGTATCAATCTGGGTTCTGTGTATGAAACGGTTGTTGCCAGTGAATTGATCGCGCACGGTCATAAACTCTTTTATTATGACAATCGCAGCAAGGGTGAGGTTGATTATCTGATTGATGATTATGACAGCCTTTCTGCCGTACCGATTGAAGTAAAGTCGGGTAAGGACTATACCGTGCACAGCGCATTGAATACATTTGTTCAAAACGAAGATTATCATATCAAAAAAGCATTTGTTGTATCCAACGAAAGAAAAGTCACGCAAAAAGGCAAGATAACCTATATACCGATCTACTACATTATGTTTTTTAACGCGGATTCAAACAATAAGAATTTGCAGTTCTGAAATGAAAGTGCTATCGGTGAATCGTCCTTGGCGTTCGGCATATCTGCTGTGCTCAATGCGAGCGATCACCAATCTGCCTTTGACAGAGATAACCTCATCGTCCCGATATGGATGATATACTGTTTATTGAAAGTGAGGAAAATAAAATGAGTTACGGGATCTATACACAAGAAGGTATTAAAAAAGGTTTAATTCATATTACAGAAGACGAAAGTGCTATTACGTATATTCATTACAATATAATTCGAAATTATAGAAATCCGGAGGAAAGAGTTCAAGCAGAGATTTTCTGTAAATTAGTTCTCTGGTATAAATATCCCGTAGAAAAAATCGGGTTATATGTTCCTGTTACGGATGGCTCCACAAAAAAGCAAGCCGATATCTTTGTCTATAATGATAGCAACCATACATCTCCGCTTATCGTTATCGAATGCAAAAAAGAAGATGTTTCTGAGCAGGAATTTGCACAAGCTACCAATCAAGCTTTTTCTTATGCTCATTTCACCGCAGGAACTATTAAATATGTGTGGACTACTTCAGGAATCAAAAATGCATATTTTAAATTTGATAAAGAAAGTAGTGTTAGGGAAACTGTTTCCGATATCCCACAGCACGGTATTAAAAAGCTTAGTTCCTACAAATATGCCTATAACGGTGGTACTACTGCAAGTGGTCAACAATTGTTTCCGCTTGCAAAAGTTACAGAAAGTGAATTGACCAATATATTCAAGCAAGCACATCAAGCACTTTGGGGTGGCGGTGAGCTCAACCCTTCTGAAGCTTTTGACGAACTTGATAAATTGATCTTTTGTAAAATATTCGATGAGAAAAAAGATCGCGATGTTGGAGAACCCTATGATTTTCAGGTAATCCCCGTTGAACCGGAAAATAATACGGAAGAAGCAAAGACGAAGGCTGAAGCGGAAACCAACAAGCGACTGCTTAAGCGATTGACTGCTCTATATGAAGAAGGTCGTCAGATTGGTGAAAGAAAGAACGATCCTGAAATCTTCAAGGATAACATAAAATTAAACGCAGCCAAAGCAAGAACGGTTGTAAGTTATTTGGAGGGTGTTGATTTATTAAGTACTGACCTTGATAGTAAAGGCCGTGCATTTGAAACCTTTATGGGTTCATTTTTCCGTGGCGATTTCGGACAGTATTTTACACCGAGAAATATCGTATCATTTATTGTAGATAGTCTTCCAATCACCAATCAAAGTAGGGTTTTGGATACATCCTGCGGTAGTGGTGGATTTTTGTTGCATGCCTTGGATAAAGTGCGCAAAGCGGCAACTCAAAAATATCCAAACTACAAAACAGATATTAAAGAATATCAAAGATGGTGGCCATTTTGGCATAACTTTGCAGAAAATAATCTTTTTGGGATTGAGATTAACGAGCAAATCGCACGTACAGCAAAAATGAATATGATTATTCATGATGACGGCCACACCAATGTTGTTGCATCGGATGGATTGGTATCTCCCGAAGTCTTGCAGGAAAAGACCGGCAACTCGGGATTTAGAAGTAATTCTTTTGAGTTTATTATTACGAATCCTCCGTTTGGTTCCGTTATTAAACAAACGGAAAAAGCTTATTTGCATCAATATTCTTTAGCGACTAAAGACGTGGACTGGCTTAATCCAGCGAGTAAAGCCGCGGATCGCCCAAGTCAAAGCAGCGAAGTGCTGTTCATTGAACAGGCAGAGAAATACCTCACCGATGGCGGCTATTTAGCAATTGTTTTGCCCGATGGTATTTTAACAAATTCCAGTATGCAATATGTGCGCGATTATATCAGCGACACCTTCCGTGTTGTCGCTGTTGTTTCCTTGCCCCAAACTGCATTTATGGCAACAGGAGCCGGAGTAAAAAGCTCTGTGGTGTTCTTGAAAAAGTACAGCAAAAAAGAGAAAGATAAACGTCAGTCAGTTAGAACAGGCATACAATCTTCTTTGTTGGCAGAATCAGATAATGGCATGGAATTATTTAATTTGTTGGAACAGAAGAAAAAAGAAACAGCTAAGTACAATAAATTAATTAAGACCGCCGAAAAAGATTCTGATGAAGACACAAAAAGATTCAAAGACGAAAAACAGGCTGTTATTGATGGATTTGATGAAAAAATAGAAAAAGTCAAAGAATTATTAACGGAATCTTATGAGGAGCAATATAAGAAATCGTTAATTAATTATCCTATTCTCATGGCAATTGCTGAGGATATAGGCTTCGACGCCACAGGAAAGGAAACAGAAAATAACGAACTAATAGAAATTTCTAAGGAGTTAAGTAAATTTATAGAAGCAATTGAAAACGGCAAAGATCGTTTTTTTCTCTAAGCCCCAATTTTGATGAGAGTAAATTGTTTCTAATAAATTGGGGCTATATAAAAGGGAGAATTGATCCTTTTTACTACAAGATAGACTATCGCGCTTTGGAAGAGGCTGTCTTAAAGAATACGAAATATAAGTTACGTGATTTTATCTTATACATGGCAGGCGGTGCTACTCCCAAAAAAGATCAGAAAGAAAAGTATTATGCGGATAAATCTGGTATTCCTTTTGTAAGAGTTCAAAATCTTACTCCTGAGGGACTTGATTTAAGTGAGTGCGTTTTTATCAATGAGCAAACTCACAACAATATGCTTTCGCGCAGCAAGGTGCAAGAAAATGATCTTTTGGTTAAGATTACCGGTGTAGGTAGAATGGCTGTTTCTTCCGTTGCACCGCAACAGTTTGAGGGGAATATTAACCAACATATGGTTGTAATTAAAACAAAAGACCGTCAAACAAGTGAATTAGTTGCGGCATACCTCAATTCAGATATAGGAGAAAAGCTGGCGTCCAGAAGATCAACTGGCGGAACTCGCCCAGCGTTGGATTATTCTGCGTTACGTTCTATTCCCGTTATTATTAATGCAGATATCGTCAATGTTATGGAGTGTGCCTATGAGCAAAAACGCCAAAAAGAACAAGAAACTCAGCTGTTACTTAATAATATAAGTGATTACATTATTGGTACGCTTGGTATAAAATTGCCCTTGGAAGCAAACCAAGATTTAAGCAACAGAATATTTTATATCCATGCTACCGATATGTTGGGAGGAAGGTTTGATCCACGCAAATATAGTCTTAAATACAAACAATTATTGGATGCAATAGAATCGGCACCATACGATAGACTGATGCTGAAAGAAGTAGTATTAAATGATGTTTCAGGAGATTGGGGGTTGGATGACACCGTTGAAGATCCCGATCTAATATCCTGTTTAACAATCAGAGGAACAGAATTTGATAATAAGTTCAATTTGAATTTAGATAATAATAGGACTAAATTCAGAAAATACAAAAAAGCATCGTTTAATAAAATTAAACTGAATGAAAAAGATATTTTAATTGAAAAATCTGGTGGTAGTGAAGATCAACCCGTCGGGCGCGTTGCATTTATAGAGAAAGACATGCTTGACAACTATCCATTGGCATTCAGCAATTTTATTCACCGTATCCGAATTGATGATAAAAAGGCTGTGCCGGAATATGTGTTTGAGTATCTGCGTTTAATGCACAATATAAAAATTACTGAAGTTATGCAAACTCAAACAAATGGCATTAGAAATCTGATAATGCAAGAATATTTCACTCAAACTATTCTTCTGCCGGAACTTAAGAAACAGGAGGAGATTGCAATTCATGCAGCTCAAATGAGAAAAAGTGCATTTGAATTGCAAATGGAAGCTGAAAAGATTGTTTCGGATGCAAAAGTAAAGGTGAAAAAAATGCTTTTGGAGGATGTACAATGAGATTAACAGGTGTTATCGATTATTCTATGGGCAATTTTCTTTGCATAAGAGGTTTTTGCCCTATGATCAAGTTGGCAAATATATCTGAAACAATTCCAGAAATTCAGCGTGACTTATTATCCGAACATGCCGGAGAGATGGATAGATTTTTATCGGGTGGCGAGTTTACTTTCTTTCCCGAGGTGATCCTCTGTTCTGATTTGGCAGCAAATGGAGCTGAATATGATGCTGTTGCTTCATTGCGAGTTGCAGTTCGCCAAAAACAGAATTTTAATGGCTGGGTTGGTCCATTTAAATTTGCTACAAAAGGATACGAACTAAAAAGCAAAGAAGATGAACGTAAAAGAGACAATGTACAAACCGTTTATATGGATTTTGACATTGCAAAAACAACTAAATTTTTACGAATAGACGGTAACCATAGATTAAGTGCTGTTAATGAGCATTCAACCTATAAAAATGCCGCTATCCCTTTTTGCTTATTATTATTCAATGGAGCAAGTGAAACGGACAAGTTTTGTCGGGCATTATTTCACAACATTAACACCAAGCAAATTCCCTTGAATGACGAGGAAAACTTGAGCGTTATTATTGAAAGTATTGATGTTTTTTCTGACGATGATCTTACAAGCAATTTTGGTCCATCATACTTATATACTCGTAAAATTTGTGATAAGATAAATCTCTCACATTATCCGCTAATTGAAAAGTACATCGGAAACAGCCAATACACATATTTCGTGGGTATCTTTGAGCATCTATTGAAAGAAGGATTGATTGAAGATAAGCTTGAATGTGTAGATGTCATCATTCAAAAATTATCAGATATTAATACTGCTTTAAGAGAATCCGGTATTGCGAATGTGACCGAAAACATTGCAGTTTTAGGAGCGATGACCTTCTACAAGCTGCAAGATCAAGCCAAATACAGAAGTTTTATTAACTGGGTGCAAAAGAATAATATTGGGATTGCTGACAAATTGCATATTAACGATGTGATTTCAATTTATGATTCGGTATATGATCATACTCCTAAGCGGGTATTTTTAGCACGCTGGTATCCGGATAGCGAACCGCATCTAAGTAAAGCTAATGGTAGATTGGCTGTAATCAAGCGAATAGTTGAGCAAGATTTTGGATTGCAGTTAATTGATTTAGGCACAAAAGGCGGCGGAACATACTCCATCCGAGATTTGATGTACAGAGAGATAGAAGCCTCGGATATATTTATTGCAGATCTTACAAGCAACAGACATAATGTTATGGTGGAAGTAGGATATGCAATAAAGAATGTGGGGTTGGAAAGAATGCTTTTATATTTTGAACCAATGGAGGGTGTTGAAAAGCCGCCGTTTGACCTTAATGGTTTCCGTTATGAACAAATAGCAGATTCAAACGATATTGAAATCAAGGTTAAACCCAAACTCAAAGATATATTGGATGGAGTAGCTGTGGGAGAGTTATAAAAGGAGAATATAATGGGAGTAATATATATACTTACTAATCCCTCATTTAAGGAATATGTAAAAATCGGTTACGCTGATAATGTGGATTCTCGGTTAAAACAATTGAATAACAGTGAATGCGTTCCGTTTGCTTTTCGCATTTATGCTACATATGAGGTTGAGGAACGACTGACGGATCTAAAGCTCCATGCACTGATAGACCAACTCAACCCGAATCTACGGTCGATTGATAATGTAGACGGTAAAAAGCGTATTCGTGAGTTTTATGCTATGTCGCCCGAACAGGCATATTCTATCCTTGAAACTATCGCAGTTTTAGGTGGGCGTAAAGATAGACTTCATTTGTATGAGCCAACGGCGGTAGAACGTCAAAGCGACGAAATAGCACAGGATATTGAGGAACAGCACATCGAGCGCATGGCACCTTTTACCTTCTCTAAATGTGATATTCCCGTAGGCGCTACCATTACATTTGTTAGTCAGGGCAATGCCAACTCCGGCACAAAGTGCAGCGTTATTGATGACAAAACCGTGGAGTATCAAGGCAAGAAATTGTCTCTTTCTGCGCTTGCCACTGAACTGCTCGGTAGCAAATGGGGCGTTGCCGGACCGCGCTATTTCAAGTATAACGGTGAGTGGTTAAATGACATTCGCGCAAAAGCTGAAGGACGTCAGGTTTCCTCTCGTCTTGATGATGTGTGGGTTATTCCGTGCAATCCTAAGTATTACGATATCGTAGCGGCTTTTGATAATTTGGATGTAATTGAATGGAGCCAGTCTACCAATACCTCAGTTGGCGACACGGTTTATATTTATGTGGGCGAGAAATACAAAGCTATTATGTACAAATGCGAAGTAATCGCTGCTGATTTATACGGAAACCGTTCGGAAGACGATTATCCCTATTATAAGGATTTAGCCAAAGATCCCGACATCCGCTATATGAAACTAAAGCTCATAGAAAAATACGCTCCGGACAAGTATCCGTTGAAGGAACTTAAAGAAAACGGACTTACCAGCGTCCAAGGGCGTAGTAAAGCGACTGTTCAACTTATAAAATATTTGAAAGATAATTTATAGCTATGAAAATTGATTTTTACAAATATGTTGAACTGAATCTGCATTAATGAATTTTAAGAAAAGCAACGGAAATTATTCGGGATAACTGCCATACCTTGGCAATTGACAGAATCCGTTGCATTAAGTTGGACGGACAGGAGTATTACGCACAGAAAATTTTTGATACGGCAGAATTGATTGCGAATCTTGATAGAAACGCTGTTAAAGTGGAACACAGTGTATATAATTATATCGTTTATGACAGTAGTTTCGTTGAAAAACCGTTTGCTGTGGCTTTAGACAATGATCACGATGTCAAAATGTTCTTTAAAATTCCCGATCGTTTTAAGGTGAAAACGCCGATTGGGACATATAATCCCGACTGGGCGGTTTATTTTGTTAAAAACGGCGAGGGAAAATTATATTTTATTTTGGAAACCAAAGGCAGCACCAGTTTTATGGATCTGCGCACACGGGAACAATTGAAAATTCATTGCGGTAAAAGCATTTTGAAGCATTGGATAACGGTATTGAGATGCAGGTAGCAACAAACTGGAGTCAGATAAAAGAAAAATTGTAATCACATCAATTAAAATAGCCGAAGATGAGGAGATATTCATGACCGAACTCGAAAAGATGCAGCGCGCCAAAATGTATATTGACAAGCTGGCAAATGGAATCAATCCGCTTGATGATTTGCCGGCGGCGGATTCAGATGTGATAAACAATATTCGGATTTCCCGGTGTTTGTTTTATGTGTCGGATATATTACGGCATGTTATTGAAAGCAACGGTGTTCAAAGCAAGGAGAAATCTACTAAGAAACCGTTTTTTCTTTCTGCTGACAGTAGAAATCAGTTTTCCTTTTCTGCCACACCTATTTCAATCAGTGAAATAACAAAGCGCATAAATGATTTAGTCGACGTGGATACATACAAAATGTTAAAACATACGGACATTACTTCCTGGCTAATAGAAATCCATGCATTGGAAGTATGCTCCACAGCAGACGGAAAAACTGTTAAGAGACCAACAGAACAAGGGAAAGCACTTGGCATCTCGACAGAAAAACGAATCGGCAGAAACGGTGAGTATACAGTTGTCCTTTACAATCAAAAAACGCAGCAATTCATTCTGGATAATTTGGATACCGTCATTGCAACTATCGGTGATAAATCCGCGGAAAAACCGGAAAATCAAGGCCTGCCGTGGACACCGGCCCACGAAGAATGTCTGATTGATTTATTTCGGAAAGATGTCCCCGTATCAGAAATTGCTACAACTCTTATGCGAACCGAAGCGGGTGTCCGTGCAAGGCTGAAGCAAATGGGATTCATTGAGCATAGAGCAGACGCAAAGTGAGGAGGAAAACATTATGGCATTGATTAAGTGTCCGGAATGCGGAAAATCCATTTCAGATAAGGCTGAAAAGTGTCCGCATTGCGGGATACCGTCCGAATATTTTCCTAAAAACGGTCAAAAAGTAGAGAATAATTCTGAATCCATCGATTATGAAAAGCTGTCCAATATTTTGATTTCTTTTGACAATGATTATGTCTGGCTATTTTCTGCTGATCATTATATAACAAATAGAGAAACGAAACATTTACTACATACCTATAATGAGTACTATTCAGCAATGCAAAATAAGCTGATATTCCAATATGTATGTAATAATGCCACCGTGTTTCGGGTTGATACCGACAGTTTGAAACTGTTTCTCCGCAGGATGAACACACTGAAAGAAAACATAACAACTCATAATGCGGAATACATTGAAAGAACGCTGGCACGAGAGAAAGAGTATTTTGATAACATTCTGGCAGATATCGATCCAAATATTCGCTTAGATGATGAGCAGCGCCGTGCAGTTATTACAGATGACGATTACTGTTTACTTGTGGCGGGAGCCGGAGCGGGCAAAACAACTACAATGGCAGCAAAAGTGAAATATCTGGTTGAAAAAAAGAGAATAAATCCGGAAGAAATTATTGTCATTTCTTATACAAATAAGGCAATTGGCGAACTGCGCGACCGCATCAATAAGGGATTAAGGATTCCCGCCAAAATATGCACCTTCCACGCATTTGCTTTTGAAATTGTAAAGCGCTTTTCGGCGGAGCCTCCGGAAATCAACTTTTCCTCTTATCAAATTGTATTTGATATGCTGGAAAAATCCATTTTCAATAACAAGCAGCTGATGAGAAATCTGGTTTTGTTTCTCGGATACTATTTCGATTTGACAGAAGATGTCTTTCAGTTCGATAATCTGAATCAGTATCATATGTATAAAGCAGCGCAGGACTATGAAACTCTCAAAAGTGGGCTGGGAGAGTATATCAGAAAAGTCGAGCATCAGCGCAGCAAACAAATAAAAACGATAACCGGTGAATATTTGCGTTCTGTTCAAGAAGTACAAATCGCGAATTTCTTATACCTGAATGGACTGGACTATGAGTATGAGCGTATATATCCGTTCGGTTCTCCTTCCAAAAACAAAAAATACACACCGGATTTTTATATCACTCAAGGAGAACACGCTGCCTGGCTTGAACACTATGCCTTAACTGAAAGCGGTTACAGCAATGTCTTTTCACCAGAACAGCGTGCTCGATATCAAAAATCTATTCGTGATAAACGGGCTTTTCATCGATTGCATAAAACAACTTTATTGGAAACATGGTCTTTATATAATGATCGTCGTCCTTTAATGGAACATTTGAAAAAATGTCTTGAAGAAGAAGGATTCATATTAAAGCCCCGTAATCTGGACGAGGTATATAAAAAAATTGTAGAAACAGGTAAGGATAAATATATTTATAAGCTGATCCTGTTCATGATGAATTTTATTGAGCAGTATAAGACAACTGGTTATGATAAGGGCGGTTTTGAAATTCTACGCAAAAAGACAGATAATCCCCGTACATTACTTTTTCTTGATATTGCAGAAGAGGTTTATAACCATTATCAGTCTGTGCTGAAACGAAATAATCAGATCGACTTTGCCGATATGATCAATGATGCACATTTTTACTTGCAGGAAATTGAACGTCAGCAAATAGAATTGCCATATAAGTATATTATCATCGATGAATTTCAGGATATTGCCAGGCAGCGATTTAATTTGACCAAGAGACTTTCGGAAATTACCAAAGCCAAGGTTGTTGCCGTAGGAGATGATTGGCAGTCAATTTATGCCTTCTCTGGTTCAGATATCACATTGTTTACCCGCTTTTTAGAATTGATGGGAACTGGCACAGAGTTGAAAATCACACATACTTATCGAAATTCTCAGGAGCTGATCGATATAGCAGGCGGATTTGTACAGAAAAATTCCGCCCAGATTCGAAAACAGCTTATTTCTCCGAAGCATCTCGAAAATCCTATCGTAATTGAAGCCTTTAACGACAGGGTTAAACCAATAAAGGCTTTGGCGGAAAAGGTTGAGCAAATCATCGGAGAAATTATTGCAGAATACGGTGAAGAGAGTTCTATTTTGCTGATAGGCAGATACAATTATGATATGTACAAGCTATACAATACCGGTTTGTTTAAAGAGATGCCTCATAATCGGATCCGTTCCGAAAAATATCCCAATGCTGATATTACCTTTATGACTGCGCACAGTTCCAAAGGTTTAGGCTTTGATAATGTGATTCTTATCAACATGTTCGAAGGAAAATTCGGATTTCCTTGTCAGCTTGAGGATGACCCGATTATGAAATTGGTTACCCATGACGATCAAAGTATGCCCTTTGCAGAAGAACGGCGGTTATTTTATGTCGCTATGACCAGAACAAAAAACAAGGTGTATATTGCCGCGCCCAAAAATCGACCGTCGAGGTTTCTTGTGGAACTCATCAAAGACTATCATCTCCCGCACGATGAGAACATCAACATGCAGGTAGTTGATTTGTTTACTCTTCGATGTCCGAAATGCGGCTTCCCGCTTAAGTATGAATTTAATAAAAATTACGGCTTGCAGCTTTGGGTCTGTACCAATGAGCCGGAAGTCTGCGATTTTATGACCAATGATAAAAAGAATAAGCACGATATTTTTAAATGTCCAAAGTGTTCAGACGGGTATATGATTGTAAAGACAAATCCAAAGAACGGTGATGTTTTTTACGGATGTACCAATTATTTTAGTGATACAAATAAGTGTACAAATATGATTCCGTTAAAACATGATCCAAAATTGTAAGCGAGGGAAAATAATATGGCAACTTTACTTTATCAGGGACACGGTAGTCTTCGTTTGACTACGGACAGCGGGAAGGTCATTTATATCGACCTGTTTGCAGGAGAAGGTTATGACGAGCCGGCGGATCTGATTCTGGTGACCCACCAGCACCACGATCACAACTGCACTGATCTGCCCGAAAAAAATCCCAGCTGTGTGATTTGGCATAACTTTGCTGCACTCAAAGACGGAGCATATCAGACGTTAAAGCTGGATTTTGCGACAGTCGAAGCGGTACAAGCGTATAATCATCATCACAAAAAATCGGAATGCGTCGGCCACATCGTAACAGTGGACGGCGTTTCGGTTTATTTTGCTGGCGACACCGGAGAGACAGAGCAGATGTCGCATCTGGCAGAGCGAAACCTTGATTATGCTGTTTTACCGATGGATTTTACCTACACCATGGATGTTCCGGAAACGATCCGCTGTGCGAATCTGATTGCCGCAAAGCATACAATTCCTGTGCATATGTCGCCCGGAAAGCTGTTTGATATGGATCGGGCAAAAAAACTTGCAGTACCCGGCGCTTTGATTGTAAAGCCCGGCGAATCAATCAGATTATAAACATTTTTCTCTGGACTTTTTACCTCCTTTGTGGTATGTGTTTGGTAACCGCCAAATAAAGGCGCGGATATAAAACGGCAGTTCAAACCGGTAGAATAAAGTCCGACGAGGTTCGATCAG
>CALWIZ010000017.1 GCA_944380885.1 uncultured Clostridia bacterium | reverse complement strand
CGCCTTGAGACGCGGGTCGGCATTATGGGCTTTTAGCCCTTGTGCAAACCACCCGTTTGACGGGTGGTTATGATTTACGGCAATATTTGCGGTAAAATGTCGTTTTTTCAGATCGCGCAGTTTATACAGGTACAGGTATTGTGCCTACGCTGTGTGCGACACAATGCAAATGCAATCTCTGGATCTTTGATAAATTATTATACGCATATGCTTTCAGCGTGAGTCAATACTAAAATCCGCGGAACCGGTTCCGCCGCAGGAAATGAGCAAAAATAAAAAAGCAAAGCGGAGAAATGTATCTGCTTTGCTTTTTGTAATTGAATTGTTATTATTCAAAAACCGGCTGAGAGTTGCTTTTGCTAGCTATGCAAACCCAGCTGTTTCCGGGGTTTACGGTAAGTTCGCTGCCGTTTGAGTCTGTAAACTTAAAACCGCTTTTTGCCGAGCCCTTGCTCCATTTTATAGGTGTGTAGGTTCCGTTTACGCAGTAATAACCGTCACCGGAATCAAGATAAACCTGCCTGTGGTATCCGTCGGAATAGCTTTTTATTGTGGTGAGAAGTACAAACACATTTTTCACATTGACCTTTTCACCAGTGTAATAGTCCTTGCGCAAGGTATTGCCGAAATATCTGGTATACATTCCTGAAGCGGAGTCATATTTGAATACGGTTTCATATTGTGATGAAAAAGGGACGCTCACGCTGCCGGCAGTGCTTTCAAATGAAACCGGACTGTTTTCGTCCGCGAAATTTACCCACGGGTCGCTTGAACCGCGCTCGGTTTTATATCCGTCATTAACAATGCCGTTCCATAGGGTTTCCCCGAAAGTATAAAGTGTATGTTCGGTTGAAAGACCGTTGCTTATGCGGGTCGCGTAATTTGATTCTGAAATGTCTATATCGTCTATATCGTTAAGATGGGGGCCGCAGTAGACTTCGTCCTGACCTCTGTGCAGGTATATGGCATTGTGTCCTAACGCAAGGTCAACATATGCGTAGCGTGCCGAACGTATACTGCCTATTCTTTCGGCCTTTGTTACGTCCTGATAAACCGCCATAAGTCGTGTTATGCCTCCCTCAACCTCGGTTTCATAAATAATATCGGCTTTGTTTATGCCGGTTTGAACAGGCTGCGCGACAGCTATATTATTTATCATTATCGCCACGGGTCGGTCGTCTGCTTTATCCTTTGAAAGCTCTGAAATTCCTGTCAGAGGATTTTTGTAAAGTACGGGTTCGGGTTCTTTGACTACAGAAGAAGGCTCATCACCTTTATCTACACTCAGCCGTTCAGGAGCGTCCGAACAGCCGGAAAGCAGTAAAATAAGTAAGCATACAACCAATGAGAATATTTTTTTCGACATGATTTTTCCTCCGAGAATTGATACTAAAACAGTATAGTACAGTTAACATAAAATTGCAACTGTTTTTGTGGGTAAATTTTTTTACAAATCAAAATTTTCCGTTTTTATATCGGACGGTTTTATACCGAACCGCGAATAAAAGTGCCTGTAAAAAAGGGAAGGTGAGCGATAACCCACAGATTCGGTTATATCACCGACACATTTATCGGTATTTTTAAGAAGGTTCATCGCCTGCTGTATACGGATATCCGCAATATGCTCCGAAAGAGAAACACCGGTGACGCTTTTGAATAGCCGGCTTAAATAGTTCGGAGAAAATCCGCAGCTTTCCGTGATTTCGTCTCTTGTGATTTTT
Organism: uncultured Clostridia bacterium; assembly: GCA_944380885.1. GTDB lineage: Bacteria > Bacillota > Clostridia > Oscillospirales > Acutalibacteraceae > UBA737. The sequence goes on along the minus strand of CALWIZ010000017.1, from coordinate 44,794 downwards.
TCCGGGTAGTGTTCCGCCGTTTGCCGTTATATTTACGCATGTTGAAAGAAAAGCGAGAACGGTGTATTTTACAGTATATCACCATTGCGAGCCGTTAAACTCTTCGGTATATATGTGCCAGTAGGTTGAGCATCGTCAGACAAAAAGTTCTGATTTTTCCTCCCTTCAAAGTGCATGGAGCTGACAAGTGGTATTACACTTACGGAAATTCATCTGGCAGTGAAATTTCAAAGGATACCAAGCAGCTCTGTAATATGTGCCTTGGGCTTGAAAACGCTCCATATGTGGTGATAGACGACAGATTGAAGTTGTATAATTGCGATGCGCCGTGGGACGTCCTGCGTGAAGGCTCTTCTGATATGAAAAACCTTGCGGCCGAAATAAGGAAAATGGGAGCCCGTCCGGGAATCTGGTTCAGACCGCTTGCTGACGGCAGGCATATCAGCGGTTTGGATAAGCCCGAACACGGCTTTTACGATACAAATTTTATTTTGACCCGTTATACCATGATGTTCTTAAATTTGTATCGATAACGGTAAGGAGACCCACCGGCGAAAGAATACATTTCAACTGGTATCCCGAAACGGGCGTAGAAAGCTTTATTCCTTAATATTTACTGATATTTTAAAACCGTTCTGCAAAGGCGGAGCAAAGAACCGTCGGGCAGACCGGTTTTTTATTTTGTTTGGAACTGAATTTCCTTATTTTGGAACGCAGGGGGAACTTTAAGGGAATAGAAAGGGAACAGCAAGGTTGTATAATAATGGGCGGCATACGGTAAAAACCGCATGTAAATTAAAACTGGAGGCAAATTATCATGTACTTTGACGCTATTGCTAAAATCGTTTCCGAGCGCACAGGCTGCGACGTTGCGGACATCAAACCCGAAAGCACTTTTTCCGAACTCGGCATTGATTCTCTTGACACCGTTGAGCTTCTGATGAACCTTGAGGACGAAATAGGCATCGAGATTGAACTTGACCGCAAGGTTGAGACTATCGACGATCTTGACAAATTCATTCAGAGCAAGCAGGGTTAAGCCGATGATAAAGTCAGAGATTTGTGATCTGCTGGGTATTGAATATCCTGTATTTCAGGGCGGTATGGCCTGGATCGCTGACGGTAAACTGGCCGCTGCCGTTTCAAATGGCGGCGGCCTCGGTATTATCGCGGCAGGCAACGCGCCCGGCGGATACGTAAGGGAAGAAATTAAAAAAGCAAGGGAGCTTACCGCAAAGCCGATAGGCGTAAACATAATGCTCATGAGTCCGTTTGCCGACGAGGTCGCGAAGGTTGTGACCGAGGAAAAGGTGGACGTGGTGACAACGGGAGCGGGTAACCCTTCTAAATATATAAACGAATGGAAGGCTGCCGGCATAAAGGTTATTCCGGTTGTGGCTTCCGTTGCTATGGCAAAGCTTATGACAAGGCTCGGAGCCACCGCGGTTATAGCGGAGGGCGGCGAGAGCGGCGGTCATGTGGGCGAGCTTACCACGATGGTGCTGGTTCCGCAGGTGTGCGACGCGACCGATCTGCCCGTAATAGCCGCCGGCGGCATTGCCGACGGCAGGGGAGTAGCGGCTGCGTTTATGCTGGGCGCATGCGGCGTTCAGATGGGAACACGCTTTTTAAGCGCCGAGGAGTGTACGATTCACCCCGAATACAAGCAGAAAATACTTAAAGCGGGCGACCTTTGCACTATGGTGACCGGAAAACGTCTCGGTCATCCGGTAAGAAGCCTGCGTACACCCTTCGCGCGCGAATATTCAAAAGCGGAGTACGGCGGAATGCCGGACGACGAGCTTGAGGCGCTTGGTGCAGGCGCTCTGCGCCGCGCGGTGCAGGAGGGAGACAATCAAAACGGATGTTTCCTTGCGGGTCAGGTTGCCGCTATGGTCAAAAAGGAACAGCCGGCGGCTGAAATAATTAAGGAAGTTATGGAGCAGGCGGAGCCTGTCCTTCTGGGGGCGTCAAAATGGGTAAAATAGCTTTTGTTTTTTCGGGTCAGGGTGACCAGTATCCCGGAATGGGCAAAGAACTGGCGGAAAAATATCCTGCCGCCGCCGAAGTTTTTGCGGTGTGCGACAGTATCCGTCCCGGCACATCAAAGCAGTGCTTCAGCGGAACCGATGAGGAGCTTAAGGAAACCGCCAACACACAGCCATGTCTTTTCGCTATGGAGCTGGCGGCGGCGAAAGTGCTTGCGGAAAAAGGCGTAAAGCCGGACGCCGTAGCCGGATTTTCGTTAGGCGAGGTCACGGCGGTCACATTTGCGGGACTGGTTGATGAAAAAACCGGATTTTCACTTGTCTGCCGCCGCGGCGAGCTAATGCAGCGCGAGGCTGAAAAGTTTGACACCTCAATGGCGGCGGTGGTAAAGCTGTCAGATACTCAGGTTGAGGAGATTTGCTCAAAGTACGAGCAGATTTATCCGGTAAATTTCAACTGCCCGGGGCAGGTAACAGTTTCGGGGCTTTCGGAGCATATGCCGGAATTTTTTGCCGAGGTAAAAACCGCCGGAGGAAGAGCGATACCGCTTAAAGTCAAGGGAGCTTTTCATTCTCCTTTTATGAACGCGGCGGCTGCCGATTTCAAAACAGAGCTTGACAAAGTTGCGTTTTCGGCACGCGCTGTGCCGGTTTATTCCGATATGACCGCCGAAGTTTACGGAGATAATCCGGTAGAGCTGCTGTCTGGTCAGATTTGCAGTCCGGTACGCTGGGAAAAGGTTATACGGAGTATGATAGAAAGCGGAGTCGATACATTTATTGAAATCGGTCCCGGAGCCACACTTACCAATATGATAAAGAAAATAAGCGGCGAGGTAAAAGCCGTCACCGTTACCGATTATCTTAAGGAGGCGGAATAATGTTAAAGGGAAAAACAGCCGTTATTACAGGCGGTTCAAGAGGACTCGGCGCAGCGATAGCAAAAAAATTTGCTTCAATGGGCGCTGATATAGTAATACTCGATGTGGGCGCCCCGGCGCTTGCCGACGGAGTCTGCAATGAATGCATGGAAAAATACGCCGTAAAAGCGGCGTCGTACCGCTGCGATGTGTCGGATTTCGAGCAGGTAAAAGAAACTGTAGGCAAGATAAAAGCCGACTTCGGCACGGCACATATTCTTGTGAACAACGCCGGAATCACGCGCGACGGACTTATAGCCATGATGAAGGAAGAGGATTTCGATAAGGTTATAGCCGTTAATTTAAAGGGTGCTTTCAATATGATACGCCATATGTCGGGTCTGTTTATCCGCAACCGTGAGGGCTGTATAATAAATATCGCCTCGGTCGCCGGAATAATGGGTAATGCCGGTCAGTGCAACTATGCCGCTTCAAAGGCGGGCGTAATAGGTCTTACAAAGACCGTAGCGAAAGAGCTCGCTCCCAAGGGCGTGCGCTGCAACGCGATAGCCCCGGGCTTTATAGCAACCGATATGACCGGAAACCAGACCGAAAATCCGCTGCTTAAGATGATACCGCTCGGAAGAATGGGCGCCGCGGAAGACATTGCGGACGCTGCCGCTTATCTTGCGACAGCAGGATATGTCACCGGCGAGGTGCTCCGTGTAGACGGCGGAATAGCGATGTAAGGAGAAATATAAATGAGCGATAACAGAAGAGTTGTAATCACCGGTCTCGGCGCTGTAACCCCTCTCGGAAACAACGTTAAGGATACATGGGAGGCTATGAAAGCCGGCAAAAACGGAATAGCGCCGATAACCCTTTTTGATACATCGGCATATAAGGCGAAGCTGGCAGCCGAGGTAAAGGGCTTTGACCCAAAGGATTACCTTGAAATAAACGAAACTTTGCGTACCGACCGCTATACCCAGTTTGCTATTGCTGCGGCGCAGCAGGCGGTGGACGACAGCGGTATTGAATCAAAAGTGGAGCCCGAGCGCTTCGCGGTAGAAATCGGCACCGGTATAGGCGGTATACGTACCTTTGAAATCGAGCATACAAAGCTGTTGGAAAAGGGACCGCGCCGTGTTTCGTCTCTTTTTGTACCTATGATGATTTCAAATATGGCGGCGGGAATGATAGCGATACGCTACGGTTGCAAGGGCAGCGCAATGCCGGCGGTCACCGCCTGCGCTTCAGGCTCGAACGCTATCGGCGAGGCTATGAGAATGATACGCCACGGTTATGCCGACGCTGTTATCACCGGAGGAACCGAGGCGGCGGTAAGCCAGTCGGCGGTTGCTGGATTTGTAAATATGCAGGCGCTCTCTGTAAGCGATGATCCGGATGCCGCATCACTGCCGTTTGACAAACGCCGCGGAGGATTTGTAATAGGCGAGGGCGCGGTTGCTCTTATACTTGAGGAATATGAGCACGCGAAAAACAGAGGCGCAAAGATATACGCCGAAGTATGCGGCTATGGTTCCACCTGCGACGCTTACCATATTACGGCTCCCGCGCCGGACGGTTCAGGCGGAACAAGAGCAATGCTTGACGCTATGCGCGAGGCAGGTTATAAGGAAAGCGACCGTGTATATGTAAATGCGCACGGCACCGGAACGCCGATGAATGATAAGGTTGAGACAATGGTTATAAAGAACGCTCTCGGTGAGAAGGCAAAGGACGCGCTTGTAAGTTCCACAAAGTCTATGACCGGTCATATGCTGGGCGCGGCCGGAGCTGTCGAGGCTTTAGCCTGCGTTTTCGCTCTCAATGAGGGAATAATCCCGCCGACTATAAATCTTAAGGAGCAGGACGAGGAATGCGACCTTAACTGCGTACCGAATACAGCGCTTAAGGCAGATATAGACCTTGCGCTTTCAAATTCACTGGGATTCGGCGGACACAATGCTTGTCTTGCTTTCAGAAAGGTGTAAAAATATGAATGAGGCTGATATCCGCAAATACGCGGAACTTATGAAGGAGCTTGAGCTTACCGGTCTTGAGATAACCGAGGATAACAAGGTAGTGCGTCTTGAGCGCACCGGGCAGGTGCAGAACGTACAGACTGTGCCGGTCGGATCTATGCAGCAGACAGGATCAGCCGCTGCTTCGGCGCCTGAAAAGCAGGCGGCAGGCGGCAGCGACCTTGTCAGCGTAAAATCTCCGGTAGTGGGTGTTTTTTACGCCGCAGCGGCAGAAAATGCCGAGCCGTATGTAACGGTAGGTGACAGGGTTAAAAAAGGTCAAACCCTTTGCATAGTTGAGGCTATGAAGCTGATGAACGAGATATACGCTGAGGAAGACGGAACGGTGGCTGAAATATGCGTGACAAACGGTCAGGTAGTCGAGTACGGCACCGAGCTTTTCCGCATAAAGAGGTAACGGAATGAACAGAGAAGAAATAATGAAGATACTTCCCCACAGGGACAATATGCTGCTTATTGACGACGCCGTGAATAACGACGGCACCGCCGTAGCTCATTATACCGTAAGGGGGGATGAGTTTTTCCTTAAGGGTCATTTTCCCGGGAACCCGATAGTTCCGGGCGTGATACTCTGCGAGATACTCGCGCAGTCCGCCTGCGTGCTTATGCAGGACGTTATGACAGACGGTAAGCTGCCGGTATATACGGGACTGAATAACGTGAAATTCCGGTCCCCCGTTAAGCCGGGCGATACGGTGGAGACACGCTGTCATATAAAAAGGGCAAAGCACCCGTTTTATTTCGCTGAGGGCACTCTCTGCGTAGGGGAGCGGCTCTGCGTTTCGGCGGAATTTTCCTTTGCCGTTACAGGGGAATGATTTATGTTTTCTAAAATACTTGTTGCGAACCGCGGCGAGATAGCCGTGAGAATAATACGCGCCTGCAAGGAAATGGGAGTGTCGACAGTGGCGGTGTATTCCGAGGCGGACAGAAACGCCCTGCATGTCGCGCTTGCCGACCAGAGCTACTGTATAGGCGGCTCTGAGGCTTCGTCAAGCTATCTCAACGAAAATCAGATAATAAGCGCCGCTATTTTAGCCGGCGCTCAGGCAATACACCCAGGTTACGGCTTTTTGTCCGAGAACGCGCATTTCGCGCGGCTTTGCAGGAAAAACGGGCTTGTCTTTATAGGACCGCAGCCTGAAAGTATGGAAAGACTGAGCGACAAGGCGGCGCTTAAGGAGCTTATAAGCAATACGGGACTTACCGTAATACCCGGAACAAAGGCGCTGTCCTCTGTTGAGGAAGCGAAGAAAGCCGCCGATGAAATAGGCTATCCGGTAATGCTCAAGGCGTGCGCCGGAGGAGGCGGACGGGGAATAAGGCTTATAAGAACTCCAGACGATCTTGAAGACGCTTATCTTCAGGCTACATCTGAGGCAATAGCTGCTTTCGGAGACGGCAGCGTGTATATTGAAAAATATATTTTTCCGGCAAGGCACGTGGAGCTTCAGGTTCTTGCCGATGAGCATGGCAATGCCGTATGTTTAGGCGACAGAGACTGCTCTTTGCAGCGCCGCAACCAAAAGCTGATAGAAGAAACTCCGTCTCCGGCGGTAAACAGTGAGCAGCGCGAGAAAATAATGGCGCTGGCGGTGGACGCGGTTAAGAAAATCGGGTATGTCGGGGCGGGAACGCTTGAATTTCTGCTTGACAGGGACGGTAATTTCTGGTTCATGGAAATGAACGTGCGGCTTCAGGTGGAGCACTGCGTTACCGAAATGCTGACCGGTATAGACATAGTAAAGTGGCAGATAAGAATAGCCGCCGGAATACCGCTCAATTTTACACAAAAGGATATAAGGCTTGACGGCTCGGCAATAGAATGCCGCATAAACGCGCAGAGCTGCGGCACCCTTGAAATGCTGCATGTTCCGGGCGGTCCTTCCGTAAGATTTGATACCTGCCTTATAGAGGGAACGACGGTATCTCCTTACTACGACTCACTGCTCGGCAAGCTGATAGTTTTCGCCCACACGCGCGAGGAAGCGCTCAGAAAGGCGAGAGCGTCGCTTTGCGAGCTTGTAATAAGGGGAATACCTACAAATATTGAGGAGCAGCTGCGGATAATAGAGGACGAAAGGTTCACTTCAGGAGGCTACGACCTCACATTTATGGGCAACAGGTGAAATTATAATGGCTTTGATTAACTTTTTAAAACCGAAAAATCAGCTTGAGGAGGGCGGCAGAACCGCGGCTCCGGTTCAGCAGGACGAGGGCGAGCCGGAAAAGAACTGTCCTAACTGCCATAAGGATATACCGCTGAGCAGACTGTGGGCAAATGACCTTGTCTGCTCCTGCGGCTACCATTTCCGTATGAAGGCTCGCCAGCGCATTAAGATGATAGCCGACAGGGACAGCTTTAATGAAATGTTCAGAGAAATAAGGTCAGGAAATCCGTTAGGTTTTCCGGGATACGCCGATAAGCTGGAGACGGTCGCCGCCGCAAGCGGTGAGGAAGAAGCCGTGATATGCGGTACTGCCGATGTAGGCGGTCAGAGCTGCTGCCTTTTCGTAATGGAATCGTATTTTATGATGGGAAGTATGGGCAGCGCGGTAGGCGAGAGGATAACACGTCTTTTTGAGTACGCTACGGAGCACAGACTCCCCGTGATTGGCTTTACGGTTTCGGGCGGCGCGAGAATGCAGGAGGGATTGCTTTCCCTTATGCAGATGGCTAAAACCAGCGCGGCGGTAAAGCGCCACAGCGACGCGGGACTCCTTTATATAGCGGTGCTTACCGACCCGACTACCGGAGGAGTTACCGCCAGCTTTGCTATGGAGGCGGATATAATACTTGCCGAGCCCGGCGCCACCGTAGGCTTTGCGGGTGCGAGAGTTATCGAACAGACCACAAGAAAAACTCTTCCGAAAGAGTTCCAAAAGGCGGAATTTGTGCTGAAACACGGATTTGTTGACGGTATAGTTGCCCGTGCAGGACAGAAGAAGCTGCTTTGCGACCTTCTTAAAATGCACAGCAGGAGCGTGATGTTATGAACGGTGCGCCTTATGAGCGTGTAAAGCTGGCAAGAGACAGCGCAAGACCTACCGGTCTTGATTATATCAGAAAAATATTCAAGGGATTTATAGAGATGCACGGCGACCGCCGCTATGCTGATGATCCGGCGATAGTCGGCGGCATAGCATGGCTCGGTGAACGCCCGGTTACGGTTATTGCCATTGAAAAAGGACATATGGCTAAGGACCGCGCTTACAGAAATTTCGGAGCGCCGCATCCTGAGGGTTATCGCAAGGCATTAAGGCTTATGAAGCAGGCGGAGAAATTCGGCAGACCGGTAATATGCTTTGTTGATACGTCCGGCGCCTACTGCGGAATAGGAGCGGAGGAACGCGGACAGGGTCAGGCGATAGCCGAAAATCTTGTGGAGATGTCCACCCTTTGCGTGCCGATAATTTCGGTTCTGATAGGCGAGGGCGGCAGCGGCGGCGCGCTCGCGCTTGCCGTGGCGGACAGTGTATGGATGCTTGAAAACTCGGTCTATTCGGTAATATCGCCGGAGGGCTGCGCGAGCATACTCTGGAAGGATTCCACGAAGGCGGAGACAGCGGCGGCAAGCCTTAAGCTGACCGCGGAGGACGCGAAAAGCCTCGGTGTTATTGAGCGCATCCTCTCAGAAAATGATATAGGCAAAAAAGAATTTTACGACCGCATACGCAATATGCTTGATGATGAGATCAAAGAACTTTCATTGGAGACAGATCTTTTAAGCAAGCGTTACGGACGTTTCCGCCGCATAGGAATAACGGCGGACAGCAAGGAGCAGCTATGAGCATTTATCAGAAATTTTGTACTGAAATAACCGATGAAAACGGAGGACTCAAAAAAATCACGCTTCATTATCCTGATAATTTCAATTTCGGATATGACGTTGTGGACGAAATAGCGAAAGAAACGCCTGACAAGCGTGCGATTGTATGGTGCAACACCGAAAATGAGGAGCGTATTTTTTCGTTTGAGGACGTAAGAGCAAACAGTAATAAAATGGCTAATGTCTTCAAAAACGCCGGAATAGGGCGGGGAGACAGGGTAATGCTGGTGCTTAAAAAGCATTATGAGTATTGGTTCGCGGCGATAGCGCTGCATAAGCTCGGTGCTGTTATGATACCCGCCACACATATGCTTACCGTTTCTGATTTTGTATACAGAATAAAGGCGGCTGGACTTAAAGCGGTAGTTTCGACTCCGCAGGACGGTGTGCCGGAGCGCATAAAAAAAGCTCTTGAGCAGACCGGAGTAAAGGCAAAGCTGTGGAGCGTGCGCACCGCGGCGGACGGCTTTGAGAATTTAAGTGAGGCTATGGAAAATGCTTCTGATTCCTTTGAGCGAATCGAAACAAATGTAAGCGACGCGATGATGCTTTATTTTACATCGGGTACAACAGGATACCCCAAGGGCGTTATACACGACCATTCCTATCCGCTGGCTCATATAGTAACCGCCAAGTACTGGCACAGGGCGGAGGACGGCGGACTTCATTTTACGGTTGCCGAAACCGGCTGGGCAAAAGCGTCATGGGGCAAACTGTACGGGCAGTGGCTGGTCGGCAGCGCTGTTATGGTGTACGATTTTGACAACTTTGACCCTAAACAGTTAATAGCGGTCATAAACCGCTATTCGGTTACTTCTTTCTGCGCGCCGCCGACGGTTTACCGCTATCTTGTGAGAAAAGGCATACCTGAAATGCCGAGTCTAAAATATGCCACAACAGCAGGTGAAATGCTCGCTCCAGAGGTTTTCCGCAAGTTTAAAGAGCGTACCGGTCTTGAGCTGTGCGAAGGCTACGGTCAGACCGAAACAACGCTGCTTATGGCAAATTTCGCAGGTTTTAATCCGGTCGAGGGTTCCATGGGCGTGTCATCGCCTCTTTATAACATTGAACTACGCGGAAAGCACGGAGAGCCTGTCCCTCAGGGAGAAGTGGGCGAGGTTGTGATAGTACCGCCCGAAAACGGAAAGCAGCCGGGAGTATTCTGCGCTTACCTTGACAACGAGGAACAGTACAATTATGTATGGCGCGGCGGCGTTTACCATACTGGCGACGCGGCTTATATGGACGAAAACGGTCTCTACTGGTTTCACGGAAGGTTTGATGATATTATAAAAACCGGTGGCTTCAGGGTAGGACCTTATGAGGTTGAAAATGTTCTTACCGAACACCCCGCAGTAGCAGAATGTTCGGTAATAGGCGTTCCTGACGCCCTGCGCGGTCAGGCGATAAAGGCGGTAATAGTGTTAGGCAGCGGTTATGAGCCGTCAAGAGAGCTTGAGCTTGAAATTAAGGAGTTCTGCAATAGCCGTCTTGCCGAGTATAAATGGATAAGGCTTGTGGAATTTGTGGACGAAATGCCTAAAACCATAAGCGGAAAAATAAGAAAGTCGGTTTTAAGAAGCCGGGGATAACAGAAAAAGCTCCTTATTTCAGATTTTATGGCGGTAATGCGGAATATGGCGGAGCGATTCGATAAAAATCGTCTGCCATATTTTTTTTAGACTTGTTTACGGATAAGGTAAAGCCGGTAAAACAAGCTTTTTGGGAACACTGCTTAAAATGATGATCGGGCAAAAGCCGAAAATCGCCGCACAAGAGTTCACAAGATCAAATATTGAGAGACTGAAGTATACTGTGCAGGGAACACCAATTATTGTAGATGATATGGTGAATACGCGCTTTAATCAACACGCAATAGAAACTATAAAAATTATATTTTCAGCGTGGAATACAAGTAAAAAATCATTTGTTGTTGATAAAAGAAATAATTAACTATGTTCATAAGGTCCTGCACAGCCTTCGGCATACCTTCGCTACTGAACCTCTGCCGGATATGCAAAAAATATTTTTGAAATATTCCAGTTTTTTCCCGGCTTTTAACGCAGAAGGGATAGGTATTTTCACATGCTTTTTTAATATTATCAGGTTGTTAGGCGCTTGCTCCCCGTTAATTTCCTGATACGTGGTAATATCCTTATAGCTTACATATTTAGCAGAAGAACGTCTACGCAAAAGACATAAACCGACTGAACACCGCGGTTTTTAAGCTCATTAAGCACATTAAGCCGGAATTTCGTAATTTTGTGTTCGCCGCTCCATATACCGGGGATGTCCTTGCAGCCGTCTGTGTTGATACCGAAAACCACATAGGCGGCTTTAGTTAGATACCGGTGGTTTTCCCATTTTACCGGTATTGTGTGCTTTCTCTCTCCACATTCTGCGTCGGATTTGAGTTTGCCACCGTACCGGTAATTTTATTATTTGTAAAAATGTTTACAAATTCATAATATTATTCTTTCTTTATTGCAGTATCAAATCAGGTAAAACAATCAAATGGCTCAAACTGTTTTGATATATAAAAATAAGGAGGGATATTTTTGATAAAAGCAGATGTTTTGGACAATGGAATGGTTGCGGTATACCAGGATACCGTATCTGACAGTATCAAATTTGAGAAAATCAGATTTAAATTCCCGGTTAGCTGGGAAGGGTATACGAAAACAGCTGTCTTCAGGAACGGTAACACTGTTGTAAGTGTTGTTTTGAACAACGGGGGTGAAATGTGCACAGGTGAAGATGAATGCCTTGTACCGCATGAAGTTATCAAGACGCCCGCGTTTACCGTATCTGTATTCGGTGTAAACGAGGAAAGCATAGCGACTTCGGTGAGGGCGACGGTAAAGGTGAATCAAAGCGGATACGAACAGGGGGATCATCCGAGCGAACCTACGCCGGACGAATACGCACAGATTTTGGATATAGCAGTTCGTGCAGAAACTATCGCGAATTCCGTTCGCACCGACGCTGAAAACGGAAAATTTGACGGGGAAACCGGTCCGCGCGGTGAAAAAGGAGACAAGGGCGACCCCGGACCTCAGGGCGAAAAAGGTGAGAAAGGAGACACAGGCGATACCGGACCGCAGGGAGAAAAAGGCGAGAAAGGAGACACAGGCGATACCGGCCCCCAGGGAGAAAAAGGCGAGAAAGGAGACAAGGGCGACCCCGGACCCCAGGGCGAAAAGGGCGAGAAAGGAGATAAAGGCGACCCCGGACCCCAGGGCGAAAAGGGTGAGCCGGGTGAGCTTCAGCAGGTAACTCCCGAAGATACTACATTTTTTGACATAGTTTATTCGCCCAATCTTCTCAATCTCAATGCGGTTTCAAAGGGGTATTATTTAAAGGAAAACGGAGAACTTGCTTCTAACCCGACATATACAACCTCTGACTATATACCGTGCGCCCCCGGAGATACGGTCAGGCACCAGTTTAACTACAATAATATACGGTATGACAATGTTGATAAACCTTCATACGCTTCTTTTGCGCGCGTATGCGCCTATGATGCCGATAAGCAGTTTGTAACCGGTTCATATGTACAATATGTATCCTTATATAATGTGCCTGAAAACACCGCATATATAAGGGTGTCATATACGGTGTGGAACAGCGGTTCTTTTTCCGACAGCGCCATAATAATATCCGACAGCAGCGAGATTGTTCCGTTTATTGAATACGGAGCTGTACTGTCTGAACAAATTTCACCTCAGTATATTCCGACAGATTCGGTGAAAGCGTTTTTGCCTGATGAAATATGCTGTGCGGTCGGCAGAACGGTGGAAATATATAATTCGCAGGTGTGTCCAACAGCGGAAAAGTATCATTTTAAATGGAAATGCAGTATCGGAAAAGCCATGAAGAGGAAATTCAGCTTTACGGGTATGGAGGAAAACATAGGCGAATATGAACTTAGTCTGTATATTTACAATGATTCCTTCGGCGCTTTGTGGAGCGGTTCTACAAAATTGAAAATCGTACCGGCGCATACCGGCACGCTTTCAATTTGCTGTATAGGAGACAGCTTTACTAACTGCAAGCCGTGGCTCGCTGAGCTGATGAGCCTTAACAGCGGAATATCAGGTGTAGGAACCATGTCAGGGATATCGAATGATTCTCAGGGGATTTCACATCAGATAAAGTTTGAAGGAAGGAGTGGCTGGACTGCGGCAAAATATCTTACAGCCGGAGATGCAGAAGAAAATCCGTCTGAGTTCAAATATATAAATCCTTTCTATAATACCGCAAATTCAAGATTTGACTGGAATTACTATGTTGAAAATAAGCTTTCGGGCGTTTCTCCTGACGCGGTTCAGATTTTTCTCGGTACAAACGGAATAAAGACCGATCCGACCGAAAATGTTGAAAATATTAAAAAAATCATAGACTATATAAGACAGGATAATGCCGATATTCCTGTTTTTGTCGTGAACACGATCTATTGTTCTGACCAGAACGGGATAGGTGTTCAAACAGCCTCTGACGGATATACAGCGATTTATTCCGGAAAATACAAGTATGAAGAGGACATTAAGGTTTTCAATCTGATGAAGGCGCTGAATGAGACTCTTAAAGAGTACGGAAATTTATATTTTGTTCCGGCTGCTATATGTCATGACAGTGAATACAATTTCGGAAACACAGAGGTAAATGTCAATCCCCGTTCATCGAGAACGGAATTTGTTCCGAAGGAAAGCGTTCATCCGCAGAAAGAAGGATATTACCAGATGGCCGATATAATGTTCAGCACGATATCGGCACATATTTGAGACTTTGAAACAACGTCGTAAATAACATATTTTAGAGCAGCAAAGCGTGTAATCAGGCTTTGCTGTTTTTTTGCCTGTTTTGTCAAAAATTTATAAAGCCGTAAAGTCTGCTGCGATTTGACAAAGAGTAGCAAATATGATATTATATGCAATGTATGTTTACGTTATGATTTTAATTTTATCGGGCTGACTTATGTAAAGTAAATATGTCCGTATTATTTCTGTCAGTCCCGGAGCAGGTGATTTTAAATGTGCGCTTTAAAACCGGAGGAAAAACCGATACTGCTTTCTTCTCCTACAATGCACGGTGAGGAATTAGAGTATATAAATGAGGCGTTTGAGCGTAACTGGATAGCCCCATTAGGATTTAATGTTGATGCTTTTGAGCAGGAAATGTCTGAATATTTGTCAAAAAGAGCTTTCGAATGTAATTGTCTTGCTCTTTGCAGCGGAACGGCCGCCATTCATCTCGCTGTCAAACTCGCAGGAATAGGCCGCGGCAATATTGTTCTTTGCTCGGATATGACCTTTGCCGCAACGGTTAATCCTGTTACATATGAAGGCGGAATACCTGTATTTATTGATTCGGAATATGATACCTGGAATATGGATCCTCAGGCTCTTGAAAAAGCGCTTAAGTATTATGACGGCAGAGATAGCCTTCACCCTAAAGCCAAAGCTGTTATTGTGGCACACCTTTACGGCACACCCGCTAAAATTGATGAATTGCTTTATCTTTGCGATAAATACGGTGTAATTATGATAGAAGATGCCGCGGAAAGTCTTTCTGCAACATACGGCGGGCGTCAGACCGGCACTTTCGGAAAATACGGAGCAATCAGCTTTAACGGAAATAAAATCATCACCACAAGCGGAGGCGGCATGCTCCTCACCGATGATCAAAGCGCCCGTGAAAAGGCTCTTTTTTGGGCAACCCAGGCGAGAGACAGCGCGCCGTGGTATCAGCACAGTGAGATAGGTTACAATTACCGTATGAGCAATGTGGTTGCAGGTATCGGCAGAGGACAGCTTATACATATTGAGGAGCATCGCGAACTTAAAGAAAAAATATACCGCAGATACAAAGAAGGTTTAAAGGGTCTCCCGATTACGATGAATCCTTATGATTCTGAAAAATCGGTTCCGAACTTCTGGCTCAGTTGTATGCTGATTGAAAGAGGCTGCAATGTTTTGCCTATGAAGATATACGAGGCGTTAAAGGAACAGAGAATCGAAACCCGTCCAATCTGGAAACCGATGCATCTTCAGCCGGTTTACAAATCCAACAACTTTTTCACCGTGAACGGCGGAAAAGATGACGGCATAAATGTAAATAGTGACATTTCGGTGTCAAATGACATTTTTGCAAGAGGATTATGTCTGCCGAGCGATATAAAAATGACAGACTGTCAGCAATCTGAAGTGATAGAAAATATAAGAACATTATTTCAGGAGGTATAGAAGGCATTGTATGCTTCATACATAAAGCGACCGCTTGATTTCTTTCTTTCATTGTGCGCTGTTATAGTTTTATCACCGCTTTTTCTGATTTTCACAGCAGCGGGCATTTTCGCAATGAAAGGGAACCCTTTTTTTACACAGGAGCGTCCGGGAAAAGACGAAAAGATATTCAGGCTTATAAAATTCCGCACAATGACCTGTGAAAAAGATGAAAACGGTGAGCTTTTACCGGACGACAAGCGGCTTACAAAATACGGACGCTTTCTGCGTTCGACATCAATCGATGAACTGCCGGAGCTTATAAATATATTAAAAGGCGATATGTCGGTTATAGGACCGAGACCGCTTCTGGTTTCATATCTGCCGCTGTATAATGAGCGTCAGAAGCGGCGTCACGAGGTAAGACCCGGTCTTTCAGGGCTGGCTCAGATAAACGGCAGAAACTCTATTTCGTGGGAAGAAAAATTTGAAGATGATATTAAGTATATAGATAATATAACATTTGTCGGCGATATAAAGATTATATTTGCAACAATATATAAAGTCCTTAAGCGTGAAGGAATTTCACAGGAAGGAGAGGCTACAATGGCGGTATTTTCCGGTACACCGGAAAAAGAAAGCGCTGTGGCTAAATAAAGGGGATAAATCAGATGAATAATTTGTCCGGAGAACTGAAATTGTTGTTTACAAGCGTCGGAAGGCGTGTAGAACTTATATCGGCATTTCGCAGAGCGGCCGAAAGAAAAGGCTTTCGGCTTACAATCTACGGTGCGGATATTGTTAATGACGCTCCGGCGCTTGCTTTTTGTGACCGTACACTCATAGTCCCCCGTATTGCTGACCCCAAATATATACCCGCATTGCTTGAATTATGCCGCAATGAGGGTATAAATGCTCTGATACCTACAATAGATACTGACCTTTTGCTTATTTCAGAACATAGAGAGGAATTTATGTCGGTCGGGACCGCCGCCATAATCAGTGATACAGACAAAATCCGCATTTGCCGCGATAAACGGATCACATCCGAATACTTTGAAAGCTGCGGCTTAAAATCTCCGAAAGCCTTCTCCGATTACACCGCTTATACAGGGGGCTTTCCGTGCTTTATAAAGCCTAAAGACGGCAGTTCAAGCATAAATGCTTACAAGGCGAATAACCGGGACGAGCTTGAAACATACGCGAATCATATACCGGGTTATGTTATTCAGCCGTATATTTCCGGAAAAGAATATACGGTTGATATTTTCTGTGATTTTAACGGGAACCCCATTTATATTACACCGCGTGAACGTTTGCAGGTGAGAAGCGGTGAGGTTCTGAAAACCCGGATAGTTCAGGATGAAAAAATAAAAGAGGAATGTATAAGACTCATTGCGGATTTCAGGCCGCGCGGGGCGATAACCGTCCAGCTGATACGCGACGAAATCACCGGAGAGGATTATTACATAGAAATAAATCCGCGCTTCGGCGGAGGGGCTCCCCTTTCAATGAGGGCGGGCGCGGATTCGGCGGAGGCAATGCTCTGTCTGCTTGCCGGAGACAGGCTTACTTATTTTGATAATGCCGCAAACGAGGAAACCTACACCCGTTTCGACCAAAGCGTGCGCGTGATTGACGGGAAATTTGCTCTTAACGCACTTAAAGCTGTTATTTTTGATCTGGACGATACTCTTTACAGCGAAAGGGATTATGTTAAAAGCGGATTTCGCGCGGTTTCACGGCTTTTTACCGACACAGAAAAAGCTTTTAAAAAAATGTACGAGGCATTTGAAGCGGGAAAACCTGCTTTTGACACAATGCTTAATGAAAGCGGTATTTTTACTGAAGAAATTAAACAAAAATGCGTTTCGGTCTACCGCGCGCATAAGCCTGACATACGTCTGAGAGACGGAGCGCGGGAGCTTATTGAACGGCTGAGGAAAAACGGAGTAAAGATTGGAATAATAACCGACGGAAACCCGGCAAGGCAGCAGAAAAAGCTTGAGGCTATGGGACTTGTAGCTTTAACTGATGAAATTATTGTGACAGATTCGATCGGCGGGGAGCTTTTCCGCAAGCCGAACGATATTTCTTTCAGAATAATGCAGCGCCGGCTGGGAGTGGCTTTTGAAAAGATGATGTATGTGGGAGATAATCCTTCAAAAGACTTTTTCGCACCCAAGCAGCTCGGAATGAAGACGTGTATGATCGACAATCCCGACGGTTTGTATAAAGACAATCCTTTAACGGCAACAGATCTGCATTTAACCTCGCTTTCAGAGCTGAACGAGGTTTTCCGCAATGAATAAGAAAATTTTAATAATATCCCAGGTTATTCCGCAGTGGTATGTTGATCTTCTCTGTGCGGCTTTTGACAAAACCGACAGAATTGAGTTTATGACCGGAAGCGATATTACTGCTGAAATCATCATAAAGTCTCCCCCTCACGATCCGCGGAGCTTTTTATCCAGATTAAAATGCTGGTACCGGCATTACCGCTTTGTGAAAAAATGGCTTAAAAAGAATAAGAAAAAGCATTACGATATTATTTTCGCCGTTTCAAATCCGCCTATAAACTCATTTATTGGTCTGAAACTGAAAAAGCGCTTACAGTCTAAGTTTATATATATGAACTGGGATCTATATCCTCAGGTGATTGAAAACACCATAAAAAATCCTCTCGTCAGGATCATATGCGGTCTGTGGCATAAGTGGAATGACGTCAGCTATCCAAAGATTGATAAAATGCTGACTATCGGAAATGTAATGGCGGAATCGATGAAAGCGCCGATGAAAAACAAAATCGATATCGGCGTAATCCCTGTATCTGTTGACACGGACAGGCTTAAACCGATAGATAAAAAAGAAAACCCTTTCTGCGTACAGTACGGGCTTACCGATAAATTCGTCGTGCTGTATTCCGGCAAAATGGGCTACGGACACAATATTGAGATTATATTGCAGACATCCGAGCTGTTAAGAAAACGCAGTGATATATATTTTCTCTTTATCGGAGAGGGACCGAAATATCATCAGGTCGAGGAATATATAAAAAACAATTCTGCCGAAAATATTTTGCTGCTGCCGCTTCAGACGGAGGAAAAATTCCCTTTTTCAATGGCAAGCGGTGATGTTGGAATTGTGTCGCAGGAAGAAAAAGCGGCAAAGCTTTTTATGCCGAGCAAAACATACAGTATGCTTGCCTGCGGTATGCCCGTAATAGGAATCAGCTCACCTGATGATGATCTGTCGCGTTTGCTTAAAAGCGGAGAAACAGGTTATACTGTTTCGGGTGATTCTGCTGAGGAGCTGGCGGGAATAATAGAAAAGCTGGCTGATGACACGGAGCTTTTGCATAAGATGAAAAGCAGCGCAAGAGCGCTCGCTGTTGAAAAATATGATACATCCGTAGTTGTAAAGCAGTACCGCGAGATATTCGGGCAGTTTTAAATTGTATTTATTCTATCGGTCGGGAGATGTTTTATGAAAGTTTTGCTGATAAATACGGTCTGCGGCATAGGCAGCACCGGGAGAATATGTACTGATTTGGCGGAACAATATATAAACGGCGGAAACGAGGCAGTCATTGCGTACGGCAGAGGCGATGTCCCTGATAAGTATAAAAGAATTTCAAAAAAGTTCGGCGGCAGTTTTAATATTTATTTTCATGCGTTTTATACCCGAATAACCGACCGACACGGATTCGCTTCAAAGAGAGCCACACGGGAACTTCTTGAATGGGCAGAGAAATATAATCCGGATCTTCTCTGGCTGCACAATATTCACGGCTATTATATAAATATAAAAATGCTTTTTGACTGGATAAAATCGCGTCCGCAAATGAAGGTTAAATGGACATTGCACGATTGCTGGGCATTTACGGGTCACTGCTCATATTTTACGGCAGTAAAATGCAATCGATGGAAAACGCATTGCTCCAAGTGTCCTCAAAAAAGGGAATATCCCGCGTCTTATCTGGCTGACGCATCCAAAAAAAATTTTACGGATAAAAAAGAAATTTTTACCGGAGTAAAGGATATGACTCTGATTACGCCTTCGCATTGGCTGGCCGATCTCGTCAGTCAGAGCTTTTTAAGGGAATATCCGATCGAGGTGGTTTATAATACGGTTGACAGGTCGGTTTTCAAACCCACGCCTGGTGATTTCCGTGAAAAATACGGGCTGCAAAACAAAAAAATCATTTTGGGCGTGGCAAATGTCTGGAGTGAACGCAAGGGTTTGGGCGATTTTTTAAAACTGTCTGAAATGTTGGACGATCGCTATGCGATTGTTCTTGTAGGACTCACGCAAAAACAGAAAGACGCTCTTCCCTCAAAAATAAAAGGTATTGTCAGGACAAATGACGCAAAGGAATTGGCCGCGATATATACCGCGGCGGATATATTCGTAAATCCGAGCAGGGAGGAAACCTTCGGAATGACAACGGTTGAGGCTTTAGCCTGCGGAACAAAAGCTGTTGTATACAAGGGAACAGCCTGCGAGGAAATAGCAAAATCATCAGGCGGAATTGCTGTTGAGCAATCGGTTGAAGCATTATATAATGCCATAACCGGGCAAATATGATGTTCTGCGGTTTAAGTTGTCAGAGCCGCAATTTGATAAATACGGAGGAAAATTATGATTTCTTTCAGCGGGATTGACTGCAGCGGCAAATCCACACAGATTGAGCTGCTTTGCAAAGAGCTTGAGAGTCAGAACAGGAAATATAAGGTTATATGGAGCCGCGGAGGATATACGCCGGGAATACAGTTTATTAAAAAAATGATACGCGGTAAAAAAGCTGCTACTAAGGAAGAGCGGCTTGAATATTCAAAAAAAATAAATGAAAGCTCAAAGAAGCGGAAATTGCTGTTTACAGCTTCACTTATCGATTTGTGGTTTTATTATTCCATAGTTTTAAGGTTCAAGGAGCTTTTAGGAAAAATCGTTATATGCGACAGATATATATGGGATACGTATATAGATTTTAAAATGAAGTATCCGGAATATGATTTTGAAAAAGGATTTTGGTGGAGATTCACCTTAAAAACCATGCTGAAGCCTAAAGCGTCATTTGTGCTTTTTATTCCGGCGGAGGAGTCGGTGCGGCGCAGTTCGCTTAAGGACGAGCCTTTTCCTGAACCCGAAGATGTCAGAGAACACCGTATTGAAATGTATATGAAAGAGCTTGAAAACAACCGCTGGCAGTATGCGATTGACGCGACTTGTCCAATAGAGGAAGTGTACGCTCAGATAAGGGAGAAGGCGGGTCTATGAAAGAGCCCAGAATATCAATCATTACAATAACATACAACAGTGAAAAAACCGTGCGCGAGACTTTTGAAAGCGTCAGGAATCAGAATTTCAAAAATATTGAATATATTGTGATCGACGGCGGTTCAGCAGATTCAACACTCAAAATTGCGGAAGAATACAAAGACATCATAACCCGAATTGTGAGTGAGCCCGATGAAGGCATAAGCGACGCTATGAACAAGGGTATAGGTATTGCTGCCGGTGACTTAATAGGTATTATTCACTCGGATGACGCTTTGGCAGAAGGAGCGCTTGAAAAGCTGGCGCAGGCGTGGGACGGAGAAACAGACGTCTACTACGGCGACGCGGTTATAACCGATAAAGAGGGCAATCCCACTCATATACTATGCGCCAAAAAAGATTTATCCGGTCTGCAATACGGATTTTGTCTTGTCCATCCGGCGGCATTTGTGACAAAAAAGGCATATGAGAAATACGGCGTATTCAATAAAAAATTCAAATGCGCAATGGATTACGAGCTTTTCCTGCGTTTTTACAAGGCGGGGGCGCATTTTAAATATATACACGAAAATTTTGCTTTTTTCCGCAGCGGCGGGACAAACCAAAAATACCGCAGAAGAACTGTTGACGAGGTTTGCGAAATTTCCGTCATGTACGGAGGCAGCAAAATTAAAGCATACGCAATTAAAATCAAAAAAATGGTTCTTGATAAAATCCGTCCGTATGTCGGAAAAGTATTTCATAACAAAAGGGTACAGAAACTATGAAAATAGCCGAAATGCTTAAAAGAGAGGAGTTTTATAAAATCAACGCTGAAACTCTTTCTTCATATTACGGCGGTGAGGGTGAAAACACACCGTTATATGTGTATCCCGGTCTGAACGCGATTGTGACAAAACGGCCTTCAAAAAAAGTCAGAGAATATCTTCTTACTGAATACGGCGTCAGAGGAAATTTTCTCAAAAGATTTGCTGTACGGTCTTATGTCAGATTGTGTCTTGCGAGCGGAGGGATTATGGCGGACAGAACCGTGACGCTGCCTAATAAAGCAACAGCGGATACCCTTATTTATCCATGCAACCGTAAATACCGAATATTCAATTTTGACAGCCGGACAGTTGATGTACAGATAAAATCCGGCTTCCCGTCAGAGCAGTTAAGGCATGAAATTGAATTTCGGACAAGAGAAGGTATCCCCGGGTTTGTTCCCCTGCTCGTAAGCCATTGCGATTCCGGTTACAGTGAAAATATAATAGACGGCAGACCGCTCGCGAGAATAACCGACGGATTTGAAAAATATAAGCAAAAAGCCTATAATGAACTGTCTGTGTACGCGCGGCAGTTTGACAGCGTTATAACCGGAAAGGAATATTCGGAGCGGATGCGCGCTAAGATAGAGGGCTACGGCTATGAATGCAGCCGTTTGACCGATAATCTCTGTCTCGCGGTCAGCGGTATTCCCGAAATAAAGATAACTTTTTCTCACGGCGATTTACAGGCGGGAAATATCTGGATTGAAAACGGGACCGGAAAGGTTTATATTATTGACTGGGAATCATGGGGCATGCGAAGCGAATTTTATGATAAAGCGGCTTTGTTCGACGGTTTAAGACCCGGTAATATAGAAAATTATTTTGGGAAAAATATACCTGTCTGTGAAAAAGCTGTCGTTCTGCTTGAGGACCTTGTTTTTCAGATTGAGGAATACCGCAGTCTTCCTGACGGTTTCGGAAAAGAGAAACTGGAGGATTATATCAGGAAGGTGACGGAGTGGTCCTTATCAATTCCCGACTTACAGGTATGAGGAGATAAACAGTATGCAAAACACATTGTTTGATTTTATGAACGATGAATACTACCGGCTTATGCTTGATATGTCAAAGCAGACGCATACAAAAGAGGAACTTGATGAAATAAAGGAACGTTTTATGCGTATAGATAAAACGAAATTTTCAGAAATTTGCCGGGAGCATGAGCTTGAAGGCGTTGTAGGCTGTTTTGCTTTGAATATAGGACTTGAACCGGGCAAGGATTGGCGTGAATTACTGGAAAAAGAAAATCGCAGACTGAGTTTTCTGAAATCAAAGTCAAGAGAAATCTGTTCGGCTATGCGGCAGTCCGGAATTAAAATGGTTATTCTGAAAAACGGCGGTATAATGCAGGATATTATGCCGGAGGCGGTACAGTGTCCTATGGAGGATATAGACTCGCTTGTAAAAAAAGAGGATTTTTATAAAGCGCATGATATTCTGATTAAAAACGGATTTACATTTAAGTTCCGCAGTGAATATGAGTCGGAAAAGCTTGATGAGGCTTACCGTGACGGCTCTACCGAATATTTCATTACAATGCCCGACGGAGAAAGAATGTGGTTCGAGCTTGCGTGGCGCGCCGTTGCCGGACGGTGGATAAGACCTGATCTGGAGCCTGATACAAACGAATTTATAAATAACGCGCATACCGCTGAAGATACAGACGTTTACATTCTCTCTCCGGAAGATAATCTGCTTCAGGTCTGTATCCATACCGCGAAGCATTCTTATGTGAGAGCGCCGGGACTGCGGCTGCACCTTGATGTCGACAGGATTGTAAGCCATTGCGTGATAAACTGGGATTTGTTTCTTGATAAGGTTAAAAAAGCGCATGTAAAAAAATCCACATATCTTTCGCTTTATATACCCACTGTGCTGTTCGGCACAGCTATACCGGAAAGAGTGCTTAATGAACTGCGGCCGGAAAACTCGGAAAAACTGCTTTGTATGCTTTCGGGGGCCGGACTTCCGCATCCGCACGAAAAAAAATTTACCAAACCGCAGTTTCTCAGATTTCAGACCGCACTGTATGATTCCGGAACGGATATGCTGAAGGTTCTTAATCCGGGGAAAAAAATCATGCATGAACGATACAATTACAGTAATCCCGTGCTGACGCCCTATTTCTTGATTTGCAGGCTTTTTGATTTGGCAGGGATACGAAAGAAAAAATAATTTTGGCTAAAAGGGGAAGTTCTGACCTCAATGAATATTACCAGCTCGATAAATGCAAGCGAAAAAAGCAAATGGTATTTTCCCGGTCTTTTTTTTGCCGTGCTTTTTCTTAAACCTGTTTATTTGCGGCTTTTCTACAATTTTTCGCTGATGTTCGGATTTAACACAAATATTACCACATATATATATTATGCCGCAATGTGGATATTTCTTATTTTATCTTTTTTTCATGCTGATTGGAGTAAAACGGAAAGATATATCATTTTTATTATCGTATTTATATTTATTTTTGCAGCCGATTATGCGTTCCGTCCGGACAGCGCTTTATACACAACCGCGGATTTGGCGGAAAATCTGCTGATTTTTTCAAGCAACTCGCTTGTGGGTTCATTTCTGTTCTTTTTTATAGGGGGAATTATAAAAGATTACGCAAAAACACGCCGCTATTTTCATATAGTAAGCAGGATAGGACTTTCGGCGGTGCTGATTGCCGATTATATTTCACTTTTTGTTGTAAGGGAAAAGCATTATGACGATATGGCTTACGCGTACGGCGTTTGTGTATTGGTCTGCGATATTTTGTTTGAGCTTTTGGATAAGCGGCAAAAAATCGATATAATATTTTTTGCAATAGGACTTCTTTCACTGCTTATTTCAGGAACGCGCGGACCGATCATGTGTGTAGCGGCTGTCTTTGTTTTGTGGACATTTATATATCAGAAAAAGACAGGCGTAAAAATAGCAGCTGTTTTTGTTGCGTTCATTGCAGTGATTTTCGTGTTTACCGACACGTTCGTGCTATTACTTTCAGCGGCGGACAAAGCTCTTGCGAGCGTTGGTATCAAAAATTTGAGAATACTGGATTATATATATTCAAACGCCATTGCCGATTCCAGCGGACGCGAGGAGATATACGGTGTAGTCTGGCAAAAGACGCTTGAGAGACCTTTTATCGGATACGGTATAGGCGGAGACCGCAATTTAATCACCAACGCCTATGCGCATAACATTATATTTGAAATATTGTGTCATTTCGGATTGATTTTAGGGTTTATTATACTTGCCGCACTTGTTTACTGGTTTTTTGGCGGTATATTATGTAAAAACAGAGATCTCGCAGCTATTTCAACCGTAATGTTTTCAGCGGTTGTTGTAAAATTGATGTTTTCTTCCTCTTATATATATTCTACGGAACTCTTTTTGTTTTTGGGTCTCTATCTTAATTATAGCGGCTTTACAGACCGACAAACTGATGTGAAAGTAAAAATTGAAGACGGTGTATACAATGAAAAACTATCTGAAGCAGAAAATCATTAAGCTGCGGAACAAAAACAAGCACCTTGCTTTCGGAAAGGGAGCCAATATTGCGGCAGACGCACGTTTTGAGGGATATAACAAAATCGGGGAGGATTCGGTTTTCAGCGGAAGCATCGGGAGATATTCATATATTGGGAAAAGAAGCAGTGTTTCCGCCGAAATAGGAAGATATTGCAGTATTGCGGGCGCGGTGAATATAATAAGCGGCACGCATCCGGTAAAAAACTGGGTTTCTACTCATCCGGCATTTTACTCTCCTGCCTGCGAATGCGGAAAAAGCTATGCAAATTCTCTTCTTTTTGAGGAAAACACACCGAGAACCGTAATCGGAAACGATGTTTGGATAGGCGCCGGCGCTGTTATACTCGGAGGAATTAAAATAGGCGACGGTGCGATTATAGCGGCAGGCGCGGTGGTGACAAAGGATGTTGAGCCGTACGCGATAGCAGGAGGAGTACCCGCAAAGCTGATTCGTTACCGTTTTGAGGAAGCAGAGATTGAAAAACTGCTTGAAATCAGATGGTGGGACAAGCCCGAAGAATGGATTGCCGCTCACGCCGCCGAGTTTTCGGATATAAAAAGATTTTTGGAGCAATGTGAAAAATAAATATCCGGACACAATATGCCGAAAAATAATATTTTATGCGAAACAGTAGAAATATTTAATGTTTTTCAGTCTTTTGCTTATCTAAGCAAAAGGTAAAAATTAAATATCAGGTGTGGTTTTATGTATTTGAGCAATATAAAAAAGCATTATAAACTCCTTAAATATCCAAGGCTTTTCAGGGATTTCTATATTCTTAACTTATATAAGATTTTTACTAAAAAGATATTCAAAAAATCAATGCTTTTAGAGCGTGCCAAGCGAAAGGGAAGAGTTGAAGACAGACCGCTTTTGTCTAACGAAAATTTCAATTCGGAAATTAAAAACGCTATTTTCTCAGGAAAGCCTTTCTTTTGCTGCAGGTACGGAAGCTGCGAGCTGACAGCGTCTTTTTACGGGTTAATGAAGGAAATGGGCGTGTTAGACGCTATTTCTTTTCCGCTTATGAAAAATTTAAAAACAAATGCCGGTGTATTTCCGGAAGACGAGAAAACTTATATGACGTTTGCGAATGAATATATGAACTCTCTTCCTAAGGCGGATTATAATGCTTATTTGGGCTTCGCATTGATGGAAGAATATATGATTCACAAATTTGTCAGAAAAGATTGCGCGCAATACGCTATGCGGGCGCTTGAGCCTTTCCAATATGAAAAGCCATGGACGCTTGCTCTTAAAAATAAGAGGGTACTGATTGTTCATCCGTTCGCGGAGCTTATTGAATCGCAGTATAAGCGGAGAAACGAGATTTTTCCTGATAAAGAGATTTTTCCCGAGTGCGAACTCCGTGTCGTGAAAGCAATTCAGTCTTCGGGAAAAACATATCCTGAAGGATATGCCGATTGGACGGAGGCTCTCGATTCTCTGTATCAAAG
This sequence comes from uncultured Clostridia bacterium, assembly GCA_944380885.1. Lineage (GTDB taxonomy): Bacteria > Bacillota > Clostridia > Oscillospirales > Acutalibacteraceae > UBA737. The sequence continues at coordinate 18,781 of CALWIZ010000017.1, read as the reverse complement.
CTGTATGAAAGAGGATTTTGATATCGCGCTGCTTTCGTGCGGCTCCTATGCCGTTCCGTTAGGCGCCAGATTGAACGAATCAGGCAAGCAGGTTATGGTCCTCGGAGGAATGCTCCAGATTATGTTCGGAATAAAGGGCAAAAGATGGGAAGAATCAAGGCCTGATATCGTGGCAATGTATAATGACGCCTGGATCCGTGCTGACGGGAGCTATGTTGTAAAAGATGCGGAAAAAATAGACGGCGCAGCATATTGGTAAGAGTGAAGGAAGGTTTCAAATGCGGGTTTGCGATGTTGTACTGAACTCTGTATGGTTTGACCCGAGGGTACGAAAGCAGATAAAGGAATATATAAATAACGGTTTCGATGTCTGCTGTGTGGGACTGAAATGCAGAAGGTATAATGAAGAAAATGTGAAAAAAATCCCCTGTCCCGTGAAATTAGCGGATTACGGGGAAAAATATGCGGGTAAGCTTAATTCTGTTTTTAAAAAGCTTAAGCGTTTAAAAATAACAAATCAAAAGGTTACTCAGGCAATCATTGAGTTTCATCCGGATGTGATTCACGCTAATGATCTTGACGCTCTAATTCCGGCATATAAAGCGGCTAAAAAGCTCAAGTGCCGAATAATTTATGATTCTCACGAGATAAATACTGAAAATTACACTTCAAGAAAGCAGAGATTATGGTATTTCTTTCTGCGTATGAAAGAAAAAAGTCTTTGCAGGAAAGTTGATAAAATGGTTTGCGTAAGCAACGCGGCGGCTGAATATTTTATGAACGAGTACGGCATAGATAAGCCTATGGTGGTAACTCACGGTGCGCTGAGAGACGAGATAATAGAAAAAAGCGGCGAAAAGAACCCGGGGTTTGAAATACTCAATCACGGACAGTTCTATGCCGGAAGAGGATATGATATCATGATTGAAGCGGCGGCGCTCTTAAAGGATTACCCAGATATTCATATGGCTCTGCGCGGTTTCGGAGTACTTGAAGAGCAGCTTAAAAGCCGTGCACAGAAACTCGGGCTCGACAATGTGATTTTCTATCCGGGCGTAAAGATCGAGGAATTGATACCCGAGGCTTCGCGCTCAATGGTTGGACTTGCCATAACGGTTCCTATTTGTCTTAATTTCAAGCTGTCGGTTTCAAACAAACTGTTTGAATATGCCGCGGCAGGTTTGCCGGTAATAATGTCGGACATACCCGAGCACCGTTATCTGAATGACAAATATCATTTCGGCATAATTTTGAAGGAAAACACACCGGAAGAACTTAAAAACGCGGCTGTGAAATTATATGAAGACAAAGAGTTTTACAAAATTTGTCAAGAAAACGCTCAAAGGCTGAGCCGCGAAATAAACTGGGAAAATGAATTTTCTAAGCTGACATCTTTCATATTATCCGGTAATGCGTGTCAGAGGCTAATGTAAATAAAAACAGAAATCATTAAATATTAGTTTAAAAAAAGAGGGAAAAATATGATCAATGTAATCGGATTGGGATATATAGGCCTGCCTACTGCTTTGATGATGGCAAGTCACGGTGTAGAAGTAACAGGAACCGATTATAACAAAAAATTGGTGGATACGCTTAATTCCGGTAAAACCACATTTGAAGAAAAAGGTCTGGATGAGCTTTTTGTAAAAGCAGTAAAGGCGGGTATACGGTTCACAACCGAATATCAGGTTACCGATACATACATCGTATCTGTACCTACTCCGTATGATAAATTTTCAAAAAAAGTAGATGCCTGCTATGTCGTGGCGGCTGTAAAAAGTATTATGGAAGTTTGTCCTAAAGGGGCTACCATAGTAATAGAGTCCACAGTATCTCCCGGAACAATAGATAAATATGTCCGCCCGGAAATAAAAGCAAAAGGATTTACAATCGGAGAGGACATAAACCTTGTCCACGCGCCCGAGCGCATAATCCCCGGCAATATGGTATATGAGCTTTTGCATAACAATCGCACGATAGGAGCGGACAGCGATGAAATAGGCGAAAAGATAAAAAAACTGTACGCGAGCTTCTGTCAGGGGGAAATTGTTGTTACCGATATAAAGACTGCCGAAATGACAAAAGTAATTGAAAACACATTCAGAGCCGTAAATATCGCCTTTGCAAATGAGCTTGCCAAGATTTGCCGACATGACGGGATGGATGTCTACAAAATAATAGAAATATGCAATATGCACCCGCGTGTGAATATACTTAATCCGGGACCGGGCGTGGGAGGACACTGTATTTCGGTTGATCCGTGGTTCCTTGTCGGAGATTATCCCTCGCTCACAAGGGTTATCGGAGAATCAATGAAAGTCAATGATTCCATGCCGGAATTTGTTTTGGAAAGAATATATAATATTATGCAGGAGAAAGGAATTACTGATATTTCCCGCGTTGGTCTTTACGGGCTTACGTATAAGGAGAATGTCGATGATTTCCGCGAGTCGCCCACACTGCAGCTGCTTGAATGTCAGCAGAGGCATCTCGGCGAGCCGCTTAAGGTATATGATCCGTTTATTAAGCAGGATATTGTAAAAAATCAATATCATGATTTTAATAATTTTCTGAATGATATAGATCTGATTGTAATTATGGTCGGACATAACGAAATAAAAGAAAACACAGATAAGCTTATCGGAAAAATAATTCTCGATACACGCAATGTCTGCAAGCTGCCGTCAGTTTATAAAATTTAAAACGGAAGAGAGAAAAAATGGTTTTTGATTACACATTGGTCTGCACAACGTATAACGATTCTGATTCAATAATACCTTTTTTAAAAAATATTGAGAAGCAAACCCGGCTGCCTTCGGAAGTAGTAATAGCTGACGGAGGCTCAAAAGACGATACTGTTAAAATAATTAAGGACTATAATGATAAGTCTGAGCTGAAAATAAAGCTGGTATACGGAAAAAGGCTGAATATAGCGCAAGGCTATAACGAAGCAATAAAAAATACGGAAGCTGAAGTAATAGCTGTCGCCGGTGTGGGGAATTTTTACAGTACGGATTTTTTTGAAAAATTATACAGTACAATGAGTGAAACCGGTGCCGAAATAGTATACTCGCCGATTTCAGGTCAGGAAAATACCGATTTTCAAACAGCTTACAACAGTATATTTTTAGGAGGTAAAAACGGTCTGACTTTCTCTTGCCCGTCTAATCACGGCTCGCTTGTGAAAAAAAGCGTGTTTGAGAAAATGGGTCTGTTTTACGAAAATTTTTGGTATGCAGGCGAGGATTCGGAGTTTTATCAGCGCTGCCAGAAAGCCGGAATAAAAATTGCTTTAAATAACGAAGCACGTGTTTTTTGGGATACGCCGCATACATGGAAAGAATTTTTGAGGCAAAGGGAAGTTTATACAGTGGGAGGAATGCAGCGTTTAGGATATACATTGTTAAGACAGAGTTTAACTTCATTTATGAAGGTGTTTGCTGTTTTCTTTATTATCTTGCTTGCGTTGTTTAAATTGTGGATTTTATTCGGAATATCAGCGATTTTATACGCAGCTTATCTGATAAAAGCCGCCTGTACAAGCACTGCGCTCAGCTTTTTGATAAAAATAACAACTCCGTTTCTTTCCGTATATTATATTTTAAAAAATTTCAGGTTTATGAAAACTAAATACAGGGTAGATTTGGAAAAATATCCGGTAAAATAATTAGTCTCTTAAAAGGATGGGAATAACATGATTAAAACGGATTGGCTTATTCTGGGCGCAGGTCCTGCCGGTCTTGCTTTTTCTGTGCGCTTAAAGCAACTGGGGGTATCAGATTTTATTGTAGTTGAAAAAGAAAATACCGCAGGCGGCCTGTGCCGTTCTGAGAATGTGGACGGAGCACCTTTTGATATAGGCGGCGGTCATTTTTTGGACGTCAGAAGACCCCTTGTAAATAAATTCCTTTTTGATTTCATGCCGGAAAGCGAATGGAATAAATTTGAAAGAGACAGCAGAATTGTAATAAACGATAATGTGATAAACCATCCGATAGAAGCCAATATATGGCAGATGAAGCTTGAAGATCAGGTGGAATATCTTAAATCTGTTGCGGTTGCGGGCTGTAACCTCGGCACGGATATGCCGGAAAAATTTGTCCCGTGGATTTATTGGAAACTGGGCGAGAAAATCGCCGAGGATTATATGATACCTTATAATCAGAAAATGTTCGGCAAAGAATTGAATCAGCTGGGAACCTATTGGCTGGAAAAGCTGCCTAATGTCAGCTTTGAAGAAACCCTGATGTCTTGCCTTACAAAAAGAGCTTACGGTACACAGCCGGGGCACGCACAGTTTTACTATCCCAAAAAGTACGGGTACGGTGAGCTTTGGCGCAGGATGGCCGAAGTTCTCGGCGACCGCGTACATTACAATTCTGCCGTGAAATCCATTGATTTTGCTCAGAAAAAGGTTACTCTTTCAAACGGTGACGAATATAAAGCCGACAACATAATTACCACTATTCCGTGGATGGAGTTTGAGTCTTTAAACGGAATGCCTGATGAAATCAGCAAAATAGTAAAAGAATTGAAATATACATCGGTACAGACAGAATATTTCCCGCAAAATATGGATACGCCGGCACATTGGATATATTACCCTGATAAAAAACTTCCCTATCACAGAATACTTGTGCGCCATAATTTCTGCCCGGACAGCAAGGGATACTGGACGGAGACAAACGCTTCACGGGTGACATCAGACGGACAGAAAGGCGGCTTCAGATATCTGAACAAATACGCCTATCCTCTCAATACCGTAAATAAGCCTATGCAAATGAAAAAACTGCTTGAATGGAGTCAGGCGCACAGCGTTTACGGGCTCGGACGCTGGGGAGAGCATAATCATTATAATTCCGATTTGACGGTTGAATTAGCAATTAAAATGGCAGAACGGCTTTATGAAGATTAAATCACATTCTTTAAAATTAAATATGATATTGAACGCCGTTAAGGGTATTATGGGAATAATTTTTCCGCTTATAACATTTCCGTATGCCTCTAAAGCTCTCGGCGTTGAAAATATCGGCAAGTACACATACGCGCATTCAATAATAAATTATTTTGTCCTTTTTGCGGGACTGGGAATCTCAACTTACGCGATAAGAGAAGGCGCGAGAATCAGAAATGATGAAAAAAAGATAGAAACCTTTGCAAGTCAAATGTTTTCTTTGAATATCGCGACTTCGGTGCTGTCATATGCGGTCCTTATCTTGCTTATCATATTTGTGCCCGGTTTCGGTTCTTATAAGGTGCTATTGCTTATTCTGTCTTTGCAGATTATATTCAAGACATTCGGAGTCGAGTGGATTTTTTCAATTTACGAAGATTATTTTTATATAACGGTAAGAAGCATTGCTTTTCAGGTTATATCACTGATTGCAATGTTTATCTTTGTGAAAGATGAAAAATCGCTTTATGCCTATGCCTTTGTAACAATTTTAGGCAGTGTGGGCACCGGAGTAATGAATCTGGCATATTCAAAAAACTACGTTAAACTGCGTTTGACTGCGAAAGGACCGTGGAAAGCCCATCTTAAGCCGATAATCGTGCTTTTTTCACTTTCTCTCGCAACGACAATATATGTGAGCTCAGACGCGACTATGCTCGGTATAATGTGCGGCGATTACACGACCGGAATATATGCGGTTCCGTCGCGTATCTATTCTATACTTAAAACGCTTCTTTCTTCGGTTCTTATAGTCGCCATTCCGCATTTGTCCGCCTTGCTTGGCAATAAGGAAAGAGAAAAATTCAATACGGTGGCGCAGGACGTTCTTGAAACCTTGCTGACCTTTGTTTTTCCTGCTGTCACCGGAATAATTCTATTAAGAAAAGAAGTTGTTCTGCTCATATCCGGAGAAGAATTTTTGCCGGCAGCAACTCCTCTGATATTTTTGAGTGTAGCACTTGTATTCTGCTGCTGCGCTTGGTTCTGGAGCCAGTGTATACTTGTTCCCAACAAAAAAGAAAATATTGTTCTCTTAGCTACTATTCTCAGTGCGCTTCTAAATGTAGCGATAAATTTAGTATGTATACCGGTTTGGGAGGAAAATGCCGCGGCTTTCTCCACGCTTGCGGCGGAATCGGTATCTTTTATAATATGTTATATATGCGGTCGCAAAGAACTGAAAATGTCAGGCTTTATAAATACTGTTTTTAAGATTTCGGCAGGATGCCTTGCTATAATTATCTATATATTGATTTTAAATAATTTTACAATGCAGTACGGGGTAAAGCTGATATTTGCTATTACGGGATCCGTAGCAGTGTATTTCATAATCGAAATATCGGTTAAAAACAATGCGGTGGTTTCTGTGCTTCGCAAATTGCTCGAAAAATTCGGAATAAGAAAAATACAAGGGTGAGAGAATGAAAAAAGTAATGCTTGTTTTCGGGACACGTCCGGAAGCCATAAAAATGTGTCCGCTGGTAAACGAACTCAAAACAAGGAATAATTTGAATACAGTCGTTTGTGTAACCGGTCAGCACCGTCAGATGCTGGATCGGGTTTTAACTGCTTTTCACGTAGTTCCGGATTACGATTTATCGATTATGAAGGAAAAGCAGACTCTTTTTGATATAACGACCGGTATTCTGGAACAAATAAAAAAAGTGCTTGAAACTGAAAAACCGGATGTTGTATTAGTGCACGGCGATACCTCTACGACATTTGTTACGGCTTTAGCGTGTTTCTATTTGCAGATACCCGTAGGACATGTTGAAGCGGGACTGCGCACATATAATATTTATTCACCTTATCCGGAGGAATTTAACAGACAGGCGGTAGGAATTATCGCAAAATATCATTTTGCGCCGACCGGGCTTGCAAGGCAGAATCTTATAAACGAAGGAAAAAATCCCGAAAGTATCTACGTTACCGGAAATACCGCTATTGACGCGCTGAAAACAACCGTAAGGGAAGATTATACAAGCGATCATCTTGAATGGGCGTCAGACAGCCGTCTTATAATGATAACCGCGCACAGGCGGGAAAATCTCGGAGAGCCTATGCACCATATGTTCCGCGCGATACGCCGGATTATCGATGAGCATCCGGATGTCAAAGCGGTTTATCCGATACATATGAATCCGGTTGTCAGACAGGCGGCGGAGGAAGAGCTCGGAGGATGTGAAAACATCAGGATAATAGAACCTCTTGACGTGCTTGATTTTCACAATTACCTTGCGAGAAGTTATCTTATTCTGACCGACAGCGGCGGAATACAGGAAGAAGCCCCCTCGCTCGGGAAACCCGTGCTTGTTATGAGAGATACAACAGAGCGTCCGGAAGGAATCGAGGCAGGCACTCTTAAGCTTGTCGGCACAAACGAGGACATTATTTACCGGAATTTTAAGGAATTACTTGAAAACAAAGAGGCATATGAAGCCATGAGCAAAGCAAGCAATCCTTACGGAGACGGATTTGCCTGCAAGCGGATTGCCGATATAATATGTGGATGATGTTATGAATTACAAAAACCTATTTTTAAAACAGTCTTATATTGACAGCTTTGATACTTACAGGCTGACTTTATCTGATTCTCCCCGGCGCCCGCAGGTTTGGGATTATGTAATACTTACCGCCTCAAATGAAAGTCAGGCGGAAAGCTACCGCGCTCAGATAGAATACCGTAAAAAGGGCGGATTTTTGCCAGCCGATACCGATTACGCGGTTATACCCGATTTTGAAGGAAAGCGCGTAGGCTCCGGCGGTGCTACATTAGGGGCTATGAGGTACGTGTTTGAAAAAAGCGGAAGCTTTGATAATCTTAAAATACTGGTTATTCATTCGGGCGGCGACTCAAAACGTGTTCCTCAGTATTCCGCATGCGGAAAACTCTTTTCACCGGTTCCACGTGAATTGCCTGACGGACGGCTGTCTACCCTGTTTGATGAATTTATCATCGCAATGAGCGGGGTTCCCGGTCGGATAGGCTCGGGTATGCTGGTGCTTTCCGGCGACGTACTCTTGCTTTTCAATCCGCTGCAAATCGAATTTTACGGCAAGGGCGCGGCGGCGCTTTCAATAAAAGAAGATGTTGAAACCGGAAAGGAACACGGAGTTTTTCTCCGGGGAAAAGACGGTACGGTCAGCAGATTTCTGCATAAACAGACCGTAGATACATTAAGGTCTTCGGGAGCGGTAGATAAGTCCGATAAAGTAAATATAGATACAGGTGCCGTTATATTCGGCAGTGATGTGCTGAAAGCACTTTACAGTATTGCAGACACAGAAGAAAATTTCCGGAAATATGTTAATGATAAAGTGCGGCTTTCTTTTTATGCTGATTTTTTATATCCTCTCGCGGATGACTCTTCGCTTGAAAATTTTTATAAAGAAAAGCCGGAGGGCGATTTCTGTAAAGAACTTGAGGAAGCGCGCACCGTCCTGTGGAACAAGCTCCACGGCTATTCGATGAAATTGCTTTGCCTTTCCCCCGCGTCATTTCTGCATTTCGGAACATCGGGTGAAATTCTCGGCTTGCTTACAGAGAAAATAGATGAGTATTGTTTTCTTGATTGGAAACGCTCAAACGGCTGTAATATTTTACCGGCGAATTACGCTGTTTACAACAGCTATATTGCTGATTCGGCTGAAGTCGGAGAAAAATGCTATATTGAAAACAGTATGCTCGGGGAAAATGTCAAAATCGGAAAAGGAAGTATTATTTCCGGCATTACTTTAAGTAATATTTCGGTTCCCGAAAATGTTGTTCTGCACTGTCTTAAACTGAAAGACGGGTCTTACTGTGCGAGAATGATATCCATAAACGATAATCCCAAAGAAAGCAAATGGTTCGGCATGGAACTTGATCAGCCGCTTTGGACAGCGCCTTTGTTTTCCTCTTTTTCTTCTCCTGAGGAAGCCGCAAAAGCGACTGTAAACGGAGTGAAAGGCAGCTATTCTTTGGAAAAAAGCTTCAGCGAAGCGGATGTCACAGCTTTTCTGCCGTGGACTGACAGCCTTGCGGACAGAATTGCCGCTGACAGATTTATCAAGCAGATAAGCAATTTTATTCCTGTAACCGATCTGATAGATACAAAGTTGACCGAAAAAGTAAAAAACAGCCTGATCAAAACAGCGGAGAGTTCCGATTTTTCGGTAAAAATAAGGATATACTATTATCTTGCAAAATGTACCGGAGATAATTCGCTTTACGATAAATGTTTCAAAACAATCGCTGAAAACATTTACGGTACAGCGGTCGAAAAAATTCATTACCGCGAGAATTTGAAAATCAGGAAAGATGAAGTTACGGTACGGCTTCCGGTGCGGGTCAACTGGGGAGGCGGCTGGAGCGATACTCCTCCTTACTGTAACGAGAACGGAGGAATGGTACTCAACGCGGCGGTTACGTTAAACGGTGAACTGCCCATAGAGGTAACAATAAAAAGAACAGAACAAAATAAAATAATACTTGCGAGCACGGATAACGGCTCTTACTGCGAATTTGAGAAAATCGAGCAGCTGCAAGACAGCAGTAATCCTGCGGACCCGTTCGCTCTGCATAAGGCGGCATTAACCGCCTGCGGAATTATACCATACAATCAGAAAATACAGGTTGAGGATATTTGCGCGAAGCTTGGCGGAGGGTTGTATTTCAATACGCGGGTTTACGATATCCCTAAGGGAAGCGGACTCGGGACAAGCTCTATACTTGCCGCGGCGTGTGTGAAAGGCATATGCGAGATTTTCGGAATCGCCGCTGATGAAAATAAACTGTTCAACCTTGTTATGTGTATGGAACAGCTCATGTCAACCGGAGGCGGCTGGCAGGATCAGGCAGGAGGTCTTATTCCGGGTATAAAGATGATTTCTTCGGAACCCGGAACCGAACAGAAAATAGTGTGTCACAGCTTAAAAATACCCGAAACGGCAAAGCGGGAATTAAGTGAGAGATTTTGTCTTATATATACAGGACAAAGGCGGCTGGCTCGTAATCTGCTGCGTGAAGTGGTAGGAAAGTATATCGGCGCAGACAGAGAAGCGCGAGAAGTGCTCTACCGCATACAAAGGATAGCTGTTCTGATGCAGTTTGAGCTGGAAAAGGGCAATATAGACGGATTTTGCGAGCTACTTAATGAGCACTGGGAAGAATCTAAAAAGCTTGACAGCGGATGTACAAACACCTGCATAGATCAGATATTCCTTTCAATAGAAGACCTGATAGACGGAAAAATGATCTGCGGCGCAGGCGGCGGCGGTTTTTTGCAGGTGATGCTGAAAAAAGGCGTTAAGCCGGAAACGCTCAGGGAAAGACTCTGGAGTGTTTTCGCCGATTCGGGAGTGTGTCTTTATAAATGCGAATTTTTCGGATTATGAATATAAATGCTGAAAGGAGTTTTGCCGATGGACAGAACCGAGGCAGTTATAAAATTTTCAGGCTCCGCGCTTTTTGATTTAAAATATGACTGTGACTTGAGTGAAACCGATTACCCCGAGCTTTTGAGTGTCGCCGAAAAAAATTCCATAGTGGGAATAATCTCTTCGGGAATACATAAGTGCGGTGTTCGGGCGAATCAAGAAGCATTGTCTGCTTTCGACAGGAAATCGGAAAAAGAAATTTATCAATATCTAATGCAGAAAAACGAGCTTCCCGTTATCTGCGCGGCTCTTGAAAAGGCAAGAATTCCTCATATGGTGCTGAAGGGCAGTATTATGCGCAGATATTATCCGGAGGAGTATCTGAGGACAAGCTGTGATATTGATATTCTGGTGCAGTCCGACGAAGAAACCAAGCTTAATGTTATGCAGAGCATAGGCTACCGTTACGATAAAGACGGCGGCGTAACTATGAATTTCAAAAAATCAAATGTGCTGGCAGTTGAACTTCATAAGAATCTTTTTGATGAAAGAACGGAGTACAATGATTATTTTGATAAAATATGGGACCGAGTTTTACCTGTTGACGGAAAAGAATATGAGTATAGAATGACGGAGGAAGATTTTTATGCTTATATGATTGCGCACTTCGCTAAACATTTTTCAAGATACGGAAGCGGAATACGAAACGCGTTTGACATATACATATATAATCGGTTCGCCCCGAAAGAATTTGACAGGCCTAAAGCGGAGCGTATACTTGATGATATAGGGCTGCTGAAATTTGAGAAAAGCATACTGCATTTGACGCAGACATGGTTTGACGGCGTAACTCCTACACAGGACGACCGTAAAGTAACAGACTATATTTTAGGCTCGGGTATTTACGGGAATACCAAAATACAGAATGCCATAAAATTAAAAAACAGCGGAAATATGACCCGTCATAAGCTGGCGAGAAATTTTCATTTTGTAATACCCGAATACCGAATTATGAAAAACCAGTTTCCTGTGCTTAAAAAGGCGCCGGTTTTATTGCCGGCCTGCTGGGTAGCACGTTGGATGAGAATTTTCACTCCGAAACGAAAAAAGGCTATTAACTCGCTCAATTTATATAACAGCATAGACAAAGATTATACCGATTATGTATCATACATATTCGAGCAAATCGGATTAAAATAGCGGAGACTGACAGATCCTTCTTAAAAGTAAAAAAAGCGTCAGAAAGGCATTATTTGCTGCCGTTTCTGACGCTTTTTTTATTCTCCCAGTATTTCGGGGTCAAGGTAAAATTTCTTTTTGTCGTGTACGCTTATTTCGGAACCGAATTGTATTTCGATTATGCTCAGGTCCGTATACGCATAAACCGTATGCTTGCTTCCGGCTGGCAAATGTATTATATCCCCCGGACGTACGGTTCGTACTATTCCGTCTATAACCGTTCTTCCGGTTCCCGTCACTACATTCCATACTTCGTCGCGGAATTCGTGGCTGTGGTAATGCAGACCGTGACCTTTGTTCAGCTTTATTTTTATTGTCATGCTGTCATCCTGCAAGTCAAGCACCGTAAAACTGCCCCATGATTTTTCCGCATACATTACCGTTTGTTCTATACTGTCTACAAAAGGCTTTATATAACTGCTTTGCTTTTTGTTTGAAACCAAAATACCGTCTCCGCTCGCGGCGATTACAGCGTTTGCTATACCGACTGTAAGTATCGGAATGTTAAGCTCGTTTATAACATTCGTGTTATCGCTTCCGGGCCCCAGAATCACATTGCCGATTGTTTTTTCAGACATTTCTTCTGCAAAAGTATTCCATGTGCCTATATCTTTCCAGTCGCCTGAAAATCTAAGAACTTGTATGCTTTTTTCTTTTTCAGATACAGCGTAATCAAAGCTTATTTTCTCAAGGGAATTATATTTTTGTTTCAGGTCATTGTAATCTTTGAATTTAATTTGCCTTCGGGCGGTTCTTAGCATATATCCGAGTTTGAAAGCAAATACACCGCAGTTCCAGAGCGCTCCCTCTTTAATATAACCGGCCGCATCATCTTCGGAGGGCTTTTCTTTAAAAGCTCTGACGCGGCTTACCCGATCGGCGGCTTCCGGTATTATATATCCGTATTTCGCACTGGGATAGGTAGGTTCGACACCTAAAAGGGATAGATTGCATTCGCTGTTTTTTGCCAGTTCGCTCAAAGCATGAACCGCTTTAAAATAATCGGCTTCAACATACGGGTCAACAGGACATACTGTTATCACTTCATCTTCTGAAATACCTTTGACATCGCTTAAAAAAGCACAGGCAAGAGCAATAGCCGGGAAAGTGTCGCGTCTGCAAGGCTCAACACAAACTGAAATCTTTTCTCCGACTTGATTTAAAATAGTGCTTACCTGATTTTTGCCGGTGGCAATAGTTATATCCGCACCGGGGTCCACAATTTTTATTTGCCGGTATACGCGCTGAAGCATGGATTCATATTCGTTTTTTTCGTTTTTGAACAATTTTATAAATTGCTTTGAACGTATGTCGTTAGAAAGCGGCCACAGTCTTTTTCCGCTGCCGCCTGACAGTAAAATTATATTCATATTCAACGCTCCGCACGGAAAGGGTTATCGAGAAAGTCCCTGTATGCCATACGGATTCCGTCTTCCAGCTCCGTTTTGTACCGCCAGCCTAACTTTTCGGCTTTTGAAACATCAAGCAGCTTGCGCGGAGTACCGTTCGGCTTTGTTTTGTCCCAAAGAATTTCGCCGTCAAACCCGACAACCCTTGCGACAAGCTCGGTCAGTTGTTTTATGCTTATTTCTTTTCCTGTACCGGCGTTTACTGTCTCGTTTCCGCTGTAATTGTTCATTAAGAATACACACAGCTCCGCAAGATCGTCAACATAAAGAAATTCCCGCATAGGAGTACCGTCTCCCCAGCAGGTGACATATTTATCACCGCTTATTTTGGCTTCATGAAAGCGGCGTATAAGTGCCGGAAGTACATGACTGTGAGTAGGATGGTAATTATCGTTCGGACCGTACAAATTTGTAGGCATTACGGAAATGAAATCGGTGCCGTACTGACGGTTGAGGAACTCGCAGTATTTAAGGCCGCTGATTTTAGCCAGTGCGTATGCCTCGTTTGTTTTTTCAAGCTCTCCTGTGAGCAGGCAGCTTTCTTTCATAGGCTGAGGCGCCATACGCGGATAAATACAGGAAGAGCCCAGAAATTCAAGCTTTTTGCAGCCGGTTTTAAACGCAGAATGTATTACGTTCATTTCAAGCATCATATTATCATACATAAAATCGGCAAGGGCTGCTTCATTTGCCGCTATACCGCCTACCTTTGCCGCGGCAAGAAAAACATATTCCGGTTTTTCTTTTTCGAAAAACTCATTTACCTGCTGTTGATTTATGAGATCAAGCTCAGCGTGTGTACGGGTAATTATATTCGTATACCCCTGCGCTTTGAGATATCTTACAATAGCAGAGCCAACCATTCCGCGGTGACCCGCAACAAATATTTTAGAATTTTTTTCCATAATGCTCACTCTTTAATACATAAATTACGTGCCTGTTCAGCGGCGATTCCGCGGTCATGCTCCGCCATAATCCGCACCAATTCTTCATACGAGGTCTTCTGAGGATTCCAGCCGAGAACGGTTTTCGCCTTTTCGGGGTCACCCAGCAGATTGTCCACGTCTGTGGGTCTGAACCATTCAGGGTTAACGCATACAAGCATTTTCCCTGTTTTTTTATCATACCCTTTTTCATCAAGCCCTTTCCCTTTCCAGACAAGCTCAATTCCGTTTGCAAGAAATGCTTTTTCGGTAAAATCACGAACTGTATGCTGTATTCCGGTCGCTATGACAAAATCCTCGGGTGTGTCATGCTGAAGCATAAGCCACATACATTCAACATAATCTTTCGCATAGCCCCAATCGCGCAGTGAATCAAGATTTCCGAGCTCAAGACAGTCTTGTATTCCTTCGGCGATTCTGCCGGCAGCGAGCGTTATTTTTCTCGTGACGAAGTTTTCGCCGCGGCGTTCTGATTCGTGATTGAAAAGTATTCCGTTTACGGCAAACATTCCGTAAGCCTCACGGTATTCCTTGACAATCCAAAATCCGTACTGTTTTGCGACCGCATAGGGACTGTACGGATGAAAAGGAGTAGTTTCACGCTGCGGTATTTCCTCAACCTTGCCGAAAAGCTCGGAGGTTGAAGCCTGATAAACGCGGCAGTTTTTTTCCATTCCGAGTATTCTTACCGCCTCAAGTACTCTCAGCACTCCTAACGCGTCAACGTCGCCTGAATATTCAGGGACATCAAAGCTTACCTGTACATGTGACTGAGCCGCAAGGTTGTATATCTCATCGGGTTTTACAAGATTTATTATGCGAATCAGACTGCATGAATCGGAAAGATCGCCGTCATGCAGTGTGATTTTTTTTATAATGTGATCTATGCGAGCCGTATTTGATATGGAGGCACGTCTGACAATTCCGTGAACGTCATATCCCTTTTCCAGCAGCAGTTCGGCCAAATAGGAACCGTCCTGTCCTGTAATGCCGGTTATAAGCGCTGTTTTCATTATATTTCACTCTTTTCTGTGTAGTTTAAAAACATTTTAATACTGAGATTGCTTTAATATAATAGATTATTTTGATTGAATATAGCATTATATTGACTTATGTGTTATAATGCGTTTGAGGTGATATGGTTTGAAAACACCAATGTTTCAGGAGGAACTTGTGCAGTCAAAGAGAATTATATATACTCCTTCGGTTTTCGCCCGCACAAATTTGCTTCACCTTCAGGAAGTCGGAACATTGTCTGCTATTAAACCACACTTATCACACCGTGAGAATTTATCGTCATTTTTATTTTTTATAGTTCAAAGCGGCAGCGGAAGGATCGAATATCAGGGCGAAGAATATTCCGTGAAGAAATCAGACGTGATTTTGGTAGATTGCCGTAATTCCTATACTCACTGTTCGTCAGACGATCTTTGGACTCTCAAATGGATTCATTTCAACGGCCCGAATATGAAGTCTATTTATGAAAAATTTTCAGAAAGAGGAGGAAGACCGGTTTTTAATACGAGAAATCCTGAAACTTATTGCAAACTTGTTGATGATATTTATAGTATTGCAGATTCTTCGGATTATATCAGAGATATGCGTATTTTTGAGAAACTTGCAAATCTTGTCACGCTGCTGATGAGCGACACCAGATACGAGCAAAAATATGAGCGTTTAAATAAGACGAAACAGAATTTGCAGTCCGTCAAGGATTATATTGATGAAAACTTTGACAAAAAAATTACGCTTGCATTACTTGAAAAACAGTTTTTTATAAATAAATTTTATTTAACAAAAAAGTTCAAGGAGCAATTCGGCACAACGATTAACGAATACATTATTTACCTGAGAATTACAAAAGCCAAAAAACTGCTGAGATTCAGTGATTATACTATCGAAAAAATTTCATTGATATGCGGCATACCCGATGCCAACTACTTTGCAAGACTTTTCAAAAAAATTGAGGGAATCACTCCGGGCGAATACAGAAAACTTTGGTGACTTAAATATAAATCATTTATGAAAATCCCAATTAAGGCACAAAGCTGTTTGTATTCACGGAGAACTCTCAAAATCAGGAAAGGTAAAGGAAGCGGCTAAGCAGAATTACAAGACAAGTTTTTTAGTTTGATTTAATTTTAAATATAAGTTATAATATGAGTATTATAGTGTCGGAAGGTTTTAAAATGAAGAAAACAAAGATATTCAGACGCGCAGTTCCATATGCTGTAATTTTTATATTGGTTATTTTCGATGCAATTTTTTTATTTAGTGTGAGAAGTGTACAAATATTACCGATAAAATATTTTATCGCTTTGACATCATCAATATTTATAATTACATTTTTAATAGCTTTGCTATTATTTATTGATAAAATAAGACATAAAGAAGTTAAGAGTAAATTCAAAAGAATCACAGCGTATGTTTTGTCTGTAATTTTAATTGCGATTTCCGCAACGGGATCTTTTGTTTCGTTTAAATTCAGAAATACGCTTGACGCCATAACCTCAAACGATGTCACGGAATCTCTGATAGGGGTTTATGTACTTAAAGATGATCCTGCTCAAAAAGTTGAAGATTTAGCAGGTTACAGTTTCGGATTTCAGGATTCCGGTGATATTGACGGTGTAAATTCCGCCCTCGGCGAAATAAAGAATATTATCGGAGATTCGTTTTCTGCGAAAGGCTTTGATACTGTTTTTAAAACAGTGGACGCCCTTTACAACAAAGAAGTGAAAGCCATTGTTACATATGTTTCTTATATAGATCTTATACAGGAAATTGATTTATACAAAGATTTCACTTCAAAAACCAAACTTGTATGGCAGTACTCTTCAATTGAGAAAAACGAACCGCTTAATAAAGAAGATGATCCAAATGTGTCGATATATGATCCTTTTGTAGTATATCTAAGCGGTTCTGATACCCGTAGCACACACCTTGCCAAAAGCAGAAGCGATGTTAATATTTTGGCGGTTGTGAATTTCAAAACGCATCAGGTTTTGCTTGTAAATACACCGCGCGATTATTATGTGCCAAACCCCGCGGGCAACGGTGTTTTAGATAAACTTACACACTGCGGGTTGTACGGACTTTCATGTTCTGCTCGGGCTCTGGAAGAGTTGTATGACTGCAAGGTTACTTATTGCGCGCAGATAAACTTCACAGGGTTTGAGACTTTAGTTGATACCGTCGGCGGAATTACGATTTACTCTGATGCAGATGTGCCTTCAAATATTGAAAAGTACAGCATAAAAAAAGGCGAAAATCATATGAACGGAGATCAGGCTCTGCATTATGCAAGAGACAGGTATTCGTATGCGAGCGGAGATAATGCTCGCGGAAATCATCAGATGCAGATTATCAAAGCCATTGTCCAAAAAATGCTGCAGGGAAAGATAATTACGCGTTATTCGGAAATACTGGACAGCCTTGAGGGTATGTTTAATACCGATATGTCCGCGGATAATATGACAAAATTGATTCAAAGACAAATTGACGAAATGAGTCAATGGGATATATTTACATATGCGGTTACGGGAAAAGGCGGTTCAAACACCACGTATTCGATGCCCGGATTTTATTCTTATGTTATGTATCCAAATGAGGAAACGGTTAATAAGGCAAGCAGTTTGATTGAAAAAGTACTTGAATCACAGATAATTTCACAAAGTGATATCGGATGATTTTTCAGAAAATTATAAGGCTTGGCATTATTCCTCAAAAAATCACTAAAGTAATCTTTATCAATTATTTTGTTTGTAATACCAAT
The DNA here is from genome assembly GCA_944380885.1 of uncultured Clostridia bacterium. GTDB lineage: Bacteria > Bacillota > Clostridia > Oscillospirales > Acutalibacteraceae > UBA737. The sequence goes on along the minus strand of CALWIZ010000017.1, from coordinate 1,102 downwards.
ACAAAATTTACTTACGCACGGCTTATCGGATATCTTTTGCTCGTTCATTTGGAAAATGATAACAGCAGCCTTTAAGCGGAGTAGTGGGCGCGGACATATTGTTGTACTCCTAAAGGAGTTGAGAAATATGTGCATGAAAGAGCAAATTGAAACTGCATTGAAGGAATTTGAACGATTATGTTCTGTGCAAGCAACGATTACATTATTAGGTTATCCGTCAAACAGCACCTTGTATAAGTGATATTAACGAAAGCTTGCTAATAAACAAAATTATTATGGTTCTCTCGAAAAGCCGTGAAAAAGCCGGATAAATACTATGAATTACGCATTGATATAATACAGCTCTTTAAAGAAAACAGAAATTGTTATGGATATATGCGTATACACTGCCAATTTAAGAAAATCGGAATAGCTGTTTCTGAAAAAGTCGCTCGCCGTATTATGAAGGCGAAAAATTAACAATACCGGCAAAACGCATAAAAAAATATAATTCATATTATCGACTGTTTTGACGGCATGATTGCAAGCCGGAACCTGGGAACAGCACCGGATTCATTTTTAGTGAACAAAATACTTGAAGTCGCAATTGACACCCTTTATCCGTTAATTTATCACATAGTACATATGGTATAACACAAAACGGATTTAACAATATTTGAGATATATGGGCGCAGCATAATACATACATAGTCTTGAATTGGCCGCATAAACAGTCTAAAAAATGTCCGTACCCTCAGGTGTTCATTTTCATATGACATATTCACATAAAGAAAAACTCCGGCTGATTTAACACTTAATGTTAGATCAGCCGGAACTCTTTTTATTACTCAAAATTCGGTCAATTTCTGTAAAGAGATACTAAAAAAGATGTCGATATGGACGCGGGCAGCTTCTGCACAAATAAGAAAAGAGCCCGGAGCGCGTTTGGCTCCAGGCCCTGCCTGTAAAGAGGAACTAAAAAAGATGCCAACTTTTTCGCGGGCACCTTCTTCACAAATAAGAAAAGAGCCCGGAGCGCGTTTGGCTCCAGGCCCTGCCTGTAAAGAGGAACTAAAAAAGATGCCAACTTTTTCGCGGGCACCTTCTTCACAAATAAGAAAAG
>CALWIZ010000016.1 GCA_944380885.1 uncultured Clostridia bacterium | reverse complement strand
TTGTTCCTTGAAAATTGAATATACAGGTCACTAAGACTTTATTCCTGATGATTTTAGCCACCTTATCGGGTACGCCGAGACTTCTGCAATGCAGAATAGCGAGAACCCCCGGTATAAGTAACAGGCTGCTCCTGTTACGGCGATGACAGTCAGGATGATAATGATACTTCTCTACGGAGCTGGCGGAGAACCCGGCAGAGGTGAGATTCCTATGATACAGATAAGCAGTCTGTTCCTTAGTGACTTCCCTTGAGCTTATAAGCTTGGCAAGGGGTGTTGAGAACAAATATTGCCAGACCGGTTAGGAAATGAGCCGGTCAAGTATGAAACAGGACGACGCACTGGAAATGTTTGTTCGTTTTAATAGTGGCGGTAAGGCATTGAAAAAACACGAAATTACGATGTCTATTTTGGAGGCATATTGGCCCAATGCAAAAACAGAGTTTGGTAGATTGCTTGTGGATTCCTATGCAGGATTCGGCTCTGATTTTATAGTTCGCTCTGCCCTAATGCTTTATGGTGATGTTGTTAAGTCAAATATCAACAAGCAGATTGCAGAGGACTTGAAGAATAACTGGCAGGATTTCAAGAAAGCTCTGAAGAGTCTGGAATCTGTGCTTAAAGATATGAAAATCGAAGTTAGTCGTTTTGCAAGCAGCTGGAATGTGCTTTTGCCTATTATTTACTTTAATGAGTCTTACAGTATAATTGAGCAAGAAAGGTGATTTACTGTGCTTAAAAACTATTTTAACAGATTCGGCGTAATGCTTGACTGTTCAAGGAATGCGGTTATGTCTGTCCAGACCCTTAAAAATTGGATAGATATTATGGCGGATCTTGGATATAACACCCTTATGCTTTATACCGAGGATAATATGCATTTTCATAGTTTGATTGGCAGAAAGATCTCCCACCGCCACAATGGCGGTAATCTGTTGTGATACGGCAGATAAATCGTTTGTAACAGAATACAGGTTCATACCTTTAACCGTGCTCGTTGTCTCGCTGAAGGTAAGCTGTGTCCAACCGTTGCTTGAAAAATAATTTTTCTTTTCTTCGAGGGTTGAGCAACCGCTCAGCTTAGCCTGATAATACGTTGCCGGTTGTCCCGCAAGGCTTTGATCGGTACTGTAATAAAATGCAAAATCTCCATCCGAAACAGGGGAGGATACGCCTGAGCTTACCAATGCGGCGGAAAATTCCGTAACCGTTAAAGCTCCGCTGTAGCTTGTTCCGTTTATACCGTTGAAAGGTAAGGTTTCGACAATTACCGTGCCGAGCTTAGCGGTTGCGCTGTTGTTGCCGACGTTCATTGTAAAGCCAATTTCTTCGCCCTTTTCAACCACCAGACTGTCCGCAAGCTTTGAAAGAGACAGCACGCTGTTTTTCATTATTTGAATACCGTATTCCGCTAAATTGCCGTTTTCCTTTGTAAACGGGCGCTTTTGCCCGCCGTCCGACCAAACTGTTATATTATTATTTAGTTGGTCGCCGTCTTTAACATCGTTATTTTCATCGCCCGGTGTGCCTATAGAGCAGGAAAAATACAGATTTCCCGACCAAACCTTATTAACGTCAACGTTCTTCGCAATAATACTCCAGCTTAGGGTTGTGTTTCCGTCCGAATCGGTTTCGATTGTCGGTTCGCAATTAATTCCGTCTGTAACGGTGCCCGGTTTTTGAGCCAAAGCATCCTGTTCGTAGCTGCCGCCGAGGTAGGAGGAGCCTTGAATGTAGGTTAGCCCTTTGGGTAGGGTATCCTTTAGGTATAGCGTAACGGTAAGCGTAGGCGCTACCGAGGCGCCCACGCCGCAGGTGCGGTCGATTTTTGGGATTATGATATAATCCACCGTGCGTTGGCTTTGGCTCATATCGTAAATGGTTTTTGACGCACCTGTGCTTTGCTCTTTTTGGGCGGTGGATTTTGATACGGTTGTAATATACTCTATTACAAGACAGGTATCCTGATACACTCCCGCGCCGTAGCCCAGAATATATCCCGTTGCGTCATAGGATGCCGCCTTCGCATTTTTCAGACCCTGCGAATAGCTGTCGCTGTCATAGCAGTCACGCCTAAAGGAGGGAACGGGATATTCGCCCGTATAATTATGATTCGCGTCCAAAAGCTTTTTTGAAGCGGCGCTTGGTATACTGTTTATTGAATAATTTTTGTAATCTTCATCGGTTAAATCATTATCGGAGGTCTTTTTTGTAGCTTGAAGAACCCTATCCTTAATGTCGCTTTTTGTCCAAAGATACGCGGTATGGGTAATCATATAAGCCTTATTCACAGGACAATCCTTTTTAACATTACCATGAATAAAGTAATGCATATGATTTTTAGTTTGGGTGCTCAATCCCCTAAGCTCTGCCAAAACGCCTACAGGCGTCTTACCGTCGGCTTTAAGAGCTTCAAGCGAATCATAAAACACCAAATCGCTTTGGGTGGAACTCTTCATTTCCTCATCGCTTTGCCAGCCTGTTCCGTCGGCTTTTGCCGCCCACAGTAGTGTTTGCTTTTCAAAATTATTGCAGGCGTCCGCTAAGTAATAATTGCCGTTCGGTTCAAAAAACTCGTCGTCGAATTTTAAAAGATAATCCGCGGCAACGGTTTGGTAGATTCCCTCGCCGCCGTCGTTGGTAATCCATCCCTCAAGGGTTACCGCCTGTCCGAGGACAGCCCAATCCTTATCCTCGTCGAGCGTTCCGGATAAAAAGTCGTCCCACCTGGTTGAACCGCCGCGCAAGTAGGATAGATTGGCAAAAAAGCCTCCCTGTGCGGTCAAAACACGGCCGTCGTAATTTTTATCGTCCTCTGTCACAGCCTGCATATTGTTATCGACATCAGCTCCGCTGCTGCTTTTCATTGTAAAGGCGGTATCTGTAACCGTGGTGTTGAACTGTCCGGTATCAGAATCGGGAATCTGCTCCATTATATACGTTCTGTTATTATCAAGACTGTAATACGGCTGGAAAAGCCGGAATTAACCACAGGAAAAGATGGCACGGTCAGCCTCCCAATAGTTGCTTTCGTTTATGCAAAATTCATAGAAGAAACCGGAAGACGCCCAGTTCTACGGGCGTTTCCACGACCCAGCCGAGTTGTTTTACTACTTCGATACTATGATAGAGGGAACGGGCCTTGATGTGCTGGCCGGGTCGGGGACGCGAGGTCGCGGGCGGATATGGGAGAACATGAGAAGGGCGATGCCGATGCTCCTTGGGGAGCGGGCATCGCCCTTGACTTCGTTCGTCCTCGGATGGGCATGAAAAAAGCCCCGGAGCTTGGCGGCGAGGGGCTTCACGAGATACGAGGTGAATATAGCACATGTGGCTACGAGACGCCAGTCAGCCCTCCCCGCGCTGGCACGGGAAGGGCTGAGCTGACAGAAAGGACCGGACGTTCCTCACGTCCGTGGGTGCAGTGTATCACAGTCCAAGTCGCTCGCGCATCGACTTTCTCATCTCAAGCTCCCTCTCCTTCCTCCGGTTGCCGACGACCTTCACGGGATAGCAGACCTCCAAGATGCGGTCGAAGACGCGGCTCCACGGACCGCCGCCTTGGAGCTGCGACATCTGCTCGCCGTCGAGGTTGGTCGTGATGACCATGGGCCTCCCGTATCGGTAGCGCCCGTCGATGACGGTGTAGACATGCTGCATCATGTACTCGGTGCTACGCTGCGCGCCGATGTCGTCCACGACGAGCAGGTCGTAGCTCAGGATGCGCTCGATGTTCCTCTGGCGCTTCTCGAAGGACGACTCCATCAGGGTCGCCACGGAGCCGATGTCGGTTTGCAGCACCGAGAAGCCCCGGTCGATGAGCCGGTTGGCGATGGCTGCGGCCATGTAGGTCTTGCCGCCGCCGACGTCGCCGTGCAGCAGGAGGCCGTAGGGGTCGCCCTTCGCGAAGGTGTCCGCGTAGCGCTCGCACGCCGTGGACACCCTCGTGTTCTTCCGGTCGTCGGCCTCGAAGGTGCAGGCCATGAGCTTCGGTGCCGTGGCGAAGCACTCCTCCCGCTTTGCCATGAGCCATGCCTGCGCCTGCTCGCGGGCCTCGCGCTCCTCGCGCTCCCTCGCCGCCCGCTCCTCGCACGCGCACATGACGGGCACCACCATCGGCTCGTCCCGGAAGGGGACCTCGATGCGCCGCTGCTTGGGCGTGCCGCACTTCCCGCAGACGAGAAGGCCGTCCTCGCCGATGTGGTCGCCGTCCTCGGTCCTCTCCCCGGCTGCCGCCTTCCCGACGGCCTCTTCCAGCACCTCCCCGAGCGCGTTCGCCATTCCTACCACGTCCTTTCTGCTGTGAGCCTCTGAGAGCGATTCTGGGGCCCGATTTCATCGCTTGTGGAGTCCTTGCCCGTGGTTCCATCTCTCCGGCCATCAGCGTGGCTGCTGTGGCCTAGACGATGCCCTCCCGGACCATCTCCTCCGCTACCTCACGGGAGCACAAGTAGAACTCCATAATCTCCTCGATGGAGCGCGCGGGCCTCTCCGCCGTCTTGGTGACGGGAGGCTCGGGTGTCGCGGGGGTCTCGTATCGCGCCCAAGCAAGCAGGTAGCGCCGCCAGTCGTGGATGGGCCTTCCGTCCTTGTCCGTCCACCCCCGGAGCGCGTTCGTCTCGAAGAACCGGTCTGCGTCCACACGAAGACCCTGTGCCCGCACGAACGCACGGGCCTCCTCAAGGGTCGGCGCGCCCTTTTCGCCGGACGTGTCACCATCGCCCGCGCGGCCTGCTGCCATCTGAGTTTCCATCTGTCCGTTTCCATCTGAGGTTCCATCTGTGTTTCTATCTGGTATTGGTGGGGGAAAATTACACGCTCCATCGCGTAACGTTCCTCTATCCATTGGGGAAATTTCCCCAATGGAGCGGGGAATTTTCCCTCCTCCATCGTGGAAATTCCCGCTTGTGGGAACGACCTGCCCAAACAGCTTATATGCCTTGTCGGTGAGCGCGTACCACCGCGTCTGGTCGAAGGGCTGCTCGTTGTAGTTGCCGACAAGGATGAGACCGTGCTTCTCCATCTTCTCAAGCGTGTACCGGACCTGCTTTTCGGTGAAGTATGGGAAGAGCTTGGCGAAGGCGGCGGCACTGCCACGGGTCCAGTAGCGCCCGTCGTGGTAGTGGGATTCGTTCGCCGCGTTCTTGGCGACCAAGGAGTAGATGTTTTGCAGAAGGACTGCCTCGCTGACGCCGTACTCGCAGGCGACGCCCACGTTGAAGCAGTGGCTCAGGGTGATGTGCTCGTTCATGCTCGGTCCTTTCTATGTAGTTTCCTACATTCCTATCTTCCTACGTATCAATCAAAACAGGGTCCCGACGCGGGAGATTTACAGCATCTCCACACGGGGGACCCTCCACATCAGGGACACGTTCCGATGTCGCGTTTTGCCAGCCGCGCATGTCGCGCGACGTTCTGCTATACTGTGGAACGTGCAAGGCTCTCAGCTCCAATCACTCACCTTAAGGGGGCACGCACAGCCGTGAGGCCCACCCGAACCGTCCCTCGGGTGGGCCTCAATCGTTACCATGGGTTCGTCTGGGACGCCTCGCCGTCCGGCGCAGGTTCGGACTCCTCCGTCCCGTCCTCGGCAGATTCTTCGTCAGGTCCCTGCTGCTCGACTCCCGCGTCGGCATCTTCCCGCTTGGCCTCTCTGCGCGAGCGCTTGAAGGCGTCCAGCGCCCTCTTGGCCTCTGCGGGCGACCGTCCCTCGATGACGGCAGCGTACAGGGGGTCCCCGCCGATGTCGTCCAGTGCCGCTTGAAGCCCGTCGAGGTCCAGCTCGGACCAGCCGCAGCCGACGGCGCGAAGCACCGTCTCCCCGATGGCCGAGAGGCACATGCCCCGCCACTTGCGGGCCTGCTGGCGCTCCTTGGCGGCGGCTGCCTTGCGCTGCTCCCTGAGCTGTTCGATGAGGGCCTGACAGCTCACAATCTTCTCGTCAATCTCCGCGACCGTAGCCATGTCGTCCTTTCTGCCGTGATGGGTAGGGTCCTCGCCATTATCCCCCCGCCGCAGACGCAGGTCAAATGAGGTGGCAGACGGTTTCCCACCCTTCCGACAGCCTACGAGTCAGTCGTGGGACTCTCTGGCCATCGAAAGCGTGAAAAACCGTTTCGGTTGAGTTGCTGTGCGTCTATGCTCTTGTTGTGGCTTTTCGAGAAGGGACGGAACATGAACAGGGATAGCCTGCTACCAGAGATAGACAGACATGAGCAGATGGAGCGTCACATCAACGAGAAGGCTCGATGGAGGAACTTCGCGGGACGGGCGCAGAAGAATCCCTTTATGAAGCTGTCCTGCTGGATGAGACAGCATGGGAGGTGTGCCATCTGTCACAGGCCGGTCAGCACGGACAACTGCATCCTCCATCATCTTGATTACGGGAGGATATGCCTCACGTCCTCGTGCATCAAGGTTCCCAGCCCGACCGAGAAGAGACCAAACCGCCAGATAACCTGCCCGGACTGTGAGCGGTGCTCACATGAGAACCCGAGTGAGTTCCATGAGTGCCTGTCAAGACTCGTTATCGTCCATAAGGGATGCCATCTGCGTCTTCACACCAGTTAAAATGCTTTTGTTTTCGTCTTCCAAAAGGATGGTGGCTGCGCGCCCCCAAACTCCTGCGGGAATCGCGGTTGCGAGTGACCGCATCGCGCTCCCTCCCAGCCCGCGATTGTAAGAGGGAACGCAAGAGAGAGGACGGCACGGAGGGACGGGACAGGCTCGCACGAACCCGAGAACGACCAGCCCGCGAAGCTCTCCACGACACCCGGACCAACCGGAAGGGACGGCAAGGATTAAGGCGTTCGCCTTAATAATCCCAGCTCACCCGCATGGAGAACCTGTGTAGAGTACAACCATGCCATTTATATAGTTTTGTAGGTTGCTATGATAATGGTAAGCCACGAGAACGGAGGACATGATGACTGTCACCGACCAGAGCATCCGCCAGCACACATCTGAGAGCGCCGCCAAGGTCATCGAGATTCTGAGACAGTGGAAGCTCAAGCATGACGAATACCGCGCGGGCATCATCGCCCGCGAAGCGAGCTTCGCTGATGGCTCCTATGATGCCGAGAAGTCCGCATCTCTCGACGCTCTCGGCGACGAGTGCTCCGAGCTTGCTGCGGATGCGGAACAGATGATGCGCGTCCACGTCTTTGAGGACCTTCTGCCCGCGACCGCCATGGACTGGATTTACGATGACTACGACGCCCTCATGGCAGACCTCGCTGACATCGCGCGCGGCGACTTCTAGGAATGAGACAATCACGAGGAGTGACAATGATGAAGGGAACGGGCATCTACAAGGACGGCAAGGCCCTAGAAAGGTGGCTCGCCGACCAAGGCGGACCGGCGGCAAAATGCGCCCGGTCGTGCAAGCAGCCCAAGAAGGTCGTCGTGGTCTCCTGCGAGCGCTACGAGAGGGCCGAGCGGAAGGCATAGCCGTGCCCCAGCGGGCACGAGCGGTTCCGAGAGGGGGCGTCCGCAGGGATGCCCCCTTTCCATGTGACCGTTCTGTGTAGGTTCCTATTATCCAAGCTATGTGGTTTTATAGTTTGCTATATTAGTGGTAACGAACCCCGAGAGAAAGGTCACGGCGATGGAGTACATGGGCATCGAGATTACCGAATACCGCATCACCATCCGGCGGGAGGGCGAGGAGCCGCAGGTCATGACGTTCCCGGCGACCGGGCTCGGAAAGGTCGCCTATGAGGCGGCGGTCAACGCCCTCTCTAGGGACACGAGCGCATACCTCAGTACTGAGGCAATCTGCGTGGGCACCGGCGTCATGGAGGCGACCTTCCATTAGGCGACCCTCACGGGAGACGCGGGCCATCAGAACGGGAAAAGAGGGGACTGTCATGAGCGATTCCACCGAGCGCGAGACCATCATCAACCGAATCAAGACCCTGTTCGAGCACACCGTCGAGAACGGCTGCACCGAGGCGGAGGCCATCGAGGCGGCGCTCGCCGCCCAGCGCCTCATCGCCCGGTACGACGTCACCGACGCCGAGCTGAGCGAGCGCCGGGACAGCGAGGACATCGGCTACGTGTACACCGCAGCCGTCTGCACTGCATGGAGCGCCAACCTCGCCAGCACCGTCGCCACGGCCTTCCGCTGCCGGGCGACGGTCACGCGGCTTGGCCGGGGAGGCAGCCGCAAGCGCTACTCGTTCATCGGCTACCAGACCGACGCCGAGGCCGCACGGCTCGCCTTCGAGCATCTGCACGAGGTCGGGAGCCGTCTCGCGACCGTGGAGGTCCGCCGCTGGCGGCGGGAGTGGCCCGGTTACAGCCTCAAGGGCGTGAAGTCCTCCTACTGCACGGGGTTCGTGCGCGGCGTGGCGGACGAGCTTGAGCGCCAGACCAAGGCCCTCATGGTGCTCGTGCCGGAGGAGGTCGATGCCGCCTACGAGGCCGCCACTACGGGAGGCGGAACCTACGCCCCGAGGACGCAGCGACGGACGGGACGCCTCCCGCGCCCGCTCGGTCGAGGGTCAGCTCGGAATCTGCGCCGGGTGATTGCACATAGCGATGTTGTTTGCTATAATGCTACCAATGTAGTATTCACCCAATGGGAAAGGACAGGACATGGGCAAGTTCGACGCAGGCGACGTCATCCGCTACCCGAGCGGCAGGCTCGACTATCTGGTGAGCATTCCCGGCGAGGAGGGGCTGTGGGTCAACGCCGTGAACCCCTCGTGGATTGACCGGGGCCTCCGGGACTTCTGCGACGAGTGTTACCCGTTCTACGAGAACGGGTACGACAAGGACGCCGAGGTTGTGGGGCACTTCGGGAACGGCGACTGCGCCTCCGCATGGAGCTGGTACGCGGAGCACAAGGACGAGTAGTATAAATCAAAGAATCGTTTATCGCTGTTGATAGTGAAATACGGTTTGCCGAGGGTTAAAAACTGTAAATATTCACTATTATTATCAAATAATAAGATATATTATATCTATTATATAGTATAACATTACAGGATTTGTTTTTATAGTATAATCCTACTCATTTATGATAAAAAACGACTTTTTGTTTCGGAAAACTGAAATCCGAGTATTTAGGAGCTTCCAAGGTGAAATAATAAGCTCACTCCGCGAAGAAACAGTCGGAGCTTTGTTCATAATGACAGATATTGCAGAAAGCGGTATATTACATAACACCTAAACAAAGGGGCTGTAAAAGACACAGTATTTGAGAAGACGAATTAAAGAAAAAAACAAGCTCTGCAAAAGCTGAAAATAAAGCTAATGCATAGCTTGTGTTTTTTACAGCACCTTTACGCTCGGTGCGGTTACGATACCTTGATATAACGTAAAGCGTCAATTATAACACGGAATATTTTTTGCGGAAATCCTTCGGAGTTGTTCCGCAAATCTTTTTAAAGGTTTTAAGAAAATGCTGACTGTCGTAAAAGCCGGTAATATTAGCAATTGCGGAAATATCGTTTTCGGTGTTCGCAAGCAGCTGCTTGGCTATGGTGATTCGGTAATTATTTATGTAGCTGTTTACCGAAAGCCCCGTACTTTTCTTAAATATCGCAGAAAGATATGAGGGGTGAATATGCAGGGGCGCCGCAATGCTTTCAATTGTAAGCTTAGCTCTGTAATTATCCTTTATGTAGCTGATTGCACGCACCACTAACGGATGAAAGTGATTTGACGTGTTGCTGTCGATAATAGGTATTAAAAAGCTTTGCCATACATTCGGTTTAACTACGGTTAACGGATAGGAGATACTGAAGTAGTTTGGCATGGAATATAAATGAAGCTGTAAAACACAGGCATGACTGCATTTGAGCTTAAGGGTAACAACAGCCTTGTACCGATCCTTAGAAAGGTGGAGGGGATGGGTTTCGGCATTTGGGAAAAGCCAGAGCTTAAATTCATCGCCTTCGGTTACGGTAAGCCGTCCGAAGCTGCCGTTAATCTCCATGGATTGCTCGTTGTATTCATATACATATTCATCTGATTTTCGCGGAATTTCAATATATTTATGCTGTGTGTTATTGGTTTGAAGTAACTTGGCGTCACTGTGAGCCTCGGGATTTTCCGACCATATATACACATTGCTTACCGATAGCTCAAACGGCTGCTTGCCGAGAGGAGTGATATTGGTTAAAGCAATTCCCGAAATTGATTGCATAACCGTGTTTATGATTGAAAGGTTAGTGCTTAAAAGCATTATTATGATACTTTCAACCTGCCTTTGCATAATACCGCTTAAAGTGTTTTCGGTTTCAAGCGATTCGGCAATGTCTGCTATAACGTCCTTAATATAAGGATAAAAAAGCTTATAATTTTCGGGAGTCATTACATCAACCTTGAAGGTTAAGGGTAAATAGCTGCGGTTCAGCTCCAAAGGCGTTTCCTTTGACTCTTGCAGTGCGTATATGTTGGCTTTGATATGCAGGAGTAGGGCGTCTTTTTTAGGAGAAAAGATATAGCTGTGCTTATTGTTAATTGAAATAAAGGTATATGCGGGATAGGTCGTTCGGTGCTCAGACAATTCGTCGGAATACATTTCCGATACAATATTATCCGTAAGGGTTATAACAAATTCGTGGCAGCCGCTGTATTCAAAAATGCGCTTTTCGTCAAGACTTATTATTTCGGCGCACAAAATATCGGCATATATATCGGGGGCGGAATCCAAATCAAAATCCAGCATAGTAAGCTCTTCCATAGGCGAAATACCTCCTTGCTGTGTATTATAGCATAGGTTGACGCTTATTTCAATATTTGATTTTACTTTTATTGTCCTTTCCTTCATTTACAAATCGGTTGTATATATATGATGAAATAATTTATATCAACGCAAATAAATTCACTATATTAGTGGAAAAAACAGGAATTTTATATGTCTTTTCCTTATTTTGGAATTTTAAGTAAAAATTAGAAAAAGTTGGATTTTACCATTTTATATTTGGATTTTACAATACAAAATACTGATTGTATGCTATTATAAATTATAGTCAATGGTAATAATGTTTTGACAGTAATTTTTATTAATGATGATAATATTAATTCGGAGGAAATAATATGCGTAAATCTGTTTCGCTTTTACTGGCTACTTCGCTGCTTCTTTCCTGTTCGCCCTTTGCTTCGGCGAAGTCTTCGGAAAAGAAGACGGAGGAGGATGTGTTCCCTCTGCTTGAAAAAATAGAGCAGGAAAGCGCGGCGGAGGACAGCTATTCTTATTTCCTTACCCACAGTGCTTTTGAGGACGCGGTCGGAGATGATATAGTAATAACAGCCGCAACCGAGTATTCGGACGCCGACGGCACCGAGTGCTTGGATTTTGCGCTTGAGGCTCCGAAAAACGGAAGATATTATTTAAAGCTTGAATATACCGTTCCCGCTTCGGGAAAAGAGCAGATAGAGCGGGGAATACGAGTTAACGGACAAACGCAGTACAGCCAGCTTTCCGAGTTTATTTTAGAACGCGAGTATTACGATGACGGCGAGCCGAAAAAGGATTTCGGCGGGAATGAGATTCGACCCGAGCAAAAACAGTCCGAAGCGCCTGTTACCAATTATATATACGATTATTCATACAGCTATAACGAGCCGCTTTCGGTAAACCTTAATGCGGGTAAAAACATTGTTACGGTTTATAAGCTTGCGGGCGAGGTTAAGCTTCAAAAGCTGATTCTTGAACCTGCGGGAAATGTAAAAAGCTATGCAGAGCTCAAGGACGAAAGAAAAGCCGCGGGTGTCTTAGAGGCGGGCGGCTCGGTCACCGTAGAGGCGGAAAAATGCTTGGCAAAGTCCTCGACCACTATCTATCCGATTCCCGATAGAACATCTGCCGCAACAAGCCCCTCTCAAGCAGGAAAAATAATGCTCAATACAATAGGCGCCGGCCATTGGAGCATTGCGGGTCAGTACATTAAATGGAATGTTAAGGTTGACAAATCGGGACTTTATAAAATAAGCCTGCGCTTCCGTCAAAACTCCTCGCCGGGTCAGGCGTCAACAAGAACGGTTTATATCAACAACAAGCTTCAGTTCAAGGAGGCGACCGAGATAACCTTCGGCTTTGACAGCTCGTGGCAGTCGGCAAATCTCGGCGGCGGTGAAGATTACCTTTTCTATCTTGATGCGGGCGACAACGAAATAAAAATGCGTGCGACTCCGGGAAGGCTTGATACTGTTCTCAGGGTTCTTGACGGTTGCGTTGACGGCTTTAACGCGATTTACCGCAAGCTGCTTATGACGATTGGCGCAACACCCGACCTGCTCAGAGATTACCGCTTGGACCTGCTTTATCCCGAACAGATAGCCGCTTTCGGCACTTATGCGGATAAGCTTACGGTCTGCGCCGATTTCATCGAGCAGTACTGCGGTAAGGGAAACGCAGGCGCGGCGCTTATAAGAAGCTTTATAAGACAGCTTGAAAAAATGAACAAAGACCCCGATACTGTTCCGAGCGAGTTTTCATATTTTAAGAGCAATATAGGTTCTTTAAGCACCTGGATAGCTTCGGCTACCGAACAGCCGCTTGAAATCGACCTTTTTGTTGTCGGCGACGGCAAGGAGCTTCCTAAAGTTTCGGCAGGCTTCTTCAGGCAGTTGGCTTTTTCGGTCGGCGAGTATCTGTCTTCCTATATGACCGATTATGAATTGATAGGCGCTGCCGAGGTTACGGATAATAAGGACGCGATTACCGTTTGGGTAGGAACGGGAAGAGATCAGGCACAAATCGTAAGAAACCTTTCGGCAAAATCCTTTACCCCGAAGAGCGGTATTGCTACAGCCGTTAAAAACGTCGACGCAGGTTCTCTTATGTCTGCGGTTGTTGCGGGAATGGGTCCCGATGTTGTAGCCCTGTCAAGCCCCGACGTTTTTAACTACGCGATGCGCGAGGCGGCATATCCGCTTTCCGGCTTTAAGGACATTGACAGCGTGACCTCAAGATTCCCCGAATCCTCTTTGATTACTCTGCGTTATCGAGATAAGCTATACGGTCTTCCCGAGGCGATTGCCTTTGATATGATGTTTTACAGAACCGATATTTTAGAGGAACTCGGTGTTTCCGTTCCCGAAACATGGGACGATTTAATCGAAATATCCTCGGTTCTTGCAAATAATAATATGGAAATCGGCGTTTCGTCCGACGCGAATACCTTTCTTACTATGCTTATGCAGGCGGGAATTGATATATATGCCGAGGGCGGTATGTATACAACCTTTGATTCGGTTGCCGCAATAAATGTATTTAATAAATTTACAAATTTATACGTGAGCTACGGCTTCCCGCTTACCTTTGAATTTCAAAACCGTTTTCGCAGCGGCGAAATGCCGATAGGAATTGCTTCCTTCGGTCTGTATAACACGCTCCAGATAGCCGCTCCTGAAATTAACGGACTTTGGAAAATGGTAGAGATTCCGGGCACTGTCAGGGAGGACGGTTCGGTAAACCGCACGGCGCTTGCGGGTTCGAGCGCGGTAATGATTCTTGCCGACACCGATAAGCCCGATGAAAGCTGGGAATTTGTTAAGTGGTGGACCGATACCGACGCTCAGACCGATTTTGCGGACGAGGTTGAGAGTATTCTCGGTAAATCCGCGCGCTACAATTCGGCGAACAACGAAGCCTTTGAAAACAGCAACTGGAGCTCGAAGGAAAAGGCGATTATAAACGCGCAAAAGGCAAATACCACCGCGGTAGCGCCTATGCCCGGCGGATATTATTTGGCACGTAACCTTAACAACGCATTCAGAAACGTAGTTTACTACTGGGACACCTATTTCACCAATCTCGGGCTTATCCTTTCGGATAAGCTCGGGCAGGTGAAAAACAATACCGATAACATTCTGTACCTTGTCGAGCGCTTCGGTTATATGCCCAACGGCAACCGCACTAACTATTTAAAAACCTCTCAGCCGCCCTTCCTTTCCCTTATGGTTAAGGATATTTACGAAAAAACAGGGGATAAGGAGTGGCTTAGAAAAGCGGCTAAGACTCTCCAAAAGGAGTATTCCTTCTGGATGGAGAGGAGAAGCACTCCCTGCGGACTTAACCGCTACGGTATTAACCGCGAACAACCCGGCTGTGACAACCTTGAGGAGGAGCTTATAAAAAGGCTCGGCTTTGAGCCGCCTATAGACGGTAGGGAAAAGCGAATTGAGCATTTTGCCGCCTCCTGTGAGAGCGGATGGGATTTAACCCCGCGTTTCGGCTACGAGGCGTTTAACTATGCTCCTGTTGACCTTAACTGTTTGCTTTACGCTTTTGAAAGCAATATGGCTTATTTTTGTGAAGAGCTTGGAGACGGCGACCCGACAGCTTGGCGCGAGCGCGCAAAACAGCGGGCAGAGCTTATGAAAAAGCTTATGACAGCAAAAGACGGCTGTATGTACGACTACAATTTTGAAAGCGGAAAATTAAGTCCTGTTCTTTCCGCCGCCTCATTTTTTCCGCTTTTTGTCGGTATGCTGACCAAAAGCGAGGCGTATGCGGCTCACAAAAGGCTTATGAGCCTTGAAAAGAAATACGGCATAACCGCCTGCGAAAAAAATGACCTGCGCGGAAATTATCAGTGGGATTATCCCAACGCATGGGCGTGTCTGCAAATGGTTGCCGCCGCAGGACTTATCAATTACGGCTTTACGGACGACGCGGTTCGCCTCGCGGTCGAGTTTACCTCAATGGTCGAAAATTGCTATCAGAAAACGGGAAATCTTTGGGAGAAGTATAATGCGGAAGACGGCGGAATAAATACCGTAAACGAGTACGAAATGCCGCCTATGCTCGGCTGGACAGCAGGTACATACCTGTATTTAATCGAAATCTGTAAAAAATATTTGAACGGAGGAACAGGTAATGAATAAAATGAAAAAAGGACTTGCGGCTGTTGCCTTTGTTGCGGTTACTGCTTGTGTGATCGCGGGCAATGTAAGCGCCGTACAGTACGGCGACAATGTTATTACAGACGCGCAAAAATACAATGTCGGCACAAGCCTAAGCTACGATGTGAATACCGACGGATATTTTAACATTTTAGACCTTGTAAGGGTCAAAAAGGCCGCCGCCGACAGCAAAGTTGAATTAGATAAGTCTGCTCTCGGTCTTGGCGAGAGCGATACCGTTCAGGCAACGCATATCACACCCTTAAAGCAAGCACTGCTTAGCAAATAATAGTTCCGCATAAATCACTTTAAAAAATGGCGGCGTGGTGAATACGGCTTTACTGCTCGTTTTACCACGCCGCTTTGTGCTATCGGTTAGGTGATAGCGTGAAAAATCACGCTAAAAATAATAAAGACGCCTGTTTCTCGCCTTTGTTACCAAAGGCAACCGAAACATAAGCGATATAATAATCACCATTTCAGTGATTTTTATCGCATTTGTGTCTTAGAAAGAAATTCGCCGCTTTGGAAACGCGGAATTAATACCGATATAATAGGTGAAAACGATTCCTTTGACCGATACAAGCTTATCATTGCACCGATGTGCTATTCGGTTTCGGAAAGCCTTGGGAAGAAACTCAAAAGCTTTGTTAAAAGGTGTTAGCAACATATACCGAGGACTTTTATGCCGGAATGCCCGCGCTTACGGTTAATAATTACGGAAACGGCAAGGCGTATTATCAGGCGTTCAGAGACGACGGCGCATTTTCGGATATGCTTGTCTCCCGTTTGCTTTGTGAGTGCGGAATAAACGGAGTGTTTTCGGGAAAAATGCCGGATGGCGTTACTGCGCACAGCAGAACCGACGGCAAAAATACATATATTTTCATTCAGAATTTTACCAATGAAGAAAAAAGATTGAAACAGAGCGTGAGCTGTTGAACTCGGAAAACAACGAAAGGGTTAGCGGAATAATTACTCTGAAGGCATATGAAACTATGATTTTAACGGAATTTTTCGAAAATACTATTTGATATATTAACGCGAGATGTTATAATTTAGGAGGGCGTCATTATGAAATTGAACAAACAGGAGTATTTAGACAAGCTGTATGCTTGTTGGATAGGAAAAAACATAGGCGGCACCTTGGGAGGTCCCTTTGAAGGAACCCATGATATTTTGGATATAAAGGGGTTTACTACACCCAAGGGCGAGCCTATGCCCAATGATGATTTGGATTTACAGCTGGTATGGCTCTGTGCTTTAGAGCAAGTGGGCGCGCAGAATCTTACTGCCAATATACTGGCGGAATATTGGTTGGAAAGAATAGCACCGCATTTTAACGAATACGGAATAGCTAAAAATAATCTTTCTTTGGGATTACTTCCGCCTATGAGCGGCGAGGTGGACAACGATAAGTGGAAAACCTCAAACGGCGCTTGGATAAGAAGCGAGGTTTGGGCGGGAGCGGCCCCCGGAGTGCCCGATGTTGCTGTTAAATATGCGGTTATGGACGCTATGGTTGACCACGGCTTGGCAGAGGGAACCTATGCCGAAATATTTACCGCCGCTATCCAAAGCGCGGCTTATCTTGAAAGCGATATTGACCGTCTTCTCGAAATAGGTCTCAAAAAAATACCCGACGAATGCGCCGTTTCCAAAACCGTCCGTTTGGTTATTGATTGCTACAATAAGGGTATTGATTACAAGGAAACCAGAAATCGGGTTGTAGACTTTAATAGGGAGTTGGGTTGGTTCCAAGCGCCCGCTAATTTAGGCTTTGCTGTAATAGGTTTGCTTTACGGCGAGGGAAACTTCAAAAAATCAATGATTTATGCCGTAAACTGCGGCGACGATACCGATTGTACCGCCGCAACCGTCGGAGCCACCTTAGGGATTATCGGCGGGCTTAAAGCCATTCCCGAGGATTGGAGAAGCTTTATCGGGGACAGCATTATAACGCTTTGTATTAACGGAATGTATAATTACCAGATTCCGAAAACCTGCAAGGAATTGACAAACCGCGTTGCGGATACGGTAAATGATGTAATGAAAGCAAACGAAGTTGATTTTGAATTTACCGACTCCGATACACTTGTTGGCGCAGACGAATTTGAACAAAATGATAAACTTACGGCAGAGGATTTCTTGAATTTCTCACCCTATTCTTATGACGTGAATGTCAGCCGTGTTATAAAGATTAAGATGGAGCTTGACGGTACGCCGCGTGTTAAACACGGCGATGTGAGAAAGGTTAAGCTTACCTTTAAATCGGTAAATACGCAGGAGCCGAAAAAGCTGCAAATTAGGCTTATGCTCCCCGAGGGCTGGCAATGCGGCGATTATTCCCGTACCGTCGCCTTAGATTATCCTCAGCCATGCCATAAGATTTACGGCATATCTTCTACCGAATTTTCGGTTACGGTCGGCGAAAATGTTGCCCCGGTAAATCGCGTATATGCGGAAATCACGGCTGTAAATCTTCCGTATCCCATTATGGTGCCGATTATTTTTATCGGATGACAGTAAAAAATATCTGTTTGATTTGCGTCTGCAGATAAGTGAGATTTGATAACACATTTGTGCTGACATTTAGAGAAAGGATTATTATAATGCGTTTTCTTTTTCCCCATTTTAAGAAAAAGAAAAAATAATTTTTTAGATATCTAACATTATACGGTAAATGCGTTTCGTTTACTTAGCTGCTCAAGGCGTATCAGAAAGGAACGGTCATAAATATGAACCAGATTGAGAAAAATACCGTAAAAGCGGAAAATCAGCTTGAGAGGAATCAATTTATTACCTTTATTAATCCCGAGGGAAAGGGCAAAAGAGTGTTGTTTGTGGGTAATTCCATAACAAGACACGGTATAAAGCACGATATTGGCTGGCATAACGACTGGGGAATGGCGGCGTCTGCTTTGGAAAAGGACTATGTTCATTTGGTTGCAAAGGAAATTTTGCAAAAAGACAGCCAAGCGGCGTTTTGCGTATGCCAAGCCGCCGAATGGGAGTGCAACTGTTATGACGGTGAAAAAACCTTCGAGCTTTTTAAGGCGGCTCGTGATTTTAAAGCAGATATTATTGTTATGAGATTGGTTGAAAACTGTCCGAGGCATAATTATAACAGTGAGCTTTTTATTAAGGAATACGGGAAGCTTGTTTCATATCTAAACGGTTCGGGAAAGGCTGAAATCATAATTACCACAGGCTTTTGGAAGCATATTGCCGACGGTGCAATCCGTGAGTACGCGCTCAAAAACGAATATCCGCTTGTTGAGCTTAACGATTTAGGCGAGGACGACAAGATGAAAGCAATCGGACTTTTTGAACACGAGGGTGTTGCCAATCATCCCGGCGACTTAGGTATGGAAAAGATAGCGGAAAGAATCTTTAATGTGCTTAAAAACTACCTTTAAAAATCGGAGGTAAATATGAATACGGGCTTTATAACAGTAACAAATGAGTTGAACGACCTTGCTTCCTGTCAAATCGGTTTTTCGGGGAAAAGCAGTTTTGACGGATATACCGTCCGTGAAAATACGGAAAAAGACCCCGATAACTGTGTAATAAAGCAGATAAATGTTATTACAAATACCTCGGATAAGTATATTACCGTAAACCGTTTAAGCTCGGTTTACGCGGAGGGCATTGCAAAGGGCTTTTACGAAAAAGACGTACTGATTCATTTGTGTCATTTCGCGTGGCAGGGCGAGGCTCAGTGGGTGACAAAAACGCCGCTCGAAATGGGGCTTTATCCTGTTGCGGCTCACGAGGTATGCCGCGGCGGGCGTTCGGTTTCTTCTGTCGGGAGCTGGTCTACAGAGCGGTATTATCCGATTGTATTAATAGAGGATAAAACCGATAATGTTACATACTTCTTTGAGCATCAGGGCGGTACTTCTTGGGAAATTGAGCTTGGAACCAAAGGCGCACCCGACGCGCTTGAGCTAACTGTCGAGGTAAATTCTCTGCACGAAGGCAGAACAGGCACATTTGTAACCCTCAAGTCGGGGGAAAGTTATAATACTCTTCCTGTTATTTACGGTGAAATCTCGGGGACGGCGGACGACGCGCTGAATACGCTTTTGAAATATAAGCGCAAAAACGGCAGAAAGCTCTCTAAACCGCTTGTCTGCTTTAACGATTATATGAACTGCCTTTGGGCAGCGCCGAGCGATAAAAAGCTTATTCCGCTTATTGATACCGCCGCAGATGTGGGAACTGAGGTGTTTTGCATAGACGCGGGTTGGTTTGTAGAGGGGGAAGACGGATACTCCTTCGGCGACTGGATTCCCGATGACGGCAAATTCGGCAAATACGGACTGTCGGGTATTATCAAGTATATTTCCGATAAGGGAATGATACCCGGAATCTGGCTTGAAATTGAAACCTGTAATTCGGAATCCGCTGTTTATAAGCTTGACAAAAACGCAGTGCTTAAGCGGCGCGGGAATGTTGTTAACGGCTCTCGTTGCTTTGTTAATTTTAAGTGCAAGGCGGTCACCGATTATTTAAGAGACAGAATCCGTTTCCTGTACGGATTGGGAATACGCTTTATTAAAAACGATTACAACCATTCCTTAGGCATAGGCTGTGACAATAATAATGACAGCTCTTGGGGGCTTGGAATAGCCGAAAACTATATTGCTTTCTGCGATTTTATCGATTCGGTATGCGAAGAAATGCCCGATTTGATAATAGAAAACTGCGGCAGCGGCGCTATGCGGTGCGACAGCGGCACCCTTTCCCATTTTCATTTGCAAAGCGTAAGCGATCAGGAAAATTATCTTAATAATCCCTCAATCGTGTGGGGTATGCAAAGGTGTATCCCTCCTGAAAAATGCGGAATATGGGCGTATCCTTATCCGCTAAGCTTTAACGACAGGCTGAACCTTGATTCCGCTTATGATGAGGAATACGTAAAGAATATGTCCGACGGCGAGCAAACCGCCTTTAATATGGCGTGCGGCTTGTTTGGGATTTTATATCTTTCGGGACATATTGAAAAATGCGACAGCTATAATCTTGAGCTTATTAAGCGAGCGGTAGACTGCGCTAAAAAGGATCGGGAATTTGTAGGAACCGCTTTGCCGCTAAGGCTTTATCCGCAAAACGCGCTTTACAAAAAGGGCTATAATGTTTTGGCTTTAAGGTCGGATAAGAAGCTTAGAATAGGAATATTCAAGAACGGCGGAGGTGACACGCTTACCCTTGATTTGTCGGCTTATGTTAAGGAAGGCTCTGAACTTCGAGAAATTTATCCCTTGAAAGATAAATCGCCCACCGCAGTATTAAATAACGGAATATTTAAGTTTGAAAGCAATAAAAATATCGCGGCGCGCGTTTTTGAAATTGACATAACGGAGAATTAAATATGAAACTATCAGAAATACATATACGAGATCCCTTTATCTTACCCTTTGAGGGGAAATATTATCTTTTCGGCACACCGGGAAGGTTTGCATGGCAAGGCAGCGGAGGATTTTGGTGTAATATATCCGAAGACCTTAAAAACTGGTCTGCGCCGATAAAATGCTTTGACCCACCCGAGTATAGCACAGGGGACGGTTCTCTGTGCTGTGCCATTTTTGTTATCTTTGTTGAAAAAGAATATATATAGCAAGTAGCACAGAGAACTGTCCCCTGTGCACACTGAAACCTAATAGAGCGCAATTTCCTTGAAAATTTCTTGCTTCCCGAAGACTTCGATAATATACCCGAGGGTATGCTGCCTATGTGCTATCCCGCAGATGTGGACGGCGGCGGTTTTATACCGAACTGGGCAATGTGGTTCATTTTGGAGCTTAAGGACTATAAGGAACGAACGGGAGATAGCGAGTTTGTATCCCTCTTTAAAAACAGAGTGTACCGCCTGCTTGACTGGTTCGAAAAATACGAAAACACCGACGGACTGCTCGAAGACTTACCGGGTTGGGTGTTTGTGGAATGGTCAAAGGCAAACGATTTTGTTCAGGATGTTAATTTTCCGTCTAATATGCTGTATTCGTCGGCACTTTGCGCGGTGGGAGAGCTGTTCGCCGATGAGGAGCTAATGCAAAAAGCGGAAAAGCTTAAAATAACGGTAAGGGAGCGTTCCTTTGACGGGGAGTTTTTCAGGGACAACGAGGTTTATGAGAACGGCTCGTTGGTATCCACCCAAAACCGCACCGAAACCTGCCAGTATTACGCCTTCTTTACGGGAGTTGCGACTAAGGAGCTTTATCCTGAGCTTTGGAGAACTCTGTCTACTGAGTTCGGACCTGACAGGGTGAAAAACGGCGCTTATCCCGAAATACACCCATCAAATGCCTTTATAGGAAACTTCCTTAGGCTTGAACTGCTTTGCAGGAACGGAAATTATGCTCAGCTTTTGGAGGAAATAAAGGGCTATTTCCTTTATATGGCAGAAAGAACGGGAACGCTGTGGGAGCATAAGGACACATGTGCCAGCTGTAACCACGGCTTTGCCTCGTATCTGGCGGAGCTTATATATAAAGCCGAATGTAAAAAGAATTGATTTTAGGAGATTATTATGCCGATACATTTTAGCGAGAAAGATAAAACCTTTAAGCTTGACACTAATAATTCAAGCTATATAATAGCAGTTTATGAGGAGAATTACCTTTTAAATCTTTATTACGGAGCCTTTATTCCCGACAGCTTTGTTCCAAACAGAGCTATGAGAACGCCTAACGCCTCATTCAGTCCGGCAAACCCCGTAATTGGCGAGCACGGATTTTCGCCCGATACCGCACCTATTGAATACGGTACAAGCGGAGCAGGGGATTTTAGAATAGCGGCGCTTGAAATCGAAAACTCAAACGGAGACAGCGTGACCGATATTCGTTACACAGGATATAAAATTTATGACGGTAAAAAGGAAATACCTAAAATGCCGTCAAGCTATGTAAACAGCGATAGCGAGGCGCAGACACTCGAAATTTACGCTGAGGATTCGGTTACGGGAGCACAGGTCACGCTTTATTATACCGTTTTCCAAAAATATGATGTTATAACAAGGCGTGTCAGGGTGACTAACGGCTCAATGAAAAAAATGCGACTTGAGCGTGCTATGAGCCTTTGCCTTGACCTGCCGGATATGGATTATGACCTGATTTCGCTTTACGGATGTCACGCAAAGGAAAGGAATATTGAGAGACGTCCGCTTGCACACGGGATTCAGGGAGTAGAGAGCAGGCGCGGTTCTTCAAGCCATAATCAAAATCCCTTTATTGCATTGGCGAAAAGCGGCGCAGACGAGGACCGAGGAGAGGTTTACGGTTTTAACCTTGTATATTCGGGTAATTTTTCGGCGCTTGCAGAGTGCGATTTTAACTGTACAACAAGGGTTGTTATGGGAATTGAGCCGCAGACCTTTTCGTGGGAGCTGAAAAGCGGCGAATATTTTGATACTCCCGAGGCGGTAATGGTATTTACAGCGCAGGGAATAGGCGAGATGAGCCGTATTTTCCACAGATTTTACAACAATAATTTAATACGAGGACGGTATAAAACCGAAAAGCGCCCCCTGCTTATTAACAGCTGGGAAGCGGCGTATTTTGATTTTGATGCGGATAAGCTTGTAGCCTTTGCAAAAGAAGCTAAAAAATTAGGCGTGGAATTATTGGTAATGGATGACGGCTGGTTTGGAAAGCGTAATGACGATACCTCGTCATTAGGCGATTGGTTTGTTAATGAGGAAAAGCTTCCCGGAGGACTTAGCAAGCTTATAGAGCGGGTAAACGCCGAGGGGCTTAAATTCGGAATCTGGTACGAGCCCGAAATGATTTCACCCGATTCCGAGCTTTTCCGAGCCCACCCCGACTGGTGTGTTCGGGTTGAGGGCAGAGAGCCAATGCTTGGACGTAATCAGTATGTTATAGATATGTCACGGGAGGATGTTCGCAATAACATCTGGGAGCAGATGTATAATGTGCTTTCGCAAAATAATATCGAATATCTTAAATGGGATTTTAACAGAAATATAACCGATGCGGGCTCGGCGCTTTTGCCGCCCGAGCGCAAAAAGGAATTTTTCCATCGCTTTGTTTTGGGTACATACGACCTAATGAATCGCCTTGTAACCACATTTCCGAATATTCTTTTTGAAAACTGCTCGGGCGGCGGCGGTCGCTTTGACCCCGCAATGCTTTGCTATTCGCCGCAGATATGGGCGAGTGACAATACCGACCCGATTGAACGGCTTTACATTCAGTTTGGCACTTCAATGTGCTACCCCGCTTCGGCGATGGGAGCGCATGTTTCGGCGAGCAACAGAACCGGCTATGATACAAAATGCAATGTTGCAAGGTGGGGAACCTTTGGACTGGAGCTTGACCCGACTAAGCTTACCGAAAATGAGGCGGATATTATCCGCCGTCAGATAAAGGAGTATCACAGGAATTACGAGCTTGTGAACAGGGGAGACCTTTACAGACTCGTTTCACCCTTTGAGAATCCGTACAGAGCGGCATGGCAGTTGGTTTTGCCGGATAAATCCCGCACGATGGTAACGCTCGTCACAATGCGTGAGGAATGTCATCAGCATTTAATTGTAAGGCTTCGCGGACTTGAGCCCAACGCATATTACAAAAACGAGCAAACAGGAGAGGTGCTTTCCGGCGCTCTGTTGATGAATGCAGGACTTACGTTGACAAATACCGCCGGATACACGGGTGAAAGTGTTGCAATTTACTTTGAAAGAGTGTAGAGAAGTATTATTTGTAAGGTAAAAAATGCTGGGAGCGAGCATGGCAGTCAAATAAAGATTTAATTGACATACAGTATTCATTAGCTTGCTATTATATTGAAAGCCATTTGCCTGAACAAGCCGAGAAAACTTTAAATCAAATTATTGATTGGAATAATAAAAGGGGATATGAGATAGAAAATCGATGGGCAGAAAATGAATTAAAAAAAATTAAGCAAGCGGAAAATTAAAATGAATAATTTATATTTGCAATAAGCTGCTTACTTAAAAAAGGTAAAGACTTTGAACTTTGCACCCTGATACTTATTTAACTCTTTCAAAAACCCGGAGACTATACGCTCCGGGTTCTTTTTTATAATACGGAAATTAAAATATGCTTTTTCGGTAATTTTTTGGCGATAAGCCGTAATATTTTTTAAAGGCATTTGAAAAATACATTGAGTTTTCATATCCGCACATTTGAGATATTTCGGTAACGCTTTTTTCTGTGGACTCAAGAAGAAATTTCGCGTTTGAAAGTCTTAACGAGAGAATATACTGCTTTACGGACACGCCGGTCTGCTCTGTGAACATATGGCTCAGATAATATTTTGAAACTCCGCATTTGTCCGCCAGTATGTCGAGCGAGATATATTTATCTGGATTGCCGTGTATATATTCAAGAGCTTTTGAAACATAAGGGTCTTTCTTATTTTGTGAAGACGCCAGCGTAAAAATCTTAAAAAGCATATGAACAAATACACTTTGCCTGTACATAAGTTCGGCGGCGGAGCATTTGTATAAATCGGAAAAAATGGTTTTGGACAGGTCGGCAATTTCTCCGAAACGCCGTATATGAAGCACCGGATGTTCAGCGCTTATTGCGCTTGATTTTAATATTTCCGGAACATACGGGTGCGCGGCGTAAAAATGCGACCAGTAGATTGACCACGGCTCGTTTTCGTCGGCGGCGTAAAGATGCGGCAGATGAGGAAAGGTAAAAAACACGTCTCCGGCTGATATCGCAAAGTTTCTGTTTCCTAAAGTCAAAGTGCCTTTTCCGCCCACACATACAAATACCATATAAAAATCCGGATTTGTCCGTGCCATTCTGTGGGAGAAAGCGTTTTCAAAAAATCCTGTCCTCTCAAAGTAAAGCCTGTCAAAAAGGGCAACAGAAGTAAGCTGCTTTTCAGAAAGAATGTATTCTGCAAATGATGTCTTCATACAATCATACCCCTCCAAATATAATAATACAGTTTAACGTTGAAAAAAGCAAGATTTTATAAAAAATCAGCATATTTTAGTATATGAGACGATGATTGTATCAAGTATAATATAAAAAAGGAGGCAATGAAATGGACAGCCGCGATTTGAACAGAATAAGAGATCTTGCAAAGGAACAGCTTGAAATTGCAAAAAGTCCTGAAATGGAGTCGCTCGGTAAAGCGTGGACCGATCTTAATGACTGCAAAAGAATCAAACCGCTTGTGACGGTCGAAACCGCTACATTCGCGAACGAGGTAATACCTCCGCTTATGCAATGCACTACCGAAGAGGGCAGAAACTGGGAATATATGCTGCTCGGCAATATAATAAATCACAAATATTTCGGGGACGACACATTTGTATGCCGTTCCTACTCAGAATATAGTTCATATAATGAGTATGGAGGATATGTATATAGAAATGTACGACAAGCCTGATCTGTTCAAAAAAATGATGGATATGATTACTGACGATTACTGCAGATATTTTGACGAGCTCGAAAAAGCGGGACATATACTTCCGACGGTTTCAAGTGAGTTTTTAGGTCAGGGTACATACTGTTTTACAAATGATTTGCCGAAAGAAAACGTGAGTAAAGTAAATCAGATATGGGGCTTTATGGATTCACAGGAAACGGCTGGAATATCTCCCCAGATGTATGAGGAATTTATATTCCCGTATTATAAAAAGGTGTTCAGCCGTTATGGATTGTTATCATATGGTTGCTGTGAAGCGGTTGACCCTATTTGGGAAAACTGTCTTTCAAAGGTGAAAAACCTGCGAAAAGTATCAATATCTCCATGGTGTAACGAGGAATATATGGGCGAGCAGCTTAAAGGACGAAAAACGGTATACCACAGAAAGCCGAGTCCGAATTTCCTTGGGGTCGGCGAAAAACTCGACGAGGAGGCCTTCAGAAAGCATATCAGAAAGACCCTTGCGGCGGCAGAGGGCTGTACGCTTGAGTTTACACAGAGAGACGTTTACACTGTAAATAACGACATAGGCAAGGTAAGACGCTATGTCGAGATTGTAAAAGAAGAATCAGAAAATTTCAGATGATATACGGTTAATCAAAAAAGCGCGCGGAAGCTCAAAAATCCGCGCGCTTTTTTGCTCTGTAAAAATTTTGAGATACAAAAAAGATACATTATACTGTATAATTGTTTCCGGAGGGGATAGGGTTGAACCGGATACTTATAGTGGAAGACGAAAAAGCGATAGCGGATATGGTGCGGCTGTGCCTTGTAAAAAACGGCTATCTCTGCGATACCGCCGCAGACGGCGGCGAAGCGGCGGAAAAGGCGGAAAAAAATCATTACGACCTTGTTCTGCTTGACGTTATGCTCCCCGATATTGACGGCTATGAGCTTATAGACTATATAAAGCAGTTTGATATTCCGGTGATATTCGTCACGGCTAAATCGGCAGTAAACGACCGTATAAAAGGTCTGCGCCTTGGTGCGGACGATTATATAACAAAGCCGTTCGATTTAGGCGAGCTTACCGCAAGGATAGAAACGGTGCTCCGCCGTTATCATAAAACGGAGCGTGAGCTTGAGGTCGGCAGGATAAGGATAGACACCCTTTCAAGAACGGTTTTGTCGGACGGCGAGCCGGTATTTCTGCCGGCGAAGGAGTATGAGCTGCTGCTTTTTCTTATACGCAACAAAAATATCGCGCTCTACCGTGAGACGATTTACGAGCAGGTCTGGCAGGAGCCGTACTACGGCAACACGAGAACGGTAGACCTTCACATACAGCGGCTCAAGAAAAAGCTCCGTCTTGACGGGGCGATAGAGACGATATATAAGGTAGGATACAAATTTTCACCGGAGAAGATGCAATGAAACTGTCTTTCAGATTTTTCTGCACAGCGTATCTGATAGTCCTGCTCGCTATGGGCACAGGGGGTACGCTGATAATCCTTAACGTTACGAACACGCTTTTTGAGTCGCGGAAAGAACGGGTGCTCGCTTCTGCCGATTACGCGGCAGAGAGCTTTCTGTCCTTCTGCGATATTTGTTACGGGGAAATTACGGAGGCCCAGGCGTCAGAGATAGCCGGACAGATAAAAAATACTCTTGATGAAGCGGTTTCGGGAGTGCGGATATATACTGCCGGAGCGGAAGACGGGGAAACCGGAAACGCGTTTTACCGTTTTATAGGGAAGGACAGCGGTCCGGTAATGGAAGCCGTCTGCCGGTTTGAGACAGCCGTCGGCGCGTACTGTCTTGCCGTAACCTCGGATTTTTCGGGAATAAAAGAGCAGAATAAAATACTTTTTACCGTTTACGGAATAACGGTTCTCGCCGTATCGCTGATAAGCGGAGCGCTGCTGTTTGTTTCGTCAAAAAGGATAACAAAGCCGCTTTCCCGACTTTCGGCGGCGGCAGAAAGGATAGCGTCAGGCAGTTACGGCGAAAAAATAAAAATAAATAACTGCGGTCAGGAAATTAAAAATCTTTCAAACAGCTTTAATTTGATGTCGTCCGCGGTAGAACGGAAAATCAGCGAGATAACCGAGGAAGTAGAAAAACGGGATATTTTCGTGGCGGATTTCACGCACGAGCTTAAAACCCCGATGACCGCCATAATGGGTTATGCGCAGATGCTTGACAGCTATGAGCTTACAAATTCTGAACGTGGAGAGGCGGCGCGCGCGATATACGGCGAGGCAAGACGGCTTGAAAATCTTTCGCTCCGTCTTCTGGAACTCTATGTTTACCGTAATGAGAAAGCCGCCGATATAAGGAAAACAGAGCTTTATGGGGTAGGACGGCAGCTTGAAACGTCGCTTAAAAATTTGTCAGTTAAATACGGGGCGCCGTTTAGAGTCGGTTTTCCCGATACATCGGTAATGGCGGACGAAACGCTGCTTTTGTCCTTGCTGTACAACCTTGCCGATAACGCCTTTAAGGCAACTGAAAACGGCGGCGAGGTTTCGGTGTACGGGGAAGATATGGGAGCTGCGGTCAGAATAACTGTTAAAGACAACGGCAGGGGCATTGCCGAAGAAAGCCTTAAAATGCTTACCCAGCCTTTTTTCAGAGAGGATAAATCACGCTCGAGAAAGCTGGGCGGGGCGGGGCTCGGCCTTTCAATATGCGAAGCGATAGCAAAGCTCCACGGTACGGCGCTTGTTTTTAAAAGCGAGCCGGGAAAAGGAACGGAGGTTTCCTTTATTCTTAAAAAGGTGGTGGGACCATAATGAAAAAAATCAGCAAAATTATTCTTCCGGTTTTGCTTTTGCTGCTTACCGTATTGACGGTTGCGGCTCCGCGTATCGTAAGCGCGGTAACGGACAGCAGGCTTTTTGCCGAAAAAACGGAGTGGGATTACAGCCGCAATGATTCCGCCGGAATATCTGAAGCACAGGTTGCGGAGCTTTACCGCACGGGACAGCTTGATTTTTATTATCCGCTTATGTATGACGCGCAGAAATACGGTACGGAATATTTAAGCAAAGTACCCGAAAGCGTTTACCGGCTCTTGGAAAACTTGTTCGGGGAAGAAAGTGAGACATACGCGTATTTGAAGGAAATATTTTCTCTTGGGGATTTTTCCGGTTCACAGAAAAAAAGTATTCTTGTAATAGACGATCGTCCGGTGGCGCTGAACACCGTAATGGCGCATATTGAGGACGGAAACGGTACTTTTATAGATGTCGCCTATGAGGAGAGAACCCTTACTCTTGCGTGGCTTTTTATTCAGCATAATTATTCCGATGAAGTAGGAACGTCGGAATTAGATGCCTTAAAAATTGAAAATGACCTGCGGGAATACAGCGAAAAAAAACTTTTTCTCAAGCCTGACGGCTACAGTTTTTTTAACGAACGCTATCCGCTTTACGGCACCGAATACGAACATATCAGTTACGGTATCAGCGTGACCTTATCTGAATATGAATATGATTACAAAGAATAAATATACGTTTTCGATACAAAATTACATTTAATATGATACAAGCCTCCTTTATCCTTAACGGGTAAGGGAGGCTTTATAATGAAAAAGATGATCATGCTGCTGCCTTTTGCCGCAGTCTTGCTTATAATATTCCTGTCTGTAAGCGCCGGAAAATCAGAGGAGGAAAAATGGGATGAAAAAACCGTAAGTCCGGACGCCGTGACCGAAAAAGTAATAAGCGTTCCGGCGCTCTGTCAGTATCCGCTGCTGCCCTCAGGCTGCGAAGCGACAGCAGCGGTTATGGTATTAAGGTATTACGGGTCGAATATAACTCCCGAAGTTTTCGCTTCCATGTATCTTGTGTGCGAAGACTTGTTTTATTCCGGAGAAAAGCTGTACGGCCCCGACCCGTATGAAAAATTTGCCGGAAGCCCGTTCGGCGAAAGCTACTGCTACGGCTGTTTCGCTCCGGTGATTGAAGAAGCGGTAAACAGTATGACGGGATTTTCGGCCGAAACAATTACCGGAAAGAGCCTTTCCGAGCTTTGCGGCCTTTATATAGACAACGGAAAACCGCTGCTTGTTTGGGTGACAATGGAAATGCGTGAGCCTGAAGACGGCAGAGTATGGAATTTGCCTGACGGCAGAGAGTTTGTCTGGACGGCAGGAGAGCACTGTATGGTGCTGACCGGATACGGTGACGGCGTATATTATTTCAACGACCCCCGCTCCGGCAACAGCGTGATTTTTCCCGAAGATATTTCCGAAAAAAGATTTTTGCAGCTTGGCTCACAGGCAGTGCTGATAGAAAAAGGCGACAGATGAAAAAGCGCGCGGATTTTTTGAGCTTCCGCGCGCTTTTTGTATATTATAGATTTTATTTTTTGATTACGTCGAGCTTTCCCATAAGCAGTGAAACCACTCCGCCGGCGATCAGGCATATAATACTTGTTATACATTCCGTAACTCCCGCCGTAAAGGCGTCGAATGGTATTATCACGAGTGTTGCCGCTATTACGATACCGATAATGGAGTGGAAGGCTATGGAATAATATCTGTCCATTAACGCCGCCGCAGCTTTGGCAAGAAGTATTACGGTTACTACGGCACCTATTGCGGCAGGCAAAAGGACAGTAAAATCAAAATTTCCTATACCGGTGACAAGCGGAGTGTAAAGACCGAGCGGCATCAGCAGGGTGGAGAAGCTCATTCCGGGTATTATTATGCTCAGCGCCATGCAAAAACCACAGAAAAGGTACCAGCCGATTCCGGGTACAACAGTAAAGGAAAAAAGATTTAGTCCTACAAGCAGCGACAGTATAATAATAAACGCGACGGCAAGACCGATATACGAGCCCTTGCTTCTGCCTTTTTCCCCGGCTTCCCTGAAAAGCGACGGCAGCATTCCGAATATAAGTCCCACAAACACAAAAACACTCTGGTCAGGGTAACGCTCAAGCAGGAAACCGAGTATTTTTGACACTGCCAAAAATCCGATTATGGTGCCTATAACCGACGGAATTATTATATCCGCCTGCTTTTTCAACGTTTTAATCGGATTTGACAGAAAGTCCATTATCGGTTTGTATATTCCGAAAATTACGCACATCACTCCACCGGAAATTCCAGGAAGTACGGCGCCTAGACCGATAAGTACGCCGCATATCAGGTAAAGAACAATTTTTTTAACTGAAAATACACCGTATACAGAAGCTGTCACGGTTCTTTTGTCATTATTCATTTCTTAACCCCTTTCAAAAGAAGAGGGCAAAGCGGTATTTAAAGGCTTTGCCCTGATAAACTTATAAGTCCGGCAGATCGAACGTTATAATTATAATATGCGTGCATATTCAAGTCAATACTCATTTTTTTATTTTACTTTTACAACAGTGCGCCTTAAGGTCAGCCATTCAACAGTGTCTTTAAGAGTGTTCGTAAAGTCCCGTGTTTTGTAGCCGAGTTTTTCCTTTGCCTTCGCACAGCTGAAATTTGAGTTTGAACCGAGCGTGTAAAGCGAATATTTACTGTAAAGCGGAGGCTGCTTCAGTATTTCGTAATATTTTTCGGCAAGCGGCGCTGTGAGCTTTGCCAGCTTCATCGGAAGCATTGCCACCTTCTTTATTCCGGTAAACCCGCTTACCGTATCAAGCAGGTCTTTTATTTTTATATACCGGTTTGAAAGTATATAGCATTCACCGTTTCCGCCTTTGTCGCAGGCGCTTATAATGCCGTCGGCAACATCTCTTACATCTGCAAAGTCATAGCCGCCTTTTACACAGAAGCGCAGCTTTCCGGCGGTAAAGTCATATATAAGCTGGCTAAGATGGCTTCTGCCGTAGTCGTTCGGACCTATTATTCCTGACGGGTGAAGTATGCAGGCGTTTATATGCCCGCGCGCCGTCTCTTCAAGCACGAACGCTGCCGCCTCGGCTTTGGTTTTGGCGTAAAGACCTGTCACCTTGTCGGGATCAAAATCAAAGGTCTCTGTTATAACGCTATTTCCGGGCTGCTCGGGTATTGCGTGTACGCTGCTGATATATATGAGCTTTGCGCCCTTTTCAGCCGCTTTTTTTGCGATATTTTTAACTCCGTTTACGTTTACGTCGTAAACCCTGCCGTCGTATTTTGATTTGGTGTATACAAGAGCGGCACAGTGAATTATATACACCTCAGCTCCCGTAGAAACATCGAAAATTTCTGTAAGAGTTTGAAGCTTTGTGACATCTCCTTCGTAAATTTTGCAGCCTGTGCCGGCAAGGGCTTCAGGCCTGTCCCCCGGAAGTATTAGGGCGCGTATCTCACTGTCGGCCGGCAGCTTTTTTACAATTGTGTTTCCGAGAAAACCGTTTGCTCCCGTAACAATATATATTTTCACCGTTTTCACTCCTTTTGCTGTCAATTTCATATCTTACATTATAATTATAACTGCTTTTTATGAATTTTCTGACAATAATCTCTTAATAAATTATTTGGAATGTAAAGAAATCGTGTCAATGAGAACCGTATCCGGCGCTTGAATAGAAAGAATAAATAAATACTTGAAAACGGCGAAGCGGTATGTTAAAATATAATATACGCGGATATAGTTTATCGGTAGAACATCAGCTTCCCAAGCTGAATAGGTGGGTTCGACTCCCATTATCCGCTCCAGCGGCGTGTCGCCGCAGCCAAACCGCGCACCGTATCAGGTACGTGGTTTTGTTTTTTTATCACGCGATTTAAAAAAAGCGGCACGCGGACATTTCAAGGCGTGTCGCCGCAGCCAAACCGCGCACCGTATCAGGTACGTGGTTTTGTTTTTTTATCACGCGATTTAAGAAAAAGCGGCGCGGACATTTCAAGGCGTGTTGCCGCAGCCGAATCACGCACTTTGTCGGATGCGTGATTTTTTTAATGCCGGCATAAGTATATCTGCTATTCCACTCAGGTGTATAGGTTATGTATTTCTTGACATATCTAATGTATAGTGGTAAAATTATTAAGATAGTTCACTCTCTGGCAACATAACGGCACTGCTGTTTGTTATCACTATGTGACAGCTTTAAGGCTCCTCGGTATTGGCGAAACCGCAGCAGCTTTGGTTGACTATATCACGGGAGGAAAACGCACGGCTCCCGTTGCCTTTTATAAGGAAAATCCGTGCTTTATAATACAGGAGGTAAATAAAGGTATGCCCGATACAGCTTTATACTGGATTATTTCGGCTGTTGTCGCGCTTGTGCTTGCCTTAATAGGCTTTTTTGCCGGTTCCGTCTACCGCCGTAAGTCGGCGGAGGCCACCCTTGGCTCTGCCGAGGATGAGGCAAAGCGCATATTGAGCGACGCCATGAAAAACGCAGAATCAAGAAAAAAAGAAGCATTGGTAGAAGCAAAGGAAGAGATTTACCGTCTCCGTCAGGATGCGGAGAAGGAAATCCGAGAGAGAAGGAGCGAGGTACAGCGTCAGGAGCACCGTCTTCAGCAGAAGGAAGAGTCGCTTGATCGTAAAATTGACAATCTTGAAGTCAAGGAGGAAAAACTTACCGCTCGTTCAAAAGAAATTGATGTAAAACTTGAAGAATGTGATAAAATCAAGCAGAGTCAGATGGAAATGCTCGAAAAGATTTCAGGCTTTACCAAAGAGCAGGCTAAGGTCCATCTGCTTGACCTGCTTGACGGTGAGCTGAATCACGAAAAGGCCGTCAAAATTCTCGACTATGAGCAGAGGCTAAAAGACGATTCAGACCGCATTGCGAAAAGCATCATAGGTCAGGCGATACAAAGATGTGCCGCCGATCATTCGTCTGAAATGACCGTCTCGGTTGTGGCGCTTCCGAACGATGAGATGAAGGGACGCATAATCGGACGTGAGGGACGTAACATAAGGGCGCTTGAAACGGCGACCGGCGTTGATCTGATAATCGACGATACTCCGGAAGCTATAACCCTTTCGAGCTTTGACCCGATAAGACGCGAAATCGCGCGTGTGACCCTTGAAAAACTGATACTTGACGGACGCATTCATCCGGCGAGAATAGAGGAAACTGTCGCTAAAGCTACTGCTGAGGTTGAAGCCACAATCAAGCAGGAGGGCGAGCGTGCTATGATAGAGGCAGGCATTCACAACCTGCATCCCGAGCTTATCAAGCTGCTCGGCAAGCTGCGCTATCGTACAAGCTACGGACAGAATGTGCTGAATCATTCGCTTGAGGTCTGCCATCTGAGCGGTCTTCTCGCAGCGGAAATGGGAGCGGATATAACTCTTGCCAAACGCGCGGGACTTCTTCACGATATTGGAAAGGCGCTTGACCACGAGCAGGAGGGTACGCATATTCAGCTCGGAGTTGAGGCGGCTAAAAAATACCGTGAGAGCGAGACGGTTATTCACGCTATACATGCCCATCACGGGGATGTTGAGGCTAAAAATGTTATTGCCTGCATAGTTCAGGCGGCGGACGCTATTTCGGCCGCGCGCCCCGGAGCGAGACGTGAGAATATCGAAAGCTACATAAAGCGTCTTGAGAAGCTGGAGGAAATCGCCAATTCTTTCAGCGGTGTCGAATGCTCTTATGCTATTCAGGCGGGACGTGAGGTTCGTATCATAGTAAAGCCCGAAGCGGTTTCAGACGACCAGATGGTGCTAATGGCTCACGATATCTCTTCTCGTATCGAAAACGAGCTTGAATATCCGGGTCAGATAAAAGTTAATGTTATAAGAGAAAGCCGCGTAGTTGATTACGCGAAATAATTGAAAAATTCTCCGGCAGCTCAGCTTGCCGGAGAATTTTTGCCTACTGTATCATAAGGCACTTCCCGCACAGTATATGACATAGAAAGAGCCGCTGCAAAACGCAGCGGCTCTTTAAATACAGATGTATTTGCTTATGCAAGCTCAACAGTAGCGCCAACCTCGGCAAGCTTAGCCTTCATAGCTTCAGCGTCTTCCTTGCCTACAGCTTCCTTAAGGGTCTTCGGTGCGCCGTCAACGATAGCCTTAGCCTCAGCAAGTCCGAGACCGGTTATCTCACGAACAACCTTAATAACCTTAATCTTCTCAGCGCCGACTTCCTTGAGAACAACATCAAACTCTGTCTTCTCTTCAGCAGCCGCAGCACCGCCTGCTGCCGGAGCGGCAACAGCGACAGCCGCCGCAGCGGATACGCCGAACTCCTCTTCTACTGCTTTAACGAGCTCTGAAAGCTCAAGAACTGTAAGAGTCTTTAACTCTTCAATCATAGCTGTAATTTTCTCAGATGCCATTTTATTTTCCTCCGTATTTTAAATTTGATTTGTTTTTAATTATTCCGCGTCTGCGGAGCCGTTTTTATCGACAATGGCCTGTACCGCGCGCGCGAATGCGGCGATAGGAGCCTGGAATGCGCTGCACACGGTAGCAAGAAGAACTTCCTTTGTGGGCAGCTTGGCGAGTGACTCGATAGTGGCGACATCTACAACCTCACCGTCGAGGAAGCCTGATTTTACCTTGAAATTATCGTGACCCTCAGCAAATTTGCAGAGTATTCTCGCAGCGGCGGTATAATCCACTTTAGAAAGAGCAAGAGCCGTGGTTCCTTCGAGAACGGATTTCATACCTTCTACGGAAGTTCCTTCGATAGCTCTTCCGAGAATGGTGTTCTTTACAACGAAATATTCAACTCCGTTTTCACGCAGTTCCTTACGGAGCGCGGTATCGTCGCCCACGTTTATGCCCTTGTAATCAACAATAACACCTGTAACGGCGCCGGCAATTTTCTCTTTAAGCTCGGCTACCTGCTGCTGCTTTTTTTCCAAAACTGAAGCGTTAGGCATTTTTTCACCTCCGTGACAAATAAAATAAGCCCGTCCAAAGACATAAGGACGGGCGTAAATAAACAGTTATTTAAGCGCACACCTCGGCAGGCGGTAAACTTACGACCTTGTGGTCACCTGCTGTCTTTGGATTGCAACATTAGAATTATAACGGATAAATATTCTTTTGTCAAGAGTTTTTTATTTTATACATGCGAGGCCTGGGCGGCGGGTTCGGTTTTAACGCCTGACTGGGTGTCCGGCTCTCCGCCGCTTTTGCCGCCCGAAAGAATAAATTTGAGCAGTACGGGGGTTATAAGTGCCGCCACAACAACACAAAGCACTATGGCAGGAAAAACAGAAGTGTCAATGTTGCCGCTGTCTATGCCTTTCTGTGCTACCATAAGCGCCACCTCGCCTCGAGCTACCATTCCTATTCCAACGGTAAGGGCGTCGCGATTTTTCATCCTGCATAACTTAGCGGCGACTCCGCAGCCTATGATTTTTGTGATTACAGCCATTACCGCAAGTACAGCGGCAAATAGAATAATACTTGTGTTGATGCCTGTAAGGTCGGTTTTAAGCCCGATATTAGCGAAGAATACGGGTGAAAATAGCAGGTATGAGGCGGCAGTTACCTTTTTCGCGACGTACTGGCGCGAATTAGTCACGTTACAGAGTATAACACCCGCAAAATACGCGCCGGTAATATCGGCGACGCCGAAAAAGCGCTCCGCGCAGTATGACATTATAAAACAAAACGCCAGCGCCCAAACCGCCACTCGGCGGCTTGTGCCGTGGTTGATTGATATTTTCTTGAATATTTTGTACACTATGAACCCGACTACCGCTGTAAATACGAAAAAGGCGAGAATTTTGAGCGAGATTATACCGGGATTTACCGAGCTGTCCGAAAGGGCGGAAAGGATACTGAGTACCACTATGCCGATAATATCGTCGATTATGGCGGCGGAAAGTATGGTTGTTCCGACTCTTGTTTTCAGCTTGCCCATTTCGTTAAGTGTCTCAACCGTTATGCTGACCGAAGTCGCCGCAAACACTACGCCCACAAACGCGGCTTTGATCATGCTTTGGTAATCAGTTCCTCCGCCGAAAAAGAGGAAGTAAACGCCGCCGCATCCTATTATAGGCACAAATACGCCGAGCGTCGCGATAAGACAGGCTGCGGGACCTGTGTGTTTGAGCTCGTTTATGTCGGTGTCTATTCCGGCGATAAACATAAGCATTATAACGCCTATTTCAGCGGTCTTTACAAGAAAATCAGATTCGTGAAGAAGTCCCACTCCGCTCGGGCCGAAAATTATTCCTGCAAGCAGGGCGCCCACTACCTGCGGAAGATGAACATGCGCTGTCATAAGCCCGAAAATCTTGGTGAACAGGAGTATCAGGGCAAGAGACAGCAGAAAATTATATGAATCCATGCTAATTCTCCCCATTTTAAATACATTTTTTAGCACCTATTATTATACAGAAACAAAATTCTTTTTCAAGAGATAAATTAAATGAAAATAATGTTGACAAAGAGCGAAATACAGTGTATTATTTATCTGTACTATTTGCATTAGTACAGTTAAGGGAAGGATAAAAAAGTAACGGAGGTGCGTATTTGCTGCAACTTAATTATAAAAGCGGTGTTCCCATATGTGACCAGATAGTCAATGGCTTTATCCGCATGAAGGCGCTGGGGCTTTCAAAGGGCGGCGACCAGCTTCCGAGTGTGCGTTCTTTGGCGGTGGAGCTGTGCGTAAATCCGAATACGATACAGAAAGCATATCAGATACTTGAGAGCAGCGGTGTCATTTATTCGGTGAAGGGAAAGGGCTCCTTCTTCTCTGACGACGAGGCGTCTGATATAGCGGTGCTTCGCGCTGTAAAAAAAGATTTCAGGACAGCAGTGGAAAACGCGGCGGAGCTCGGTATCACGGCGGACGAGCTTAAAACCATTGTTGACGAGGTTTGCGGAAGGGAGAGCGATCGGAAATGATAAAATCCGTAGGACTTACAAAAAAATTTGACGGTAAAAAGGCGCTTGACAACGTCGAGCTTGAGATACCGGAAGGCTCTATTTACGGTCTTGTAGGATCAAACGGGTCGGGCAAATCTACTTTTCTGCGGCTGGCATCCGGGATATATATGCCGGACGGCGGTGAGATAACTGCGGGCGGAGAGCATATATTCAATAACGCGGCGCTGAAATCGGAAATAGCCTATGTAGGTGACACACCGTATTTTTTGCCCAACGCCACAATAAGGGAAATGGCGCGCTTTTACCGCAGAATGTATCCGAAGTTTGACAATAATCTTTACAACCGGCTGATAGAAATTTTTCCGCTTGATTACAAGGCGAGAATTGCCACAATGTCAAAGGGTATGCAGCGTCAGGCGGCGCTTATAACAGCGTTGGCGTCGTCACCGTCGTATCTCCTGCTTGACGAGGCGTTTGACGGACTTGACGCGGTTATGAGAAAGGTACTCAAAAGTATTCTGATAGAAGCGTCCGAAGAGCGTTCTCTTACTACGGTAATTTCGTCTCATAACCTTAAAGACCTTGAATTTTTGTGTGACAGGGTAGGGCTTATACATTTCGGAAAGCTGATTTTCAGTGATGAGACCGAAAAAATTAAAAACCGTATTCACAAGGTTCAGATGGCGTTCACGCAGATACCGGAAACATCTGTTTTCAGCGGTCTTGACGTTGTTAAGGTGGAACGCAGCGGATCTATAATATATATGATAGTAAGAGGAGACGAGGAGGAGATAATGCGATATATAAAGCGTCTTTCCCCGATATTCTCCGAATGTGTCGAGCCTACGCTCGAGGAAATATTTGTATACGAACTGGAGGCGAAGGGCTATGATGTCAAAAATATCATCAGTTAGGTTTCACCCTGCGTTCAGGCTTTACAGATATTCCGTAAAGCGGACGATGGGGCTTACAGTGCTTATGACTGTTTTTCTGCTGCTTATATGTCCGGGATATATTCTTATGCATATAAACAATGTGCTGAATCCCGGAAATACGGATATGAAGGTATACGATTTAAACAGGGATCTGCCGTCGCTTATACTCATAGTGACGGTTATAACAACGGCGGCGGCAATACTTTACCTTTTTATAAATTTTGCTTTTCTGTACGGCAGAAGCTCAAGCGACTTTTTCCATTCGCTGCCGCTTAACCGACGCTCTCTGCTTGCCTCAAGGTTTTTCTCAAGCATAATTCCGGTGCTTATGCCGATGACGCTGACATATGCCGCTATGTGCGGTATACTTGCGATAAATTATATTGAGGGAAATATAAGACTTATACTGTGGGGCTTTGTTTACAATATACTTATTCTGCTGATGTCCTGCGCGTTTTCAATGATATTTATTGTTGCGTCCGGCAGTGTTTTCGACCTTATTATATCATTTTTTACCTTTAATATCGGTATTGCGGTGGTTCAGCTTATAAACCAGAGCTTTTGCGAGGTCTTTCTTGTCGGATTTCCTCATGGGGAGATTCCGACCTTCTTTACAAATTCATCTCCCTTTATTTATGCTTTCGTGACTTTTGCCGAGCTTATGAACGGCAGCCCGGTGACCGCGGCAGATATTGCCGTATTTACGGCAAAAATTTTATTTGTAACGGTTATTTCGCTTGTTGCGGCTTTCCTGCTTTACAGCCGCCGCAAAAGCGAGAAAAGCGGGGTGTCTTACGCCTACAAATTTATTTATATCGTATGCGCACTTATAGTCGGAATAATCGGAGCTTACGCGCTCGGAACCGTATTCGCTGGCAATCAGTTAACAGCTATGTTCTGGGTATTTGCCGTAATAGGCGGAGCGCTCGCGGCGGTGACATTCGGAGCCGTAAATGACCGGGGCTTTAAAACGGTCAAAAAATCACTTGTAATAGGCGGCTGTTCTGTGGCGCTTATCGGCGCGCTGGCACTGTTTCTATGGAGCGGCGCGTTTGGATATTCTTCAAGAATACCGGAAAAAGAGTCGGTGAAGTATGCGTCTGTATCATTCGGTCAGGTATCGGTCAGATTTGAAGATCCGTCTCTTGTTATGAAACTGCACGAAAAAATAGTGAATGAAAACGGCGGCGAAGACTATGAAGTAATAAATATAAGCTACAAGCTGAGGTTCGGGGAAATGAAAAGAACCTATTATGTGAATTATAAATATTTCACCGATGAACTTCTTGAAATAATAAAAAGCGAGGAAAACATTAAAAGTATAAGAAACAGTTTTGATAAGTTTATCGGCAACAACCTGTCTATTTCGATATATGATCAGGAGTATTGGAGTGACTCGGTGCAGATCACAGCTTCAGAGCTTAAAGGTCTTGAGGAAGCGTATGTGTCGGACATACCGTCAGCCACGGACGAATTGCTTTCGGGGAATTTATATATGTCCTGTGATATTACAGGATTGGATAAAGAATATGATTATTGTTACTATGAACTTTATATAGAAGATAATTTTAAAAATACTATTGAATATCTTGAAAGCCTTAATCTTGAGCAGCGCGTAGATGCCGGCAGCACAGAAACATATGCCGAATACTGACTCTGATTTGAACCAAGTGTATATTAAACGGCTGCCGCTCGTGAATAACGAGCGGCAGCCATATTTTTGTTTGAATATGTTATTACTTGTCCTGTCCGTATTTGGCAACGATTTTCTTTATACGGTCTACCGGGTCAAGGAGACTGCTTATTGAGTTATCGTAGTTGAGAGTATCAACAAGCAGCGCGATGTATTTTGACATATTTACGCTGCAGTACCATTCGCGCTTCAAAAGCTCGTCCGGCTGATAAATAAGGTTTGTAGTGAATATCTTGTCAATCTTTCCGTCGGCATAGTACTGATCGAACTTGTCAAAGCCTTCGACAAAAAGACCGAAGGTTGCGAAAATGAATATCCTGCCGGCTCCCTTTTCCTTGAGCTTTGCGGCTATATCGAGCATTGATTCGCCCGAGGAAATCATATCGTCAACCAGAATGAGGTCTTTGCCGGTGATGTCGTTACCGAGGAACTCATGAGCCTCTATCGGGTTTCTGCCGTTGATTATTACCGAGTAGTTGCGGCGCTTGTAGAACATTCCGAGCTCAAGACCGAGAACTGATGAATAGTAGATACAGCGACCCATTCCGCCCTCGTCGGGAGAAACTATCATTGTATGCTCGCGGTCAAGCTTAATGTCAGGCACGGTTCTCAAAAGGGCTTTTATCATCTGGTAAGCTGCCTGAACATTGTCGAAGCCGTCAAGCGGTATGGCATTGTTGACGCGCGGGTCGTGAGCGTCGAAGGTGACTATGTTCTTTACTCCCATCGAGACCAGCTCCTGAAGAGCCATTGCGCAGTCCATCGATTCGCGGGTGGTTCTTCTGTGCTGTCTTCCCTCGTAAAGCATAGGCATTATAACGGTTATTCTTCTCGCCTTGCCACCGAGCGCCGCTATTATGCGCTTTAAGTCCTGATAATGGTCGTCCGGACTCATGGGGACTGTCTGACCGTACATCTTGTAGGTGACATTGTAATTGAAGCAGTCGCATATTATGAATGCGTCAAGACCTCTCGCGGTGTGCTTAAGCACCGCCTTTGCCTCGCCTGTTCCGAAGCGGGGGCAGTTTGCCGGGATAACGAACGATTCATCGTCGGGAATGCTGCGCCACTGCTTTAAGTAATAGTCCACCTGTGAGGAGATATCCTCGCACCCGCGCATACTTATCAGCGCCAGGTCGCCGAAAGGGGTATGCTTGAAATCTATACTTGACATTTTTAAGCCCTCCGTTGAAAAAATTTGCTGAAAAATCTCATATATATAATACCACAAATCATTCGACACAAAAAGACTTTTTTAAAAAAATGTTGAATAATATTTAAACCGTTTTCGGGCATAAAATTTATTGTATACTTCCAAAACCCGCGAAACTGAAATTCAAATATTTGTTGAAGTATGGGCGTCAAGAGATTATAATTATAAAAGAAAGGGCGTGATTGCTTGAAAATAATGTTTTACGGTGCCACACATGAGGTTACCGGCTCGTGTACGCTTATCGAGGCGTGCGGCAGAACGGTTATGG
Organism: uncultured Clostridia bacterium; assembly: GCA_944380885.1. Classification (GTDB taxonomy): domain Bacteria; phylum Bacillota; class Clostridia; order Oscillospirales; family Acutalibacteraceae; genus UBA737. The sequence goes on along the minus strand of CALWIZ010000016.1, from coordinate 5,673 downwards.
TTGACTGCGGTATGGAGCAGGGACAGGATATTTACGAAAACGCCGATTTGCCGGTGCTGCCCGGTCAGGTCGATACGGTGCTTTTGACCCACGCTCATATAGACCACTCGGGCAAGATACCCGCGCTGTGCGCCGGCGGCTTTAACGGGCATATATACGCTACCTCGGCTACGGCGCGGCTGTGCGGCATAATGCTTATGGACTCGGCTCATATTCAGGAGTTCGAGGCAGGCTGGCGCAACCGCAAGGCAAAGCGCTCGGGGGCGGAGCCTTATGTTCCGCTGTATACGGCGGAAGATGTGCAGAAAACAATGAAGCAGTTTGTCTCATGCAGCTACGAAAAGGAATACGATATCTGCGACGGTATAAAAATAAAGTTTACCGACGCAGGGCATCTTCTCGGCTCGGCAAGTATTACGGTAACGGTGACGGAAAACGGCAGAACTGAAAAAATAGTCTTTTCGGGTGACCTCGGAAATGTTGACCGTCCGCTCATAAATAATCCGGGACAGCCGGAAGAGGCAGATTATGTTGTTATCGAATCGACCTACGGAAACCGACTGCACGGTGAGCGTCCTGATTATATCGGACAGCTTACGAGGATAATACAGGAGACCCTTGACCGCGGCGGCAATGTGGTGATTCCCTCGTTCGCGGTGGGCAGAACTCAGGAGCTTCTTTATCTGCTGCGTACCATAAAGGAAAAAGGCCTTGTAAAGGGTCATGACCGGTTTCCGGTGTATGTGGACAGTCCGCTTGCTGTGGAGGCTACTGATATTTACAGCGGCTCTATGCGTGAGTTTTATGATAAAGAGACTATATCGTTGCTTGACAGCGGCATAGACCCGATCAAATTTTCGGATTTGAAGCTCTCGGTCACGAGTGAGGATTCAATGCGCATAAATATAGACAAAACCCCGAAAATAATACTGTCGGCAAGCGGAATGTGTGAAGCGGGTAGGATACGACACCATTTAAAGCATAATCTATGGCGTAACGAGTGTACGGTGCTGTTTGTCGGCTATCAGTCAGAGGGCACTCTCGGACGTATATTGCTTGAAGGAGCGGACAAGGTACGCCTTTTCGGCGAAACAATAAAGGTAAACGCGCATATTGAAACACTTGAGGGCATAAGCGGCCACGCGGATAAAAAAATACTGCTCTCATGGCTTGACGGATTCAAGCAAAAGCCGAAACTTGTTTTTGTAAACCACGGAGACGATGAGGTGTGCGACGAGTTTGCCGCTACCGTCACCCAAACACTCGGAATACCGGCGGCAGCGCCTTACAATGCTTCGGTGTATGACCTTATAACCGGTTTGTGCGTAGAAAAGGGCAACCGCAAAAAAATTGAGAAAAAGCAGTATCGTCAGGGGCGTGAGTCGAGCGTATACGCAAGACTTGTTACAGCCGGAAAGCGGCTTTTAAGCGTAATAGAAAAGTACAGGGAGGGCGCGAACAAGGATATCGCAGCCTTCGCAGACCAGATAACGTCACTGTGCAACAAATGGGATAAATAAGGAAAGAAGAGTTTTAAATGTCAAAAATATATAAAAGCGCCGATCAGCTTATAGGCGGGACTCCGCTGCTTGAGCTTTCGGGAATAGAAAAGGAATACGGACTCAAAGCGAGACTGCTCGCGAAGTTGGAGTATTTCAATCCGGCAGGCTCGGTAAAGGACAGAGTGGCGAAAGCTATGCTTGACGAGGCTGAGAAAACCGGAGAGCTTAAACCCGGAGCGGTTATAATTGAGCCGACTTCCGGGAATACCGGCATAGGTCTTGCGGCGGTTGCGGCGGCAAGAGGTTACAAGGCGGTAATAGTTATGCCGGATACAATGTCTGAAGAGCGCAGGAGGTTAGTAAAAGCGTACGGCGCCGAGCTTGTGCTGACCGACGGCAAAAAGGGTATGACCGGAGCGATAGAAAAGGCGGAAGAGCTTAAAGCCGAAATCCCCGGCAGCATTATCGCGGGGCAGTTTGTAAATCCTGCCAACCCGAAAGCGCATTTTGAGACGACAGGTCCCGAAATATATGAGGATACCGACGGTAAGGTGGATATATTCGTAGCAGGCGTGGGCACGGGCGGCACAGTCACCGGTGTCGGCAGATACCTTAAATCAAAAAATCCTGATATAAAAATTGTGGCGGTCGAGCCGTCTGATTCGGCGGTGCTCTCAGGCAAAAGCGCCGGACCGCATAAGCTCCAGGGCATAGGCGCCGGCTTTGTGCCTGAGGTGCTTGATGTTTCGGTATGCGACGAGATTATGACGGTCACAAGCGAGGAGGCGTTTGCCGCCGGCAGGGAAATGGGCAGGCGAGAGGGAGTGCTTGTCGGAATTTCTTCGGGAGCGGCTCTGCACGCGGCAAAGGAGCTCGCGAAGCGTGAGAAAAACGAAGGAAAAACGATTGTTGTTTTACTGCCCGATACCGGAGACAGGTACTTGTCAACCGAGCTTTTTGAATAATCGGAATATCAAATAAAAGAAGCTGCCCCGTAACAAGGGCAGCCTCTTTCGATAAATAAAGCGCGCTTTTCGGTTTGCAGACAACGGTTACCTTTTTGCAGCTGCGTCTTTCTGTGACGGGTATGCCTGTTGCCGCATTCCGGGACAACAAACATACTGCGCCATCGGTACCGAGCGCTTTTTGTTACAGGCACCGTTTCGTCTGCGTAGTCTTTTGTGTCCGTTAATATTATAGACATCGCGAGGCAGACAATACACGCCATATTATGGAATTAAAGGTGATTTTTTGAATTACTCTCAAACGCTTGAATTTATACATTCTCTCGGCAATTTTTCAAGACCTGCCGGACTCTGCCGTATAACCGCGGCAGCGGCGGCACTTGGCAGCCCGCAGAATAATTTTTTTTCGGTACATATCGCCGGAACCAACGGCAAGGGATCGGTTTCGGCTATGCTTGCAAAAATTTTAAAGGAGGCAGGATATAAGACCGGACTTTTTATCTCTCCTTATATTATAAACTTCAGGGAAAGGATACAGATAAACGGGGAATTTATTTCCGAAAATGATCTTGTAAGGTACGCGGAGCTGGTCAGAGAGACAGGAATAGATTTAAGCGAATTTGAGTTTGTTGCGGCGGCTGCTTTTTCGTATTTCAGCGATAAAAAATGCGATATAGTTATCGCCGAGACCGGACTGGGAGGACGGCTTGACGCCACAAATATACTGAACAGCGCAGTTACCGTAATTACAAAAATAGGTATGGACCATTCGGCGGTGCTCGGTGATACGGTGGAAAAAATAGCAGCCGAAAAATGCGGTATTATAAAGAACAGTCCGGTTACGGTCTCGTCGTATGACCAGCCTGAAAACGCCCTGCGCGTGATTGAAAACACCGCTAACCGGCTTGTAATACCGGATAAATCACAGCTTCGGGTGATTTCCTGCGACGAATCCGGCAGCATATTTATATATAAGGATAAAGAATATCGTATAAGCCTTGCCGGAAGACACCAGATAGAAAACGCGCTCACCGTCATAGAGACAGTAGCAAACAGCGGATTTAAAATACCGTATGAAACGGTAGCAAAGGCGCTTAAAGAAACCATTTTTCCGGCAAGGGCGGAAATAATATGCGAAAAACCGCTTATTCTGCTTGACGGAGCCCATAATCCGGACGGAGCAAAAGCGCTCGCCGGTATTCTCTCCCGCTACGCCGGCAAAGTTACCGCGGTAATAGGTATGATGCGTGACAAGGACTGTTCTTCTGTGCTTGCCGCCACACTTCCGTTTTGCAAAGCGGCTGTGGCGGTGACAGTCGAGAATATGCCACGCTCCCTTGAGGCGGGGGAGCTTGCCCGGAAAGCTTCGAAATACTGCCCTTCTTTTACAGCGGACAGCTACAGTGACGCAATAGAAAAATCTTATTCTCTGGCGGCGGGAGAACCGGTTTTTGTTTTCGGCTCGCTCTATCTTGCCGGAGGAATAAGAAACGAACTAAAAATGTTTTATGAAAATTTGAAATAGCTTACAGGTTATGACAAATTTCTCGGGGACAAGCCTTTATTATATATAAGTAAGGGCTTGTTTTTTTATGCTCTTTTTTACCTGAAGCGAGGTGAAGCAGAAATGTCAGTGGAAATAAAGGTAAACGGTGAGACGGTCACCGCCTATCTGTCGGGCGAGCTTGACCATCACTCGGCAAGGGAAATGCGCGAGGCTATAGATAACGCCGTTGAACTCAATATGCCGTCAAGGCTGGTGCTTAATTTCAAAAATATCAGCTTTATGGACAGTTCGGGCATAGGTCTTGTAATGGGAAGATACAGAAATTTGAAAAAGACCGGTTCGGAGCTTTATATTACAGAAACTTCCGAACAGATATACCGAGTAATGAAGCTCGCCGGAATAGAAAGGCTTGCAAAACTGGAGGGACGCTGAAAATGCAGATAAACAATAAATTCAGTATGAACATAATGGCAAAATCGGCAAACGAGGGGTTCGCGAGGGCGTGCATATCAGCCTTTGCCGCTCAGCTCGACCCCACACTTGAGGAAATAAACGATATCAAAACCGCTGTTTCCGAGGCGGTTACAAACTGTATAGTTCACGCCTATAAGGAAAAAATCGGGAAAATTTACATATCGGGCGAGCTGTGCGAAAACAACATTATACGCATAAAAATAAGAGATGCCGGCTGCGGAATAGAAAATGTGGAAAAGGCTATGGAGCCGCTTTATACCACCGTCGGCGGAGAGCGTGCCGGACTCGGTTTCGCTGTAATGCAGAGCTTCATGGACACTGTAAAGGTGCGTTCAGCTCTCGGAAAGGGCACAAGCATTGTAATGACTAAAAGAATAAGCAGGCGAATAAGTCTTAATGCTTAAAGAAAGACTTGACCGTGACCGCTTTATTGAGGAAAATCTCGGACTCGTGCATTCGCTCTGCCGCCGTTTTGCAGGACGGGGAATTGAGTATGATGACTTATATCAGGCAGGCTGTATAGGACTTATAAAGGCGACCGACGCATTTGATGAGCAGAGGGGACTTTGCTTTTCAACCTATGCAGTGCCGGTCATTATGGGTGAAATTCGCCGGCTTTTCCGGGACGGCGGAGCGGTTAAGGTTTCAAGAAGTGTAAAGGAACTGGGACTCAAAATAAACCGTGAAAAACAGATTATGGAGCAGAAGCTCTGCAGAGAGCCTACCGTGTCAGAGCTGGCGGAAAGGCTCGGAGTTTCACCCGAAGAGATAACCGAGGCAATGTGTGCTGCTCAGCCGACAGTATCACTCACAAGAGATGACGACGGTGAGACCTCTGAAACTGATCTGCCAACGGTGAGCACTGAAGATGAAATATCGGACAGGCTGCTGCTTGACGCCGCGTTTGAAAAGCTTGACGAAACGGAAAAACGTATTGTCACTTACAGATATTACGAATATCTTACGCAAAACAAGACCGCGGAGCTGATGAATATGACGCAGGTACAGGTGTCGCGCGCTGAGAAAAAAATATTGTTAAAGCTACGCGAATTGATAAAATAATCACGATGTATATTTCTCAAAAAAATGCATATATACTATATGTTGTGGAAAATTCCACAATATGAAAAAATATGAAAAAAATTAAAAAAAAAGTGTTGACAAGGGTGCTGTGATGTGGTATTATAATCAGGCGCTCTTGAAACGGGGCGCCGAAATGGACCTT
>CALWIZ010000015.1 GCA_944380885.1 uncultured Clostridia bacterium | reverse complement strand
GTTTTTGCTTGAATTTCCATAAATTAAAATTCATAACCCCAAACCTCGCTTGAGATTTGGGGTTATTCGACAGACTGGAACGGACTCTGCAAAATGCAGAGTCCGTTTTTTATCAGCTAACCGAATTGTTCGAACCTACCGTTATAGTTGTTGTGTAATAGCGTCCGCTTCTGTAAATCTTTACGTTTACCTGTTCTCCGGGCGTGCATTCCTCAATCATATCCTCAAGCACTGTATACTCTGTTATCTGCGTTCCCGCAAACTCAGTTATTATATCACCTTTGGCAAGTCCGGCATTTTCAGCAGGGCTGCCTTCCGCTACGCTGAGGACTACCGCCCCGGTAGGATATCCGTAATATTTAAGTACTTCTGAAGTATACTTTTCGCTTATTGTTATTCCGACATACGGTTCAGGGTCGTTTTCTTTTTCTATAATCTTTTTGCATATTTCAGCCACGGTATTGGACGGAATGGCAAAGCCCATTCCCTCATATTCCTCTGAAACGATTTTAGAGCTGTTTATTCCGACAAGCTGACCCTTTGTGTTGACAAGCGCGCCGCCTGAATTGCCGGGGTTTATAGCCGCGTCGGTCTGTATAAGCTTTACGTCAGAGCTTGTTGATACAACACGGTTAAGTCCGCTTATAACACCGTAGGTCACGCTGTCCATAAACTCAAGACCTCCGGGGTTTCCGACGGTTATAACATACTGACCTACTTTAAGATCCGACGAATCGGCAAACTCAACGGCTGTAAGACCGGTAGCGTCAATTTTTATAACGGCAAGGTCTGACGCTATGTTATATCCTACGACCGTAGCAGAATAGGGGTCGGAATCAAGAGAATCAATAAAAACTTCTATTTTTGAGGCTGACTTGTTTGAAACCGCGTCCGAAACAACGTGATAATTGGTGATAATATACCCGTCCGAAGAATATACAACACCGCTTCCCTCACCTGTAGCCTCGCTGCTGCCGCCGAAAAAGCTCATTACAGACGTAGTAGTTCTTATTCCCACAACACTCGGTGTAACTTTTTGCGCTACCGCCTCAACTACCGATTCAACCGTTTCGTCTATATTTATATTGACATTACTGCCCGACACGGTTGACGGTGTAAGCGACGATGTATTTTTGTTCGATGTAAATTTAACCGCAGCAATGCCGCTTGCCGCGCCTATGACCGCTGCCAGCAGTGCCGCAAGAGCGACAATACCGGCACCGTACTTTTTAGTACGCTGCTGTTTCGGCTTTTTAGCCTTAGGCGGCTTGTATCCGTAAATGGGCGGAGTATTCTGACTCTGATAGGCACCGTACTGATTTGCGGAGTACTGATTTGAATAAGCCGAATACTCACCGTTCGGGAAAAAGCTGTTTTTTGTATGCTGATTATCCTGCTGCGGCTGTTCTTTAGACGGTTCCTGCTGCTGCCCGTTATTTTCGGGAACAGCTGTATATGCCGTGCTGTTTACCGCCTCATCCTGAATTATATCCTCGCGGCTTTTTGTATAAAAACCACCGTCAGGCGTTACGGTATATCCGTTCTCCTGTGTTTCGTTTTCATTTACCGAATCGAACCCGTTAAGTTCGCCGTTTGTTTTTCTATCAAAATCGTCCATAAAACGTTCCTCCTTCTGTTTGTCCTTATTATATTCCTGTTTTGTTGCATCTGTAATTCAAATATATGAATTTTCGGTAAATAAAAACGCATAAAAAACAAAAAAATGACAAAAATTTGTTATTTTTATTTTGCGGGATATCTGATAAAGAGCTCGGTAAAGGCTTTTAAATCAAACGGCACGAGAGGATAAAGGTAATTTCTGCCTGACAGGGTTTTAATATTCAGCATACATATAAAAATCAGAACTGCGCCGCCCGCTATGCCCCATATTCCGAAAAGCTGTGTTAAAACAAGCAGAAGAAGGCGTTCAAACTTCATAGCATATCCCATTTCAAAGCTCGGCAGAGAAAATCCCGCTATTGTTATAAACGCCGTAAGCAAAACGGTTTCAGGCACAAACCAGCCGGCGTTTATCGCAAATTCCGAAAGCAGCAGGCCGCCCACTATACCGAGAGGATTCGATAGCACATCGGGAGTATTGAGCGACGCGAGCCTTAGCCCGTCCACCAGAAGCTCAAGCAGCAGAAGCTGTAAAAAAAGCGGCATATCCCCCGTCTTTTCAGGCAGTATAAATTTAAGACTTTCGGGCAGATAATCCGGAAATTTCGCAAACAGCAGATACAGCGGCGTCGCAAAGATATTCGCAAGCGACACTATCAGCCGGATTATACGGGTATAGCTTGCCACAACCGGCAGAAAGTAGTAATCGTCGGTCTCTCTGAAAAAGTCGCTTAACGAAATGGGTATTATCATAACCGACGGCGAGTTATCCATAATAAGCACTATTCTGCCGTCAAAAATACAACCAGAAGCATAATCGGGGCGTTCGGTCGTTTTGAATTTCGGAAAAGGATTGAAAAACGCCGTTTTCTGGGGCTTTTCCGCTATCGCCTGTTGGGTCATCGATATGCCCCTGATATCAAGCCCTTTCAGCTTTTTGCGGACGGTCTCAAGCACACTGCCGTCGGCAACGCCGTCAAGATACGCGAGCGCAATATCGAGCTTTGTATCGCTGCCTATCTGCATATATTCCATACGAAGCCGGCTGTCGCGTATTCTGCGGCGTATCATAGCGGTGTTCATAACAAGGGTTTCGACAAAACCGTCCCTTGAGCCGCGCAGCGACTTATCCTTCTGCGGCTCCTCTATGCTGCGCGCCGGATATGTCCTTGTATCGGCAATAAGCGCGCCGTTTATACCCTCTATCAAAAGCACCGATGGACCCGACAAAACAGCCGTTTTGACAAACTCTATGTCATAAGAACACTGCACCTCAACATAAGGCATTTTAAGACGCGAAAAATCTTTCATATCCTTTATACCTGAAATATCCTCGGGAGTCTGCGAATAAAGAAACTCAAGTATTTTTTCGTATACCTCGTCCTTTATAAAGCCGTCTATAAAATAAAGCGTCGCCCGTCTTCCGCCTATTTCAAGCTCTCTTTTAATAATATCAAAGCTTTTTTCCGGCATAAGACCTTTATCTATTTCTTTTATCCATTCATCGTAGAACATAATAAAACCGCCTTTCAAACAGGAATATTCTTCCCGTAAAAAAGGCAGTTTATTACTTTGAAAGATAAATAAGCAACACCGAAACGTCCGCCGGACTGACTCCTGAGATTCTCGAAGCCTGACCGATATTTGCAGGCCTTATTTTTGATAGCTTTTCGGCTGCCTCAAGCCTGAGTCCGTAAATTTTTGAATAATCCGTATCCTCCGGTATTTTTTTGCCCTCAAGCCGCAGCATTTCGTTTACCTGCGCCTGCTGACGTAAAATATATCCCTCGTACTTTATTTCGGTTTCCACCTTTTCCTTTACGCTGTAAGGAAGCTCGGGGCGTTCTTTATCAAAGGGAGCCAGCATATCATAGGAAAGCTGCGGACGCTTTACAAGGTCGGACAGTCTCATACCCGTGGTCATAGGCGCTGTTCCCGCCTCCTCAAGCAGACGGTTAAGCCCGTCTGAAGGTCCTATAAATGAATTTTTAAGCCGTTCTATTTCCTTTTCCTTAAGCTCTTTACGTTCAAGAAAACGTGAATAGGTTTTTTCGTCTATAAGTCCCAGTTTGTAGCCTGTCGGCATAAGTCTTTCATCGGCGTTGTCCTGCCTTAAAAGCAGACGGTACTCGCTTCTTGAGGTCATCATACGGTACGGGTCGGAGCAGCCTTTTGTCACAAGGTCATCTATCAGCGTGCCTATATACGATGACGCGCGGGAAAGTATAAGCGGTTCCCTGCCCTGAACCTTGAGAGCGGCGTTTATGCCTGCCACAAGCCCCTGCGCCGCCGCCTCCTCATAGCCCGACGAGCCGTTGAACTGACCGGCTCCGTAAAGTCCCGGAAAGTCCTTCATCTCAAGTGTGGCGTACATAGCGGCGGGGTCTACGCAGTCGTACTCTATCGCGTAGGCGTTGCGTATTATCTTTAAATTTTTAAGGCAGTCTATCGTTTTGTAAAGCTGTATCTGAACCTCCTCAGGCAATGAGGACGAAAGCCCCTGCAAATACATTTCCTCTGTATTTTCTCCGCAAGGCTCAATAAAGAACTGATGGCGCTTCTTATCCGAAAAGCGGACGATTTTATCCTCTATGCTCGGGCAGTAGCGCGGTCCCACTCCTTCTATTACACCGGCGTAAAGCGGCGAACGGTCTATATTTTCTAAGATTACCCGCTTTGTTTCATCGTTTGTGTAGGAAATATGGCAGACCACCTTGTTTTCAGGCGGCACCTCGGTCGAAAAGCTGAACGGTACTACCCGGCTGTCGCCCTCCTGCACTTCAAGCTGTGAAAAATCTATACTGTCTCTCGCGACGCGCGCCGGAGTGCCTGTTTTAAAGCGTCTTAGCGGCAGTCCGAGTTTTTTAAGGGAAGCCGCAAGTTCGGTCGCCGGAAAATTCCCGTCAGGTCCCGAAGGGTAGTTTACCTCGCCCACATACACTCTGCCGCCCAAAAATGTTCCGGTCGCTATTACCACGCTTTTACAGGTAAAATCCGCTCCCAGCTTCGATATACAGTGCCATACCCCGTTTTCCATGTAAAGGTCGGTTATCTCGCACTGCTTTACATCAAGCCCCTTTTGCAGCTCTACCGCGTGCTTCATATATCCGCTGTACGCCCTTCTGTCTATCTGCGCGCGGAGTGAATGCACCGCCGGTCCTTTGCCTAAATTCAGCATACGGCTCTGAAGCGTATTTTTGTCCGCCGCTTTACCCATTTCGCCGCCGAGCGCGTCAAGTTCCCTTACAAGATGACCCTTTGCAGTACCGCCTATCGACGGATTGCAGGGCATATTGCCTATCCAGTCGGCGCTTATCGTAAACATTATTGCGCTGCACCCCAGCCTCGCCGCGGCGAGCGCCGCCTCTATACCGGCGTGTCCGCCCCCTATAACCGCTACATCGTATTTCCCGGCGTCATACCTTTTTATATCCAAAAAAATTACTCCTTAGTCCTTGCGCGTTCTATCGCTTTCTGCTGTCTTATATCGTTGCCTAAAAATCTGTACGCGTCATAGTTTCCTATAAGCCTTGAGGAAATACGCGCGGTGTACCGCGTTTCTATCTCTTTCATCGAAAGATTTGTATTTATAATAGTCGGTCTTCCTGACAGCATACGGGTATTTATAAGATTGTAAAGCGCCGATTTTGAAAAAGACGTTGCCATTTCAGCGCCTAAATCGTCTATTACAAGCAGGTCGCAGCCGGTCATCATATCGTAAGCGCCGCGGTTTTCCGATGAAAATTTCTCCTTTTCAAGCTGTGAAAAGAGATTTTCAGCCGAACCGTATACCGGCACAAAGCCTTTTTCCGCCACTCCTGAGACCACTGCGAGGGTAAGATGAGTCTTACCGAGTCCGGCGCTTCCCATAAAAAGAAGATTAGGCGATTTATGCGGATCAAAATGAATCACATACTCTTTACAGGTCTTTAAAATAGCTGTCATTCTGCGGCGCGGATTGCCTTCCTTAGTATCCGTATCCTTATAATATTTAAGGTCAAAATTATCAAAGCGGGAGCTTAAAATCGGCATTTCCTTTGAAAGCTCGGCAATCATTATTCCCGCCGCCGCTTTTTTTACACAGTCGCATATTTTGCCCGAAACATAGCCTGTATCTCTGCACATCTGACAGTCGTAAACAATATCCTCTACCCCCGCCTTTTCAAGCAGCAGTTTTTTTTCGGACGTAATTGCCTTAAGACGTTCCCTGAGCGCCGCGGCACGTTCACTGTCCGACAGTGATGCGAGCACAAGCTCCGCCCCAACAGACGCCTGTTCGTTTTCAAGCTCCTTTATCCGCGGATTTTCCGAGTACGCGGAGTTAAGCATCATATTGTAGCGGCGCTCCTTTTCTTTGAGCGCCTTTCTTTTAAGCTCGAACGCCTTGCTGTAAGTTTCTTCTCTTGTAACCATATGTTTCTCCCGTTCAGTCCTTAGTGTTGAGCATTTCCTCGAAAAGCTCAAGATTATAAGCGGCGTAACCGGTCTCCTCGCCTGTACCCGTACGTTTTTGAATATCTTCGGGCTTTTTATATCCCTTTTCATGCCAGCTTTCAATTATTTTAGCGACATACGCAAAGGAGAATTTAGATTTCGCGTCAACGCAGGCGTCGTACGCTGCCTCAAGCATTTCCTTTGATATTTTCCATTCGTTAATCCATTTAAGCGACAGCTCAGTTTCTTTTTTACTCGGTTTTCTCCGCTCAAGACCGAAAACAGCGCTCACAATCCGCCACGCTTCCTCGCCCAAGGCTATTTTTCTGAGTTCCTCGTCCGCCGCAGACACCGTATCTATACCACGATCAAGCCAGTCAACGGCGGTAGACTCAATAAACCGCATATTCGCCTTATTATGCGCCGCAGCGTACTGCACTATCATAAGTATAAGCGAAACGTCCATTCCCTGATCGTCATAAAGCCATACAAGCGTGCTTGTCTCATTGCTTTTAAGATTTCTGCCGAACCGCATCTGGGTTTCCTGAAGAAGATATTTTATTTTTTCGTCTTCAGCTCCTCGACGTGCGACATCGCCACGCGCCGGCTTCGCCTGCTTTTTTACAGCCGCCGGCTTTATCTTTTCGACGGCAGACTGCTGTTTATTATCAGGCATAAGAATACCGGCGTCCGCCCAGTAGAGCAGCGCCTCTTTCGCTTCATACTCCGTAATACCGCACTCATTAGATATAAAATCAGCGTCAATTCCGGACGACATATTTCTCATTATATAAAGCAGCACCTTGATATGCTCGCCTTTAGCGAGCTTTAAGTGCCTGTCCGCCACTTCGGCAGGCACCGTAAAAACCGCTGAAAATGCCGCCGGATTTATGTAATATCCCATTATACTCCCTCTTATTCATACTATGCTTATTATAACAATTTTTAAATCCTTTGTAAATAGTCATAATAATACAAAAACGGCGGTGCAAAATCATTTGCACCGCCGTACCGCGATTTTTACAGTGACTCTGTATTACAAATTACCGCTTAATAAGCAATGCCCTGAGCGAGCATAGCGTCAGCAACCTTTTCAAAGCCGGCAATATTCGCGCCTGCAAGGAGATTGCCCTCCATACCGTACTTCTTCGCAGCATTGTATGAGTTGTGGAAAATGTTTATCATTATGTCCTTGAGCTTCGCGTCAACCTCTTCAAATGTCCAGCTGTATCTCATTGAGTTCTGGCTCATCTCAAGCGCAGAGGTGGCAACGCCGCCGGCATTTGCAGCCTTTGCAGGTCCGAAGAGAACACCGTTGCTCTGGAATACCTCGATAGCCTCCGGAGTAGAAGGCATATTGGCGCCCTCAGCAACAGCTATTACGCCGTTTGCGACAAGAGCCTTTGCGGAATTCTCGTCAATTTCGTTCTGAGTAGCGCAGGGAAGAGCGATATCGCACTTGATAGTCCAAATTCCGCTGCAGCCTTTATGATATTCAGCACCGCTTACGCGCTCAACATATTCTTTGATTCTTCCGCGCTCAACCTCTTTAATCTGCTTAACAACATCAAGCTTTATGCCGTTGGGATCATAGATATATCCGTTGGAGTCAGAGAGAGCTACAACCTTGCCGCCGAGTTCGGTTGCCTTTTCAGTAGCGTAAATAGCAACGTTTCCGGAACCTGAAATAACAACTGTTTTGTCCTTGAAGGAATCGTTCTTCATGCACTTGAGCATTTCCTCGGTATAATAGCATACGCCGTAGCCGGTAGCCTCAGTACGTGCAAGAGAGCCGCCGTATGTAAGACCCTTTCCGGTAAGAACGCCGGTAAACTCGTTGCGGAGTCTCTTATACTGACCGTACATAAATCCGATCTCACGCGCTCCGGTTCCGATATCTCCGGCTGGAACGTCGGTATCAGCGCCGATGTGCTTTGAAAGCTCGGTCATAAAGCTCTGGCAGAAGCGCATAACTTCAGCGTCTGACTTGCCCTTCGGGTCAAAGTCGGAACCGCCCTTGCCGCCGCCTATCGGCAGACCGGTAAGGCTGTTCTTGAATATCTGCTCAAAACCTAAGAACTTAATAACAGAGGCATTAACAGACGGGTGAAGACGAAGACCGCCCTTGTAAGGACCGATTGCGGAGTTGAACTGTACTCTGAATCCGCGGTTTACCTGAACCTTGCCGTTATCGTCAACCCATGAAACGCGGAAAAATATCTGTCTTTCCGGCTCGACAATTCTCTCGAGAATGCCGTTCTCCTGATACTTGGGGTTTGCCTCAACTACCGGTTCAAGAGATTCAAGAACCTCGCGAACCGCCTGAAGAAACTCCTTCTCACCGGGGTTGCGGGCTTCAACGCCGGCATAGACCTTTTTTAAATACTCTGATTTAAACATTTTCGTACCCTCCATATTTTTTTCTGCATTTTAGAATACTACTAAATCGGCTTTCAGTCAATAAAAAAATCACAAAATTTATAATTTTTTTGCTTAAAATTCAAATTTCCGCCGTATTTTAAAGCATAAAAATCCGGTCGCCGGAAGTATTCCGGCGACCGGATAATGCTTATTCTTCTTTTTCCCAGCCAGCGTATAAGGTCATACTGCCCGTCACCGGATCTTCCTCGATGTCAAAGCTCTCGGTGCAGTCGGGGTCGGTGTACCAGCCGGTAAACACGAAGCCCTCTTTGACGGGTTCCTCGGTTACAGGCACGGTCTCCGAATGCATAACCTTTACGCTCTCTATTCGTGAACCCCCGTCAGTATCGAACTCAACGGTGAAGCCGTTATGATTCACTATATATACCGTAACGATTATCATTGCCGCTATAAGCACCGTAACAAGGATATTCGCCGTTTTGACCGACATATTTACCCTCGCGTACAGTCCGCCCTTTCTGCGGGGAACGGCCTTGCTTTCCTCTGCGGCAGGGGTATTTTTGTTCTCTTCCACGGTTTCACCGCCTTTATTCTGTATTTTGCCGCCCGCTTATTATTTGCGCGCAAGGTACTTACGCATATCGATAGCGCAGGCAACCAGTATTATCATACCCTTGATAACATAAAGAAGGTTCTGGTCTACCGAAAGGAAGTTAAGTCCTACGAATATTATCTGCAAAAGGAATACGCCTATTACTATTCCGCTTATTTTACCGGTACCGCCTACGAAAGACACGCCGCCGATAACGCACGCCGCGATGGCGTCCGACTCATAGTTAAGACCTGTATTAGCCGAGCATGAGGCTATGCGCGCGCCCTCTATAAAACCGGTTATACCGTACATAGCGCCAGCTATAACGAAAACTATAACTATTGTCCAGAAAACGTTTACGCCCGAAACGTTTGCGGCTTCCTCGTTTGAGCCTACCGCAAACATATTTTTACCGAACTTTGTCTTGTTCCATACAAGCCACATAAGAGCGGTAAGAATAACGGCGTAAAGCACATATTTAGGAACGGCTACTCCGTCTATTCTGAAAAGCGTACCCTTTACAAAATCGGTATATGAGGAATCAAGTCCCGAAAGGGTCTGACCGTTGTTGCTGCCTATCATAAGGAACATAAGAATAAGTCCGTACACGATAAGCTGTGTTGAAAGGGTAACTATAAACGGATGGAGCTTGAACTTTGCAACGAAAAATCCGTTCACAAGTCCGACCGCCGCGCCGACGGCGATAACTATAAGAAGCACTATCCAAAGCGGCATAACTTCAAGATCCGGAAAAATCTTGTTAGCATAGTTTGTCATCTGGAGAAGCGCCGCGGAAATACAAGCTGTAAGTCCTACGCATCGGCCTGCCGAAATATCCGTTCCGGTAAGAACTATCGCTCCGCCTATTCCGAGCGCTATCGGCAGCTTGGCGGCAGTAAGCGAAATTATATTTACGATTGAAGAAGTGGACAAAAACGCAGGAACCTGAATAGCTATATATATTATAGCAATCACGATGATAATATACATCGCGTTATTGAAAAGCAGGTCCACAACCGCTCTGCGCTTATCCGCTCCGGATTTTGCCTTGAATTCGTCAAGTCTGGCGGAAAGGCGTCCTTTTCTTTTTATAGCAGCTGACATATGTATATTCCCCCTGTACTTTTAAGCGTATTTGGCGGCAAGCGCCATTATTTCTTCCTGAGTTGTATCAGCGGCGTTGACCTCGCCCGCCAGTCTGCCGCCGGACATTACAAGTATCCTGTCGCACACGCCGAGCAGTTCAGGCATTTCAGATGAAACCATTATTACCGTCTTGCCTTTTGCCGCAAGATCTATTATAAGCTCGTATATCTCATACTTCGCCCCTACGTCTATACCTCTTGTAGGCTCGTCAAGCAGAAGCACGGTCGGCTCTGTCAGAAGCCAGCGGCCGAGTATTACCTTTTGTTGGTTTCCGCCTGACAACGAGCGGATTTTTGTCTCCTGAGACGGCGTTTTGATACGCATTGAGTCGATGCACCAGTCGGTACTCTTTTTCAGCTTCTTTTTACTGAGCAGAGGCCCCGACCTGCATTTTCCGAGGCTTGATATAGTCGCGTTTTCACGTATGTTCAAAATACTGAAGATACCAGTGGCGCGCCTTTCCTCGGTAAGCAGCGCAAATCCGTTTTTAATCGAGTCCCTTGAGTTCCGGTTGCGTATCGGCTTGCCGTCAAGTGTCAGCTTACCGCTTTTTCTCGTTGCTACGCCGAATATGTTTTCAAGCAGCTCGGTTCTTCCTGAACCGTCAAGTCCGGCAACCCCGAGTATTTCGCCCCTGCGTGCCGAGAAAGAAACATCACGCAGCTTCGAGTACATGGCCGAAAGGTCTTTTACGTCAAGCAGCACATCGCCTATCTCGTTTGTCTTCGGAGGATAAAGGTTGGTAAGCTCTCTGCCAACCATCAGTTTTATTATCTCGTCCGTGGTAAGGCCTTTCGCCTCTTTTGTGGCTATCCATTTGCCGTCGCGCATTATGGTGACCTCATCAGATATACGCAGTATTTCCGCCATTTTATGGGAAATATATATTATTCCGCAGCCCTGGTCTCGCAGCATATTTATAATTCTGAAAAGATGCTCGACTTCTTCCTCTGTCAATGAGGAGGTGGGCTCGTCAAAAACTATTACCTTTGAATTATATGAAACGGCTTTCGCAATCTCAACCATCTGCCGCTGGGATACCGGCATACGGCTCATAACCGTCTTTGGATCAACATTTATTTCAAGCTTATCAAAAATTTCCTTTGTCGCCTTATACATCTTTTTCTCACTGGTTATAGGCACTCCTTTGGCGACTGTCGGAAAACGCCCCAGCCACATATTGTCCATTACATTACGCTTTAAAGCCTGATTCAGCTCCTGATGAACCATCGCAACTCCGTTTTCAAGCGCTTCCTTGGAGCTTTTGAAATTGATTTCTTTTCCCTCAAGATAAATTTTTCCTCCGTCTTTGCTGTAAACCCCGAAAAGACATTTCATCAACGTGGATTTTCCCGCGCCGTTTTCACCCATAAGTGCGTGAACTGTTCCCGCTTTTACCGTGAGGTTGACCTTATCGAGGGCTTTTACGCCCGGAAAGGATTTTTCAATATTTTCCATTCGCAGAAGAACCGGTTTTTCATTCTCTTGCCGGACATTATCAATATTTTTTTCTTTCTCACTCATAAGATACCGTCCCCTGTCCGTTATTGCTTGTTTCCGATTGGAGGGCAGCCCTCCTTGCGGTGCGGCTGCCCTGCCTTTGTGTAAAAATTATTAGCCCGTGTATACGCTGTAAGGAATATTAACTCTCCAAGTGCCTACGATATTGTCTTTATCTATGCTGTCGAAGGTTTCCTTGCCGTCAAGGAAGTTCTGACATATTGTAGTTATGGCAGATGCCATACCGTCAGCGTCCTGCTTAATGCTGCCTACCATATTTCCTTCCTTAATTTTAGCCTGTGCGGCATCTGTGGCGTCAACACCGAATACCGGTATTGTTTTGCCGGTGCCGTTATTGTAGCCTGCGCCCTGAAGTGCTGAAATCGCACCGAGAGCCATTTCATCATTATTGGCTATAACAAGCTCTACCATATTCTTATTGGCTTCGCTGTACTGGCTGAGAATTGTATTCATATAATCGGTAGCTGCCGATGATGACCAGTTACCTGTCTGGTCAACAAGGTACTTGTTTGAGTTCTGAGCGTCATAGAATACAAGCTCAGGCTTGCCGGCTTCCTTAAGAACCTTATTAGCGTCCTCAACACCATACTGGGTACGGGCGATAGCCTCGGCATTGCCCTCCTGACCCTTAAACATAACGTAGCTTATCTTGCCGTCACCGTTAAGGTCTACCTTATCGTAATTCTCAACGAGATATTTGCCTATCATTTCGCCCTGCATATGACCTGCCATCTCATAGTCGGTTCCTACGAAGACGCACTTGTCATAGCTGCTTACAACAGACTCATCAACCGAGCGGTTGAAGAATATTACCGGTACGTTCTTATCCTTTGCAAGGTTTACAATGTTCTGCGCCGCGTCGTTTGAGCCGGTGTCAACAACATTTACTATGAGCATTCTCGAGCCCTTGGCGAGAGCAGTGGTAACCTGCTCGGTCTGGGTCGTCTGATTGCCGTTTCCGTCATAATTATTGTACTTGAGTCCGGCGTCTTCAAAAATCTTATCCATTGCGGAGCGGACGCTTGAAATATATGTATCACCGAAATTGTAGTAGAAAACAGATATTTCGCCGTCCGAATTTCCTCCGCAGGCTGTAAGTCCGAAGACAAACGCGATTGCCAGAATGGTTGCGAGTAACTTTTTCATTTTAATTACCTCCTTGTTTTCACGACTTGATTTCCTGTCGTCGTTATTATTATATTTGTCCGGGAGGTAAATTTAAATGGATTTTCTTATTTAAAATGTATAAAAAATTATCGTATGGTGAATTTTTAATGTTTAAAAAATTACCATACGATTTGAATACACCTTTTATTATTATAAAATCGCACCGCAAAATACGGCGCGAAAAATATTGTATGCGTTTTTTCTTTTTTAGCTTCAAAAAAATTATGTATTTATATCAGAAGCTATTATCACCACGCCGCCGTGCGATGATATGCTGTTTTCGATTTCTTTAAAATGCTTTTCTCCGTTAAGTATGCAGGTTATCCCTACATTTCCCGAATATCCGCTTTTTGGAGGTATTATATCGTAAGATATTAGCGCCTCGTCAAGTGTTTTAAGAATCTTCAATATAAATTCGACCTCTGTTATATCGCGCACTTCCACATATACGCTGATATTGTTTTTTCTCTTGCGCTCAAGGCGGCTTAATACAGTTACGCTGAATATACCTATAAGAGTAGCCACAATCGCTCCCGAATAAAATCCGTATCCCACCGCAACTCCTATCGCCGCCGTAGCCCACATTCCAGCGGCAGTGGTAAGCCCTGTTATAACCGAACTGTTGCGTATAAGTATTGTTCCTGCTCCGAGAAAGCCTATCCCCGATATTACCTGAGCGGAAATTCTCGCAACATCACCGCTAAAACCGAGCGCTTCATTAAGATACATACCGGTAAGAGATGTCATCGCCGCTCCGACACATACGAGGATATGCGTCCTGAGTCCTGCCGCTCTTCCGTGCCTTCCACGCTCAGATCCGATGAGACCTCCCATAAGCGCCGCAGCAAAAAGCCTTATTATTACCGAAAGCAAACTGAAATCAAGTGAAAGTGAAAATAAATTATACATTTTTCTCTCCATAATCAATATTCATTACAATAACACAATACGCCTAAAAAATCAAGTCTATGATAAATTATTTTAATTAATTTGCTAATACATCTTAATTTATTATAATCTGAAAATTATATTGAATTTATATCGGTGCTGCAATATAATAGTTACCGGTTATATTATTCAGAATAAAAATTTAATATTTCAGGTGATGCATATGGGTAAGCAAAATTTTGCAAACCTCATTCCTCAGCACACAAATCCTTCCCCCGATTACTACTGCACATGGCAGACACAGCTTTACGCCACAAGCGGCGGAACTCCCGCAGAACAGCGCAGGATAATAAATGAGCATTCACTTTTTGATACTGAATTTCCTAACGGCTGGGCGTATTTCTACGAAAAGGCGCGCGGGGACCTTTATCTTGTTATGGATGACAGCTGGGACGTTCCCGAAACCGATTATGAAAAATACTACGGATGCCTTATGCCAGATGCCGGAAAATTTCCGGAAGCGACCCGAGGAAAGGACAGCACTGAGGCTCTTGCCTGTCTTACGGAGCGTGTAAAGTCTCTCGGCTGGAAGGGACTCGGCGGGTGGGTCTGCGCTCAGGAATCAGAAATATTCAGTACCGGCAGCACAGATGATTACTGGATTTCACGGCTTAAAGCCGCGCAAAAAGCCGGATTTTCCTATTGGAAGGTTGACTGGGGCAAAAAAGGAACGGACGCTTATTTCAGGAAAAACCTGTCAAATCTCGCCCGAATTTACGCTCCTGAGCTCACGGTGGAAAACGCAATGCTTGAAGAGGTCATTCCCTTTTCAGACGCTTTCCGTACATATGATGTGCCGGCACTTATGTCGATACCTATGACAATGGAAAAAATACAGTTTTATGCCGGTGCCGTAAGAGAACGCGGTGATTTCAAATCGCTTCTTAACTGTGAGGACGAGGCTTATATTGCCGCGGCGGGCGGTTTCACTATGGGAATAATGCGCCATCCGTATACCGGAGCATTTCCGGACGGGAATCCCGACCGTTCTTTTCCGGAAATACACCGCAATATAAAATCAAAGCTCACCGAAATTACCAGAGCAGTACGCTGGCACAGGATAGCGCCCGCCTACGCCCTCTACGGAAAAGAATTTCTGTTTGCCGGAAACGAGCTTTCAGATACTTGGAAGTTTGAGAGCATAAAAGACGAAATAGAGCAGTGGTGGCTTTCGGTTGGAACAATAAAAGACTTTATTTCAGACGGCGTACTCACAAAATCCGCCGTTTCCGGTATTTCAAGACGCTGTTCCCTTCCGTCGGTCAATCCCGATAAAAACGGCGATATTCCCTTTACTGTGTCATCGCTCAATCCCAACGGGGCATACTCGATCGTCACTGCCGGAAGAACAAGGGAAAGAGAATATTTCACTCCGCTTTGCGATATAACGGCGGATGCCGCAGACAGCACGGTTTTCGGGATATTCGGATATTACGGCTCCCTTACCCTGCTTTCATCCGGTATAAAAAAAGGTATGCGGGTGCTGGCGCAGGACCTCGCCGCAGACCGTGCGGAAGATATTACCGCATTTGTTAATGTGAAGGACGGCAGCCTTACCGTCCCCGGCGGACTAATTTCCGAAACCGGCAGATCGGTTCAGCCGGAGGGTGACACTTCAGAGCCCGGAATGGTAATAGCCGTAATGCCCTGATACGTTTAAAAAATGCTGCCGCAAGTGATCAAAATCACGTGCGGCGGCATTTTTTATCTCTTTTTATAAATATTTCTGAATTCCGTAGGAGATACGCCTGCCTCCTGTCTGAATTCCCGACTGAAATTACTGTGGTCACTGAAGCCGCAGCCCGCTACAATCCGGCTAACCGGCATATCAGAAGAAGCCAGCAGCTTTTTCGCCGCGGTTATCCTGCAAAGCCGCAGATAGTTCATAACCGACGTTCCGGTTATTTTCTTGAATGAATGGGCAAGATATGACGGGCTCAGGCTGTATTCGGCGGCGATACCCTCAAGGGTATATTCTGCGGAATAATTACCGGAAAAATCATTTTTGATTTTCCTGACAATTTCCGAAAGTCCCTTTTCATATTCGGAAAAAAGCTCCGGACGGTACCTGTAAAGCAGCGCGAGAAGACGGTACAAAAGCAATTCAAGCACATAGCCGCTTAATTTCCCGCCCACGGAATATTCCTTTTTCATATCATTCAGAATATCTATATATTCCTCGGCGCAGGGCGATACATCAATTACATTGCAAAAACTCTCAGGTCTGTTTACAAGTACCGAAAGCAGCATTTCATCTGTTTCCTTAAGAGAAACGGGTGACGGGGAAATACGCAGGACATAGCGCTCGTAATATTCTGTTTTAGCCGTTATTGAATGGCGTTCAAAGCGGTTGGTTATTACAAGCGAACCGGCAGGTGCCGTAAAGCGTTCTCCGCTTACCGTAACACAGGCAGCTCCGCTTTTTACAAACAAAAGCTGATTGCAGTCGTGAAAGTGCGCGCTTGTAGCCGTGCTGTCACTTGAATGTTTTACAGACAAAACCAAATCAGACATATTCCCGCCTCCTCTGCCATTTTACCTCTTTCCGCGTAAAAAAGCAATATTTACATAATTAAAAGCATTTATAATATAGAAAAAATTTTAAAAAAGTCCTAAAATTAAAGAAAAAAAGGTAAATCTTATTACTGTTTTAGAAAAAGGACGGTGTAATATGAGCAGAGTATACACAGACAAAAGCGAATTTTTGAAAGAAAATTCCACTCTGAATGCTGGACTTCCCTACACTGACGATATTTCGGTGCTCGGAGCGGAGCTGAATGTCGGAGACACTGTATTTAAAAACCGACTTGCCTGTCAGGCGATGGAGGGGTGTGACGGCACCGCCGACGGACGTCCGGACGACCTTACAAAGCGCCGTTATGAGCGTTTCGCAAAGGGCTCAGCCGGAACGATATGGTTTGAAGCCACGGCGGTTATGAGAGAAGGACGCGCGAATCCGCGCCAGCTTTACATAAATGACGGCACCCTCGATTCCTTTAAGCGGCAGGTAGAGGAAATCAAAAAAACCGGATTGAAGGAAAACGGCTTTGAACCGATAGTTATAATGCAGGCGACTCATTCCGGCAGGTACAGCAAGACTGACGGAACTCCGAAGCCCCTTATCGCCTACAACAACCCGATATTTGAAAAGGAGTCCCCCATACCTGAAAGCGCGGTGGTATCAGACGAATATCTCGACCGTGTGGGAGAAGCGCTGATTAAAGGCGCGCGTCTTGCCGAAAAAGCCGGCTTTGACGGAGTTGACATCAAATGCTGTCACAGATACCTTAATTCTGAGCTGCTTTCGGCTTACACCAGAAAGGGCAGATACGGCGGAAGTCTTGAAAATCGCACGCGGCTTTTAAGGGAAAGCATAAAGGGCGCAAAAGAGATATGCTCCGATAAATTCATAGTATCTTCACGGCTTAATGTATACGACGGCTTCCCCTACCCCTATGGCTTCGGCGTTTCTCCCGACGGCGGTACGGAATTTGACGCGAGCGAGCCTAAGTGGCTTATAGGAGAGCTTTATAAGCTCGGGGTAAGAATACTAAACATAACAATGGGCAATCCTTATTTCAATCCTCATGTGAACCGTCCGTTTGCGGCAGGTCCATACAAGCCTCCCGAAGAGCCGCTTACAGGTGTGGCAAGGGTGCTTAAAGGCACAGCGGAACTTAAAAAAGCCGTTCCCGATATGAAGCTCATCTGCTCTGCCGTAACCTATCTCGGCACAGCAGCGCCGAATGTCACGGCAGCGTTTATAAAAAACGGCGGGTTTGATATCGCGGGCTTTGGCAGAACCGCGTTCGCCTACCCGGATTTTGCGAACGATATACTCAAAAAAGGCTGTATGGAACCGTCAAAAATCTGCATTGCCTGCTCAAAATGCACAGAAATAATGCGGGCGGGCGGAACACCCGGCTGCGTTATACGAGATTCAAAAATGTATATGCCTATATACAAAAAATACTGCGGAGGTGCTGTAAAATGAATAAATCGGCGATAGTTACGGGAGTTGCGGGAGGAATAGGTTATGCCACAGCGGCAAAGCTGCTCAATAACGGTTTTTCGGTCACGGGTATGGACATTGCTCCCGAAATGAGCAAGGAACTAAAGGGGGATTTTACATATTTCAGCGGAGATTTGAGCAGTGCCGATGACCGTAAGAAGTTTATAGATGCCGCCCTTGCCCGCTGCGGCAAAATAGACGTGCTTGTGAATGTAGCGGGAGTCGCCCCGAAGGTAAGAAACGACCTGCTCCAGATGACCGAGGAAAGCTATGATTTTGTTATGAACATAAACACAAAGGGAACGCTTTTCCTCACGCAGGCTGTGGCAAAGGAAATGATTAAAAATGACGGTGAGAATAAAGGCTATATAGTGAATATCTCCTCAATGTCCGCCTACACAAGCTCGGTAAGCCGCGGCGAATACTGTATTTCAAAGGCAGGAGTAAGTATGATAACCGCTCTGTTCGCGGACAGACTTGCGGAATACGGAATTGCGGTAAACGAGATACGTCCCGGCATAATCGCCACCGGAATGACCTCTACCGTAAAGCAGAAGTACGATAATCTGATTTTTAATGAGGGCATACTTCCGATAAAGCGCTGGGGACAGCCTGACGATATCGCCTCGGCGGTTCTGGCGCTTTGCAGCGGTGCTCTGCCCTACGTAACCGGACAGTCGATAGATGTTGACGGCGGCTTTCATATTCGCCGCCTGTGAGGTAGATATATGGTATATAAAAAGTATTTTTATGACGCGGTAGTGGTAGGCAGCGGAGCGGCAGGCTACAACGCGATATGCCGGTTAAACAAGGACGAAGTTAAAAAAGCGGCGCTTGTGACCGAAAGCCGGCTTTGCGGCACTTCACGCAATACAGGCAGCGACAAGCAGACCTACTACAAGCTAAGTCTCGGCGGAGAATTTCCGGACAACGTGTCAAAAATGGCTCACGACCTTTTCTCCTGCGGTGCAGTGGACGGTGACAACGCTCTCTGCGAAGCGGCGCTTTCCGCTCGCTGCTTTATGAATTTGTGCGAGCTGGGGGTTGAGTTTCCGGTCAACCGCTACGGCGAATACGTAGGCTACAAAACCGACCATGACCCATACGAAAGAGCTACCTCGGCGGGTCCGCTGACCTCAAAATATATGACCGAGGCGCTTGAAAGGCAGGCGCTTAAAAACGGCGCCGAAATATTCGACAATATGCTGGCGGTGGAAATTCTCAAATATAACGGGAGCGTATGCGGACTGCTCTGTCTCGAAAAGGAAACCGGAGGCTTTGCGGTATTTTTCTGCACCGATATTATCCTCGCTACCGGAGGTCCCGCCGGAATATATGCCGACAGCGTTTATCCCCACGGACACACCGGCTCTACCGGACTTGCCCTTGAGGCAGGCGCGGCGCTCCAGAATATGACAGAATGGCAGTACGGTTTAGCCTCTCTTAATCCCCGCTGGAATGTTTCGGGAACATATATGCAGGTGCTTCCCACCATAGTATCCGTGGACGCAGACGGCACAGAAAGAGAGTTTACCGGAGAATACTACGTGGATATATATAAGGCGCTGTCCGTAGAGTTCCTTAAAGGCTATCAATGGCCGTTTGACAACCGCAAGGCGGCGGACGGCTCATCGGTAATTGACCTGCTTGTATACAGGGAAACCGTCCTTTTCGGCAGAAAGGTTTATCTTGATTACACTGAAAATCCTTTCGGGCTTGAAAGCATAGAATTTGACAGGCTCTCACCGGAGGCGTATACTTATCTTGAAAAAGCCGGCGCCTGCTTCGGCACGCCTTATGAGCGGCTTATGAAAATGAACGCTCCCGCCGTAGAGCTTTACAGAAGCAAAGGAATTGACCTCTCCCGTGAACGCCTTGAGATAGCCCTCTGCGCGCAGCACAACAACGGCGGAATAGCGGTAAATATGTGGTGGCAGACCTGTGTGCCCGGACTTTTCGCCGCGGGCGAGTGCGCAGGTACCAACGGCATTTCAAGGCCTGGCGGCAGCGCGCTTAACGCCGGTCAGGCAGGCTCATTAAGAGCCGCGCAGTACATATGCGCGCAGAACCGTACACTGCCGGACAAAAATACACTTGATAAAATAGCGGAAAAAGCGGTTATAAAGCATTCAAAGTACTGCGAAAAAGCGCTTAAAAACAAAAACGATGCCGATACGCTGATAAAAAAAGCCGCCCGCCGCATGAGCGACAAGGGCGGAGCCATTCGCACGAAAACCGAAATGGACACGGCGCTTGGTGAAATACTTAATGAGCTTGCCGCTCTTGAAAATACGGCAGGGGTAAAGAATATAAAAAATCTGTATAAATATTACAAGCTGAAAGACATTCTGACTGTTCAGGCGGCGGTGCTTACGGCAATGTCCGATTTTGCGGAAAAGGTACCGTATACAAGGGGCTCGGCACTTTACTTCTCGCCCGATGGCGTCAAGGCGGAACGGCTTCCCGAATGCTTCCGCTTTATTCAGGACGACGGCGGCTCCGCCGGAAAAATTCAGGAGGTTTCGCTTAAGGACGGCAAATTCGGCACGCTTTGGCGCAGCGTCCGCCCTGTTCCGGAAAACTCCGACTTTTTTGAAAACGTATGGCGGCAGTACCGTGAAAACAAAAACATATACTGAAGGTGAAAATTATGTTCAGGTTAGGACTCGTATCGATATCTTTCAGGGATAAAACCCCCTTAGAAATAATCAAGGCGGCGGCTGACGCCGGACTTTCCTGCATCGAATGGGGAAGCGATGTTCACGCACCGTTTTCCGACACGAAAAAACTTACGGAAATAAAAAAAGAATGCGAGGCAAACGGTATTACCTGCTGCTCGTACGGTACATATTACAGAATAGGTCAGAATACCGACAGTGAGATTATGCCGTACATTGAAGCGGCAAAAATTCTCGGAACAGATGTTTTAAGGCTCTGGTGCGGCACAAAAGGCGCCGCCGAATACACGGACGATGAAAAAAAGGCGCTGTATGACAGATGCATAAGGCTGTCTCAAATCGCTCAAAAGGAAAACGTCCGGCTCTGCCTTGAATGTCACAACAACACGCTTACAGATACGGCTGACGAAACTGTAAAACTGATGAACACTGTAAATTCCCCTAACTTTAAAATGTACTGGCAGCCAAACCAGTACAAAAATGAAAATGAAAATCTTGATTACGCAAAGAAGATTTCCGGAATCACCGAGATAATTCACGCCTTTAACTGGGACGGTGACAACAAATATCCGCTTGGCAAGGCAAAGGAAATCTGGCGTAAATATCTCGGCGTGTTCGGCGGCGGCACGGTGCTGCTTGAATTTATGCCGGACGGAAAAATCGAAAGTCTCGCCGGAGAAGCGGCGGCGCTTCGGAAAATTACGGAGGTATTCTGATGAAATCGGTATTTTTATGCGAAAACGCTGAAGCGGTAAAAAACGTATACTCTGACGATACTGTCTCTTTACTCGAAAAAACTGCTGAAATTGATAAAAAAGTATATTCAAAAATTGATATTCTCTCCTCACCGGACAGCTTCAAAAATACGGAATACATATTTTCCACATGGGGTATGTCTCAGCTTTCAGCCGAGGAAATAAAGAAATTTTTGCCCTCGCTTAAATGCG
This sequence comes from uncultured Clostridia bacterium, assembly GCA_944380885.1. Lineage (GTDB taxonomy): Bacteria > Bacillota > Clostridia > Oscillospirales > Acutalibacteraceae > UBA737. The sequence goes on along the minus strand of CALWIZ010000015.1, from coordinate 28,800 downwards.
TTTTTTATGCGGCAGGCACGGTACAATATTTCGCAAGACCGTTTCTTGACTGCGGCGTAAAGATTTTCAGCGCGTGGGCGGCCAACGCGGTACCGGTAGCCGAATACACGGTGTCACAGATAATTCTCGCAAACAAAGGCTTTTTCAGGGCGCAGCAAAAAATGAGTGTCGGAAAAGTTAAAGAGGCAAAAGAATTTTTTTCTCATTATAAAGGCAATTACGGAGTGAAAATCGGAATAATCGGCGCCGGAATGATAGGTAAGCTTGTAATAAAGGCACTTAAAGCCCACCGGCTTGATGTGCTTGTCTTCGACCCGTTCCTGCCTGACAGTACAGCGGAAGAACTCGGCGTTAAAAAATGCGGACTTGAAGAGCTGTTTTCCTCCTGCGCAGTAGTGTCCAACCACCTTGCGAACAACGAGCAGACAAAAGGTATGCTGACAGGCAGTCTTTTCTCTTCTATGCCGCCTTACAGCGTATTCCTTAATACCGGCAGAGGCGCGCAGGTCGTCGAAAGCGAGCTTGCCGGCGTGCTTGAGACACGTCCTGACCTTACGGCGATACTTGACGTTACAGAACCGGAGCCTCCGCTGCCCGACAGCAGGTTTTACACCCTTGAAAACTGTATTCTCACCCCTCATATAGCCGGAAGCAGCGGAAACGAGGTTCACCGTATGGCGGAATATATGGCGGAGGAATTCTCGCTCTATAAAAACGGCGGAAAAACCAAATATGAAGTAACTAACAAGATGCTTGAAACAATGGCTTAAAACAAGTCGTAAAAATATTATCAAATAAATACGCGCCCCGAAAGCAAAACTCTTTCGAGGCGCGTATTTTTATTTACATTTTTTTATTTATTGCATCCGTGCGCTCCGCAGGTATGCCCTTCCCCATGGCCGCATTCATGGTGACTGCAGTTTACCTCTGAACTGTATTTAAGTTCACCTGACAAAAGCGATTCTACCGCCTTATCCGCGTCACCGCTCACTCCGGCATATACGGTTATGCCGGCCGCCGCAAGCGCCGTCATAGCGCCTCCGCCTATACCGCCGCAAATAAGCGCATTCACGCTGTTATTCCTTAAAAATTCCGCGAGAGCTCCGTGCCCCTGACCGTTTGTGCCGACAATTTCACTGCGGACAATACGGTTCTCATCGACGTCGTAAATTTTGAACTGTTCCGTATGGCCGAAGTGTCCGAATACTTCACCGTCTTCATATGTTACTGCTATTCTCATATTCTGTTCTCCCTTTTTGTTTGCTTTATATTTTTTAATACAGTTTTTTTCTTCGCAAAAGCTGTTAAAACCGTTGCAAAGACTGACATCTCCTCCCGAAATTTTGAGAGGAAGTCCCTCTGTAAGTGCTTCGGCAATCTTTTTTCTTGCCGAATCGTAAATTTTCTGCACGGTCGTTCTGCCTACGCACAGATACTCGCCGCATTTTTCCTGTGAAAGCCCCTCCCTGTCAATCAGCCGCACAGTTTCAAACTCGTCGTATGACAGTATAACCTGTTTATCGTCCCTGCCGTTTTGTGGACAAAAATCTTTTATAAAAGGATACCGGCATATTCTTCTGCATTTGACCGGCCGCGCCATTTTAATCGCCTCCGGAATAATTTTAGCACCGTTTATGACATATGTCAATAACCTCGTTGACTTGCGGAGACGTTTATGATATACTTAAACCGCAGAAATGAGAACTGATATTATATTAACTGAAAAATGATATTATTATAAAAATTAAAACGGAGAAATATAATGGAAATTGTTTTGCTGACTTCTCTCGGCGTCGGAGGAGCCACTGTTGTCGGCGCTGTCGCCGGTCTTTTATTCAAACGCATATCGCACAGATTTTCGGACATTGTGCTTTCTTTCGCGGCGGGAATAATGCTCGCCGCCGCCATATTGGGCCTTGTGCTGCCCTCGCTTGAGTACGGCGGAAAATACGGTTTAGCCGTAACGGTGACCGGCATATTCGCCGGAGCGTTATGCCTTAACCTTATCGACCGTCTTGTTCCCCATCTTCACCGGCTTATGGGCACAGATACTGAACCGCACTCAAACGCTGATTTGAACAAGGTTCTCCTTTTCGTACTGGCGATAGCTATTCACAATCTGCCTGAGGGAATCGCGGCCGGCGTAGGCTTCGGCTCAGGTGACAATGCGGGCGCGCTTGTTATAGCCGGCGGTATAGCTCTCCAGAACATACCGGAGGGTATGGTTATAATAGCCCCGATGCTTGCAGCCGGTGTTTCACCGCGAAAGACCTTTATTTGCGCCGTATTTACAGGCCTTATAGAGGTTGTAGGCACACTTGCCGGATATTTTGCAGTAAGCATTTCATCAGCTGTTCTGCCCTTTGCGCTTGCTTTTGCGGGAGGCACAATGCTTTATGTAATAAGTGATGAGATGATACCGGAAACACACGCCCACGGCAGCGAGCGCGGCGCGACCTACGCCCTGCTTGTCGGTTTTGCGGTTATGCTTGTAACCGACACTTTGCTCGGATAATCAAAACATAAAAAGTCTCCTGATTTCATTTGAAGTCAGGAGACTTTTTAAATTTATGCAATATTTAATTTTGACGGTTTGATTTTCAGTAAAATCACAGATATTTCTTTAATTTAAGAAAATTATAAATGTACCCGGCCATCGTCCTGTATCCCGCGGCACTGAAGTGCAGCCCGTCATTAGGCTGCATTACATATTCGTTTTCCGCGGTAAAAAGTCCGCTTTCCGCCAAATCAATAATGCCAACATCTAATTCCGCAGCCGTTTTTCTTACAAAAGCCGCGGCTTTTTTTACCCTCTCAGCGTATCCGAAGTTTGACATATGTGGATTTTCGGTGGCACGGGGCGGTGTGCAAAGCAAAATTTTCGCTCCCGGCGCATCATTCAGGCATTTTTTTACAATCTCGGTATAGTCACGGTTTCCATTTGTATCTTCATCAGGATCCATTCCCCCGTTTGTTCCGAGCATTATAATAATAATTCCGGCTTCTTTAACATCTACCGCTCCCGAATTATAATAATCAAGATACATAGACGCATTATAGCCGCATTTGCCGTAATTTCTCACTTCCGCTCCGCTCAAGGCCGAAAGGAAGTAGGGATAGTTTTCGCTTTTTACATTTGCAATGCAGCGTTTACCGTATATTCCGTAATCGCCTTCTGTAAGACTGTCGCCCAAACAGCAAATAATCATAGCTTTGTCCTCTGTTTTTTTCGGAATCAGTTGCCGGAAATATGAACGTCAAGCTGATTATACGGAATGGAAATTCCGTTTTCGTCAAACGCTTTCTTTATCTGTTCAAGAAGGTCAAATTTAAGCTGCCAGTAATTCGCGGTTTCGCACCATACCCTTAAGGTTATATCAACTGAGCTTGCCGCGTATTCGGTCACTCTCGCGAACGGAGCGTCCGGCTCGCTGAGTGCCATAGGGTGCGCCTTGACGGTTTTAAGAATAAGCTCCTTTGCCTTTTCGGCGTCGTCGCCGTAGCCTATCTGGAAAACAATATCAAGTCTGCGTTCCTTTTCGCGTGAGTAATCAACTATGCGGCTGTTTACCGCCGTGCCGTTCGGAATAACAACATGCCTGTTATCGGCGGTTTTAAGAGTGGTATGCATAAGGTCAACCTGCACGACGGTGCCGCTCTCGCCGTCCATTTCAATAAAATCTCCGGTTTCAAAGCGGTGGGTGAGCAGAATGATTATTCCTCCCGCGACGCTTCCGAGAGAATCCTTGAGCGCCAGCGCTATCGCCACGACAGCGCCCGAAAGCGCCGCCAGAAGTCCGGTAGTGGAAATACCGAGCGCGTTGAGCGCGGACAGCACAACAATTATATGAAGTCCGATATTTACCGCTTTTATAAAAAACTTCTCGAGCGAAAGGTCGATTTTTACCTTTTTAAAGGATTTTGCCATTATTTTAAGAATAAAGACAATTATATAATGACCTATCAGAAGTATAAGCCCAGCCTTAACAAGGGTGAGCAGGACGCTGATTACCGTACTCCATTTCAACGAATCAAAAAAGCTCTGCATAAAAATTCTCCTTTACGCTTCCATATCTGACTGTATCTGTTTTTTAAGCTCCTCTGCCGAGGAAAACACAACCTCTCCCCTGACGAACTTAAGCGGCATCACCGTAACCGTTTTTCCGTAAACATCAGACGAAAAGTCCTTTATGAATGTTTCGCTTATAATATAATCGGTCTGCCAGGTAGGACGTATGCCTATATTTGTAATACCCTCATATTTATTACCGTCTAAAACTACCTTTGATCGGTATACTCCGAACCTTACCGGCAGGAGCTCATCAGGGTATTTCTGGTTTATGGTCGGAAAACCTATCGTTCTGCCTCGCCTGTCTCCCGTTATTACTTCCGCCGTATAAGAAAACGGCACAGCTATAAGGCTATTCGCGCCGGCTATATCGCCTTTTTCAAGCAATCCCCGTATGCGGGTAGATGAAACTGGTTCTCCTCCGACACACACAGGCTCGCAGCAATTCAAAAATATTTTGTTTTCATCGCAGAATTTTTTGAGCAAAGCGGTATTTCCGGCGGCATCTTTTCCAAAATGATAATTAAAGCCGCAGGATATATATTCGGGCGAAAATTCACTTTTAAGAAACAAAAGAAAATCTTCCGCCGGCATATCCTTTATTTCGGCAAAATCAAGCGGATATATCTCGTCTATCCCGAGAGATTTTATAACCTTGAATTTGTCCTGTGCAGTCATTATCGACTGCGGTTTTCCGCTTAAAACCGATTTAGGCGGAAGTGCAAACACTACCGCCGTTTTTTTATAACCGGACGGCAGCGAAAGCACCGCCCTGTGCCCTTTATGCACCCCGTCAAAGGTGCCGAGAGCCAATGCAGTTTTCATTTTTCTGTACCCTCCGGATAGTTTATAACGCATTTAACCGCAAGCTGTGACCTTTCGCAATCCGCTCGTCCTATACCTAAAAACCTGCCGCCGCATTTTACTCTGAACAGCTCGCCGTCAATAATTTTTTCAATCCTCAGTCTTTCAAAATCAAGCTGTCCGCCATTACAGAAACGTACCGCCTGCTTCGGTGTTACAGTAACCTCGTGAAGATGTCCGACAGCCAATTCCTCGCTTTTTATAAACATGTTGACATTATCCGCGTCAAGCTCATCGGGATTTACGCAGTCTTCAAGCCGAAAGCCTCCGGCATAGGTTCTTGACAATGATGAAAGACAGGCCCCGCAGCCGAGATATTCACCTATATCGCGCGCGAGAGAGCGTATATATGTCCCCTTAGAAACATGCGCGTCAACCGTGAAAACATTTTCCCTGTCAGGTTCGCAAAGAAGCGAAAGTGAAAAAACCTCAACCTCTCTGCACTCTGGCTCGGGAGCTTCTCCCCGCCTTGCAAGCTCATAAAACCTGACTCCGTCCTTTTTTAAGGCGCTGTACACCGGCGGCCGCTGCATTATTTTCCCGGTAAAGGCTTTAAGTGCGTCTTCAATATCAGCTCTGCTGACCGATACGGGCTTCTCGTAAATAATACTGCCGGTTATATCCTCGGTGTCAGTACAGATACCGAGCTTTATTCCGGCGGTATAGCGCTTGTCCAAATCAAGCATAAGTCCGGACAGTGCCGTTGCCCTGCCTAAAAGCACCGGAAGTACGCCTGTTGCCATAGGGTCAAGCGTTCCGGTATGTCCGACACGCTTTTCACCTGTTATACGCTTGATACGCGCAACAGCTCCGGCGGAAGTGATACCCGCCGGCTTATTCAGCAGTACCAGACCCTGCATATGCTTCCTCCATAACGGTTTTCACAGCATCAAGCACTGTTTTCTTTACTTCTTCAAGAGTTCCTTTAACTGTGGCTCCCGCAGCGCCTCTGTGACCTCCGCCGCCTATCAGTTTGCATATTTTTGAAGCGTCAAGCGGCTCATATGTGCGTAAAGAGACCTTGAATTCATTGTCATCAGTCTGCTTGAGCGTAACGCCGGCTACCACTCCCTCAACGCTTCTTGATATTACCGCAATGCCCTCAAGCTCGGTTCCGCTGCAGCCGGTTTCGCGCTGCATCTGCGCGGTAACCGGAAGAATAATACATTTTCCGCCAAAATGAAATTCGGACGCGTCAAGCACCATTCTCTCAAGCTCAAGCAGTTTACGCGACTTTGTATCAAACATAATACGGTTTATTTCGGGCGCGTCAATATTAAAATCGTAAAGCTGCGCCGTTATCATATGCGTTTTCGCGGTTACATTGGAATATTTGAAGCAGCCTGTATCGGTAACTATTCCGGTATACAGCGCTTTCGCGGTTATATCGTTCATATTGACCTTCATAACCGCAAGCAGCTCGTAAATACACTGCGCCGTAGCCGCCGCGTCAGAGTCAAGATACAGATTTCTCGCGAATTTCGTATTTGAAACATGATGGTCGATATTAAGGTCAACAATATCGCCGAACTCCTCCGCAAGGCTTCCGAGCAGGCATTTATCTGCAACGTCCACCGCGACAACTGTTGCTCCCTCTCGCGGCACATGGTCGGTCTTTCTTGCAAAATAACCGTACTTTTCAGGTATTACATCGGGGCATATGACGCACGCTGTCTTACCTATTTCATTCAGACCGTAATAAAGAGCGTAAGCGGAACCGAGAGTATCCCCGTCCGGTGATGAATGAGTCAGAATGATATAGTTGTCATGCTGTTTCAAAAATCTCGCCGTCTGGCGCAGGGTAATTTCCCTGCAGCCGTCATTACTTTTCCTGCTCATTTTCTTTTCCCTCGTTCAAGGATTGTATAATCCGAGAAATATTAGCGCTCTGCTCGATAGAATCATCGGCTATAAAGCGCAGCTCCGGCACCTTGCGGAGCGACATTCTGGCACCCAGCTCGCGGCGGATAAATCCCGCCGCGCCCTTAAGTGCCTTTACCGAGCTTACAGTCTCGGCATAGCCTTCAATGGCGCTGACATAAACCGCGGCATAGGAAAGATCGTTTGAAACATCGACCTTTACTATGCTCAGCATTTTGCTGACCCTCGGATCCTTTACATCCTTGAGAATTTCCGAAAGGCACAGTTTGATATCAGATGTTATCCTGTTTATTTTATAACCTGCCATCAGTCTCTGTACTCCTCCATAATAAAGGCTTCAAATACATCGCCTTCCTTGATATCGGAGAATTTTTCAAGTCCGATACCGCATTCATAGCCCTGCGCTACCTCCTTGACATCGTCCTTGAAACGGCGCAGTGAATCAATTTTATCCTCGGATATTACTATGCCGTCGCGCACAACCCTTATCTGGCAGGAGCGTGATACCTTTCCGTTTGTTATATAGCATCCGGCAATAGTTCCGACGCCGGAAATCTTGTAAACATTGCGGACTTCGGCGGTACCGAGCTGATTTTCACGGAATTTAGGAGCAAGCATACCCTTCATAGCGGATTTGATTTCATCTATGCAGTCGTATATTACGCGGTACATACGCATATCAACTCCGTCGCGTTCAGCCGCCGCCTTAGCGACGCCGTCGGGACGTACATTGAAGCCTACAATTATAGCTCCCGATGTCTGTGCCAGCATAACATCGGATTCATTGATAGCGCCTACACCGCCGTGAATAACATTAACCCTTACCTCATCGTTGGAGAGCTTGACAAGACTGTCGCGGACTGCCTCAACGCTGCCCTGAACATCTGCTTTTACAATTATATTAAGCTCCTTAAGGTCGCCCTCACTCAACTGGTCAAACAGGTTGTCAAGAGTTACCTTCTGCTTGGCGTTGAACAGCTCTTCCTTCGCCTTCTGCTTTCTCTGCTCAACAAGCTCACGTGCAAGACGCTCATCTGAAACAGCGTCAAACACATCTCCGGCGTTCGGGGTTTCCGCGAGTCCGGTTATCTCGACCGGTACCGACGGTCCGGCGGATTTAAGCTCTTTGCCGTTTTCGTTTGTCATTACACGGACACGTCCGACCGCTGTACCCGCGACTATTATATCACCTGTACTGAGCGTACCGTTCTGCACAAGCAGCGAAGCCACAGGACCTCTGCCCTTATCAAGACGCGCCTCGATTACTATACCTTTAGCGCGTCTGTCCGGATTTGCCTTGAGCTCCATCATTTCTGCGACAAGCAGTATGCTTTCAAGCAAATTGTCAATGCCCTCGTGAGTTTTTGCCGATACCGGAACGCATATTACGTCGCCGCCCCATTTTTCAGGCACAAGCTCATGCTCCGTAAGCTGCTGAAGCACCCTGTCCGGATTTGCTTCGGGTTTATCCATCTTGTTTATGGCGACTATTATCTGAACATTCGCCGCCTTGGCGTGGCTTATCGCCTCAATCGTCTGAGGCATTATACCGTCGTCCGCAGCAACAACGAGGACAGCAATATCGGTAGCCATCGCACCGCGCTTACGCATTGATGTGAACGCCGCGTGTCCCGGAGTGTCAAGGAAGGTTATATCCTGACCCTTGCAGTTTACTCTGTAAGCGCCGATATGCTGGGTTATTCCGCCCGCCTCTGTATCAGTAACAGCGGTATGCCTTATAGCGTCAAGCAGTGAGGTCTTACCGTGGTCAACGTGACCCATTACAACAACAACCGGACTTCTCGGCTTGAGGTTTTCAGCATTATCCTCCGTGTCGTCCATAATCTTATCCTCTATTGTGACAACTACCTGCTTTTCAATTTTCGCACCCATTTCGCTTACGACTATCTCGGCAGTATCGTAATCAATAACCTGATTTACGGTTGCCATCATGCCGAGCTTCATAAGCACCTTGATAACCTCAGCGGCGGTCTTTTTGAGTCCGGCGGCAAGCTCGCCGACGGTAATCTCATCGCCTACGGTCACTGTTACCGGCGTCTTCTTTATGCGCTCAAGCTGCATGCGCCTGATCTTATCCGCTTCAGTCTCGCGCTTTGCACCCTGCGGACGGCGGTAATCCTGCGATTTCTGCTTGATTTTCTGCTTTCTTGAATAATTGTCCTTCATTGTATTGGCAGGGGCAATTATTTCATACTTCTCATTATATTTATCAATATTGACGTTTGAGGTTCTGGTGTCAACCCTGCGCATTTCCGCAGGACCGCGTTTCGGCGCCTCACCCGGCTTTTTATCCGCCTTTCTGGACACAAACGGCTGAGGATCGGAAATGCCATGCTTTTTCTCCGGCTTTTCCTCTTTCTCAGCCTTCTTTTCAGGCTGATTTTCCGATTTTTTCGCCGGCTCCTGTTTCTTCTCAGGTTTCTGAACAGCGTTTTCCTGCGGCTTTTTATCTTTTTGATCGTCAGCCTTTACAGCCGGCTTTGATTCAGGCTCAGCTTTCTTTTCAGGCTGATTTTCCTTTACCGCTTCTTTAGCTGCCGGCTTTTCGGCGGCTTCTGCCTTTTCCTGCTCCGGTTTTCTTTTTTCCTCTGTTTTCGGTTTTTCTTCCTTTTCAGCCGGCTTTTCGTTTTTCACCGGAGGCTTATTTTCCGCGGCCGCTCCCGCCGCCGCAGCTTTGAGCTGCTCGAGTATCGCCATCTGCTCGGCAAGTTTTTTGTTCTTTTCCGCCTCTCTCGCCTTTTTCGCAGCCTCGCGGGATTCCGCTCCCGTCGCGAAATACTCATCAAAGCTCTTTACCTCGTTGGCGTTAATGAGCGTGCTGAAAACCACCGTAATTTCAGCCTCGTTAAGAACAGCTCCGCTTTTTTTGGCAGATCCGGTTTTTTGGGCCACAATATCAATAATATCCTTTGAGCTGATTCCGAAGTCCTTGGCAAGCTCGCTTATTTTATATTTATTCGTCATTAGCATTTCCTCCTTCAACATACGCCTTTAAAAAAGCGCCGGCAAATCCGCTGTCATTGACAGACAAGATACCGCACCTGCGACCGACAGCGTCCGACACGGTCTTTATATCAAGCCTTTCAAGCACAAGAAACTTTACCGAATGTTTCAGCGCGAAAAAGGCAATTTCCTTCCGACTTTTCTCAGATACATCATATGCCGCGACAGCGAGAAAGGCTTTCCCGCTTTTTACGGTTTTGACCGCCGCGTCCATACCGTAACTCAATTTCCCGGCTTTAGCAGCAAAGCCGAGAAGCGTGAGCGCCTTGCTGTCAGGCATCGCCGAGCTCCTTTTCAAGCTGGTCGAACACCTCATCCGGCACCTGAGTTTCAAATGCCCTTGATAGAGCGCCGGATTTTTGCACTTTTTTAAGGCATTCTAAGGATTTGCACACATATGCTCCCCTGCCGTTGAGCTTTCCCGTTCTGTCAAGCCTGATTTCACCCTCCGGAGTCTTAACTATCCGGATAAGTGTGCCTTTAGGTTTCATCTCACGGCAGCCCGTACACATACGCATCGGTATTTTTTTTGTACCCATAGTCAGAAGTTCCTTTCGTTTATCGGCCTATATTTAAAGGTTATTCACCGAAAAATCCGCTTTCGGGATGTATATCTATCTTCCAGCCTGTAAGCTTCGCGGCAAGTCTTACATTCTGTCCCTTATTGCCTATCGCGAGAGAAAGCTGCGCTTCAGGCACGCTTGCCTTGCAGACCTTCGGATCCTCACTCTCAATTTCAACTGATGTGACTTTCGCAGGAGAAAGCGCCTCTGCAACAAATACCTTCGGGTCGTCGCTGTATTTTACAATATCTATTTTCTCACCGGCAAGCTCCTCAACTATCTTGTTGACTCTGGCGCCCTTGGGACCTATACAGGCTCCGACCGGATCAATCTCACTGTTGGATGACCAAACAGCGATTTTTGTACGCGAGCCCGCCTGACGTGATACTGATTTTATTTCTATCGTACCGTCAAATATTTCGGGAACCTCGGTTTCAAAAAGCCTCTTCACAAGACCCGGATGCGTGCGCGAAAGCATTATCTTCGCGCCCTTTTCGGTTTCCTTTACATCAACTACATACACCTTGATGTGGTCTCCCTCGTGCAGCTCCTCATCCGGTACCTGCTCGAGCTTCGGAAGTGTAGCCTCGCTGTGGCCGATAGTGAGTATCGCGTTTCCGGTTTTCGGGTCGATTCTCTGAACCACCGCGGTCACAAGCTCTCGGTTGCGGCTCTGAAACTCGGCAAGCACCTGTCCTCTTTCTGCCTCCCTTACGCCCTGACGGAAATTGTTCTTTGAATTCTGAGCAACCACACGTCCGAACTTTTTGGGGTCGAGCTTTATATCAATAAAACCGTTTTCGACGGATTTCGGATCGATAGCAGCTGCGTCTTCCTTAGATATCTCGGTATAAGGATCAGTTACCTCATCAACCACCGTTTTGCGGGCGGTTATGCTGAAAACCTCGTTTTCGGTATCAATCACACATGAAACGATATCGTTTCCGCCGTAATCCTTTCTTGCCGCGACAACAATAGCGTCGGCTATTTTTTCGGCTATAAACTCTTTCGGTATTCCTCTTTCCTCTTCCATAAGCCTCAGGGCCTCAAAAAACTCCTTGCTGTCATTCTTAGCCTTTGACGCTCTTTTTGCACTTGCCATTTTCTCAATTCCTCCAAACAAAGGTTTATTTATTCAAAATCACACAAATTGGCTTTTGATATATCCTTGAAATCAAACTCATATATCTTTCCGCCGCTGTTTATGACGGCTTTGCCGTCCGCCGATTGGAGCACACCGGTAAATTCCCTGATTCCGTCAACCGGCCGGTAGAGCTTAATTTTTACCTCTTCGCCTACACAAGCCGTGTAATGCTGCGGTCTTGTAAGCTCCCTTTCGATTCCGGGCGAACAGACCTCGAGATAATAAGACATATCAATCGGGTCGGCCTCATCTATTATAGGCTCGACCGCATGGGAAACATTCGTGCAGTCGTCAATGCTTATACCCTCCGGCTTGTCTATAAATATCCTCAGATACCATGACGCGCCCTCTTTGACAAGCCTTACGTCCCATAGACTTACGCCCTGTGCCTCAACCGCATCGCCTATTAGTCCGAAAACTTTTTCGGCCGCATTTGCCATAAAATTTACCTCCGTGTACAGCGCATAATAAAAGTGAGCGGGTTGCCCCACTCACCTTTCCGTTACATGATAAAATATTTTACCACATCATATTCAAAAAATCAAGTATTATTTTATATAAAATAAAGATGTTTCAGGGTTGTCTTTTTTTTAACATAAACTCTTGTCTTTTGATAATGGCTTTGTTATAATATATGTGTATGGTCGAATTTTGTAAATGCGACTAAACCGGTACGGTTTCTTCCGTGCCACCGAAAGGAGTACATATATGAACTATTCAAAAGAAGTAGAAAACATGTGTCCCCTCATTAAGGGAGCCTATCACGGCCCCGCTCCGATACCGGAGGAGGGCAAATGGGTACAGGCTAAGGAAATAAAGGATATTTCCGGTCTTACTCACGGTGTAGGCTGGTGCGCTCCCCAGCAGGGCGCCTGCAAGCTGACTCTCAATGTAAAGGACGGTATAATCGAAGAGGCTCTCGTTGAGACTCTCGGATGCTCGGGTATGACCCACTCCGCTGCTATGGCTTCGGAAATTCTCGTCGGCAAGACCATTCTTGAAGCGCTCAACACAGACCTTGTCTGCGACGCTATCAACACCGCAATGCGCGAGCTGTTCCTCCAGATAGTATACGGCCGCACCCAGACCGCTTTCTCAGAGGGCGGACTGCCGATTGGCGCGGGACTTGAGGATCTCGGTAAAGGTCTTCGCTCACAGGTAGGCACCACCTATGCTACAAAGCTCAAGGGCCCCCGCTATCTTGAGCTTGCAGAGGGTTATGTCACCCACATTGCCGTAGATGAAGAAGGAGCTATTATCGGCTACAAGTTTGTTCATCTCGGCAAAATGATGGATATGATCAAAAAAGGTATGGACGCTAACGAAGCCATGAAAAAGGCAAGCGGCCAGTACGGACGTGTTGATGACGCTGCCAAGCTTATCGACCCGCGCGAAGAATAAGAGGGAGGTAAACTTATTATGGCTTTATTTGAAGGTTACGAAAGAAGAATAAATCAAATTAATGCCGAGCTTAAGAAGCACGGTATTTCCTCAATCGAAGAGGCAAAGGAAATCTGCGACAAGGCCGGAGTTGACGCTTACGGCATAGTAAAAGGCATTCAGCCTATCTGCTTTGAGAACGCTGCTTGGGCTTATATAGTCGGCTGCGCAATAGCTCTTAAGGACGGCGTCAAGAGCGCCGCGGAAGCTGCTGAGAAAATCGGTCTCGGACTTCAGTCTTTCTGCATTCCCGGCTCTGTTGCCGACGACAGAAAGGTCGGTCTCGGTCACGGAAACCTCGGCGCAATGCTTCTGCGCGACGAAACAAAGTGCTTTGCTTTCCTTGCCGGTCACGAGTCATTTGCCGCGGCGGAGGGCGCAATCGGTCTTGCAAAGAGCGCTAACAAAGCCCGTAAAGAACCGCTGCGCGTAATACTCAACGGTCTCGGAAAGGACGCTGCCAAAATTATTTCGAGAATAAACGGCTTCACCTATGTTCAGACCAAGTTTGACTATTACACCGGAAAGCTCTCAATAGTTGAGGAAATTGCTTACTCAAAGGGTGAGCGCGCAAAGGTACGCTGCTACGGTGCTGACGATGTCCGCGAGGGCGTTGCTATAATGCACCATGAGGGCGTTGACGTTTCCATCACCGGAAACTCCACCAACCCGACCCGCTTCCAGCATCCGGTTGCCGGAACTTACAAGAAAGAATGCGTCGAGATGGGTAAAAAGTACTTTTCGGTCGCTTCGGGCGGCGGTACAGGCCGTACACTCCACCCCGACAATATGGCTGCCGGCCCTGCTTCCTACGGTATGACCGATACTATGGGACGTATGCATTCGGACGCTCAGTTTGCAGGCTCCTCATCTGTTCCGGCTCACGTTGAGATGATGGGACTTATAGGCGCGGGAAACAACCCGATGGTCGGTATGACTGTTGCCTGCGCGGTTGCGGTAAACGAAGCGCTTAACAAATAATCCTTTCGGTTAAATTTATTTATAACTTAACAGACGCGTTATTTTGAGTATACTCAAAATAACGCGTCTGTCTTTATTTTCATTGAAAGCGGAAACCCTCTACAGTTTTTTTAATTTTTCAGTCTTTAATATCGTCAAGTCCGAACGCCCATTTGCCATTTGTAAAATCCGGTATATCGGTGACTCTGCCGCCCTGTGCCACCGACTGTTCGGACAAAGCGGTTACAGCCATCCAGCTTGCCGCGTCGTATACATCTATCGGCATGGGCTTATCATTTTCAAGGCAGTCAAAAAATGTCTTGAACTCAAGCCAGTCCATACCGTCATGTGTGCCCTGCACACCGCTCTTTATATACTCGCGCCAGACAGGGTGTTCATATTCTTCGGCATATTCTTCCGCGTTGCCGCTACAGCTTTTTCTCCAGTCCATATCATGCTTTATATCCTCCGCCCTGTCGAGAAATACCGAATCGGTACACTCCTCGTACATTCCGGCTGTTCCCCTCACCGTAAAGCCGCGCGAATAATATCTGGGAAGCGTAGTATCAAGGGTCAGCACAACCGTCTCTCCTCCGGCGCACTTTATTACTGTCGTTATTATATCGCCCTGCGCAAAGACGGCGTCTTTCAAAAATTTGTCGTCCGGTCTGTTTTTAAGAATATATTCATGCAGTCCCGACGACTTTGATGCCGTCGACGAAAGGGTAAGCATTCTGTTTCCGTGATTTATATTAAGTATACGAGCTATAGGACCAAGGTCATGTGTAGGGTAATTCTCACAGTTTCTCGAGAGATAGTTTCTCAGCCTGTAATGGCGGTTCTCTCTTCCGGAAGATATTTCCACCCGCAAATCGTGCTGATATCCGCCTGAGCAGTGTACCACCGTTCCGAAAAGTCCTTTTTTAACCATATTGAGAGCCATCATCTCACGCCTGCCGAAGCAGCAGTTTTCAAGAAACATAAAAGGCACTTTTGTACTTTCATAAGCCCATACCAGCTCCCAGCATTCATTTACGGTGTATGCTCCGCCAACCTCCATCGCAACAGCCTTTCCCGCTCTCATCGCCTTTACGGCTATTTCGGTATGTACTTCCCATGCGGCGGCTATAACAACCGTATTAACGTTTTCGTCCTTCAAAAGCGCATTGTAATCGGTGTATATCGCAGGAGCGGCATCGCCGGATGAAACAACAGCATCGGCAGCCGCCTTGGCCCTGTCCTCGTAAATATCGCACACAGCCGTAATTTTTGCCCTGCCCATGGGCAGAACAACGCTTTTGAGTAAAGAATATCCCCTTTGTCCGAGACCTATGAAGCCTATTTTAATGTTTTTCATCCACATCTCTCCTTTAAGTTTTTCTTTACTTCCGACAATAACTGTATTATTATTAAAACATACTGATATTCATATAACAATACCAAAAAGGTCACTGAATATTAGATTTTAGCTCAGGAGGTAAAAATGTGGCATTCATACAAGGTTTATGAAAAAATACGGATAACCGAAATGTACTCACTTTTTGAGGCCGAATACAACAGCGGCTTTTCGTTTGCGGGAGAAAGCCATAACTTTTGGGAATGTGTTTACGTCATAAAAGGTTCGCTGCGCGTTTCGTCAAACAGACGTGTATATGAAATGACTGCCGGCAATCTTATTTTTCATAAGCCGCTTGAAATACATAAATTTGACGTTACCTCAACCTCAACGACATCTCTCCTTATTTTCTCGTTTTCAATGAAATCGGATATATCCGATTTTTTCAAAAATAAAATGTTCCTGCTTGACAGTACCCAGAAAAGCTATATAAATGATTTTACAGATTATTTGAGAAGAGAAAATTCCGAAATTAACAGCCATAATAAAAACTATATATCTTTGTTTGAGCAATCGGATTCTTACTCACAGATGGTAGTTTCATATATATACCGGATTTTTCTCTCGCTGTGTGAGCGAAATATTGCATCGGTTATTTCAGAAAGTCCGGACGCCGCCGTCTTTTCGCAAGCGGTAAAATTTATGAACGGCCATATGGAAGAGGAGCTGTCCGTAAATGATATTGCCTGTTACTGTTCGGTCAGCATTTCCCTTTTAAAGCGGACCTTTCTGAAATATTCGGGAATGGGAGTACACAAATATTTTCTTAAAATGAAAATAAACACTGCTGCAAGTCTTCTCGAAAACGGCAACAGTGTCTCTGAAACAGCGGAAATGCTCGGTTTTTCTTCACAGCCGTATTTTTCGTATGTTTTCAAAAGGGAAACCGGTATATCTCCGTCCGTTTACAGGCACAGTACAGAACAAGAGTTTATTGACCGGAAAAAAAACGATTAAAAACACAGGCTTTCTTATTAAAAATTCATTTAAAAAGCAAAAAAAAGTAATATTCTGAAAAGAGGGGCAAAATTTTTTTATATAAAAAACAGCTGTGCGGTAATAACCGCTGCAGCTGCTTTTGTCTGTTCAAATCTTATTATTACCTGTCAATCCGTTTCAGGCAATCCAATCAGTCATGCTTTTTGAAGCCCTTGCGCTCTCTGCCTCGTCCCTCACGCTTCTGATTCTTCGGCTGCGGAACATCGTCGGCGTCAGGCTCGACAACAGCGCCGTTGACCTCAACCAAAGCGTCTCTGCGTGAAAGATTTATTCTGCCTTGGTCGTCAATTTCTATGACCTTTACTATTACCTGGTCACCTACATTTACAACGTCCTCAACCTTTTCAACTCTCTTTACATCAAGTTTTGAAATATGGACGAGTCCCTCTTTTCCTGGAGCGATTTCAACAAACGCGCCGAATGGCATAAGCCTTGTTACCTTACCGCTGTAAATAGCGCCTATTTCAGGGTCATTAGCGATAAGCTCCACAATGGAAATAGCCTGCTTTGCCTTTTCGATATCAAGGCCGGAAACATAAACGTGACCGTCTTCCTCGATATTGATAGTACAGTCGCACTGCTCCTGAATGGACTGAATAACCTTGCCCTGTTTGCCGATAACATCGCCGATCTTATCGGGGCTTATCTGGGTGGTGACCATCTTGGGCGCATACTTTGAAAGCTCCTTGCGAGGCTCGGGGATACACTTGAGCATTACCTCGTCAAGTATATAGTCACGCGCCTTATGTGTCTTTGCAAACGCTTCCTTAATTATAGCCGGCGTAAGTCCGTGTACCTTGAGGTCCATCTGGATAGCGGTTATTCCCTTATGGGTTCCGGCAACCTTGAAGTCCATATCACCGTAGAAATCCTCAAGTCCCTGAATGTCAACCATGGTCATAAAATCGCCGTACACACCGTCGTCTCCTGTTATAAGTCCGCAGGAAATTCCGGCAACAGGCGCCTTGATCGGCACACCGGCAGCCATTAGCGCCAAAGTAGAGCCGCAAATGGAACCCTGTGAGGTGGAGCCGTTTGAAGAAAGCACCTCGGAAACAACACGGATTGCATACGGAAAATCATCAACACTCGGAATCACTGGAACAAGAGCCTTTTCGGCAAGCGCTCCGTGGCCTATCTCGCGGCGTCCCGGACCTCTTGAGGGTTTGGTTTCACCGACAGAATAGGAAGGGAAATTATAATGATGGATATATCTTTTTGTAACCTCTTCGTCAAGACCGTCGAGCTTCTGAGCGTCACTTACAGGAGCCAATGTCGCAACAGAAAGTACCTGAGTCTGTCCTCTTGTGAACATGCCTGAACCGTGTGCGCGCGGAAGCAGGTCTATCTGGGCGTTGAGCGGACGAATCTCATCTATTCCTCTTCCGTCAACACGCTTCTTCTCATTCTTGAGCCAGTCTCTGACGACATGCTTCTGAACAAGGTAAAGAATTTCCTCTATCTTGCCCTCGCAGCCCTCGAACTTCTCGTCAAATTTCTCGTGAACCGCGTTGTATATCGGCAGAAGCGCCGCGTCTCTTACATTCTTGTCATCAGTGTCAAGCGCTTTCTTGACATCTTCTATGCAGAAATCTTCAATTTCCTTAAGAATTTCCGGATCGGGATCATTTGATTCAAACTCAAACTTCGGCTTGCCTATTTCGGCTACTATTCCGTTAATGAATTTTACTATTTCCTTATTAGCCTCGTGACCTGCCATAATGCAGTCAAACATAAGCTCGTCTGAAACTTCGTTCGCTCCGGCTTCAATCATAGCCACAAGATCGGCGGTGGAAGAAACCGTAAGATTGAGATCTGATACGGCGCGCTGTTCAAGAGTAGGGTTAATGACTATTTCGCCGTCAACCAGTCCCACATTTACGCTTGAAATCGGTCCCGCCCACGGAATATCGGAAATGGCAATAGCGGCAGAAACACCGATAGCCGCCGCAACCTCCGGCGAGCAGTCCGGGTCAACCGACATTACGGTAGCCACAACCGAGCAGTCGTTCCTCATATCCTTCGGGAAAAGCGGACGGATAGGACGGTCTATGCAGCGTGAGGCAAGTATAGCCTTTTCGCTTGCTCTTCCCTCACGTCTTGTAAAGGAACCGGGGAAACGTCCTACCGCATACATTTTTTCCTCGTAATCAACCGAAAGCGGGAAGAAATCCACTCCCTCGCGCGGCTTTGCGGAGGCGGTAACGGTGCAAAGCACTTTGGTCTCTCCATAGGTTGCCATTACGGCAGCGTTGGCGAGCTGCGCCATCATGCCTGTTTCGAGCTTAAGCGGTCTGCCCGCAAGCTCTGTTTCGTAAACCTTGTAGTCTTCAAACATTATGAAATCTCCTTTCAAATTTTAAGAGATTTCCGGTTAGCAATAAATCCGACGTCCGACCGTTGTCAGGCGCCCGATTTACCGCTAAACCGCGAAAATCTCTTTTTAATATTACAATAAGGCAGACCGAATGAAAACACCGGTCTGCCTTTAATGTACGGATTACTTACGGATTCCGAGCTTTTTGATGATGGCACGGTATCTTTCAATATCGTTTTTCTGCAGATAAGCCAAAAGATTTCTTCTGTGACCTACCATTTTAAGAAGGCCACGGTAAGAATGGCGATCCTTCGGGTGAACCTTAAGGTGAGCGTTAAGCTCGTTGATTCTGGTGGTGAGAAGAGCTATCTGCACCTCCGGAGAACCGGTGTCTCCCTCATGAACGGCATAATCGGTAATAATCTGCTGCTTCTGTTCTTTAGTCATTTTTTTCACTCCTTTTATTTTTTCCCGCAAACCGGGCGTAAGGTCACAGTGAATCCCTTGCGGGCAGACGCCTTATGCGCAGTATACGGCAGCCTTATTATTATATCACGGCAAAACAAAATTGTAAAGCATTTTTTCAGCTTATGTTCAAGTCTTTTTATGTTACTCCGCAGCAGCTCTCCTTGTCCTCATCAGCTTCCTGCGTACAACTATGCAGCATATGAAGTGCATAGCGGCGGTAAGTCCCCATGATATCGGATACGAAACATATATGACTGTAAGCGTCGGTATCGCGGCAAAAACCGTGTAAATCCATATTATTCTGAATATACAGGAGCCGACAAGGCTTACCAGCGTAGATGTGGTTGATCTGCCGAGTCCGCGAAGTACTCCGGATCCGACCTCCATAAAAGCAAGAAGGAAATAAAGCGGGAAAATACACATAATACGCGTTACGGCTGAATCATAGGCTATCGCCTCGCCTGTGCCGGAGGCTCCTTTAACAACCCCGTACAGCGACAGAAGCGGAGTTTTGCAGAATATCAGAATTCCGGCAGCAACAGCGGCTATGCAGAATGTGATAAAATAGCAGTTCCGCATAACCGAAGCCACTCTTTTAAACTTTCCGGCACCGACATTCTGGCCCGTAAAGGTTATTGACGCCTGATATACTGAGTTTGTTGCGGTATAAGCGAAATTTTCAAGATTAGCGGCAGCTGAATTGCCCTTTACGACCGGCTGATAATCAAGTCCTGCGGGTGTTATCATATTGTTAACTTTGATTATAGACGACTGAATTATCATATTTGAAAGCGAGAAAAGAGCACCCTGTACGCCGGCGGGAAGTCCGATATAAATTATGCTCTTAAATGACGTTCTGTCTAACCTAAGCTTTTTAAATGAAAAACGGCACATACCCTTATCCTTTGACAGGTAAATAAGAAGTATCGCCGCCGACGCGGCGTTTGAAATTGTCGTAGCAAGCGCCACACCGTCCACCGACATTCCCACAACGACGACAAAGAACAGATTAAGTATGACGTTAAGTATACCTGTGCCCGACATTATGAACAGAGAGGTTTTTGTATCTCCCTCCGCTCTCAGAATAGCCACTATGTAATTTGTGAGAGAAAGGAAAGGTGTTCCGATGAAATATATGGTGGTATATACCATTGAAAGCTCAAGCAGCTTTCCGCTGTTCCCCATTAAGACAAGTATGGGGCGCTGGCATATTATTCCCACTATACCGCCCGCAAAGCCGAATATAAGGCTTACGAGAATCGATGTATGAACCGCCTTTTCGGCCCTTTCAGGATTACGGGCGCCTATATATCTTGCCACAACTACATTTGCTCCGACCGAAAACCCTATAAATATATTAACGAAAAGATTTATAAGAGACGATGTCACTCCTATCGCCCCGACTGCATCAGGCTCGTCAGAAAGGCTTACCACTATCATATCCGCCGCATTGTATAAAATCTGAAGTATGTTTGTTAACATAAGCGGCAGTACAAATTTGAGTATCTTCCCTAAGAGCGGACCTTCGGTCATATTTATTGTTTTTGTTGTACTCATTTCTGCATCTCCCCGGGATTTGAATTCCGACGTTTATATTTTCTAAATCTAAATTATCAGAGCCGGCAGCATACGGCACTGGTCTTGCCGGCAGCATCAAAAACCGAATCGCGGCAGGTGAACATAACCGTCTGTTCGTCCGCGGAATATTCGGAAAGATACCTGACAGCGGTTTTCATACGCCGGTCGTCATACTGTATAAGGACATCGTCCATAATTACCGGAAGACGCTCCGATCCCTCAAACATAAGCTCAGAAAGGGCAAGTCTCAAGCTGAGATAAGCCTGATCCGCCGTTCCGCTGCTTAAATACGCTACATCTTTTTCGCCGAACTCGTCTTTTTTCTCAACCGAAATATCAAACGAGTTTGAAATTCTCATACCCGTATACTTTCCTCCGGTGAGTCCGCCGAAAACCGCTCCCGCCCTTTTTTCAAGCTCCGAGCCGTAATCCCGGCGAAGCTCCGTAAAGCTCTCAAGCAAAACCTCAAGCGCCTTTTCGGCTGTTCGGCAGAATTTATCCTGTTCCTCCGCTTTTGCCTGAAGCTCTTTTATTCTGTCTGATACAGTATCGGGATTTTCCGTGTTTTCAAGCTGTGTCCGTGCCTTGGCCTCCGCCGAAATAAGGTCTTCCTTCTCGGCGGTTATTTTATCGCAAAGTTCACGGTATTCGGTTTTGAACGCCTCAAAATCGGTACCGTCCGTGTCAGGCACGCTGATTTCCGAAAGCTTTTGCCGAGCCGCTTCATATGAAATATTGCCGATATCTTTGGCAATATAATTGAGCTGCTGTTTTATCTGCTTTTGCTCATTCGCTTTTTCCGATATTTGTAAAAGGGCGGCTTTTATCTCCTCAATACTGTCAGCATGGGCGTAACGAGCAAAAACATCTTTGAGGGTGCTTAATTCAGAGTCCGCCAGCGCTTTAAGCTCACTTTCTTCCCTTTCGAGTGCCTCCAAATTCAACGCCTGCTGCCGCGCGTACGATTCCCCTGCCTCCGCTGCCGCTTTCAGGTCGGCAAGTTTCTGGTTTTTTTCGGAAAAGTCACGTTCCGCCGCTTCTTTTCGGCTTTTTAATTCCATGTTATCATTTTTCAGGCTATCAAGTTCCGACTTGAATTTTCCGATTTTTTCCTTGTCTTTAGGGCGCAGCAAAAAGCCTGCGGCGGCAAACGCCAACGCCGCAGCAGCGAGAATGACCGCCGCGGGAATAATATTTATCACACCGAAAACGGCAGCTGCGGCGGCGAAAACAACCGCCGCAGCAATCAGCGGTACATTTACCGCCTTGCGTATACTTTCCGCCTTCTCCTCTTCCGATTCCTTAAGCGCGATCTCACGCTCTGATTTTGTAAGCGCTTCGTCAATACGCTCCCTTTCAGCTTTGAGCGACTTCGTTTCCTCGCTAAGCGCTTTTATTTTTTCGTGTGTATTTCCGTTGTCGGCGTTTTCGGCGGTTTCAATAATCTCTTTCAGACGTTTTATATCTCTGCCTTTTTCCGCAAGCCGACTGTCAGCGCTTTCAAATTTGCCGATACAGAAATTAACTTTTTTCACAAAGTTTTCGTCTGCGCATTGACCGTCCGAAAGCACAAGCTCGCTGTTCAGCTTGTCAAGCTCTGACTTTTTCTCAAGGTAATCGCGCAGTTTTGCGGCATTTCTTATGTCCTGCTGTTTATCAAGCCGACGTTTCATCTCGGCAGCCTTTTTAAGCTCTTCCGATATTTTAGCCCGCCGTTCAGCGGCTTTTGATTTAAAGACATCGTATTCAGCGTAAAGACCCGCCGAACGCTCGTACTGCTCTTTAAGCTCACCGATACGCTTTATATTTTTATCGTACTCGCCTATTCTGCCGCTTTTTGATTTAAGAGCATCTCTCGCCTTCTCAAGTTTTGACTTGACCGCCTCATACGATACGCTCTCGTCACCGGTTGATACAATGTTTGACAGCTTTGCGTTAATTTCTCCGTTAGCCGCCTGAAGATTTTCCGCCGCTCCGGTCTGGCCTATATAAACACTGCGTTCAAACGCCGCGGCGCTTATCCCGAAAAGACTCTCCCCCACAGAACCGTCGGTGGGTTTCGAAACACCGAGATCGAGGTCGATAAGAGTTACCTTATCGGTGCTGTTGGAAGTCTTGAAAATGCGTTCAAGCCTGTAATTTTTTCCGTTCAGGACAAAATCCACGCTGCCTGCCATCTGCTTGCCGCTCCACGGCATATATTTTTTCCTTATATCCTTTGAAATCTGCGAAGAGCCTCGGACTGTCCCGTAAAACATCATTTTAATAAAATTCATAACGGTGGTTTTGCCTTTTTCGTTTTCTCCGTAGAAAACATTAAAGCCGTCCGAAAAATCTATCCTTTTATCCTCAAGCCCTCCGAATGCGGAAATATAAATGCTCTTAATCTTCACTGTAAGCCACCTCCGAATCAAAGGCTTTAAGACCCAGCCGCAGCGACGCCGCAAGTTCTTCTTTCTCGTCCTCAGAAGCGTTTTCCATACGGGAAAGCATATTCTTGACAAAAAGACCTTTAAGTGATATTTCAGACGCGAGCTGCTCTATATCCAGCGCCGGCACTGTACTGTCCTTCACCTTCGCGTAATACACCGCTTCTGAAATTCTCGCCGTGATTTCCGTTGCGTTTACGGCAGTACCGTCTTTCACACCGCCTGCAAGCTCGATTTTATAAAGATTTTCCTCCCAGCCGCTTCCTGCCGTATTCTTTATATCCTCCGATATTTTATTTATTATTTCCGCCTGTGAAGCAAGCCCGGTCACATCGGTCTTAATATGGAAATGGCGCCGTTTCGCGAGCGGTACAAATTCAAGCGCGCAAAGGGATTTCCCTACCGTTCCCACATAGACACCTTTTTCCCCCGTCTCATCAAAGCCCTGACCCTCAGGGCAGCCGCAGTAAGCGAAATAAGTGTTTCCGATTTTCTGAAGCTCGCTGCGCTTATGTATATGCCCGAGAGCGATATAATCCATTCCGGAATTTTTTATAAACTCGGCGGTCACCGCGTTGTACTGCGATGAAAGATCTCCGGTAAGCTCGCCGTGCAGCACCATAATATTAACATACCCGTCGTCCGGAGGAGTAATGCCGAACAACTGCTCGCCCTGCATATAAATATTGCCGAACGACCTGCCGTAAGCCCTCAGCTTTATATCGTCAAAAGTAATACAGCTGTCATTTTCCGGAAAAACATAAAGATTTCCGGGTTTTTCATATTTTAAAAAAGGAGAAGATGACAAAAGCGGGTCATGATTGCCCGCCGCGAACAATATTTTTATATCAGGAACAGAAGCCATTTTTTCAAATACCGGTCTGTAAAACCTGGCGTCCGCCGTATTAGAGTCAAAAAGGTCTCCGGCTATCGCGACGACATCCGCTCCGGCGCTTACGGCAGTATCGATTATTTTCTCAAACGTAAGTACGGTCTCGTACCGTCTCGAGTCCGCCCTGGCGCCTAAAAAGCTCTCCGCGGCGCCTATATGTATATCCGCACAGTGCAGTATTTTAACACTGCTCATCGTATCATCTCCCCATATTTTAAGCCAAGTTGATTTTAACATTTTCCGACAATTTATTCAAGTGTAAAAAATGCCGAATTATACCCCTTTATACAATTTGACTTTATTCTTCTTATATGTTAAAATGTCAGGGAAAATATACGCCTTTAAAGAGGGAGAAAATCAGATGGGTAGCTACACGAGTTTTGCAGAAGTCTACGACCGGCTTATGAGTGATGTTGATTATCGTTCGAGGACGTCAAGACTGATAAAGCTCTTTGAGAAATATGACAGGCGACCCGCATTGCTGCTTGATGTCGCCTGCGGCACGGGAGGATTTTCAAATCAGTTCGCGCTTAAAGGCTTCGAGGTTATAGGGGTGGATATGTCCGAAGAAATGCTGGAAACAGCGCGCGCAAATTCTTCCGCACTCGGTACAGATGTGCTTTTTCTCTGTCAGAAAGCCGAAAAACTTGACCTTTACGGAACTGTGGACGGCGCTGTATGCTGTATGGATAGTCTTAACCATATTACCGATTACAAAAATCTTTGCCGTGCAATTTCCCGCGTCACGCTTTTTCTTGAGACCGGCAGGCTTTTTATTTTTGATGTAAATACGGTTTTTAAGCATAAAACCGTACTTGCCGACAATACATTTATTATAGAACAGGATAATATTTTCTGCGCCTGGCGCAATTCAACCGATGAAAAAAGCCTTGTCACGGATATCTATCTTGATTTTTTCGTGGAAGAAAACGGAATTTATAAAAGAAGCAGCGAGGATTTTTCTGAACGCGCCTACACTGCTGAAGAGCTTGACACAGCGATTAAAGCCGCTGGGCTTGAAACCGTGGCGGTTCTTGACGATATGAGCGATGAGCCGGCAGGCAGCAGAACAGAGCGTGCGCTTTATATTACAAGGAAAGTAAAGGAAACAAAAAATGGGTAAGCTGATAAGATGTATAACAAAAGACGGCGCGGTAATGGCGTCGGCAATAGACAGTACCGATATTGCGGCAAAAGCCGAACAGCTCCACAAGACCTCTGCGGTTGTTACCGCAGCTCTCGGCAGACTGCTCACAGCCGCTTCGATGATGGGAAATATGCTTAAAGGGAAAGAAGATACCATAACCGTAAAGATTGACGGAGGCGGTCCCGCGGGGGCGCTTACGGCTTCCGCCGATTCGTCGGGCAATGTCAGAGGCTGTGTCGGCAATCCGGTTGTCGAAATTCCGCTCAGAGCGGACGGCAAGCTCGACGTAGGCGGCGCGGTCGGAAAAGACGGAAACGTTTTTGTTATGAAAGACCTCGGAATGAAAGAGCCGTACAACGGTTTCGTGCCGATTGTATCCGGTGAAATCGCGGAGGACATAACCTCGTATTACGCCGTAAGCGAGCAGATACCGACTGTATGCGCACTCGGCGTTCTTGTAAATCCCGACCTGACGGTAAAAAAAGCCGGCGGATATATAATCCAGCTCCTGCCGGCGGCGGGCGAAGATACAATAAGCCGTCTTGAGGAAAATCTTAAAAACGCCCCGCCGGTAACAGAACAGCTTGATTCGGGGAAAAATATTGAGGAGATAGTAAAAGGCGTGCTTTCGGGGTTCGATGTGGAAATTCTCTACACCGAAGAAGCGGTATACAAATGCCGCTGTTCTAAAGCGCGTACCGAAAAAGTACTATCCTCCCTTTCAGTCAAAGACCTTGAAGAAATGGCGTCAGCACAGGCGAACACTGAAGTAAGATGCGAGTTCTGCGGCAAGAAATATACCTTTACCAAAGAAGAAATACAAAAACTTATAAAAAGTAAAAAAAGTAAAAAAAGTACTTGACAAAATAATTGTCTTATGGTAATATATTGCTTGTCGCCGGTGAGTGGTACAGCAAACCGGGCGGTACACAATCGGGAGCATAGCTCAGCTGGGAGAGCATCTGCCTTACAAGCAGAGGGTCACAGGTTCGAGCCCTGTTGTTCCCACCATTGTGGCCTGGTAGTTCAGTTGGTTAGAACGCTAGCCTGTCACGCTAGAGGTCGTGGGTTCGAGCCCCATCCAGGTCGCCATTGCCCATTTGCCTCTGTAGCTCAGTCGGTAGAGCAGGGGACTGAAAATCCCCGTGTCGTTGGTTCGATTCCGACCGGAGGCACCATATGCGGATTTAGCTCATCTGGTAGAGCGCCACCTTGCCAAGGTGGAGGTAGCGAGTTCGAGCCTCGTAATCCGCTCCACAGGACGCTTAAAATCACTTAAGCGTCCTTTTTTTAAAAAACACACGGCACCATAGCCAAGCGGTAAGGCAGAGGTCTGCAAAACCTTTATTCCCCAGTTCGATTCTGGGTGGTGCCTCCAAACGAAAATCCGTTCTCGTAAGAGGGCGGATTTTTGTTTGTATTATTCACTATTCATTTTTCATCATTCATTATTCATTAAATAAAGAACGGATTTTCAAATGAATAATGAAGAATGAAGTCGCTTCGCTGATGAATAATGAATAATTATTGCCCCTTTGCCGCTTTTATGCTATAATACACTTAAAGGCGGTGATATTATATGATTAAAAACGACAAAATATATCACATTGTAAGTATTTGCAGTTTGGTGTTACACATTTGCGTTTTTGTGTTTGTTATAATTGTTGCTTTTTTGCCGTTTCATGAAAAACGAAATTTTTATGAGTGTTTTATCGGTTTTTTTGGCAATAGCTTAAGCTTCATTCAACCATATTTTGTAATGATGATTTTATTTTTATCCTGTTTAGGAACTGTTTTTGCTATAAAACGACCCATGTTTTCATTTATGACAGTAGTTTGTTCGGTATCTTTTTTTGTAATTGCCGCACTTCCTTATTCTATTGAAGCTATGATAGTTGGATTTGCATCGCCATGGATTAGCGGAAGCATGTCAATGTTTGGAATAGGGTTTGATTTGATTATGGCTGCCTCATATATTTTTTATTTTGATATAGCTTTTTTTATTTATTCGCTTATAACTTCATTTATCAGGTCTAAAACAAATTTTAAATATTTTTTGTAAAAATCTTTGGTTTTAGGACCGGTTCCATTTTGAGTGTCGGTCCCAAAAGTCCCGTTGATTTAACGGGACTTTTTTTCATTATTATCGCTGTTATTCAAGTATTCTCTCCCCTGCTCTGCGTGTAGCCATTCGGAAAAAGAGCGCTTCGGCGGAGTGATATGCTTTTATTTATTTGCATTAGTTATAAAATTAAAAAAAGCGGTTATTTATGAAAGTTTTCATAGAACTGTTTTTTAAGATTTTTATGGGATATCGCCGCATGCATTTCAGTACATATAAAGTTCTATATTCTTTGTAATTAAACATATTTTCCTTACTTATATTTTGAATATACAATCATAATATCATGTAAGTTATTCATGCCGAAGCGGTATCTTGATTACAATATTTTTGAAAACGGAATATCTGTATATTTCACCGTTACGCAGCGTAATGGCTGTTTTTTCATCGCTTATCTGCACTGCGGCGGAAATAATTTTCTCTCCGCCCTTCGTTACACTGATCTCACCGTTTTTATATTTTAAAGAATAAGCACTTGAATCCGATGTTGGAAGTCCTTCGTACCGACCTATAATTTTACTGTTTTGAAGAAGTTCTATTTTTGAAGCATTGTCAAATATTCTGAGTTCAATATCCGCAAATGAAACAGATGAATAAGTATTGTATTTTCTTCCTTCGTTCCCCGAAACCTGATATCCCACGGTAAGTACAAATTCATTTCCAAGGGAAAACATCTCTTTGCTTTTTATTGTTTTGGCTTCTCCGGAATAATTGACCGTCATACCATCGCTGAGAAGACAGTCTGTTTTCCCTTCCCAAACATCTGCGTTTCCGAAACTTTCCTTGAAAATTTGTTTGTATTTTAACCGTTCTCATTTTCCACTCATAATCTTCCATCTTCACGACATCAGCATTGCAAGCAGAGAGAGCGAATACGATGAATGACATCAAAAACACAGATAAAATCTTTTTCATTTCATACCGCCTCCATTTACCGTCACAGCTTCTCTACATCTTCCACATAGATGGAGACTTCGCCGCACTTGGGACAGATTGCTACCTTCGGCTTGCCGATCCTGCCGCCGAACAGCTTATTTTCGTCCGATGACATTACAATTCCGTATCCTGCGCCTTCTACCTTGATGGCGCAGTTTTCTTTCATTTCCGTTCCACATCTGAGACACTTTCTCATAAATAAATCCTCCGTTTCTTTTTATGGATTTCCGGCAGTAAAGCCGCCCCGTTATGTTCTAAGTCTAAAGGTTTTCGGTGCAAGGCGGTATACCAAAATGCTGGCGACAATGCTGTAAAGAACACAGAAAACAATCGTCATTACTCCGAACATCATAATCGGCATACGAAGCCGCATAATGTAAAAACAAATAAAATAAGTTACCCACAAAATGATCTTATAAGTACCACTTTTTAGTTCCGTTCCTGCATTGTACGGCTGGAGCAGATAGTAAATCGTAAGATAATGAATAGAGAAGAACAGGCTCATACACAGGATGGAAACAACCAGCACTACATAGTTCAGCGGATTGTCCGTCCCTCCGGTGGCAAACAG
>CALWIZ010000014.1 GCA_944380885.1 uncultured Clostridia bacterium | reverse complement strand
GCTGCGTTAGAGGATCCGTGTTTCGTTCCCTTTGGTGCCTTGGAGCGCAGCGGAAAGGTATGGTCATAATTATGAAAGCTGCGGTCTTTTACGGAAAAAATGATTTGAGGATAGAAGAAATACCCATTCCCGAAATATCTGCGGATGAAGTACTTATAAGGGTGCGTGCGTGCGGGATATGCGGAACGGATCTGCATATCTTCGACGGAGACGAGGGTGCTGCTCCGACTCCGGCGGGTACTGTTTTAGGACACGAGTTTTCCGGCGAGGTAATAAAGACGGGAGAACTTGTCAAAACCGTTTCTGTCGGAGACGCAGTATGCGTCGATCCGAATAAATTGTGCGGTTATTGTGATTATTGCCGCGGAGGGATAGGACATTTCTGTGAAAATATCGTCGGGATAGGAACTACCGTAAACGGCGGCTTCGAAGAATACTGCCGTGTCCCGCAGAGCCAGGTGTATCCGTTCCCGAAGAGCGTTTCGTTTGAGAAAGCGGCGATGGCAGAACCTGTTGCCTGCTGTCTGCACGGAGTGGATATGTGTGACATCAGCTGCGGCGGTACCGTGCTGATCATCGGAGGCGGCATGATCGGTCTTATTATGCTTCAACTGGCTAAATTAAGAGGGGCTTCGGTGGTTGCCCTGAGTGAACCTATCAAGGGAAAGCGTGTACTCGCGGAAAGGCTCGGCGCAGATATAGTCATAGATCCTTTTAATGAGGATCTGGCGGATAAGCTTAAAGAGCACAATGTCAAACGTGTCGGCACTGTCATCGAAAGCGCCGGAAGACTTTCCGCGATAGAACAGGCAATACAGGTTGCGGGTAATAAATCTACGGTTATGATGTTCGGACTTACGAAGCCTGACGAAACCATTACTGTTAAGCCTTTTGAGATTTTCAAAAAGGAAATCACGCTTAAGTCTTCATATATCAATCCGTATACACACCGCAGGGCGCTTGATATGATAGTGTCCGGAAAGCTAGACGTAAGTTCGATGATATACAGGACCGCTGAGCTTGAAGAACTTCCCGGCATTTTAGCGGATAAAAAAGCGCGCTCAGCCGGAAAATATATCATTAAGCTATGAAATTGCTTTACATAGAGCGGACGGCGTTTCGTTACTGATGCTTTTTAATTTTACAATTCTGTTTGTGAGCCTAAAAATGTCGGCGTTTTAAATATTATATTGATACAGTAGATGAAATCGAGAATTGAATTGGCAAGCGATAGACTGGGGATTTTTGGCTGAGGTGGTTTTTAAATTGCTGCTGTCGGTTGCGATAGGCGGAGTTATAGGGAACGAGAGAGGGCGTCACGGCAGAGCTGCAGGTATGCGGACCCATATAATAGTCTGCCTGGGCGCTGCTCTTACTTCAATGATGAGCATAGCCGTCGATCAAATTACCGGCTGCAGCGGAGATGTTTTCAGGATTTCGGCGCAGGTGGTTTGCGGAGTCGGTTTCCTCGGAGCCGGAATGATAATATTGAAAAACAACAGTGTGATAACAGGCCTTACCACGGCGGCGGGAATATGGACGACAAGTATAATAGGTATAGCAATAGGATACGGATTTTACATAGGAGCGATAGCGGCGGCGGTATTTTGTCTGGGGGCTACGGTGCTTTTTGTCAAAGCTTGAGAAGGGGAGAAAATTTCTTATTGTATTTTATATAGAAATAGACGATATAAAACAAATGAGGTGATAGAACGCCTGATAAGGAATCAATATAATCGATTCTGCCTGACCGCCGCTTTTGTCACTCTTTATTTTTCAGCATTAGGCTTTATTAAGTATGTAAAGCAAAAGAAGCATACTTTAAATGCATAGACACTGGTATTAAGAACCTGAAAAGTATTCCATTTGAGAATTTTATTGAAACAAAAAAGATTTACGTTCTTGGTGAGTATTTAATCATAATTATAGAAAACAAATAGAAGAAGGCGGAGAACCAAAGCTCCATCTTCTTCTATATATTTATATTATATTATGTGTATTGTCAATATTGGTTGGCGTATTTTTCTCAATGATATCACTAACCATAAGCAGTCAGGGTATTTTCCAATGTGTGGATACATAGGAAAACAAGCCTTGAGAAGCAGAGCTTAAAAAGATTAGGATATAAATTATCGTATCAAATCAGGATTGTAAGAAACGTTTTTGGATTGCAAAGTGTAAATAACCCGAAGTAAATTCTTTGCAGTATGAACTAAAGCAACACGATATAGCTTATCCTCTTTATGTTTTTTAGCATAGTATCCTGCAAAGGTATCTTGACGGTGTATTGCTATTGCACAATATATCTCATGCGCCCGACTGCTGACTGAATCGGCAGCCAGTAACTTTGCTCCGGCAGAATATCTGTTCGGCAAACTATATCTGTACGGCAAAGAAACGGAGCGGGATTACAGTAAGGCAGAATTCTATCTGTCTGCCACCGCGGAACACGGAAACCGGTATGCCGAGCAGCTTCTTCATAGCATGAAATCGGGCAGCAATTGATCGGCGGAATTGGGTGCTATCCGTCTTCTGCATAATCTCAGCCGTATAATTTAAAAACGTTTGGAGGACGAGCGCAGAGGAAAGGGCGTTGCCATCGACCGAAAACTAAAAAGAAAAATCGACGGAAAAAAGCAGGCTTACGGTCTTAAACAGGGATAAAAAACGGTGCAGTTACCGATGGACTGCACCGTTTTCAAGCCTGATGTTTTATAATCCATTTGACCATGTCTTCAAATTGCAATGTCCCGGACGCCACAGTAAGAACCATATCGGACAGTTCTCGTTGTGTATATTCGAGTTCAATTCCGTTAATCGATAAAAAGACCAGCATAGCGTGCGCGCCGATCCGCTTGTTTCCGTCAACAAAAGCGTAGTTGCAAATAAGTCCGTAGCCCAGTCTCGCTCCTTTTTGCTGTATGGACGGAAAAGTATCCCGTATCTCCGAACCCCTGAAAAGGAGCGTTTAAAGCTGAATCTAACAGACCTTCATCTATCAGTCCGTCGACTCCGCCTGTTTTGCGAATCAGCTCGCTGTGGAGCATAATTATCTGTTCTTTTGTCAGCTTTTTCACTTTGCAAGCACCTCATAGGCTTGCTTATTTTTTGCAATCAAACGTTTGGATATAGAAATAACATCTTCGTCCGAAGCAAGCTGTTCCTTTTCTGCCTGCCCGAACTCGACGATCAGATAGCGCGGAACATTGTTTTTTAAAATAATGGCAGAACCGTTTTCATCAACAAGCCGTGCCACTTTAGAAAAATTTTGATTCGCTTCCGTAATGGAAATAAGATTATTTGTGTTAATATTCAATGATGACACCTCCGTTTATATTATACACAATCGATAGGATAAATTCAACCTATTATTAAAATAATTTTTATATTTTCAAATGACTTGAAGCTTTCACCGGTACGGGCAGCAGGTAATACCGGCATATCTTTTGCATCCAATAATTACCGATAGAATAAAAGGCGGAAATACAGATATAAGACATTTGTTCGGATTTGGAGACGCCTATGGAAAGAATCATACTGCATTCGGATTTGAATAATTTTTACGCATCGGTAGAGTGCCTGTATAATCCCTCGCTGCGTGGGAAGCCTGTTGCGCTCGCCTGTGACCCGGAAGCCCGTCACGGAATAGTGCTGGCAAAAAATTACGCCGCGAAAGCTTTCGGGATTGCCACGGGAAATCCGCTGTGGATGGCAAAGCGGAAATGTCCGGATATTGTTTTTGTACCGTCGCACTATGATCTGTATATGAAATATTCGCAGACGGCGCGGGAATTTACAGCGAGTACACCGATCAGGTCGAACCGTACGGTCTTGATGAGTGCTGGCTTGATGTTACGGGAAGTACAGGTCTTTTCGGCGGCGGTAAGGAAATCGCGGATAAGCTGCGAGAAAGAATCAGGGCTGAGCTTGGCGTGATAGTCTCTGTGGGAGTCAGCTACAATAAAATATTCGCCAAGCTGGGCAGCGATATGAAAAAGCCGGACGCGACTACGGTTATTGCAAGCGACCGGTTTCGTGATATTGTCTGGCCGCTGCCTGTGAGCGACCTGCTTTATGTAGGGCAACCCATAACAGACTGAAACGGTACGGCATTAAAACAATCGGCAATCTTGCGCAGGCGGGTCAAAAGTTTTACGGGGACTTCTCGTTCAGAACGGAGTGACGCTTTGGCTGTTCGCTAACGGACTGGATACTTCTCAGGTATCGAATATCGGCGCGAAATCGTTAATCAAATCCATAGGAAACAGCACTACCGCTCCGCGAGACCTTATTACTGATGAAGATATACGCATCACTCTTATGGTTTTATGTGAAAGCGTGTCCGCGCGAATGCGGGAGTACGGTTTTGTCTGCAATACCGTGCAGATCGGAGTGCGAGATAATGAGCTGCGCAGCTATGAGCATCAGGGAAGGCTTTTATATCCGAATCGCACTGCAAAGGCTCTGTTTGAAAAAGCGTTTGAGCTGTATAAACGCAATCACAACTCTGATAAGGGACTGCTGCGCCCACTCATGGGAAGGTGTCATCAGTCATTATGAAGTTATAAATTGAACTGACTCAAATAAAAATCATAATACTTTAAGCCGTATTTAGAAGCTATAAAGCAGATTTCAGTGTATAACTCCTCCCTTTTCTGCTAACAATAGCAGAAAAAGGAGGATATATTTATGCGACCGACAAATAAAGAATATGCCGCAATGGCGAAAAAACAGTCGCCGCCGTCACCGAAAGTGAAGGATTTTATCTGTGCATTTGTAATCGGCGGTTTGATTTGTGTGTTGGGACAGCTTTTGATAGAATTGTATACCTATCTCGGCTTTGAAGAAAAAGTGGTGAAAATGGCTGTCCCTTCCACGCTTATATTTGCGGCGGCTTTACTTACAGGCCTTAAAATTTTTGATAAAATTGCAAAGCGGGCGGGAGCCGGCACATTGGTACCTATAACGGGATTTGCGAATGCCGTTGTGTCGCCGGCAATAGAATTTAAAAGCGAGGGTCAGGTACTGGGACTCGGTGCTAAAATGTTTACAATAGCCGGTCCTGTGCTGGTGTTCGGAATTACGGCCTCTGCCGTTTACGGTATTATTCTCTGGATTGCCGGAATGTTTTAAGGTGAAAAAATGAAAAAGACTGGTAAAAGAACAATAATATTTGAAAACAAGCCGTCAATTTTAGGATACGCTTCGGTTGTCGGCAAAAAAGAGCATGAAGGTCCCCTTTCAGAAGAATTTGATTTTTATACCGAGGACAGCTTTTTCGGAGAAAAAACCTTTGAAAAGGCTGAAAGCAAGCTGCAGAAAACAGCAGTAAAAATTGCACTTGAAAAAGCGCGGCTTGAAGAAAAGGATATAGACAATATTTTTGCGGGAGATTTGCTCAATCAGTGTATAGGCAGCTCTTTCGGTCTAAAAGAATTCGGTATACCGTTTATAGGATTGTACGGTGCCTGCTCAACAATGTCGCTGTCTGCCGGGCTCGCAGCGCTTTTTGTTGACAGCGGCGCGGCGGAACACACTGCCGCTGTCACATCGTCGCATTTCTGTTCGGCGGAAAGACAGTACCGTTTTCCGCTCAATTACGGTTCCCAGAGAACTCCGACCGCGCAGTGGACAGTAACCGGCTCGGGAGCTTTAGTGCTTGGGAGAGGAGCCGGAAAACCATATATAAATTCTGTTACTTTCGGGGAAATTGCGGATTACGGAATTAAGGATACTAATAATATGGGTGCGGCTATGGCTCCTGCGGCGGCTGATACACTGCTTCATTTTTTCAGTGACACAGGCACCAAAGCCGAGGATTATGATATCATATTTACCGGAGATTTGGGCTATGTCGGCACAAACCTTTTATACGAACTTTTAGAAAGAGAAAAAACAGATATAAGATGCCGCCACAGTGACTGCGGTCTTATTATTTTCGACAGAGAAAAACAGGATGTTCACGCAGGTGCGTCCGGCTGCGGATGCAGTGCGTCGGTTTTGTGTTCATATATTTTACACAGATTAGAACAAGGTGATTTCAAAAATATACTCTTCATGTCTACCGGCGCGCTTTTATCTCCGACATCGTCCTTTCAGGGGTCTTCCATACCCGGAATAGCGCATCTTCTCAATATCAAAAATGATTGACAAAATATTGCTTAAAGCGTATAATTATATAAGAAATTTTATTTTTCAACATTAAAATACCCGTCATATCTGCGGAATGTATGATATTTATTAAAATATTTTTATACTTCCACGTGATGAATTTTGGCGGGTTTTTTTGTCGGAATCTGAAAGGGAGGATTTATATGCAGGAAGAAATTTTTGAGCTTATCGAAGGAAAGAAATATGCCCGCCTGCGAGAACTCCTTTCGGATATGAATCCGGCGGATATAGCACAGATACTTGAAGATGTTGAGGAAAGAGAACTGCCGGTAATTTTCCGTATACTTCCGAAAGAGCTTGCGGCTGAGGTTTTTGTTGAAATGGATTCGGAAATGCAGCAGCTGCTTATAGAAGCCTTCAGCGATACCGAGCTTCGAGAAGTAATGGACGAGCTTTTTATGGACGATACTGTCGATATTATTGACGAAATGCCGGCTACTGTCGCGAAACGTATTCTTGCCCAGACTGACGCGAAAACCAGAAAAATGATAAATCAGCTTCTTGCGTATCCTGATGACAGTGCCGGAAGCATTATGACGACCGAGTATGTGGACCTGAAAAAGCATATGACAGTCGATATGGCGTTTGACCGGATACGCGCAGTCGGACTTGACACGGAAGCAATATATACCTGCTATGTTATTGACGCAAGCCGTCATCTGCTGGGAATAGTAACCGTAAAAGATTTGCTTCTGAATCGAAAAGACTGTGTTATAAGCAATATAATGGACGAAAATGTCATATATGCCAATACGCTTGACGATAAGGAAGAGGTCGCCGGTCAGTTTGAAAAGTATGACCTTATGGCATTGCCGGTTGTTGATAAAGAAAACCGACTTGTCGGCGTCGTAACGGTTGACGACGCTATTGACGTTATTCAGGAAGAGGCCACCGAAGATATTGAAAAGATGGCGGCTATTCTTCCGTCTGATAAGACCTATTTCAGAACAAGTGTTTTCTCTACTTTCAAGGCACGTATTCCGTGGCTTTTGCTCCTTATGATTTCCGCCACATTTACGGGAGCTATAATTTCGGGATTTGAGGAAAAACTTACTGTTTTTCCTGCTCTTATTGCGTTTATTCCTATGCTTATGGACACAGGAGGAAATTCGGGAAGTCAGTCATCGGTAACTATTATTCGCGGTATTTCACTCGGCGATATTGAATTCAGTGATATATTCAGAGTACTCTGGAAAGAGACAAGGGTGGCTTTTTTATGCAGCGTTGTTCTTGCAGGTGTAAATTTTATAAAGCTGATTCTTGTCGACTATATGCTTCTGCATACCTTTGACGCCGGAAAGCAGATACCAGAAATAGCCGTAGTATGCCTGACGCTGTTTTGTACAGTTATTGTGGCGAAAATCATTGGCTGTTCATTGCCGATATTTGCGAAAAAAATCGGTTTTGACCCTGCGGTCATGGCAAGTCCGTTTATAACTACAATAGTAGACGCAATTTCTCTTTTTATATATTTTAATATTGCAATTATTTTTCTCGGCATATAATTATTCTTGTGGCTTGTTAAAAATATAATGTACGGCGGTGCTTTTTTACAATGTTTTCAAATAGTAAATGTGCGGAAATTCTGTCAAAATACGGATTAAAGGGTAATGTTGCGAGCTGCAGTGCTTTCGGCAGCGGACATATAAACAATACGTTTCTCATTGATTTCACATCAGACAGCGGAAAAAATTTAAAATATGTTCTTCAGGCTGTAAATTCCAATGTTTTTAAAAATATATATGAAATAATGGAAAATATAAGAAATGTCACCGATTTTATTAAAAATAAATCCGTGAAATCTAAATTTCTTGATTTCTTACAAACTGAAAACGGCAGTACTTTATATGTTGACGACAGCGGGATTTATTGGAGAATTTACAGATTTATAGAAAATTCCGTAACTGTCGATATGCCGCAGACCGGTAATGATTTATACCAATGCGCGTATGCTTTCGGAAAGTTTCAGCGTGATCTTGCAGATTTTCCCGCTGAAAGTCTGAATGAAATTATTCCTGATTTTCATAACACCCGGAAAAGATATGAAGCTTTTCTTTATGCTGTTGAAAAAGATGTCTGCAACAGGGCGGGAAAAGTACAAACCGAAATTGATTTTATTAAATCAAGAAGCGATTTTTACAGTTTGCTTGATGAAAAACACAGGTCAGGGGTGTTACCGTTAAGAGTCAGCCATAACGATACAAAATGCAATAATGTACTGCTTGACTGCGAGACAAGAAAAGCGGTATGCGTTATTGACCTTGACACAATTATGCCGGGCTTTTCCGTCAACGATTTTGGTGATGCTGTCAGATTCGGGACGAGTACCGCCGCGGAGGATGAAACCGATTTATCAAAAGTACATTTTGATTTTGAGAAGTTTAAAATCTATACCAGAGGTTTTCTTGACGGCTGTGACGGACTTCTTACAGATGAAGAAATAATGCTTCTGCCCGAAGGAGCAAAAATGATGACAGTAGAATGCGGAATGCGTTTTCTTACCGATTACCTTGAAGGCGATACATATTTCAAAACCGAAAGGGAAGAACAGAATCTCGACCGCTGCCGTACACAGCTCAAGCTTGTAAGCGAAATGGAAAAAAACTGGAATAAAATGAAAGCATATGTTTCAGAATTTGCCGAAAAATAAAAAAAGATTTAAATAATTAAATATATAATGAATTAAATAAATATAATTTTAGCTTTTGAGGAGATATTGTCGTTATGAAACATCATCATTATTTAAAAACGACTATTATTTTGATAGTTATATGTATGCTGGCAGGAGGAATAGCATATCTGAAGTGGGATGACAGCAAAAGCTCTTGGGAAATCATTGATATGGAAAAGGGTTTTTTACAGAGCGAATTAAACCGCCTTCCGATACCGGAAGAAAAACAAGAAGGTGAGAATGCGGTTAAGCAAGGGAAATTTAAAGGCATAGTGTCATATTATATCGAACCGGTTTCTCAAGCTGAAGCTGAAGAATATAATTCTTATCTTCAGTCAGAGGAAACAAGGTATATGGGCACTTATGTTCCTTTGGATGGTACATCGTCGGGCATTCTCGTTGGACGCCATTATTATTCTTCTGTGCTGGAGGCGA
Organism: uncultured Clostridia bacterium; assembly: GCA_944380885.1. Classification (GTDB taxonomy): domain Bacteria; phylum Bacillota; class Clostridia; order Oscillospirales; family Acutalibacteraceae; genus UBA737. The sequence goes on along the minus strand of CALWIZ010000014.1, from coordinate 44,453 downwards.
TCGGGTACGGCTGGCTCAGCTACGACGGAAATTTATATGCCGATTATTACAGCAGGGAAAAGGCGGAGGGAAAGCCAAATTACCGGAATAAATATGAATTTTATTTAGTCAAGGATGCAGTTACCTGCAAAATAGTGATATTCTGTAATCAAGGTAATCCCGAAAAAGCATTATCTGTTGCAATAGATTATATTTCTGAATTATAATACTAAAGTTATATTGACTATTTGTTTTAAAAAATAAAAAAATTAAAAAAATTGTAAATTATACTTGATTTTATGCTTAATATGTGATATTATACTATGGCGGTCCAAAAACCGCAATGCGCTGATAGCTCAGCTGGATAGAGCGTCTGGCTACGGACCAGAAGGTCGGGAGTTCGAATCTTCTTCAGCGCGCCATCGTGACGCTGGACCCGATTCGTTTTTGGGTCCGGCGTTTTTTTGTTTTATTGCTCGAACGGTCAGCTTGGCATCTTTTTCAGTCCCTCGTTACAAGCATGGCTTGGAGCGAACGCGCTCCGAGCTTTTTTCTTTTACCTGAGCTAAGATTCCCGCGAAAAAGTCGGCACATTTTTCAATCTCCGGTTACATTAATCCCAAAGCATTTGCTTCGGGTTTTATTTTTATATTTATATAAATTGTGAAATATTTAAATTGTTATGTTAAAGTATATCTATATGCAAAAGAAAGTTACAATTATTCATATTTTTGTAATAAAAATATTATATTATTATAATTAAATATATATATACAAAAAGGGTTTGAAAAATAAAGGAGGCGCGGTTTAAATGCAGTATAAAATACTTATTGTAGACGATGATGAAAATATATGTGAGCTGTTAAGGCTTTATCTTGAAAAGGACGGATTTGAAACAATTGTCGCTAATGACGGAGAACAGGCGGTTGATTATGCCTCTAAGTACTCGCCGGATTTGATTCTGCTTGATATTATGCTGCCGAAGCTTGACGGCTGGCAGGTATGCAGGGAAATACGGAAGACAAGCGAAACGCCTATAATTATGCTTACCGCAAAAGGCGAAACATTTGATAAAATTCTCGGTCTTGAACTCGGTGCAGACGATTATGTATCAAAACCGTTTGATGCCAAAGAGGTTATAGCGAGGATAAAGGCGGTACTGCGCAGAAGCCACGAAAGTGATAAATCATCGCAGGTTAATGAAGTAAGATATGATAAACTGAGAATAAATCTTACAAATTATGAGCTTGTTGTCAACGGTGTAAAAATTGATACTCCTCCAAAAGAACTGGAGCTTATATATCATCTTGCGAGTAATCCGAACAGGGTGTATACAAGGGACCAGCTTCTTGATGAAGTGTGGGGATTTGATTATTACGGCGATTCGAGAACGGTTGATGTTCACGTCAAGCGTCTGAGAGAAAAGCTCGAAAATGTTTCAGACGAGTGGTGCCTGAAAACTGTATGGGGAGTAGGGTACAAGTTTGAGGTAAAATAAAAAATGAAGCTCAAGCTTTTTAAAAAATATTTTTTCACAACGGCAATTATCATTGTTTTCAGTCTTACTGTTATGATGATGATTCTGTCTTTTGTTCTGAATAATTACCTTGCTAAAACCAAATATGAAGTTCTTAATAAAAGCTGTAATGAGGTTACGGAGTATTTATCAGAGTTGTCCGAAGGAGAAATTAATTCGGAAGATTTTTTCAAAACCGTGAATGCACTTGCGTCTGTTTCAAACGTGGATATTTTTATTGCGGACAATAACGGTAAAATTATTATCTGCGGCTGCGATGAATGGATGGAAAATGGCGAATGTTATCATTCTGCGATTACTGTTCCAAAGGATGAGCTTGAAAAAACAAACGGCGATGAAAGCTTCAGAATGAATACATTAAGTATGTATAAATCACCTCATTACATCGATTCTGAACCGGTTTATGATTCCGAGGGAACCAAAATCGGCACGGTTTTTTCCGCCGCACCGCTTTCGGTAGTACGCGGACTTATGACGACGATTTCAAAATTATATCTCTTTTCCGCAGTTATACCGATTATTCTGATGTTTTTCGCGATTTACGCAATGACATACAGGCTGACAAAACCCATAAAGCTTATGTCTGAAGCGGCGAAGGCTATGGCGAAAGGTGATTTTTCAAAGCGCATACCGGTAATGAGCGATGATGAAATAGGCGAGCTTTCTGTTTCTTTCAATCAGATGACAAATTCCCTTGTTCAGCTGGAAGGAATGAGGAAAAGCTTTGTTGCGAATGTATCGCATGAGCTTAAAACTCCTATGACAACAATCGGCGGTTTTATTGACGGAATACTTGACGGTACGATTGAACCGGAAAAAAGAAATTACTATCTCGGAATTGTTTCCGACGAAATCAAAAGACTTTCGCGTCTTGTCCAGTCTATGCTCAGTATGTCAAAGCTTGAATCGGGAGAATTTGTCTTAAAACCGGAGCTGTTCGATTTCAGAGAGCTTCTTTGCACCATTGTAATAAGTCAGGAACAGCGTATAGAGTCAAAGTCACTTAATATTACCGGGCTTGACGAAATTGAAAGCGTTTCGGTCAAGGCTGACAGAGATCTGATTTACCAAGTTATTTTCAATCTTCTTGATAATGCGATAAAGTTTACCGATGATTCGGGCACAATAGATTTTAAGGTTAAAACCGATTCCAAAAAGCTGTCCTTCACAATTACCAACACCGGAAAAGGAATACCTGAAAATGAACTTCCGAAAGTTTTTGAGAGGTTTTATAAAGTGGACAAGTCACGCTCTGCCAATAAGAACAGTACCGGACTCGGACTCTATATAGTGAAAACGATTCTTAAGGCACACGGCGGAGGCATTGTTGTCACAAGCAAGGAAAACAGCTTTACGTCATTTAACGTTACATTACCTTTATAAGAACGGAGAATACCAAATGGACGATTTTTTTAACAAAAACGATATTGATGATAATGCTTCAGCCGGACAGCCGGTATCTGAAAATACAGAGACGTCGGATTTTGCTGATACGACGAATGGCAATATTCCAAATGACCCGGCTCAGTCAGACGGCTGTCAAAATACGGCAGAAACATCTTCTGAACAGAATGCTCAGCAATTTGCCTATCCGTCGTTTGACAATATGTATACCGCACCGCAAAACAGAATAAATTATACAGATGTTCTGCCGGTTAGGGATTATAAACCTATGAGCAAGGGTTTAAAGGTCTTTGCGGGAATAATGGCGGCAGTGATTTTAATGACAGCAGCGTCGGTTGCCGGATATTTTCTCGGAAGAAACAGTGTGAAAACAAATTCTGGAATATCTGTTGACCTTTCCGCTAAACCTGCGGATACCGATGAAATGACAGCGGCACAGGTATATGATAAGGTGAATGATTCTGTTGTGGGAATAACGGTTTACAATTCTGCCGGAGACGGTTCGCAGGCAAGCGGAGTGTTTTATTCGGAAGACGGCTACATTGTCACTAACGACCACATTTATGCCGAAATCGGCGCTCCGAAATTCAAGGTTTATACTTCTGACGGTAAAGAATATGATGCCGTATTTGTTGCCGGAGATCAGATAAGCGATCTTGCCATTATCAAAATCGAGGGAAGCGGATTTTCTCCTGCTGAATTCGGTGATTCAGACCAGATAGTATACGGTGAAAACGTCGTTGCTATTGGCAGACCGAGCGACGCGACTCATGCTTCAAGCATTACAAAGGGTGTGATATCCTCAACAGGAAGACGCGTAAGCACAAGCTCGAATTATTCCGCCAAACTGATACAGACCGACAGCGCGATAAATCCCGGAAGTTCGGGCGGAGCGCTTGTGAATATGTACGGACAGGTAATCGGAATTACGTCATCAAAACTTGCCGGTATAAGCTATGACGCGGTAGGATACGCCATTCCCACAAAAACAATGAAGCGCATTTGCGAGGAGCTTATAAAAGACGGTAAGGTTACGAGCCGCGCGAAGCTGGGAATAACCTATACGGCAATCAATTCTGTAACTGCGGAAATAAACGGGTACGATACTGTCGGACTATATGTTGCTTCTGTAACAGAGGACAGCGACCTTTACGGAAAAGTAAAGGAAGGCGATATTATTACACAGATAAACGGAATAAGCGTGACAAGCGATGATATTGTGCTTGATATCATTGAAAGCAGTGTGGCTGGCGATAAAATAACCGTAACTGTTATAAGCGGAAGCACCACAAAAACATTTGAAGCCGAGCTTAAAGCGAATATAGGCACATCAAGCTATTCGAGCACAATAAATTCCGAAAGTAATGCCGGCGGCGGTTCCGGAAATTCAGGAGACGGCACATTTGATTTTCCGTTCGGTGAATAAAAATTTATTATATAAAAAAGCCGTGTTTTTACGCACGGCTTTTTAATTATGCTATTTTGTAAGCAGATCCATAATATCAGAATAAATACTGTTATCACTTAAAAATTTGTTTTTAATGTAAATAGCCTGTTCTTCATCTGAAACGAGGAGCTTGACACTCATAAACGGAATATTGTTGTCAAGTGCGGAACAGGTAATAAAGGTTTTGCCGTCTTCCTTTGATATTTTTATATCCGTTTCCTTCGAGTTTCGGAATCGTGAAACCATTTTAAGAGCGGCAGAATACGCCCTGTCTTTAACTGTAAAGGGAAGGGAAGTTTTGAGTGTTTCTGCAATATCTTTGCCCGTTTCGGTTATAATATATGAGTCATCTTTTTCATTTACGAGCTTGATATGACCTTTCTGACAAAGTGATGCGATCGCGTCATTAACCTCAAAACAATTTGCAATTCCCTCATAATGAAGGGTGTTTGCCAGTTCGTTACCCGGCACAGGCTCATTTATCGCAGAAATAATATAGCAAATAAGTATTTTGATTTCTGCTGTATTGAATAAACCGCCTATCGGCGAAACACCTGCTGAAACTGCGTCTTTTTCCAAGTGACTACCCCTTTTTATATTTAATAATATTATTATAAAATATTTTTTTGTTTTTTCAATACCAATGGCAAACTTTTTTATTTTTTTCTTGACAACAGAGTAAAGTATTGGTATAATATTAAAGCTGTCCATTTGATTCATTAGCTCAGTTGGCAGAGCACTTGACTTTTAATCAAGGTGTCCGGGGTTCGAATCCCCGATGGATCACCAGCATGACTTGGAGCTGTTTGTGCTCCAAGTCTTTTTTTATATACGACCGCGTTTACATCGACATCTTTTATTACACATTTAAACTGTTGTACATTTTTGTATAAGGTCTTATATTTGAAACAGTAGAGACACGGCAGACTGGGATATTAAATATTTCGTACTGCTGTGTCTCTTTTTTATAAACTATATTACATATCCGCCGTTGATGCCTATTACCTGACCTGTGATATATTCTGCGTCGGAAGAAGCAAGAAAATATGCCATTGCGGCGATTTCATCGGCGCTTCCCATTCTGCCGAGCGGAATAGTCTCGACAAAGTCGTTGAGCTCTTCTACCGAAAGATTTGAATTCATATTAGTTTCAATAAGTCCGGGAGCGATGCAGTTTACGTTAATTCCGCTTGGCGCAAGCTCTTTAGCAAGCGCTTTTGTCAGTCCGATGACACCGGCTTTTGCGGCGGAATACGCTACCTCGCATGATGCGCCGACCTGTCCCCACATTGATGAAATATTGATTATTCTGCCCGATTTCTGATTTACCATTACAGGTGAAACTGACTTGCAGCAATTAAATACACCCTTAAGATCAACATCTATAATTCTGTCAAAATCAATTTCATCGGTGTCTGTTATCAATCCGGAGTAGGCGATACCGGCATTGTTAATTAAAACATCAACACTTCCGAATTTGTAAAGTGTTTCTTTAACCATAATGTCGACCTCCATTTTGTTGGCGACATTTGCTTTCTGGGTTATAACGGAATATCCGTTACTGACAAGAGAACGGCAGAGGATATTAGCCGATTCATATGACTCGTTATAGTTAATAACAACATTATATCCTTTCTGTGCAAAGAGAATTGCGGTTGCGGCTCCGATACCTTTAGAGGAGCCCGTTACTATTACTGTTTTATTCATACGCTCAACTCCGTTTAATTATTAAAAACAGTATAACATATAAACGAAAAAAATTAAAGTAGCAATTACAATAAATTGGGTTTACATAACAACGGTATCGGCATATGTTGTGCAGTTTACATAATAAGTTTACATAACATTTTTGAATAATAAAAAATAACAGTTGACATAACTTCTTAGATGTAGTATAAATATATTACCGACATAATTAAAGGTATTTTTATATTGTTAAATGCCCCAACTTTTCGGTTGGGATTTTTTACTGTTTACTTATTGGTTGACATAATGACAATATAAAATCAATATTTTGCGGTTTTATAATTTTCTTTCTCAAAATATTGATTACATACTTTTCAGAATATCTTGTCCTTTTTTCTCATATTATTCATTAGGAGCCTGCGGAATTATTACCGTGCGCTTTACTACGGTCCGTATCTCATGAAGATGCGGCGGAATGGAGTTTAATATGCGAAAAGGAACGGTATTGAGTCTTAAAAATTTCAGGTTTGCGGAATTTATTGCTAAAAACAACATTCTTGTTATGCTGGTGTTGTTTTTTATCGCGGGGATTATCTTCGGTATTTTTTCCGAGCAGAAAATTTCTTTTTTGTCTGATTACGCTTCGGCATACCTTGATGATTTTATAAACGATCGAACCGGGGCATCTTTTTTTTCGGTTACGCTTGAATCGTTTATGAGCTCCTGCGTTGTGCTGCTTGTTATTTTTGCATCAGGTACGTCTATGCTGGGTGTACTGCTTGTACCTGTCACCGCGGTCTTCCGCGCGGTTCTTTACGGTGCTGTTTCGGCTATTCTTTATTCACAGTATTCTGTAAAAGGCATAGCGTTTAATGCTGTGCTGATAGTTCCATCCGCGTTGATTTTTATTTTTTCACTTTTGCTTGCAGCGCGTGAGTCTGTTAAATTTTCTGTAATAATACTTAAAATTTCTTTTCCCGGAACACCGGCGGTAAATTTATCTTTTGATTTTAAAAATTACTGCGGAAGATATTTATTTATTTTATTGATAGCATTGCTGTCGGCGATTATTGATGCGGTTCTTTCCTGCTCTTTTATTGCGGGTCTGAATATATAGAAAAGGAGGTGCAATATGACGGATTTTTCAGAAGAATTCAGGAAATATCTTCTTGAAACAAAAAAATCATCCACAAATACGGTTGAATCGTATATGAGGGACGTGAACCAGTTTCTGTCGTATTGTACCGAACAGGGTAAAGATGTTTCTTCGGTGGATTGCTCGGTTTTGAATACATATCTTGAGTATCTTTCGGCAATGGGAAAGTCAGAGGCAACGAAATCCAGAATTGTCGCCTCTTTACGCTGCTTTTACAGATTTCTTTCTGCTCGCGGACTGTCTGAAGGCAATCCCGTCGAAGGGATAAAAATGCACAAGACCGAAAAAAAGCTTCCGGGGATACTTGATTCAAATGAAATTGTTCTGCTGCTTTCCCAGCCGGACGGCAGTGATTACAAGAATATAAGAGACAAGGCAATGCTTGAGCTTCTTTACGCTACCGGCATAAAGGTTTCGGAACTGATAGAACTCACTGTAAATGATATAAATCTTCAAATCGGACTTCTTCATTTGCATAACGAAAAGAAGGAACGAATAGTTCCTATGTATCCGGGAGCCGTGAAAGCCGTTGCGGCGTATATGGTCAATGTACGCCCGATTCTTGTTGAAGACAGCTCTGAGGACAGGCTTTTCACAAATATGAACGGGCAGCCAATGACCAGGCAGGGCTTTTGGAAAATAATAAAGCATTATTCACAGAAGGCAGGAATTAAAAAGGATATAACGCCTCATACGCTTCGCCATTCTTTTGCGGCGCACCTGATTGAAAACGGAGCACAGCTTAAGGATATAAAAGAGATGCTCGGACATGCGGATATATCATCGACTCAGGTATATGCCCAGTTTATTAAAAATAAATACACGGCGGCTTATGCGAAATTTCATCCGTTCGCAAAATAAAATCGGCGGCTTCGTTTTTACGGAGGCGTCGATTTTGCAAATCTTAATTTTTTCTTAATATTGTTTTGAATTCCTTTGCACATTTTTAAGGTCAATATGTGTATAATATCTTATATTATGTTTAAAGGCTGGCAAATGTATGAAACAACCCTTAGGTCATCACCGTATATTTAATTCTTTCCGCATAATAGTACTCGGTTTTGCCGCGGTTATTTTAACCGGAGCTTTTTTGCTAATGCTGCCGATATCATCGGCGCAGAATACTATCACACCTTTTCTTGACGCTCTTTTTACTTCTACAACGTCAGTATGTGTTACCGGACTTGTTGTACGAGATACCGGTACATATTGGTCTCTTTTCGGACAAGTTATTATACTGATACTCATTCAGATAGGTGGACTCGGCGTAATAACGGTAGCGGCTTCCTTTACAATGCTGGCAGGCAAAAAAATCGGGCTTATGCAGCGCAGTACAATGCAGGAGGCTGTCGCGGCACCGAAAATGAGCGGAATTGTAAGACTGACAGGTTTTGTTATCAAAGCCACGATTATTTTTGAGCTGGCGGGAGCCGTGGTAATGGCAACTGTATTCTGTCCGGATTTCGGATTGCTGAAAGGAATATGGATGTCTGTTTTCCATTCGGTTTCGGCCTTTTGCAACGCCGGAATCGATCTTATGGGAGTCAGAGGGGAATATTCCTCTCTTACGTCTTATTCAGCTCAGCCGGTGATAAACATCACTGTAATGATGCTTATAATTATAGGCGGCATAGGCTTTCTCACATGGGACGATATACGAACCAATAAATACCACGTGAGAAGATACCGTATGCAAAGCAAGATAATATTGTCTGTCACGTTATTGCTTATAATTCTTCCGGCCGCTTTTTTCTATTTCCATGAATTTTCATACTTAGAGGGCGGAGAAAGAATTTTAAGTTCGGCATTCCAGTCGGTAACGCCCCGAACCGCAGGTTTCAATACTGTTGACCTCACTTCCATGAGCGGCGCGGCGCAGGCGGTGATCATTCTTCTTATGCTTATAGGAGGCTCTCCGGGATCTACTGCGGGAGGAATGAAAACAACCACGTTTGCAGTTATTATTTCGACGACTTTTTCGGTTTTGAGACGCAAGGAAGATACCGGATTTTTCGGCAGACGTATAGACCCCTCAATAATCAGAAACGCCGTAACGATTCTTGTGATGTATCTGGTACTTTTCTTCGGAGGCGCGCTTGTAATAAGCGTATGGGAAAATATTCCTTTAAGCGCCTGTCTTTATGAAACGGCTTCTGCCATAGGTACGGTAGGGCTTTCTCTGGGTATTACTCCGAGTCTCGGAATACTGTCGCGCTGCATTCTCATTGCGCTTATGTTTTTCGGAAGAGTCGGAGGAATTACGATTATATACGCGGCTGTTTCCGAAAGCGGCAAGAAACTTTCGAAACTCCCACAGGAAAAAATAACAGTCGGTTAATTTGAATTTCCGTTTGAAAGGAATGTTTTTATGAAATCAATACTTCTTATAGGTCTTGGAAGATTTGGCAAACATATTGCTGTTCAGTTAGGCCAGCTCGGACATCAGGTTATGGCTGTTGATCATAATGAGGACAGGGTAAATGATGTTCTTAACGATGTTACAAGCGCACAGATAGGGGACAGCACAAATCAGGATTTTCTGGAATCTCTCGGAATAAGAAATTTTGATGTATGCATTGTGGCGATAGGCAACGATTTTCAAAGTTCGCTTGAGACAACATCGCTTTTAAAGGAGCTTGGCGCCTCCCTGGTTGTATCGAGGGCCGAACGTGATGTACAGGCTAAGTTTCTCCTTCGCAACGGGGCAGATGAGGTTGTCTATCCGGAAAAACAAATTGCCAAATGGGCGGCAATACGTTACAGTGCGGATCATATACTTGATTATATAGAGCTTGACGAGAAAAATGCAATATTTGAGGTTTCGGTTCCTGAGGCGTGGATCGGAAAGAGCATAGGTCAGCTCGATATCAGAAAAAAGCACAATATAAATATTCTTGCGGTGAAAACCGGAGGAAAAATAAACGCTACAATTACATCGGATACAATTCTTTCTGAGGAAAACACAATGCTTGTTCTCGGAGAGTTCAAGGCGTTGCAGAAGTGCTTCAGAATATAAATTTTCAGTTTTCCGGCATACTGGATTTTAAAAGATAAATGTAGTATAATTACTGCTGAAACGGGGGCGGTAATTTGGGTAAAAATAAGACTGCGGAAGAAATAATGTCTGAGGAACATATTCTTGTCTGTATTTCTGCCTCTCCTACTAACGCAAGGATAATACGTACTGCCGCGAAAATGGCTCAGGCGTTCCGGTGCGGATTTACTGCGATTTTTGTCCGGACACCGTCAGATATAAAAATGTCTGAAAAGGATAAGGGCAGGCTTGAATATCATATGCGGCTCGCTAAAAAGCTCGGAGCAAATATTACCACGGTTTACGGCAGTGATATTTCCTATCAGATTGCCGAATTTGCGAGACTTTCAAAAGTCACACAAATTGTTATAGGGCGCAGCAGCGCTGGAAGACGCCATTTTTGGAGCAAGCCGTCTCTTACGGAAAGACTTGCCGAAACAGCTCCTGATATTGACATTCATATAATTCCCGATTCGGATTATTTGAGCCGCCACGGCAGACCATATTTGTCGAAAAAAATTCTTTTGCCGACAGCGAAAGATATTTTTGTAAGTATAATTCTGCTTATTGCGACAACTTTTGTCGGATTTTTATTTCAAAAGGCGAATATAGATCAGGAAAATATTATTACTGTATACATACTCGGAGTTCTTCTTACTTCGCTTGTTACTAAAAGCTATATATGCTGGATACTTAATTCACTAATAAATGTTTTCCTTTTTAATTTCTTCTTTACTGAGCCGCGCATGTCCTTTACGGAATACGATGCAGGTTATACCGTAACTTTTATTGTAATGCTTATCGCGTCGCTGATAACCGGTACGCTCGCTTCAAAACTGAAAGAGCACGCAAAGCTGTCGGCACAGTCGGCTTTCAGGACAAAAATTTTGTTTGAAACAAATCAGCTTCTTCAGAAAGCGACTGATGACGAGGGTGTAATCAGCATTACCGCAAAGCAGCTTATTAAACTGCTTGACCGTGATATAATTGTTTACAGAGAATCGGGCGGTAAAATTATTTCAAGAGAAATTTTTGCCGCGCGCTATCCGTCTGAAAACAGCGATATGCTTCTCGATTATGAGAAAGAAGCGGCGAAATGGGTCTTTGACAATAAACGGAGGGCAGGCTGCGGAACCGATGTGTACAAAAAAAGCTGCTGCCTTTATCTCGCGATACGAATAAATAACAGGGTTTTCGGTGTAGTCGGAATTTATTTGAAAAATTCGTCTCTCGACGAGTTTGAAAACAGCATACTTCTTTCAATACTCGGAGAATGCGCGCTCGCGGTTGAAAACATCAGAAACGCTAAGGAAAAGGAAAGGGAAGCTGTACGTGCGAAAAACGAACAGCTCCGTGCGGATCTTTTACGCGCGATATCGCACGATTTACGGACTCCACTAACTGCGATTTCGGGAAATGCAGGCTATCTTTTGACATGTTATGAAAAGCTTGACAGTCAGATGCGCACACAGATTTTTACGGATATTTACAATGATTCTCTATGGCTTATAAACCTTGTTGAAAACCTTTTATCTATAACAAGACTTGAAGAGGGAAGAATGAATCTTAATATTTCTTGCGAGCTTGTCGAAGAGGTTGCGGACGAAGCGATAAAGCATGCCGTCCGCCAAAATGACAGTCACAGAATTGTAAAAAAGATAGATGATGAACTTTTGCTCGCAAAGATGGACGCTCGTCTTATCGTTCAGGTAATAATAAATCTTCTTGATAACGCTTTAAAATACACCCCTGACGGCAGCGAGATAGTTTTAAGCGCTCAAAAAAGCGGAGAACAGGTATTTATTTCAGTTTCCGATAACGGAAACGGTATTCCCGACGGAATAAAACCTCAGGTTTTTGAAATGTTTTACTGCGGAGAAAACAGGGTTTCCGACAGCCGCAGAAGTTTAGGTCTTGGACTTGCACTGTGCAAAGCAATAGTAAATTTGCACGGCGGAGAAATAAAAGTCGAGGATAATGTTCCGAGCGGGGCGGTGTTTAAGTTCAGTCTACCGGCGGGTGAGGTGAAAATCAGTGAATAAAACGCTTATTCTTGTAGTTGAAGACGATCCGTCGGTCAGGAATCTTATGACAACTACGCTAAAAACACACGATTACAGGTATATTACCGCATCTACGGGCGAGAGCGCGGTTATGGAAGCGTGTTCACATAATCCCGATATTGTTATGCTTGATCTCGGACTTCCGGATACAGACGGTGTTGAGGTAATAAAACGCATCAGAAGCTGGTCGGATATGCCGATAATAGTTATAAGCGCAAGAACAGAGGATTCAGATAAAATCTCCGCGCTTGATTCGGGCGCAGATGATTATCTTACAAAACCTTTTTCCGTCGAGGAGCTTCTCGCGCGTCTGAGGGTTATAAACAGAAGGCTTAACTCCGCAAAAGAGGGAACTGTTTCTTCGCTTTTTATTAACGGTGAGCTTAAAATTGATTTTGCCGCCGGATGTGCGTATATGTCTGGCAAGGAGCTACATCTTACGCCGATAGAATATAAACTGCTTTGCCTCATGGCAAAAAACGTCGGAAAGGTACTTACACATACTTATATTATGCAGAATGTATGGGGTGCAAACTGGGATAACGATGTAGCCTCACTTCGGGTTTTTATGGCAACTCTCAGAAAGAAGCTGGAAAAAAGCAGTTCCGGTTCTTTATCGTATATACAGACGCATGTCGGAATAGGATACAGAATGATTAAGGCTGACAACAACTGAAAGAACAGAAAACCCCGTAAAGCCGGCAAGACTTTACGGGGTTTTATTTATCGGGTATTTAATACTTTTGAAAGACTGCTGTCCTCACAGAAATTTTTTATGTTGTATAAAAAAAGAAATTCATTAATACCGTTTTCGGAAATGTATTCATCGATTTTTCGGTTAAAATATCTTGGATCGATAATATGTATTTCCTCATAATCGCTCAAAAGAAACGGTATAAAAGAGTTGGCGTAAGAATCTTTGAAAATGAGCAGCTTACGGTTGTTTTTTACAGATGTCTTTATTGTTATTTCCGGGTGATTTCCGTCAAGAAAAACAAGATATTTGTCTTTTTCCGAAAGATGATTATCCGCATAAATGCTGTCGTTTTCAGTTCTGCCGTAATCGTAAGAGACGGTATATGTGTTATTGCTGCGCTCATTATACAAGAAAATTTCATCGTTTTTGCATTTCAAACCGGGCACTTTTGAATAAAGAGAGCCGAGGAAGCTGTTTGTCGCACAGGTAATATCGTACTCTTTTACAGTAACGTCTTCTGATTTTCCGGTCCAGCCGCAATATGTCAGAAACGCGCCGTAGGACGTCCAGTGATGGTCGGTTCTGTAATAAATATATTCATTATTATGCTTTATCAAAATATCTTCGGGATTATAAAAAATTTCGGAATCAATATTTTCTTCAATAATTTCAAAAGCGTCGCTCTGATCAAAAAAGGGCGCTCCGTAAGGCAGCTTTTCCGATAGTATTTCTAAGGCGGTGGGTACTATTATTACGGAAGATTTTTCCGATTTATGAGAGGTGAGAAATAAATTTACGGCACTAATATTTTCTTTAAGCTGCTTTGAGTTAAAGTCAGAATCAAGCCATTTTTCAATCAGGTAACCGTCTTCGCACAGATATACTCCGTTTATGTCACGGCACCCGACAGCCTTTAGTATATTTACCTTTGCAGATGTCCATAAATCGCGCAGCGGAAACTGGTCGTCTATGTATTTTTCGGCTTCTTTTGTGAATTCCCCATCAATCAGGCCGGAAAACGAAAAATCCGGTTTTGCGGCAAGGTAGCGGTTTTCGTTTTCGGAAAACTCTTTATCCTTAATAAAAGGAAACGAAATCGGCACGGCACACAGCGCGGCTAAAAAAAGAACAATATATGCCGTTTTCAGATTGTTTTTCATAAATCTTCACCTAAAATCTGAAATAAAGGAATGGGTTATACGAATCGCCGACAAGGAAGCATACGTTTACTATGAAAAGAGCGCAAAATGCGGCGGGTTTCATATAACAAAATATTTTCCGGTTTAATGTAAAACGCGCAAGTCCTTTTCCTCCGAAAATAACGCAGAGAAGAATCAGCAAAGCGTTTGATGAAAGTAAAAAGAAAAAATCACCGGTAAAAATCCTTCCTGACGCTCCGAACATACTGCCGAGATAGGCGATACCGTCGGATAAATTATCAAAGGCAAAAATAACCCAGCTGACGGTTACTGTAAAAAGGCAGTAAAACCTTGAGAAAAACGCGGGTAATTTTTCAAGATGTTTAAGCAAAAAGAATTTTTCGACTAAAAGAATTATACCGAAATACGCGCCCCAGACAGCGAAATTCCAGCTCGCTCCGTGCCACAGTCCGGTAAGGAACCATACTGTCAGTATGTTGAAAATCTGACGGGCTTTTCCGCGCCTGTTGCCGCCCAGCGGAATATAAACGTATTCCCTGAACCATGAACTGAGCGAGATATGCCATCTGCGCCAGAATTCGGTTATGCTTTTTGAAGCGTATGGACGGTCAAAGTTTTCGCGGAACGAAAAACCGAACATTTCACCGAGACCGATTGCCATATCTGAATATCCGGAAAAATCAAAATAAATCTGGAACGCGAACGCCGCCGCCCCGAGCCACGCTGTTGCCAAACCGATTTTATGTGAAGCGGATATCTGTTCCCACAGAATGCCGATATTATTTGCAAGGAGCACTTTTTTTGACAGGCCCTGTATGAATCTCGATATACCGTATAAAAAACGTTCTTTTGAAAAAGAACGTTTTTTAAGCTGCTGCTCTATGTCTTTATACTGAACAATGGGACCGGCGACAAGCTGCGGAAACATGGTGACAAAAGTGGTGAAATCAATTATGTTTTTTTGCGCGTTTGCCTGCTTCCTGTAAACATCTATTGTGTATGACATGGTCTGAAATGTGTAAAAGGAAATACCTACCGGAAGGGAGACCGACGGAACCGCAAGTGATGAACCCAAGAGACTGTTGATATTATCAACCAGAAAAGAACTGTATTTAAAAAAGCAGAGAATAGAAAGATTTCCGATTACCGACAGGCACAGCACGGCTTTGGCGGAGCTATTGCGGTTAGCGGTTTGGAATTTTTGTATTAAAAGTCCGTTTGCGTAGTCAAAAACCGTGGAAAAAAGCATTATGAGGATATAGACCGGTTCGCCCCATGAATAAAATACGAGACTGAAAATCAGCAGTACAGCATTTTTAAATCTCGAGGGAACGGCATAGTAACATAAAATTGCGGCAGGCAGGAAGAAAAATATAAAAATGTTGCTGCTGAAAACCAACGCCGAACCCTCCAGTGTTTAGATTTCTATAACAAACTCAAGAACACCGGCGGCGCCGCAGGCAATTTCATACTTGTCAAAAACAACAACTATTTTGCCTTCCTCATTGATATAGAAACTTCTGTTTTCGTTTATAAGATCGTAGATTGAAATATCATCGAAGAAAATATATTTTTCGTCTTCGTCCCACTCGGCAATACTTTTCTCAACGCTTTGCGTAACCTTTTCACGGTAATCACTGCCCAAATAATCTTTAAGTGTTATTACCGCGCCGTTTTCAAGGTCAATATTGTAATAAAAATACTGTGTGTAAGCTCCGAAAGACGATTCGCACTCCCAGACAACAAATGAAACATAATCCTCGTTTACAGATTTAACCTCGTAGTCAACAAGGATTCCGACAGGGTGAAAATCTTCGGGATCTCCGCCTGTGGCAACAAATGCGTCATAGTATTCTTTTGCGCGTGCTTTGGTTTCTTCAACGCAATCGTTTATTATTTTTTGTATTTCAAGATTTACACGCTTTTCAAGCTCGGATTTTCCGGTATTGCTTATCTGCGGAATTTTAACGTCTATGTATTTTATGTCGTCCTCGAAATGATACTCGCGGAAAGTGAAAACACTGCATAAATCGCTTATCACCGGTATAGAGCTCACAGCCTGAGCAAATGACGGGGAAAGATTGAGCATTGAAACAGCAGCAATAAATAGTGCAGCAGCAGTACATAATACTTTTTTGAGAACTGTAAATCTTTTCTTTGACGATAAGGCTTCGTCTATCGCACTTTGCACAACCGAATCGAGTTTGTCCGGAATCTTAATGTTATTATAGCCTGATTTATCTATCACAGTCAGCTTCCTCCATTCCGATTTTAAGAATTTCAAGCGCCTTATAAAGTCTTGATTTTGTCGTGCTTAAATTTGAAGAGGTCACAGTGGATATTTCCGAGAGCTTCATATCCTCGAAAAACCTCAGCAATATGACGGTTTTAAGCTCAGAAGGCAGCTTGTCAAGCGCGGAATACAAGTCAATATACCGGTCGCTCTTTTCGCTTTCGTATTCTGTTGCCTCGTTGGTTTCCACAGTTTCAAAAAGAACGGTTCTGTTCCTTTTTTTAATAAAATTTATGCTTTCGTTGATGAGTATTCGGTAAAACCACGTTTTAAGATAGTCGCGGTTTTTAAGTGTGCGGTACTGCTGAAGCGCTTTAACAATAGTATTATGAACGATATCAAGAGCGTCGTTTTCATCTTTGGCATATGTAAAGGCAACTCTATAAAAACGTTCTCTGTTTTCTTCGATAAAGGCAATGATGCCGTCTGACGGTTTCAATTTTCCAACCCTTTCGGTTTTCAGTTCAAATATTCTGAAATTATTTTTTCCGCTGCCTTATCGTTTGTTACGCAGACCGCCACATATTTTCCGGCACATTTTACAACCGAGTTGTCAAGCCTTTTTATTTCGTCCGGAGCATAGCTCTCATAGCTTTTTTTCTGCTCGGGTATTCTGGCTTCTGCTGCCTTCAGGCCTTCTTGGGCGTCGGATACGCTGCCGAATTCAAATACAGCTATTTCTTCCGCGGTAGCTCCGCTGCCTATGTACAGACGGCAATCAACAGCGTTTTTGGTGCCGTAAAGTCTCGTTGCGGTCTCGGAATCGGACAAAACAAGCTCGTCGTCGAATTTTACTTTTTCCATAAGCTCTTTTGAAAGAGCGTCGATATCTACTGAAATATTATCGTTTTTTACGCATCCTGTCATAACTGACGCGAATAAAATTATAAAAATTACTGTCAGAAACTTTTTCATTTTTTACCTCTGCTTTTTCATACCGGAGCGGTGTGGGTTTTAAGATATTCGAACCATTTAACGCAATAAGCTTTTTTTAAATGTATCCCGTCAAACGCCGCGTCTTCCGGCAGCGGATCGCCGTTGCTCGTTACCGCGTTCGCAGTATCTATATAATATACATGCTTTTTCTCGGCGCTTTTCTGAAGAAGCGAATTGTATTCGTTTATCTTCTTATTGGTAATATATTTATGCGTTGAGGAAACCGACTGCGAGACCGGAAGTATCTGCTGAATGTAAATCGTTGCGGCAGGATTTATTTCCCGTATTCTGTCGATTATATTCTCGTATTTCTCTATGAAAATATTGCTGTAAGCCCAGCCGGTTTCGTTGATGCCGAGCATTATATATACTTTTGAAAACTTGGTTTCCGCAAGAGCGTCCATAACAGAGCACAGCTTTCCGTTAACGTTTATTACCGGCTTTGTAAAAGCAGTGTCAACCATAAGTCCTTTGTAAGTAAGCGAGGTGGCGTTATTGAGAGAATTGTAGGTTATAAAGCCTTCGGTGCGTGAGTCGCCTATAAATACCGCGTCGTCAAAATAGCTCTTGTCAACGGCAGCCGAGCGGGGAACAGGCCTTGAAAAATCGTATCCGGCCGTAATTTCCGATGAAACCGAATGACCGGGTTCTCCTGATGATGCTTCAGGTGACTCCGTTTCATTCTCGGAGCCGGAATTTGTTATACCGGAATCAGATGACGATATCTGCGCTTCTGATGATACCTGCGGTTCCGAAGCCGATGAGCGTGTTTCATTTGAGGCGGCGGTTCCCGAATAATATGCCGCGCAGGCACCGAAAATCAGCATAAAAGGAAGAATAAAATAAACAGCTTTTGTTCGTCTGCGTTTTTTTGTTGTAGACTTCTTGATGTTTTTGTTTGTTTCATTGCTGTACGGCATAAATATTCCTCCTGTTTATGTTTTCTGTATATTAGACAAACAGGAAGTCAAAAAAGTTTGCAAGAAATAAAAAAATTTTAAAAAAATCCGCTCGGACGGATTGGGCACGAACGTATTGGTATGTTTTATAAATTATTTAGAAAAGGAAGAACGGCTTTTTCAAGGTTTTCAATATCATTTTTATCAGGGTGAGAGAGAGCTTTATCAAAATTATCAAGCAAGGGCTTGGCTTTCAAAGGGTCGGTTTTTTCTATCGCTTCGTACCTCGTGCGTACTGACTGCGGCATTTTTCCCTGACAAAAATAACAGCCTTTTAAAATATTCCCCGACGGAATGTTCTTAATAATTCTTGCGGCAATGCTGTCAAAATATTCGGGAGACCCACCGAAACCGGCTGTTCCGAAAATAAATATTTGTTTACTGGCAAGATCTTTTAAAAAGTAGGCGATTTCATCGCAGCACGTTCCTTTATCTGTCCATGTTCCGACAAAAATCATATCTGCCTGTGCCGCGTCAGGTGAAGACTTTCCGAAAAAAACAAGATTTTCCGGAGAAATAAGGCTTTTGATATGTTCTGCCAGTTTAGCGGTATTTCCTGTTCTGCTTTCGAAAACAACAGCGTATTTCATATGTCAGCCACCTTTAAATTGAGTATTTTTATAATAGGTTTTTCTGTGCGGTAATCACCGTGTATAAATCTGTTTTTATTATAATATTTTTCAGAGGCGATATGTTAAACAGTTTTTTAATTATTATCAATTATTATCAAAAACAATAATCTTGTAAGAAAAAATAAAAACACCGTTGATTTCGAGCCCTTAACGGTTCAGATTTCAACGGTGTTTTCATATGTAAAGAGGGACCGAAAAAATACCAAGCTAATCGGTCGGGCGATAAAATAAAAATAACGCTGAACCCAAAACAAATCAGATTCAGCGTTACGCTGTCTTCAAGGACTAAAAAAGATGCCGGCTATGGACGTGCGCAAGTGATTTCAAAATAAAAAAGGACCCGGAGCGCGTTTGGCTCCAAGCCCTGCCTGAAGACTAACCCTAATTTTGATACAAATGCCCCCCTTTAAGGTTAGGGGGTGCAAAGTCACTTTAGGGGGTGCATTTTACACCAGTGGGAGTGCAAATCAGGTTTAGGAGGGTGCAAAATTTATTAGTTCAACTCTGCTCTGAAACGAAGCAAGTACATTTGTCGTAACCACTCTGGCTGTTTATCAAGTTCGGATTCCAATTTGATAAGCGTTCGCTTGCCAACCCTTCTGTCAAAAATCGCAAACATTCTGATTAGCGGATTATTTGAGCGTAGACTTTCTTGGATATCATGGTTGCGATAATTCTCGAGGGCATTACAAAATTCTTCATCAGTATATTCTGTTCGATCCGTTATAGGATGTTTATCAAGTAATGGCCAAAACTCTGCCCAATACTCGCCTGTACCGCTTGGATTCTTATTGCTTGTATATCCACTATCAATAAAATAGGAGTTTACGGTTTCCCAAGAAAAGCGTTTCATTTGTTTGCCGTCAATACAAATCTCAAAGATGTGACATCCGTCCATCCCGACATAAGAAGTGCAGCCATATCTAATTCTTCCTCGTAAGGATTCCGCTAGCATCTCCTGTTCCAAGTATTTTCTCATTCCGCTCCAAGAACCAAGTATATTGCCCATCTCATCACCTCCCTTTTCTTTAATATACCACAAAAAGAAAATAACCGCAACCTTGTATCAAAGTTGCGGTTATTCTTTGGCGGAGAAGAGGAGACTCGAACTCCTGCGCCGGGGTTTAGCCGGCCTACGCCCTTAGCAGGGGCGCCTCGTCACCAACTTGAGTACTTCTCCGAATTGCTGTACGTATTAAAAATATTCAGTTAAAATGGCGGAGAGGATGGGATTCGAACCCATGTGCCTTTTGGGCAAACGGTTTTCAAGACCGCCTCGTTATGACCGCTTCGATACCTCTCCGTGTTTGATACCTGATTATTCTATCATACGGAATCGAGAATGTCAACATTTAATTATTAAATATTTTTATTTTATAAGTAGATACGTTCAAATATAAAATGGTTAAAAAAAGGTTACAATGAGCGCAAAAGGTTGACTTTTATGCATATTTTTTGGTAAAATAATAAGAAACAATAATGGGTTTATATTTTTTGGAAGTGAAACTATGGTCAGAAGTATGACCGGCTTCGGCCGGGGAAAGGCAGCAGCGGACGGACTTGATATCACTGTTGAACTCAAATCTGTTAATCACAGGTATTTTGAGTTTTCATCGCGCCTTCCGAAGGGTTATATGTTTCTTGATGAAAAGCTCAAGAGTTTTTGTCAGAACCGCATATCAAGAGGAAAGCTCGAAGCGTCGGTAATCATTGAGGAGTCCGGCGGCGGCGATACTGCTGTTGTGCTTAATGAGACTTATGCCGATTCGTTTATGGCAGCGCTCAAAAATCTTTCCGAACGGTATAAAATTAAAAACGATGTTAAAGTATCGGATCTTGCGGGAATACCGGAGCTTTTTATTCTGAAAAAGCATACCGTTCCCGATGAAACGGTTGCCGCCGCGGTGATTGAAGCTGCCGGTGAGGCTATGAACAGCTTTCTCGCTATGCGTGAGGCCGAGGGCGAACGCCTGAAAAAAGATGTGGCTGGACGCTGTGATTTTATTCTTGAAAAGGTCTCCTATATTGAAGAACGCTCGCCTGAAACTGTAACGGCTTACAGGGAAAGGCTTGAGCAAAAAATCAAGGAACTCATAGCTGATGTTCAGGTTGATGAACAGCGGCTTCTGACCGAGACGGCAATTTTCGCCGATAAGGTGGCTGTCGCGGAGGAAACCGTGCGTTTAAGAAGCCATATAAAACAGTTTTGTGACTTGCTTGACTTGGACGAACCGGTAGGCAGAAAGCTCGATTTTATAGTACAGGAAATGAACCGAGAGACAAATACCATCGGTTCAAAGGCGCAGGATATATCGATTGCTCACACGGTCGTTGATATAAAATCCGAGATAGAAAAAATCAGGGAACAGATACAGAACATAGAGTAAAACATTAAGGGGAAATGTTTGAATGAAACTCGTAAATATTGGTTTCGGAAATATGGTTTCGGCAAACCGTATGGTGGCTATTGTCAGTCCGGAATCGGCGCCGATAAAGCGTGTCATACAGGACGCCAAGGAGCGCGGCACGCTTATTGACGCGACACACGGAAGACGTACAAGAGCCGTCATAATAACCGACAGTGACCATATTATTCTTACTTATCTTCAGTCTGAAACAGTCGCCAACCGTATGACGGAGGACGAGGACGCTATTGAGGAAGAGGAGGAAGAAGATGAGTAAAGGCGGTGTATTTGTGGTTTCCGGCCCGTCCGGCTCTGGTAAAGATACGGTTTTGAAAGGACTTTTTGCCGAAAATCCCGATATTCTGTTTTCGATTTCCGCGATTACAAGAGCAATGCGTCCCGGCGAAAAAGAAGGCGAAAAGTATAATTTCATTTCAAGGGAAAACTTTGAAGAGATGATTAAAAACGATTTGCTGCTTGAGCATAATGTTTTTGTGGGTAACTATTACGGAACTCCGCGTATTCCGGTTGAAAAAGCAGTTTCCGAAGGTAAGGATATTATTATCGAGGTCGATGTGAACGGAGCGGAGCAGATACGCAGAAAACTTCCCGAAGCAGTAACGGTGTTTATAATGCCGCCCTCCTTTGCAGAGCTTAAAAGAAGGCTTGTGGGAAGAGGAACCGAATCCGAGGAGCTAATAGAAAAAAGGCTCCGGAGCGCTCTTGACGAGATAAGACGCGCCGAGGAATACGATTATATTATTGTAAACGATGACGCGGCGACTGCTTCTCAGTCGCTTATGTCCGTTATAAAATCCTGCCGCCTTAAAACCGAAAGGCAGAAAAATATTATCAATGAGGTGCTTGAAAAATGCTGAATCCGAATATAGGAAAGCTCATTCAGAGCTATGACAACAGATACCGTCTTGTAATTGACGTAGCGCATACAGCGCGTGAAATAGCGAAAAAAATGCAGGAGGAAGGGGATATATCCACCGAAAAGCCTGTAAGCATAGCTATTGACAAGCTCGCTTCCGAAATCAAGACTGAAAACTAATCTTCATCGGGGTAAAGGATATGACGGGAGTAACGGCCGAGATAGCGCTTGAAGGCGCTTCTCTCTCATTTGACAGGCTTTATACCTATACAGTTCCTCCCGTGCTTTTCAGCTCTGCTCTTCCGGGCTGCAGAGTTCTGGTTCCGTTCGGCAGGGGCAACACAAAAAAGCAGGGAATAATTTTTTCTGTCGGTAACGGTGAGCTTAAAGGACTGAAAAATATTTTTTCGGTTATCGATTCGGCACCGGTGCTTAATGATGAGCTGCTTAAGCTGTGCGGATATATGAAAGAGCACTGCTTCTGCACTTATTATGACGCGGTTCACACGGTTCTGCCGGCGGGACTTAATTACAGGCTGATAAATTACTATTCCGTCAATGATGAATTTGCGTCGATTGCTTTGCTTGATGACTGCGAAAAGGCGGTTTACAATCTGCTTACCGAAAAAGGCGAGCGTGACGCGGATTATATTAAGAAGCATATCGGTGCAGATTCGGCTCTGCTTGAAGAAATGTGTGAAAAGCAGGCTTTGATAAAAAACAGAGACGCAAAACGCCGCATAAATGACGCGACGGAAAGATATGTCAGGTCATCGGCAGAGTTTGACGAACTTGACAGTCTTAAACTTACTGATCGTCAGCGCGAGGTTATGGAGCTTGTGACAGCTTCAGGAAGTGTCAGCATAAAAGAGATACGTTATTTTACAGGTGTTTCGCTGTCGGTTATAGATAATCTTATAAAAAAAGAAATACTGATTTGCTTTGATAAGCGTGTTTACAGAACCGACAATTCGGCAGAAAATTCTGTCGAAAGCGGAGAAATTTCACTTACAGACGAACAGCAGGCGGCATATGACGGACTGGTTAATGAATATAATAAGAACAGCGGAGCCGTTTCACTGCTGTACGGTATAACCGGATCCGGCAAAACACAGGTTTTTCTCAAGCTGGCGGACAAGGTATCGTCTGAAGGGCGCGGCGTCATTGTTATGGTTCCGGAAATTTCTCTCACGCCGCAGATGATAGGTATTTTCAAAAAAAGATACGCGGACAAGGTGGCCGTTTTTCACAGCGCTATGCCGGTAGGCAGAAGAATGGACGAATGGCAGCGTATAAAGGATGGCAAGGCGGTCATCGCGGTAGGCACAAGAAGCGCCGTTTTCGCTCCGTTTTCAGATTTGGGACTCATTATAATCGATGAGGAACAGGAACACACATATAAATCTGAGCAGTCTCCGCGTTTCCACGCGAGAGAGCTTGCGTCTTTCAGGGCAAAGTACCATAAAGGTCTTTTGTGTCTTTCTTCGGCGACACCTTCGGTCGAGAGCTTTACCGCGGCAAAGAGCGGGAAATATTCGCTTTTCAGGCTGTCCGGACGTTACGGAGGAGCGGTTCTTCCTAAAGTCGAAACCGTTGATATGAAGCAGGAACTGCTTGACGGAAACACTTCAGGCATAAGCCGCAGGCTGTATCAGGCCGCAAAGGAAACGCTTGGCAAAGGAAAGCAGGTTATTCTCCTTCTTAACAGACGGGGACACAACACATATATTTCATGTCCCGACTGCGGATATGTTATGACCTGTCCGAACTGCAGTATTTCATTGACGTACCACTCGGCTAATCACCGGCTTATGTGCCATTACTGCGGCTATTCCGAAAAAGCGGACACGAAATGCCCGCAGTGCGGCGGAGAAAGAATGAAATTTCTCGGAGCCGGTACTCAGAAAATTGAGGACGAGCTGCACGGGATTTTTCCGGACGCGCGGATATTAAGGCTTGACGCTGACAGTACGGCGGCGAGGGATTCTTATTCGGAATATTTAGGTGCTTTTGCCGCTGGAGAATATGATATTCTGCTCGGAACGCAGATGGTCGCAAAGGGTCTTGATTTTCCGAATGTCACTCTTGTCGGTGTTCTCGGGGCGGACAGCGCCGCATTCAGCGAGGATTTCAGGAGTTTTGAGCGCACCTTTTCGCTCCTTACACAGGTTGTCGGAAGAGCGGGTCGGGGCAGTGAAAAGGGACTTGCGATTATTCAGTCGGTTAATCCTGACAGCAATATAATCTCACTTGCCGCAAAGCAGGATTACGACGGCTTTTATGAAGAAGAGATACTTACACGCAAACTGATGATTTATCCGCCTTACTGTGATATATGCGTCACGGCTGTGAGGTCGTCATCACGACAAAACGCGCAGACAGCGATTAACGCGGTTTTTTCAAATATAAAGCGGATGATTTCGGACGAATACTCTGATGTAAAGGTTATCATACTCGGACCTGCGCCTGCGCAGATACCGGTTGTGAATAATAAATACAGATTCAGAATGATAATAAAATGCCGTGCCGGAAAGCGTTTCAGGGAAATGCTAAAGAAGGCTATTGATATAAAACTTACGGGTGATACCGCCGTGGTGGTTGACATAAATCCCGAAACGGTCATTTAAAAAACAGGAGGTAATTATTTTGGCAATAAGAAATATTGTAAAGCTGGGCGATGATATACTGCGGAAAGTATGCCGCACACAGCTTACCTTTGACGACCGGCTTGCAATGATTCTTGACGATATGGCGGACACGATGTACCGTGCTGAAGGCGTGGGTCTTGCCGCGCCGCAGGTGGGAATACTTAGAAGATACTGCGTTGTTGACGTAGGAGACGGTATTATAGAGCTTGTAAACCCTGTTATCGAAAAACAGAGCGGTAAACAAGAGGGTGAAGAAGGCTGTCTTTCCATTCCGGGTAAATATGATACTGTTATACGCCCGATGAAGATAAGGGTTCACGCACAGGACAGAAACGGCAAGCCATTTACACTGACCGCCGAAGGCTTTAAGGCAAGAGCTATATGCCATGAGATTGACCATCTTGACGGCATACTTTATATAGACAAAGTTGTAAAAAAATCCGGTTCAGAGGTAAATAAATGAAGATTGTTTTTATGGGAACGCCGGATTATGCGGTGCCGACGCTTGAGTCGCTTGTAAGTGCCGGGCACACTGTTGCCGCTGTTTTCGCCCAGCCTGATAAGCCGGTAGGAAGAAAGCATACCATTACTCCGCCGCCTGTAAAGGTCTGCGCGCAGAAACTCGGTATACAGGTGTATCAGCCCGCTACGCTTAAAAACGGCGAAGCAGCGCAGCAAATAAAGGATATAGCGCCGGACGTTATCGTTGTTGTTGCATACGGAAAAATTCTTCCGACCGAAATTCTCTCAATACCGAAATACGGCTGCATCAATGCTCATGCGTCTATTCTTCCGAAATACAGAGGGGCTTCCCCGATACAGTGGTGCATTGTTTGCGGAGAGCAAAAAACCGGAATCACTACGATGCTTATGGACGAAGGTATGGACACCGGTGATATTCTTGAAACTTTAACAGTTGAAATCGGGGCGGAAGAAACAGCGGAGGAGCTGTTTGAAAGATTGGCGCCTTTAAGCGCCGAACTTACCGTAAAAACGCTCGACGATATCGAAAGCGGAGCGGTTAAACCGGTAAAACAGGATAATAAAGAAGCGACATACGCGCCGATAATAAATAAGGAAATGGCACTGCTTGATTTTAAAGAAAAAACCGCGGAAGAAATATGCAATGCCGTAAGGGGTTTTTACTCGTGGCCGTGCGCCTATTTCTTTTATGACGGCAAACGCGTAAAAGTAATCAAAGCCGTGACGGCGGAAAGAACAGCTGCCGCCGCTAGTACGGTAACGGAAAGCGGAGAACGCCTTGTTATAGCCTGCAAGGACGGTACCTCCGTAAACCTTATTACTGTTCAGCCCGAGGGTTCGAAACCGATGACCGCGAAGCAGATGCTCTGCGGCAGACCGATACCCGCGGGAACCGTTATCTGACAGGAGTTATAAAATGCCTAACGCGAGAAAAACAGCTGTAACAGCGCTTTTAAAGGTCGAAAACGACGACGCTTATTCCAATATTGCACTTAATGCCGTTCTTAACGAAAGCGGACTTGAGGGTGCGGACAGGGCGTTTGCCTCGGCTCTTTTTTACGGTGTGCTTGACCGCATGATAACATTGGACTATGTGCTTTCGCTGTTTGTTAAAACGCCTTTGAAAAAAGTCGCTCCTTTAACTCTTACGGTTTTAAGACTTGCCGTATGGCAGATAATGTTTTCTGATAAAATTCCTGACAGTGCTGCGGTCAACGAAGCCGTAAAGCTGGTGAAGAATTCACGGGAAGGCAGAAACGCCGGTTTTGTAAACGCCGTGCTCAGAAATATTATCCGCAGTGAAATAAATCTTCCGGAAGATAAAAGCGTAAAAAGCCTTTCGGTTAAGTATTCATGCCCTGAGTGGATTATAAATAGCTTTATAGAAGATTACGGATACGACAACGCGGTCTTACTGCTTGAGGAAAGCCTTAAAACACCGCCTTTGACCGTAAGGGTGAATACAATCAAAACGGATAAGTCCTTTCTTATGGAAGAACTTAGTAAACAAGGAATTTCCTGCGGGGAGACAGATACCGAAAATGCTCTTGTGATTTCAGGCGGTATGGATATTTCGGGAAACGAGTTATATAGATCCGGTTTCTTTTACGCGGAAGACATCGCTTCTCAAAAGGCACTGGCGGTATTATCCCCGTTAAAAGGAGAAAGAATGCTCGATATGTGCGCCGCACCCGGAGGAAAGAGTTTCACGGCGGCACAGTATATGGAAAATGCCGGTGAGATAACAGCGTGCGACCTTTATCCCAAGCGTACAGCACTGATTGAAAGAGGGGCCGAGAGGCTCGGAATACGTATACTTAAATCAATTTGTCAGGACGCTTTGATTCATAATGACAGTTTAGGCCTTTTCGACTGTGTGCTTTGCGACGTTCCGTGTTCGGGTCTCGGAGTAATACGCAGGAAACCGGAAATAAAATACAAGCCGGAAACAGATCTCGAACCGCTTGAGAAAACACAGCTTAAAATACTTGAAAACGCAGCCTCATATCTCAGGGAAAAAGGAAGAATAATGTATTCAACCTGCACGCTAAGAAAGGCGGAAAATGAAAATCTTGTAAAAAGTTTTCTTTTGGAGTATAATGGTTTTCATAAAGCGTTTGAACATACCTATATGCCGCATACGGACGGAACCGACGGTTTCTACTGTGCGCTGCTTGTAAGGAAATGACTTTACGGGGAGGAAACGCCGCATTTGAATAAAACCGATATCAGGTCGATGTATCTAACAGAGCTTGAGGAATACGTCAGAAATTCCGGTCAGCCTAAATTCCGTGCAGCCCAGCTGTATAAATGGCTTCAGTCAGGCGCTTCTTCGTTTGACGAAATGACGAATATTCCGGCTTCATTCAGGTCAGAGCTTGACAAAAAAGTATATATTGCCGGTGTGAAAATTTACAGGCGTTACGCCTCAAAGCTTGATGAAACGGTAAAATACGTATATGAGCTTTATGACGGTGAATATATTGAATCGGTGCTTATGAAGTACGAGCACGGATATACCGTATGTATTTCAACGCAGGTCGGCTGCAGAATGGGCTGCGCGTTCTGCGCGTCCGGCATAAACGGCAGAACGAGAGATCTCACCGCGTCGGAAATGTGCGCGCAGATAACAGCCGCAGAGAAGGACAACGGAATAAGGGTTTCAAACATTGTAATGATGGGAATGGGAGAACCGCTTGATAATTTTGACAACACGGTAAGATTTTTAAAGCTGGTGTCGGACAGCGGCGGAATAAATATAGGGCTTCGTCATATTTCGCTTTCGACATCAGGGGTGGTCAGCGGAATAAAAAAGCTTGCCGAATATAATTTTCCTATAACTTTATCGGTATCGCTGCACGCACCCTTTGACGATATACGTTCTAAAATGATGCCGGTAAACAGAAAATGGCACATTTCAGAACTTCTTGCCGCGTGCAAGGAATATCAGAAAGTTACTACAAGACGGATTTCTTTTGAATACGCGCTTATTGAAGGCGTAAATGACAGCGATGGTTGCGCCGAGCAGCTTTCAAGAATACTTAAAGGCATTATGTGCCATGTTAATCTTATACCTGCAAATCCGGTAAAAGAAAACAGTTTCAAAAAACCGGACAGAAATAAAATCCTTCATTTTAAGGAACAGCTTATAAAAAGAGGCGTGAACGCCACAGTCCGCAGAACTCTCGGAGCTGATATTGATGCTTCCTGCGGACAGCTCAGAAAGCGCATAAAAGAGGGGGGAGACAGTGAAAATATTCAGTAAAACCGATACCGGTCGAGTAAGAACCGACAATCAGGATGCGTTTTTTGCAGGTCGCATTGCCGACAGTGCGGTTTTTGCAGTTGTGTGCGACGGTATGGGCGGGGCTAATGCCGGAAATATCGCCAGTGAAATAGCCGCAAGACGTATATCCGAGTACATTATCAAATCCTATCGCAAGCGGATGGATTCAGATGACCTCGAAAAAATAATCCGCAATGCTATTTCAAGTGCTAACATAGAGCTGTATGATATGTCGGTAGGAGACGCGGCGCTGTCAGGCATGGGAACAACCGTGGTTGTGGCACTTGTAAAAAACGATAAAGCGGTAATCGCTCATGTAGGAGACAGCCGGGTTTATCTTGTCAACGGAATTATTAAACAGCTTACACGTGACCATTCAGTTGTTCAGTCACTTATTGAAAGCGGGAAGATAACACCGGAAGACGCGAAGGTGCATCCGAGAAAAAATATAATAACTCGGGCGCTCGGAGCAGAAGAAAAGGTAGCGATTGACAGTACCGTAATAGATGTTTCAGACGGTGACACATTGCTTTTATGTACGGACGGACTTAATAATTATCTTGATGATACTGATATATTAGGTGTTTTTACAGAGAATGACATTGCTGACGTACCGGACCGTTTGGTGCAAATGGCAAATGACAACGGCGGCGGCGATAATATAACAGTAGTTACCCTTACCAAGTAAGCAGAAAGGAAAAGTTGTATGGATAAATTTGTTGGAAAACGTCTTGACGGCAGATATGAAATCAAGGAAATAATAGGCGTCGGCGGAATGGCTGTGGTCTATAAAGCCTATGATAATCAGGAAAACCGTATTGTTGCTGTCAAAATACTCAAGGAAGAGTTTATTTCTAATGAGGAGTTTGTTCGCCGCTTTAAAAACGAGTCAAAGGCGATAGCAATGCTTTCTCACCCGAATATTGTCAAGGTTTATGACGTAAGCTTCGGTGACCTAATACAATATATCGTTATGGAATATATCGACGGTATAACTCTTAAAGAGTATATTGAACGCGAGGGAAGTCTGCGCTGGAAAGATGCCGTGCATTTTACCATTCAGATTTTAAAAGGTCTTCAGCACGCTCATGATAAGGGAATAGTACACCGTGATGTTAAACCGCAGAATATTATGGTTCTGCCTGACGGTACTATAAAGGTTACAGATTTCGGAATTGCGCGTTTTGCGAGAAGCGAGCAGCGTACTATTACAGACAAGGCTATCGGTTCGGTGCATTATATCAGTCCGGAACAGGCAAGAGGGGAGCGTACCGACGAAAAGACAGATATTTACTCTGTCGGTGTAATGCTTTATGAAATGCTGACGGGTCAGCTTCCTTTCCAGGCGGAAAGTCCAGTGTCTGTCGCTATTATGCAGCTTCAGCGTGACCCGCAGCTTCCTACCGAGATAAACGGTTCAATTCCGCTCGGACTTGAGCAGATTACAATGCACGCGATGCAGAAAACTCCGGAGAGACGCTATCAGTCGGCGGCTGAGATGCTCTGCGATTTGGGACAGTTCAGAAAAGACCCGTCCATTACATTTGATTATTCATACTTTGTTGACGATTCACCGACAAAATTTGTTCCGAATTCCTTTGATTATGACAGCGTTGATGTTCCGGAAGCCGATAATCAGAAGGAAGTTAAGGAAAAGAATAATATGATACCCATTCTTGCGGGCATTGCCGTAACTCTTGTTATTGCGATAATAGTTCTGGCTGCTATTTTCGTTCCGAAGCTCCTCTCCGGAACCGGCAGTGAGCTTGAGTGCCCCAATTTTGTCGGAAAAACTCTTGAGGAAATCAAGGCGAATGAGGAGTATACAACCAACTTCAATTTTGAGGAAGAATGGCATTCAAACGCCGACTATGCTTACGGATATGTTTATGAACAGTCAAAAGCCGAAGGTCAGACACTTAAAAAGGGAGCTACAATAACGCTCTATGTCAGTAAGGGCCAGTCCACCAAAAAAGTTCCCGACGTATACGGAAAAACCGAATCAGCGGCTGTTTCAGAGCTTAAGGCTGCCGGATTTAAGGTGACTACAACAGAGCTTCCGAGCGAAGACGTGCAGAAGGGTCTTGTTATCCGTACAGATCCTCAGCGTACTGAGGTTGTCGCGGAGAATGCCGAGATAACAGTATATGTAAGCAGCGGAGAAACTATAAAGAATGTAGATGTTCCGTCGCTTGTCGGTAAGAAACAGGATGTTGCCGAAAAAGAGCTGAAAGAGAAAAATCTTGTTCCGGAGGTAGAAGAGATTACTCTTACCATTGAGGATAAGTATTATCCGGTAGGATATGTTGTAAAGCAGGAGCCTGATACCGGTTCTTCTCAGATCCCTGAAGGTTCAACGGTGAAAATTTATGTGAGCAACGGTGTATCGCTTGATATATCGCTTGAGCTTCCGTCCGATTTCCCGACAGGTGCGTTCTACTTCTCGCTGTGGGAAGACGATACTATGACCGTTGAAAGCAAAAAGACAAGTGTATCGTCGGGAACAAGAGAGTTTGTTTTTGAAAATGTCGTTTCAAAAGAAGAGTCTGTGACATATGTTTTCAAAATCTCAAGCGACCAGAACGATTATTACAGGGTTTCAAAAATTACTGTTAATTTCATGACCGGAAGAGCTCAGGTTGACAGAGAATATTTCGATTATCAGCAGATAGAGGGAGACAGCTCAGATTCTTCGTCAGATGATTCGTCCGGCGACAGTTCAGGTGACAGCTCAGGCGACAGCTCTGATTCCTCTAATCAATAATGGAAGGAATTATTATCAAAGCGCTTTCAGGTTTCTATTATGTATCTGACGGCGAAAAGACTTATGAGTGCAAAGCAAGGGGAAACTTCCGCAACAGCGGAGTTTCCCCTTTGGTCGGCGACCGAGTGATATTTGAGGCAGGGGAAGGGACGGAAGGAATAATCAATACGGTTCTTCCGCGTAAAAATGTGCTTACACGTCCTCCGGTCGCAAATATTGACAAACTTTACATTGTTTCGGCTCTTGAAAATCCTGCTCCAAATGAATTTCTTATTGATAAAACCGCCGCATTCGCAGAGTATCGCGGAATTGAACCTGTGATAGTCTTTAACAAATGCGATATGGGCGATTTCAGCCGTTTTGAATCAATATACAAAAACGCCGGCTTTGAGGTATATACCGTTTCCGCATTGACAGGGGAAGGAGCCGAAAAACTTCGCCTTTCCCTTTACGGAAAAGTAAGTGCGTTCTGCGGAAATTCGGGAGTCGGAAAATCGAGTATTCTGAATCTGCTTTTCGGTGAGGAAAAAATCGAAACGGGCGAGGTAAGCAGTAAGCTCGGCAGAGGAAGACATACCACACGTCATACTGAGCTTTACGCGCTTCCGTCAGGCGGATTTGTTGCCGATACGCCCGGTTTTTCAGATCTTGAGACCTATGGCGGCGACTATGAGTTTAAAGAAAATCTAATAGGCTGTTTCCGTGATTTAAAAAAATATGCCGGTTTATGTAAATTTTCAGACTGCACACATATTTGCGAAAAAGGCTGTGCGGTATTTGATGCGCTGAACAGCGGTAAGATTGAACCTACTCGCTATAAGTCATATGTTGCTTTATTTAAAGAATTAAAAGATTTAAAGCCCTGGAACGGCAAAAAAAGAAAATAAGTGTAACTTTTTTATTTTTCCCCAATATACTGTAATGTAGACAGGATAAGGAGGAATAAAAATGCGAAAACGTTTTAGCTGCAATAAAGGTGCAATAGGTCTTACTTTTGCCTGCGGTCTTCTGATCAGCTGCTTTTTTCCTCCGAAGTGTCTTGTCGCGATTCTCGCGGTATGGGTTATCATACTCGGTTTTTCGTCTTGGAGATGCTGATTATTTATTCGGGAGGAAAATATATGAAAGTTGTATTGATAAAAAGTCCGAAAATATTAAGCGGAATTTTAAGAATGATATTCGGTATAAAAAAACAGAACATTTAATTTTCCATATAAAAAACCGGAGCTGTGTTTTTGCACAGCTCCGGTTTTTTATTCATATTTAATTTCACTTGTGTGGTCGGTAAAAAAAGTAATGCCGTTAAATCGGCTGCTAAGTATATTATTAAGCCTGTTTATTACAACGTCTTCCGTCTCAAAATGTCCTGCGTCAAAAACAGATTTGCCGAGTCTTGCGGCATCGATAAAAACGTTGTGCTTGACGTCAGCTGTAATAAGCGCGTCACAGCCGGAACGTATAAGCTCTGTAAAGTACGAGCCGCCGCTTCCTGAGCAGACAAGGACACGGTTTATTTTTTCATTGCCCGAGGAGTATTTTATCCGTCCTCCGAGCTTTTTCTTAATATATCCGGCAAGCTGTTCGGGTGCCATTTGATATGGTAAAAAGCCTGTATTAAGCGGGAAACCGTCGTCAGCAATATATTTTTCGGTGTTATTAAGCTCAAGTACATCGCAAAGCGTATCGTTTACACCGTTTTCACCTATATCAAGATTTGTATGCATTGATATTACCGATATACCGTTTTTAATAAGCCGGTAAACTGGAGAATCGGAAAGCACTTTTTTTAGCGGCTCAAAAATAACGGGATGATGCGTAATAATGAGCTGACATTTGTTTTTTACGGCTTTGTCTATTGCGCTGTCGGTACAGTCAAGTGAAATAACCGACCTTTTAACTTCAGCGTGTTTATCTCCCACAAGTATTCCCGGATTGTCAAAGTCACAGGCGGTATTTACCGGATAAAGTGAATTGAGATAATCAAAAATATCATTAACCGTCATAGCTTATGCCTTTTTCGCGAAAGAGTCTTTAAGGGCTACTGTGCGGTTGAAGACCGGATTTTCGGCTGTGCTGTCAGGATCGACGCAGAAATATCCCTGCCGCATAAACTGGAAGGTCTGACCCGGCTTTAAATCGGAAATTGACTTATCCAGCTTGCAGCCAGTAAGAACAGTAAGTGAATCCGGATTAAGATTATCAGCAAAAGAGGAAACACCTTCCTCGTCGCTCGGATTAGGAACATTGAAAAGACGGTCATAAAGGCGAAGCTCAGCGTCAATACAGTTCTGCGCGCTGACCCAGTGAAGCGTTCCTTTGACTTTTCTGCCGTCAGGCGTTTCCCCGCCGAAGCTGTCAGGATCATATGTGCAGTGAACGACCGTAATATTGCCGCTATCGTCACATTCGTGTGAGGCGTATTTTATAAAGTATGCGCCTTTAAGACGTACCTCTTTGGCAGGGCAGAGTCTGAAATATTTACCCGGAGGATCAAGCATGAAATCGTCCTGCTCGATATATATTTCCCGGGAAAAAAGGACGCTGCGTTTGCCGAGCTCAGGCTTGGCGGGATTTATATCAATTTCTATTTCCTCGGTTTTATCCTCGGGATAATTGTCTATTACAATCTTGAGCGGTCTTAAAACCGCCATCGCGCGTTCGGCGTTTTCGTTAAGATAATCGCGTACGCAGGACTCAAGCAAAGCATAGTCAATAACACTGTACGCTTTTGAAACGCCTATTTTATCAACAAACTCACGGATAGCCGGGGCAGGGTATCCGCGCCTTCTCATTCCGCAGATCGTAGCCATACGGGGATCGTCCCAACCGGAAACAAGTCCGTCATTCACGAGCTTAAGGCATTTACGCTTGCTGGTAAGAGTGTAATTGACATTCATACGCGCAAACTCTATCTGCCTTGGAGGCTCGGGTATTTCAAGCACCTCAAGGAACCAGTTGTAAAGAGGACGGTGATTTTCAAACTCAAGAGAGCACAGGGAATGAGTGACACCCTCCTTCGCGTCACTGAGAGGATGAGCAAAATCGTACATGGGATATACGCACCATTTATCGCCGGTGCGGTGATGAGTGGCTTTCATAATCCGGTAAATAATCGGATCGCGCATATTGAGATTTGATGATGCCATATCGATTTTAGCTCTCAGCACCATAGCTCCGTTTTCAAATTCACCGTTAGTCATTCTGCGGAAAAGCTCTTTGGTTTCCGATACAGGTCTGTTGCGATAAGGACTTTCTTTTCCCGGTTCAGTAAGCGTTCCGCGCATTTCGCGTATTTCGTCGGCAGAGCTTTCATCAATATATGCAAGCCCTTTGTCAATCAGCTTAAGCGCGCATTCATACAGAAAGTCAAAATAATCAGACGCGAAATATACATTGTCCCAGTGAAAACCGAGCCATTTTATGTCTTCCTTTATGGCATCAATATATTCTACGTCTTCTTTAACGGGATTTGTATCGTCAAAACGCAGATTGCATACACCGCCGTATTTCTCGGCTGTGGCGAAATCTATTGTTATGGCTTTGGCGTGGCCAATGTGAAGATATCCGTTAGGCTCGGGAGGAAAACGGGTCTGGACATGGGTATAAACTCCCTCTTTTAAATCCTCGTCAATTAAATCCTGTATAAAGTTAGAGGAAACCGGAGTTTCCTCTGGTATAATATTGTCAGACATTGTATATATTGCTCCTTAAAGTGAATTTAACGCATCATCTATACGTGATATGCAGCGCTCTTTGCCCAGTACCCGCATAATGCTGCAGAGATCCGGCGTATTCCTTCTTCCGGTAACCGCAATTCTGAGTACGGTGCTTAAATCTCCCGCGTGCCCTTTGAACTTGTCAGGCTCTGCCTTGTATTCCTTTGTCTCGGAAGCAAAGCCTATTTCCGGCGCAATAGCCTTGATTTTATCAAACCACAGCTGCCTGTCGTCAGAAGGATCATATACTTCCTTGTATTTCTGAAGAAAGAGCTTTGCGTCGGCAGATGAGACGTTTTCGGGAAGGGAAAAATCCTTTTTATACAGACTGTCAAAGAAATATGAGAAATAATCTTTAGCCTCATTCCATTTCGCTATATCCTTGCGTGGCTTAGGTACATCGCGGTCGATTGAAAGAACCGCCCTTGTATATTCGGGATTTTCCGTCAGAACAGCGCAGAACTCAGGATCAAATTCTTTTGCCCATTTTGTCAGTTTATCGTAAACACACGCGCTGTCAAAGCTTGAAACAACGGTTTTGGATACGTTGTTCAGCTTGTCCGAGTCGAACAAAGCGCCTGAAACACTCATTTTTTTCAGATTGAATTTAAAATCCTTATATGATTTATCCGGATTTGCCTTGCGCCAGTCTTCAAAATCGGACGCGGCAACTGTCATAAGGTATTCTATGACGCTTTGGCTGTCATATCCCTCTTCCGCAAAAAAATGAACCGCGGCTTCAGGATCCTTGCGTTTTGAAATCTTACGCTTGGCGCCGCCGTCGAGCTTCATAATCGGAGCGATATGTCCGTACTTCGGCGGCTTGAAACCGAGCAGCTTGAAAAGCTGTATATGCTTCGGAACAGAGGAAATCCACTCATCGCCTCGAAGAACGTGGGTTGTTCTCATAAGATGATCGTCTACGGCGTGGGCAAAGTGGTATGTTGGGATACCGTCGGATTTTAAAATAACAAAATCCTCATCGTTTTCCGGCATTTCAATTTTGCCTTTAATACAGTCATCAAAAACAACCGTGTTTTCTTCGCTTCCGGGAGATTTAAGACGAACAACGTAAGTTTTACCCTCATCAATAAGCTTTTTCGCTTCTTCGAAAGTAATATTTCTGTGCTTTGCCCATTCTCCGTGATAACCTGTGCGGATTTTGCGGTCTTCCTGTATTTTTCTTACCTTGTCAAGCTCTTCGGCCGTACAGAAACACGGATAGGCAAGTCCCTGTCGGATAAGCTCCTTAACGTAGGTTTGATAAATTTCAGCGCGCTGGCTTTGCTTGTAAGGACCGTAATTTCCGTACTGCTCGTCTGCGCCCGTAAAACCTTCGTCGATTGTTATGCCGAATCTTCCGAGCCCGTCAATTATATCCGCAATTCCGCCTTCTATTTCACGCTTTTTGTCGGTATCTTCAATTCGGGTGTAAAATATCCCTCCTGAAGATGTAGCGGTTATACGGTTGACAAGAGCGGCAAAAAGTGTGCCCAAATGAAGATATCCTGTCGGACTGGGGGCAATTCTTGTGACCCGCGCGCCTTCCTTTAATTCTCTTGCCGGATAAAGATTCTCATAATAATCCGGAGTTTTATCTATGGAAGGGAGCAGCAGCTCCGCCATTTTTTCATTGTTGTTCATCGGTCTCTCCTCAAAAAAATCAATCGTTTTCGAGCAGCTTGTTCAGCTCGTGCATAAATGTATTTATATCCTTGAACTGCCGGTAGACAGAAGCGAAACGGACATAAGCTACCTCGTCAATCTTTTTCAGCTTTTCCATAACGAGCTGTCCGATTTTTTCACTGCTTACTTCGCGGTCAAGCGAATTCTGAAGTACGCTTTCTATCTCGTCTATCATTTTATCAAGTGTGTCAATAGAAACCGGACGTTTTTCGCAGGCACGCAGCAGACCCGTCATAAGCTTGTCACGATTAAAGGCTTCACGGGACTTGTCCTTTTTAATTACTATTATCGGAAGACTTTCAATTATTTCATAGGTGGTAAATCTTTTCGCGCACTGAAGACATTCACGGCGGCGGCGGATACGCTGACCCTCGTCAGTCGGTCTTGAATCTATGACTTTGCTTTCTTCAAAGCCGCAGAAGGGGCATTTCATGGTTATTTCTCCTTTGATAAAAAATATTTAAGTATTTCTAAAAATTACTTGTATTATACTATATATTGTAGTAAAATACAAGTATTAAAAATGGGGGAACACCCTATTAAATACAGTGTTAAGGAGAGATACTATGTCAGCAGTTCAGCTGAAAATTCCGGGTTCGGGAGATACAGTTGCGGTAATGCACACAAGTATGGGCGATATAAAGATCCTTCTTTTTCCCGAACGCGCGCCAAAAACGGTAGAAAACTTTGTCACTCATTCAAAAAACGGTTATTATGACGGTCTTAAATTTCATCGGGTAATAAACGATTTTATGATACAGGGAGGAGACCCGCTCGGCAACGGTACGGGCGGTGAGTCGATATGGGGCGGCAGCTTCGGCGATGAGTTTGACGAGCAGCTTCACAACCTGCGCGGAGCGCTTTCGATGGCTAACTCCGGCCCCAATACAAACGGCAGTCAGTTTTTTATTGTTCAGGCTAAAGACGTTCCGTCAAATATGCTTGAGCAGATGAAAGAGCTTTCTGACCGCGGGTTCCCGCAAGATATTGTAAACGCGTACGGTGAAATGGGTGGTACTCCGTGGCTTGATTTCCGTCACACTGTTTTCGGACAGGTATTTGAAGGAATGGATACGGTTGACGCTATCGCATGCGTTAAAACCGTCAATGATGTTCCGTGCGAAGATGTTATTATAAAGTCAATCGAAATAATTGAATATTAACCGAGGTACTGAAAATGAAATACGGTCTTCAGCTATACAGCATAAGGGATATAACACAAAACGATCTTGCGTCGGCAATCAAGAAAACAGCGGAATTA
Source organism: uncultured Clostridia bacterium (assembly GCA_944380885.1). GTDB lineage: Bacteria > Bacillota > Clostridia > Oscillospirales > Acutalibacteraceae > UBA737. The sequence continues at coordinate 6,344 of CALWIZ010000014.1, read as the reverse complement.
GGATATAACTGCGTTGAATTCGCAGGCTTTTTCGGTCATACTGCAAATGAAATAAATTCAATGCTTGAAAATTCCGGTCTTGAAATTTCCGGAACACATTCGTCTTTTGATGATCTTCTAAACAATTACGAGGAAACAGTCGCTTATCATAAAGCTATAGGAAATAAGCATTATATTATTCCGGGATATGATTTATCCGATCAAAGCAAACTGAATTATTTTATAGAAAACATCAATATTATTTCCGAAAAGCTGAAAGCTGACGGTATTCAGCTTTCATATCATAATCATGCGGACGAGTTTATACCTAATAAGGACGGTTCAGTACCTTTTGAGCAGCTTTTTTACAGAACCGGCATAACATTTGAAATAGACACTTACTGGGCGTTTGTCGGAATGAAGGAACCTCTTTTGCTGCTTGACAGGGTAAAGGGCCGAGTAACTTTTATACATATAAAAGACGGTACTCCGGACGGTCACGGTTATCCGCTCGGAAAAGGCAGCGCGCCTGTTGCGGCTGTTTACGATTATGCCGTAAAAAATAATATTCCGATGGTGGTAGAGAGCGAAACCTGCGTTCCAGACGGAATAACCGAAGCGAAAATTTGCATTGATTATTTGAAAAGCCTTGAAGACGGTAAAAGGTGATTTTTTGTGAAAATTCTTTCGATAGGAAACAGCTTTTCAGAAGACGCAACAGCGTACCTGCATAAAATATCTGAAGCGGGGAACAGTCCGATAGATGTATACAATTTGTATATCGGGGGCTGCAGTCTCCATATGCATGCCTGTAATATAAAGAGCGGCGAAAAAAAATACCGTCTTGAGTATAACGGCATATATACCGACAGAACAGTCTCTGTTAATGAAATGCTTAAGGCGGACAGCTGGGATATCGTTACAGTTCAGCAGGCAAGCTATGATTCGGGCATTCCCGCATCATACGGCGAGAACGGAAAATATGTTGTCGATTATATAAGAAATACAGTGCCGGACTCAAAAATATATTTCCATGAAACATGGTCTTATGAGGAAGGAAGCGACCACCCGGCTTTCGGAAAATACGGTTATTCGAGTTCCGAAATGTATTCGGCAATAAAAAGCGCTTCTGGAAAATTCTGCTCGGAAAACGGAAATATTCCGATAATACCGTGCGGAGAGGTAATAAATGAATTACGCGGAAAAAAGGAGTTTGATGTTCTTTCGGGCGGTGAAAGTCTTTGCCGCGACGGTTATCATATGAGCCTTTTCTACGGCAGATATACTCTTGCAGCGGTATGGTTTGAAATCTTTTCCGGTGAAGATATAAGGAACAATTCTTTTTTTCCTGTCTCGACAGATATTGTCAATGGCTTTGAAATACCAGATGGTTTTGAGGCAGACAACAAAAAAATTGCTCTGATTAAAAATACGGTTCACGATGTTTGTTCAAAATATTTAAAATAAAACAGGGAATGGTGATTATTATGAAAATTCTTTTTCAGGGAGACAGCATTACAGACGCAGGAAGAAATTATGAGGATATACATAATTTAGGCTCAGGTTATCCGAAATACGCCGCCGAAAATATACGGACGGAGTTTCCTGATACTGATTTTGAGTTTATAAACCTCGGAATCAGCGGAAATCAAACAAAAGATCTTGTCGCAAGGCTTCAGAGCGATTTTGTTGACATTCAGCCCGATATAGTTTCCATACTTATCGGTATAAACGACGTATGGCACCACGCCGGCGACCGTTCATGGATCGATAATGATCTTTTTGAAAAAAATTACCGCACTGTTTTAACCGCGATAAAGGAAAAAACAAACGCTAAAATACTTATGATGGAGCCTTTTCTTATTCCTGTCGAGGATAAAAAATTCTTCTGGGATGATCTTATGCCTAAGATTCTCATAATACGCAGCCTTGCAAGGGAATTTGCAGACGTATATCTTCCTACTGACGGTCTGCTCAACGCCGAGTTTATAGGAAATAATCCTACGGACTACGCGGCCGACGGTGTTCATCCTACCGAAACCGGCGCAAGATTTATTGGAAAAGAATACGCAAAAGCGATAGCTCCGATTATTGAGTCACTGAAATAAATATTATAACAGCGAAAAATCGGCTGCAATGCCGGTAAGATTTTTTATTGCTTCGCCTTTACAGGCGGAGCTTTTTTATTTTGAATGTTTTTTATTCTGCCTGTCCATAATAAAAACAGGGTGATCAGATGAAAAAAGCAAAAAGAGTTATAAAATATCTGTTGTTTTACACGGCGTGTTTCGCGGTATTTGTTTCGGCAGGATACTTTTATTTAAGCAGGGAAATAAGTCCTGCCGAAAACAGCGTTTCAGATGTGCCGTATACATTCCCCGAACCGTCGGGAAAGGGGATAATGTTCGACATATGCGGCGAAAAGACTTTCGCGTATTTTGACTTTGAAGGTAAAAAACTCAAAATCATCATACCGCCGTATGACGATTTTACCGATGAAATATACGGGTACAGCATTGATTTTACCGTGGAAACCGATTATTCCTTTGTCGCGGCGCTTGTGGATTACGCCGGAGGCATTGAGCTCGGAGAAGTTGGCGAGACGGAAAGATACACGGGAGTGCAGATATCCGAGCTTCTGTCCAGAACGGTAGAAAGTGAAGAATTAAGAAGAAGCATAATAACCGCGATTATGAAAAAAGTATCGGACACCGGTATTGATGACGAGATCTTTTCTTATACAGTGGAAAAGACCGAGACCAATATAACGGTGCCCGATTGCTACAACTGGAATAAATATATAAAAGAATTATGCAAAAACGGTGAAATAATAAACTGAAAAATCATTCTGACCTCAGTGCTGTAACAGGGTCGCGCTTTGCTGCAACTCTTGAAGGGAATATTCCTGCTATAAGTGTCAGAAGCATACTGATAGCGACAAGAATTATAGCGCCTGCGACCGGCAGGACAGCCAAACCGGAAATATCTGTAATGACCTCAATAATTGCATTGATAGGTATCAGCAGCAGCAGGGTAACAAGAATACCTATTGCTCCCGCGACAAATCCAACAATAAGCGTTTCAGCATTGAAAACACGTGAGACATCGCGTTTTGAAGCTCCCATTGCGCGCAAAATGCCGATTTCTTTTGTACGCTCAAGAACAGAAATATATGTGATTATTCCTATCATTATAGACGATACAATGAGTGAAATGCTTACAAATGCAATAAGAATATAGCTTATTGCATTGATTATTGTGGTAACTGACGAAAGCATAAGTCCGATATAGTCTGTATAAGTTATTTTATCGCTTTCGTCCGCAGAGGCGTTATACTCGTCTATAAGCGCGGAAATATTTTCTTTTGCCTCAAAGCTGTTGGGGTAAATATTTATGACCGAAGGTTCATTCAGGTCGGAAACACCCATGAGGCTGAGATTATCCGAATAAGTTGCCGAATCACTCTGTCCTTTTATTGCAGTGTTAAAGCGTTCGGCTATTTCTTCGTTGGTCATTCCGGCGGTCTGCATCTGCTGAATATACGCAGAATATTCAGCCTGCTCTTCCTTGGGCAACGATGAAATATATTCCATGATCTGATCAAATGACATCTCTGTTTCATCGGTCTGGAAGGGTAGTCCGGTGAAAACATTTACTTCGGGATTTTCTTTTTGCGTTTTGACAATTTCACTGTCGTTCACCTGATTTATGAGATGCTCCATCAGTTCGCTTGTGTATCCCACAAATCCGCTTGTGGCTGTGTTCAGGGAGTCTTCCGACGGACGAAGTATTCCCACAACGCTTATCTGAAGAGCATCTGAAAGCTTTGTCTGTACATACAATTCATCATCTGTTTTGTCGACCCACAAACCGTCGGCTTTTTTCTCAAAGTAATCTGTATTGCAAAGAAGACGGAATTTGAGATTAAGAATATCGTCATAAGAATATGACACCTGTTCTGTCGGCTCTATTTTTTCACCGTTCATGGCTTTTTCCATCATTTCCTCAAGCTCTTTTGAGTCCTTGAGTCCGAGAGAATAAAGCGTATAATCGCTTATGCGGTTGTTTTTATCGACTACAAGTACGATTTCATCATAGTTTTCAGGAAAGCGGCCGGCTACAACTTCATACTGCTTTTCAAGAAACTCTTTATTGTCAAAAAGCCTGTTCCAAACTTCCGTATTTGAAAACGCCGAAGCCGATTGATAGGAAGACGATGTTGAATTCTCGCCGAATAACGTGGAAAAAACGGTGTTCGGATTTACCTTGTCGCCTTTTTCGTCATAAATATTCATAACAGTTGAATATTTATATTCTATCTCGCTTGAGTTTTCGTCAAAGGCATCAGTTTCCTCTATGTGCTTTTTGAGAAGAGCAAGATTGTTTGACGAAAGACCGTTTACCATTGTTGACATCATTTCGGTCATTATATTGTTGCTGTAAATTCTGTCAGGTTCGGTTTCTTCGACTACCTCGTGTTCATCCATAAGATCAGAAACGAGATTACTTATGTCCATACCCGTTTTTTCTATCGAAATCGGATAACTTGCAAGAGTTTTTTCTTCGACATTTTTTATATATGCGTTTACTCCGCTTGAAAGTGATAAAATAAGCGCTATGCCTATTATGCCTATTGATCCTGCGAAAGAAGTGAGAAAGGTACGGGCTTTTTTGGTCATCAGATTGTTGAGCGAAAGGGAAAGGGCGGTAAAAAACGACATTGAAGGTCTTTTATCTGACTTTTTTTCCTCGATATTATCGTTATCGGAAGAATAGGGCATTGTATCGTCTATAATTTTACCGTCGAGAAGTCTCACGATTCTGGTAGAATATTTCTGGGCAAGCTCAGGATTGTGGGTAACCATTATAACAAGCCGGTCTTTCGCGATTTCCTTGAGAAGATCCATTATCTGTACGGATGTTTCGCTGTCAAGCGCTCCGGTAGGTTCGTCGGCAAGCAGAATTTCAGGATTATTGACAAGCGCGCGGGCTATGGCGACTCTCTGCATCTGACCTCCGGACATTTCGTTCGGACGCTTGTTTTTCTGATCGCTGAGTCCCACCTTGTCAAGTGCTTCAGACGCGCGGCGGCGTCTTTCCGCTTTTGAGACACCTGAGAGTGTAAGCGCAAGCTCAACGTTTGAGAGTACGCTCTGGTGGGGTATCAGGTTGTAGCTCTGAAAAATAAAGCCTATCGAGTGGTTTCTGTAATTATCCCAGTCTCTGTCTTTGAAAAGTTTTGTGGATTTTCCGTTTATTATAAGGTCGCCTTCGGTGTATTTGTCAAGTCCGCCTATAATATTCAAAAGGGTTGTTTTGCCGCATCCGGACTGACCGAGAATAGATACAAATTCATTTTTCCTGAATTCGATGCTTACACCGTTAAGCGCCTCAACTGTAGTGCTTCCGGCATAATAATTTTTCCTGATATTAAGAAGTTTTAACATTTATTTCCCTCGCTTTGCTCTAAAATTATAATTGCAATTTTTAAATAAAATATGAATGCTTTAAAAAATATTTGCTAAATAATGGTGTCGGTGTTATAATTAGTTATATATGCGGCGTCAAATATCCTGAGAGAAAGGGCGGGCTTTATGGAAAATATCTTCAAAAAACTGACTGTATTTTTGTCCGGTCTGCTGATTGTGGCGACGGTTTTTCTTATATTTGTAATACCGACGTATATAAAATCCGAGCGTAAAATCGATTTTTTCGGAGCAAATCAAATTGTTGATAATATACGGAATATGGAAATTAACCTTACCTCTGTTATTTATGTGCAAAACAATAAAGGCGAGTGGGTAGAATATCAGAGACTTCACGGGACAGAGAACCGGCTTTGGGTCAGTATTGATAAAATTCCGGAAAATCTGCAGAACGCGTTTATTTCTATTGAAGATGAGCGCTTTTTTGAACACAGCGGAGTCGACTGGAAAAGAACGCTTGCCGCGGTAGGAAATAAGCTTTTGAAGTTTGACGATACCGAATTCGGCGGTTCGACGCTGACTCAGCAGCTTATTAAAAACGTCACGGGAGACGATGATAAAAGCTCTGTCAGAAAAATCCGTGAAATTGTAAGAGCCTTGCTTATTGAAAAGCAGCTCGACAAAACCGAAATTCTTGAAGCGTATCTCAACACCATAGCTCTCGGAAACGGTATAAACGGCGTTCAGGTCGCGGCAAATTATTATTTTAACAAAGACGTAAGCGAGCTTACGCTTGTTGAGTGCGCCTCACTTGCGGCAATTACAAAAAATCCAACGAAATTTAACCCGGTTGACGGTCCGGAGGAAAATGTCGAACGCAGACGTACTGTCCTTGATAAAATGCTTGAGCTCGGTAAAATCAGCTACGAGGAATATGAC
>CALWIZ010000013.1 GCA_944380885.1 uncultured Clostridia bacterium | reverse complement strand
AATGCGGAAATTAAGCTTGACAATTCACAGGAAAACGATTATGAAATTGAAATCAACAACTATTTTGTTGATACCCTTATCGATCAGGTAATAGACGATCTTGCCGAAAAATATAACCTGAGCAATGAAATTGCTTCCACAATGTTCTATAACGGCGGATTTAAAATTTATTCCACATTGAATACCGATATTCAAGAGGCAATGGAGGAAGTTTATACAGATATTGATACCTATTTTCCTCAAACAGAAAAAATCAACGGTACTGAACAGCATGTACAGTCAGCTATGACAATAATGGATTACAGCGGCCATATTATGGGAATAGTAGGGGGTGCAGGCGAAAAAACAACTAACAGAGGACTAAACAGGGCGACAGATTCACCGCGTCAGCCGGGATCTACAATGAAACCTCTCGGCGTTTACACGCTCGCTATTGAGAATGACATAGTAAATTATACATCGAGAGTCGTCGACAAACCGATAGAAAACTATTATCCCGACGGAACGAGCGGACCTAAAGAATGGTTCGGCTATTATAAGGGGACCGTAAATCTTAATTATGCTATAAGAAAATCTATGAATGCTGTTCCCGTGCGCCTTCTTCAGGAGGTTGGAATAGAAAATTCCTATAATTTCCTTGTTAATAAGCTCAAGTGCGCGCATCTTGTAGAGCAGGATAAAAATTTATCTTCGCTTGCGCTTGGAGGCTGCGCTTACGGATTAACTACAACGGAATCCGCGGCGGCTTACGCGATATTCGGCAATCAGGGCGTTTATCACGAGCCGACCACATATTATAAAATAGAGCGTTCAAACGGAGAGGTTGTTTTTGATTATGACGAAACCGGTGAACAGGTAATTTCACCGGCGACAGCCACAATAATGAATCATCTGCTGCAGGAGGTTGTTTACGGAAGCGAGGGAACAGGCAGAACTATCGCGAGCTTCAATTATTCGATGAAAGCATATGCCAAAACCGGAACTTCAAGCGAATCAAACGACCTTTGGATGGTTGCGGGAACTCCTTATTATGTCGGCTCGGTCTGGTATGGCTTTGATTACCCGACAGATATAAGCAACAGCGGCGCCGCGGCAAAAGTATGGCGCGATGTAATGAAGGAAGTTCACAGGGATCTTGAAAAAAAGCAGTTTGAAGACAGTGACGATGTTGTCAAAAAGGGAATAGGATACTATAAAAAAGGCGACGATATAAATAATCCGGTATACAACTCTCCGTCAACTTCATCTTCGTCGAGTAGTTCGTCCTCGTCATCTTCGAGCAACTCGTCGTCACAAGTTTCATCAAGCGAGCCGACATCTTCAGATAATACTTCGTCTGACACTTCATCGGATACATCATCAGATTCCTCGTCTGGCGACAGCTCATCTGATACTTCGTCATCCGATTCGTCTTCGTCCGACTCGTCGTCTTCATCGGATTCGTCATCAACAGATTCATCTTCTTCCGATTCCTCTTCGGCGGCGAGCTCATCGGGGTCGGAAGAAGCGTTATCAGTGCCGCAGTAATTTGTTAGAGGAATATATGGAAACTTATCAATTCAATGTAATTGCGAAAATTCATACGGATTTTCCGGATAAGTTCGGTCTTCCGCGGCAAAGCGGAATTGTAAAGGGTCTTACGGGACGCATTGTTTTTGAACCTGAATACCGTGATTTTTCCGCTGTGCGGGAATTGGAACAGTATTCTCATATATGGGTGATATGGATTTTTTCACGTGCGGAAAACGGGAAAAAATGGTCTCCTACCGTAAGACCGCCCAGACTTGGCGGAAACCGGCGTATCGGCGTGTTTGCCACACGGTCTCCGTACCGTCCGAATCCTGTCGGCATTTCGGCGCTTAAGCTTGAAAAAGTCGAAAACGACAAAAAATACGGTCCGGTTATATTTGTTTCAGGTATTGATATGTGTGACTCAACACCTATAATAGATATCAAGCCGTATATAAGTTTTACAGATTCTTATCCGAATGCTTTAAACGGTTTTGCTGGAGAGCATTATGGGAAGGCACTTGACGTTGTAATACCGGAAACTATCAGAGCGGCTTTGCCGGACGACGTTTTTAATCAACTTTATGACGTGCTTTCAGAGGATCCGAGACCGCGATATCATGATGACCCTGACAGAATTTACGGTTTTATATTCTGTGGTTATGAGGTGAAATTCCGTGTTTGCGGAATGATTCTCACGGTAGTATCAGCTTCACGGTTGCCTTGAAGGGCACTGACAGTAAAAAAATTAACAAAAATAGTAAAAAAATGATATATCTTGTATGAAATATCACTTATGCAGTTTATATATTTCCTTTTTGATTTGCTTCGGAGTATAATATAAACAAATAAAAAAGCAAAAAAATGCTTTTAATAAAACGGAGGAATTGAAATGGCAAGATTTACATTACCCAGAGACGTTTACTTCGGCGAAAACGCAATGGAAAATCTCAAAAATTTAAAGGGCAGAAAAGCTATTGTGGTTGTAGGCGGCGGTTCAATGAAACGCTTCGGTTTTCTTGATAAGGCAGTAGGTTACCTCAAAGAAGCCGGTATGCAGGTTGAACTCTTTGAAGGTGTTGAGCCGGATCCTTCTGTTGAAACCGTTATGCGCGGCGCGGAAGCTATGCGCAAATTTGAGCCTGATTGGATAGTTGCTATGGGCGGAGGCTCTCCGATTGACGCAGCCAAAGCAATGTGGGCTTTCTATGAGTATCCGGATGTGACATTTGAGTCACTCTGCATACCCTTTAATTTCCCTGAGCTTCGTCAGAAGGCTAAATTCTGCGCAATTTCGTCTACGTCAGGTACCGCAACCGAGGTTACGGCATTTTCGGTTATTACCGACTATTCAAAAGGCATCAAATACCCGCTTGCTGACTTCAACATTACACCTGATATTGCAATAGTTGACCCTGAGCTTGCTCAGACAATGCCTGCAAAGCTGGTTGCTCACACCGGTATGGACGCTCTTACTCATGCGATTGAAGCGTATGTTTCGACCGTTGCGAGTGTTTACACCGACGCGCTTGCTATGAAAGCTATTGAAATGGTTACCGCTTATCTTCCTTCTTCATACAAAGGCAACAAGGAATCACGTGCTCAGATGCATGACGCTCAGTGCCTTGCCGGTATGGCTTTCTCAAACGCACTTCTCGGAATTGTACATTCGATGGCTCACAAAACCGGTGCTGCTTTCCACGAAGGCGCAATGAAGGATCAGCACATTCCGCACGGCTGCGCAAATGCAATTTATCTTCCTTTCGTTATCAAGTACAACGCGCATGACCAGAGAGCTGCCGAAAGATATGCCGATATTGCGAGAATGCTTGGACTTGCAGGCTCCAGCAATAAGGGACTTATCGAAAGTCTTTGCAATCTTATAGATAATATGAATGAAAAGCTCAATATTCCGCATACTTTAAAGGAATTCGGTGTTGACGAGGCTGAATTCAACGCTAAGGTTGACGAGATTGCTGCTAACGCAGTAGGCGATGCCTGCACAGGCTCCAACCCGCGTGCTATTGACCCTGAGACAATGGCAAAACTTTTCAAATGTACATATTACGGAACAGAGGTTGACTTTTAAAGCCTGACAGTATAAAATTAAATCAGCGCCTTCTTACGCGGAGGCGCTGATTTAAACTATAATAAGGAATGAATCTGATGTTTAAGATTGTAAGCAAAAAAGAACTCAATCCCACCGTTACAATGATGGAAATTGAAGCGCCGCTGGTTGCCAAAAAAGCGGAAGCAGGTCAGTTCATCATATTGCGTACCGATGAAGACGGCGAGCGTATACCGCTTACCGTAGCCGGATACGACAGGGAAAAGGGTACCGTTAAAATAATTTTTCAGGTAGTAGGTGCTACTACCGAGAAGCTAAACCACAAGCAGGTCGGTGATTATCTGGCCGATTTCGCGGGTCCGCTCGGAAGGCCCACGGAAACCGAAGGACTTAAAAAGGTCTGCGTTGTAGGCGGCGGCGTTGGCTGTGCCATAGCGCTGCCTGTTGCACAAAAGCTGCACGAGCAGGGCTGTGAGGTTCACTCGATAATAGGATTTCGTTCAAAGGATCTTGTAATTCTTGAGGATGAGTTTGCCGCTTGCTCCGATAAGCTTACCGTTATGACTGATGACGGTTCGCACGGCAGAAAAGGCGTTGTAACCGTACCTCTTAAAGAGGCTATCGATGCCGGAGAAAACTACGATGAAGTCATTACAATCGGACCGCTGATTATGATGAAATTTGTTGTCGGTGTAACAAAGCCGGCAAATGTAAAAACCGTGGTTTCAATGAATCCGATAATGATTGACGGAACAGGCATGTGCGGAGGCTGTCGTCTTACTGTCGGAGGAAAGGTCAAGTTTGCCTGCGTTGACGGGCCGGATTTCGACGGTTTTGAGGTAGATTTCGATGAAGCTATGAAACGCGGAGCCATGTACCGCGATTTTGAGCGTCACGCATATGACGAGGCGTGCAATCTTTTCAAAAAGGAGGTACAGTAATGGCTGCGAATATGAGCTTAAAGAAAAATGAAATGCCGGTTCAGGATCCGGTTGTGCGTGCTTCAAATTTTTCGGAGGTTGCTCTTGGTTACAGCGAGGAAACCGCACTTGACGAGGCTGCGCGCTGCCTTAACTGTAAAAATATGCCCTGCGTATCAGGCTGTCCGGTAAATATACACATTCCGGCATTTATTGAAAAAATCAAAGAGGGCGATTTTGAAGCGGCATATCAGGTTATATCGGAATCATCAAGCCTTCCGGCTGTATGCGGTCGAGTATGTCCTCAGGAAACACAGTGTGAATCGAAATGTGTAAGAGGAATAAAGGGTGAACCTGTAGGCATCGGCAGACTTGAGCGTTTTGTCGCCGACTGGCACAACGAACACGCCAAAGAAAATGTTAAACGTCCTGAACCTAACGGACATAAAGTAGCGGTTGTCGGTTCGGGCCCGTCAGGACTTACCTGCGCCGGTGACCTTGCGAAAAAAGGATATCAGGTTTCTGTTTTTGAAGCGCTTCACACCGCCGGCGGTGTTCTTGTTTACGGAATACCGGAATTCAGACTTCCTAAAAAAATAGTTAAAAAGGAAGTAGACGGTCTCAAAGCGCTCGGCGTTGAAATTGACACTGACGTTATAATCGGAAAGACAATAACTGTCGACGAGCTTTTTGATATGGGTTATGAAGCTGTTTTCATCGGTTCGGGCGCAGGGCTTCCGAGATTTATGGGTATCGAAGGTGAAGCGCTTTGCGGTGTTTATTCCGCAAACGAATTTCTTACCAGAAACAATCTTATGAAATCGTATAATGAGCACAGTGACACACCTGTAATGCACGCCAAGAAGACAATAGTTGTCGGAGGCGGAAACGTCGCGATGGACGCCGCGAGAACCGCAAAGCGTTTGGGCGCCGATGTTACTGTTGTTTATCGCCGTACTGAACATGAGCTGCCGGCTCGCCGTGAGGAAGTCGAGCATGCAATGGAAGAGGGAATTGAGTTCAGATTCCTTACTAATCCTACAAAAATCAACGGTGAAGACGGTTGGGTAAAAAGCATTACCTGTCAGCGTATGGAGCTTTCCGAGCCTGATGAGTCCGGAAGAGCGAGACCTGTCGCCATTGAGGGAAGCGAGTACGATATAGACGCCGACTGCGTAATAATGTCTATCGGCACTTCTCCTAATCCGCTTATAAAGTCCACCACAGACGGACTTGAAGTTAATAAGCGGGGCGGTATAATCGTAAACGAGGATACCGGAGCCACCACAAAGAAAGGCGTATACGCCGGAGGTGACGCAGTTACCGGTGCCGCTACCGTCATTCTTGCCATGGGCGCCGGAAAAACAGCCGCGAAAGCCATTGATGAATATATCTCTTCAAAATAATTTTTTCTCCTTTATGCAGAAAGCCGCCGGTTATCCGGCGGCTTTCTGTAATTTATAAGACTGTCCCGGCATATTTATATATCGGGTGATAAAATGGAAGTCTTAAAATACGGTGCTCTTATATTGCTTACGGTAGGTTTTATAGCTGTGACTGTTTTTTCTGTAAAAAGCGGCAAGGCTGTCAAAACATTGCTGCTTAATGCTTTTGCAGGGGCGGCAGTACTTGCAATTATAAATCTTACGGCAAAATTTACCGGAGTATATGTTCCTCTTAATCCTTATACAGCTGCAGGTGCAGTATGCTACGGAGTTCCTGCGGTTTGCGGATTTCTTATTCTTCCGATTATATTCGGAAAATAAAACTCAATTAAGAAAAAGCTCGAAAAAGATAAAAATATATGTTAAAATAGATTTCAGCGGAGGTGTTTACAATGCTGAAATTTATTTTCGGACGTCCGGCATCCGGCAAAACATATACTGTGCTTCAGAATATAAAGCAGCTTTCAGACGCAGGAAAAACAGCTGTTCTTATTGTGCCTGAACAGTTCTCGTTTGAAAGCGAAAGAGCCGTGCTTAAAGAATTAGGTGATAAGGCGGCATTAAATACAGGAGTGACAACCTTTTCACGTCTGTGTGACGATGTGGGAAGACAGGTCGGAGGTATTGCCGGCATAAGTCTTTCGGGTGCTGACAAGGTTATTTTTATGAATAGGGCGCTTTCATCGCTTGAAGGTGAGTTAAAGCTTTGGTCAAAATACTGCCGTTCGGTTTATTTTGCGAAGACAATACTGGACACAATAGGGGAATTCAAGATTAACGCCGTGACTCCCGAAGATTTGCGTAAGGCAGCAGAAGAAACCACAAGCGATACATTGCGGCTCAAGCTGACTGATACGGCGCTTATTTATGAAACGTTTGACGCTCTTGTAGGCGAGCGGTTCGTGGATCCGGCAGATAATCTTACAAAGCTGTACTATAAGCTTGAAAATTACGGTTACTTCAGCGGAAAAACGGTGTTCTTTGATTCTTTTAAGGGCTTTACAGGCCAGCAGATGAAAATAATCGAGAGGGTTCTGTCGCAGGCTGACGATGTTGTTTTCGCCTTTACAAACGATCCGTCGCTTGAAAAGGAATATAATGTTTACACGAATGTCAGAAAACTGACGGAGCGTATCAGAAAGTCCGCCGAAAAGTATAACATTAAAGAAGATAAACCGCTTATTCTCGGCGGCGGCACTCATATATCCGAAGATATAAAAGCGCTTGAAAGAATGATGGCAGGCGCAGAATATACGGCGCCCGAAACATGCGGCGATATAACGGTATGCGCAGGAGCTACGATGTTTGACGAGGCGGAATATACCGCAAGGAAAATAAGACAGCTTGTAAGAGAAAAAGGGTACAGATACAGGGATTTTGTCATTATAGCGAGAGATGCCCAGCAATATGAAGAGGGTATCCGCTCTGCCTGCGCGCAAAACGGCATACCCTGCTTTTCAGACAAAAGAGAACCTTTATCGGCATTTCCGGGAGCCGTCGCTGTCTCGGCTGCGCTTAACGCCGCCGTAAACTTTTCTTCTGAAAACATACTTCGCTTTCATAAAACAGGTTTGGGTACGTTGCGGTTTGAAGAGCTGTCAAAGCTCGAGAATTACGTTTATCTGTGGAATATTAACGGCGAACTGTGGCAAAATGAATGGGATATGGATCCCAAGGGATTTGTATACAGCGAAAAAGAAAACAGTGTAAATCAGGACGAACTCGATACTCTTAATTTGCTGAGAATGACTGCCTTAAAGCCGCTTCTTACTTTCAGGGAAAACTGCAGGGGAACAGCGGCGGATATGGCGGCCGCAGCAGTTAAGCTGCTTGAGGACTGCAATGCGGCAGAAAAGCTCAGCGCGCTTTCCGAACGTTTTAAAAATGAAAACGAGCAGTTCAGGGGCGATATCTTAAAGCAGTCATATGATAAATATATGCATATTCTTGACAGTCTTGCCAGGTGCTTCGGTGACCGACAGATAACGAAGCGTGAATTTGCTCAGGCGCTTGAGCTTGCGGTATCTCTGGATTCAGTAGGTGTGATTCCGAGAATGCTTGATGAGGTGACCTTCGGTTCTGCTGACCGTATACGGCCTTCAAGACCGAAAGTTGCTTTTATAATCGGAGCAAATCAGGGAGTTTTTCCGAAAGAACAATTTTCGGACGGCATTTTTGCTTTGCGGGAAAGGAAAGAAATAATCGATGCCGGAATAGATATACCGGATAATCAGATTTCGTCGGTAATAGATGAAAATTATCTTGTATACTGCAATCTGTGCTGTCCCTCCGATAAACTTTTCATTACATATTCGCTCTGCGGATTATCTGGAGAGGAAAAGGCGCCGTCGGCGTTTGTCGAGGAAATAGTACAGAATTTAGGCTGTCAAAAGATTTCCGAGCCCTCCCGCAATCTTGCTGCGGACAATCTCCCCGAAACTGCCGACGCGGCATACTCTGAATATTGCAGACGCTTTAATTACGATGCGGGCGGTGCTTTAACGGTAAAAAAAGCTCTTGAAAAACGCAAGGAATATACGGGAAAGATTATCAATGATTTTTCATATGATTCCGATGACGAAAGTGTGTCACCTGAAACGGCAGAAAAGCTGTTCGGCAGCAAAATAATTATGTCGGCATCAAAATTTGATACTTTCCATAAGTGCCGTTTCTCGTTTTTCTGCAGATACGGGCTCGGTGCAAAAAAACTGCAGCCGGCAGATTTTGATGTTTTGCAGCGAGGCACAATAGTCCATTTTGTTCTTGAAAAAATAATTGTATGCTACAAAAAAGACTTATGCAAATTGTCTGAAAAAGAAATTAACGATGAAGTCGATAAATATATTGCGATGTATCTCGACGGAATAAAAGGATACAGGTCTGTTGAGACAAACCGTGATAAATTCCTTGTGTCGCGAATTTCACGGTCGGTCAAGGCGGTGGTAAAGCATATTTCCGATGAATTTGCGCAAAGCGATTTTGAGCCCGTTGCGTGCGAGCTTGAAATAGGCGGCGGTGATGATATGCCTAAGCTGAATATTGACTTTGACGGCGGAAAT
Organism: uncultured Clostridia bacterium; assembly: GCA_944380885.1. Taxonomy (GTDB): domain Bacteria; phylum Bacillota; class Clostridia; order Oscillospirales; family Acutalibacteraceae; genus UBA737. The sequence goes on along the minus strand of CALWIZ010000013.1, from coordinate 45,159 downwards.
ATAGAGCTTATAGGAAAAATCGACCGACTTGATGAATACAACGGATATATCAGAATTATTGATTATAAAACCGGAACAAAAAAGTTTAAATTGCCGGATGTTATTTTCGGGCTTAATCTTCAGATGCTTATATACCTCTATTCGGTTGTCAGAGGAAGGAATATTGACGACGAAAAGGCGGCAGGAATATTTTATATGCCTTCAAAGCGTGATCTCGGCGGTACCGGAATGGCGATGAACGGTCTGCTTCGCTCAGAAAAAGATATTGTTAAGGCAATGGACAAGCAGCTTGACGGCGAGTATGTTCCTAAATATTCGGTTACAACAAGCGGACAGCTTGACAAACGCTGTACTTCTTTTATAGACTCGGAAAATTTCAGTGAGATATTTGACTATATAGAAAAACTCATGCGAAAAACCGGTGAAGAAATCCTGAGCGGTGATATATCGGCAAAGCCGGTGGACGGCTGTGAAACTCCGGCCTGCAAATACTGCGATTTCAGCAGTGTATGCGGCAGGGAAAGCATGCCCGGAACACAGGTTCCGTCTATGAAAAACAGTGAAGTGTTTGAAAAGATGAGGGAGGACGATTCAGATGGCGTTTAATCCTACAAAACAGCAGCAAAACGCGATAGACGCGGCGGGAAACGTACTTGTCTCCGCCGCGGCGGGTTCTGGAAAAACCGCGGTTCTGGTTGAGCGGGTTATAAGACTTATAACCGATAAAATAAATCCGGTAAGCGCCGACCGCCTTCTTATTGTGACCTTTACAAACGCTGCTGCCGCCGAAATGCGCTCGCGAATAGAAAAAAGACTTGACGATGAATGCCGTGCTAATCCTGACAATATTGGTCTGCTTAAGCAAAAGCAGCTTATTTCCGGAGCTAAGATATGTACTATTGACTCTTTCTGCATAGACCTCGTAAGAGAAAATTTCGTTGCCGCAGGAATATCTCCGGATTTTAAAATTTCGGATCAGAATTCATTGAGGTCAATAGATGAGGCTGTTCTCGCTGAAATACTTGAAACATATTATAATGCGAACGATCCGGTTTTCTTTGACCTTATGGAGCTTGTCGGCGCGGAATATGACGACGGTAATTTTCTCGAATATTTACTGAAAATGTACAATTACAGCCGTCAGATGGCATTTCCTACAGGTTGGTTCAAAAGCCTTTCGGGGCTTTATGAGCCTGAAAATTTCAAGCCGGGGAATTTATGGTATGATTATTCTGTGGAAAAAGCAAGAAAAACCGCACTGCTTCTGCAAAAAGCGGTTATAAATCAGCTTGATATATTAAGCGGTGATGAAAAAGCATACAAAAAATTCGGATTATGCTTTGAAACCGCCGCGGAAAAAATTTCGGAATTGCTTGAGGCGGCGGAAAATGCCGACTGGGACGGTATTTTTGAGATTCTCGAAAGTTTTGAACTTCCGAATACGGCAAGATCATCGGGTGAAACCGAAAAATTTGCCAAGCTGACAAAAGATTACATCATCGATATAACGGCCAAACTAAAAAAATTGTTTTATACCGATTGCGGTTTTATTAAAAAACAGTTTGCGATGATTTACCGTCCGGCAAAATTGCTTTCGGAAATTTTAGTTGAATTTGAAAAAAGACTTTTTGAGGAATATAACGAAAGAAATACCTTTACTTTTCATAATATAGAGCACCTTGCTTTAAAATTACTGTGCAGCAAAAACGGGGAAAATATTGTTATAAACGAACAGGCACAGGAAATAGCGTGCCGCTTTGATGAAGTAATGGTAGATGAATATCAGGATACGAACAATCTTCAGGATATTCTCTTTTACGTATTATCAGACCACGGCAAAAAACTTTTTGCCGTAGGCGATGTGAAACAAAGCATTTACGGCTTCAGAGGCGCTCAGCCGTCTAATTTTCTGCGAAAAATAAATTCCGCCGTACCTTTTGAATCTGCTGCAGAAGGTGACAGTAAAAAAATTATATTGGGCAGTAATTTCAGAAGCAAACCGGAAATATGCGATTATATCAATTTCTTTTTTGAAAATATGATGACTGCCGAAACCGGCGGAATCGTTTATGACAAAGAAGAAAAACTGATTCCTGAAGCGGTATATCCTCATTGCGATTTATCTCCGGTAAGGCTTGATATACTTGAGGAACCGGCGGAAACTACCGAAAAGGTACGCACACAGGCACGCCGTATCGCGCAGGTAATAAAACAGATAATGTCCGCCGGGAAATGTATCAGGCAGGATAACGATACTTTAAGAAGCGCCGAGTTTTCGGATTTTGCCGTACTTCTTCGCAACACTTCCAAAAGAGCACCGGTTATTGCCGAGGAACTGAGGAAAAACGGCGTTCCGGCTAATTTCAATGAGGACGGATATGCCGAATCGTTCGAGGTGTCGGTTTTGCTTTCGCTGCTTAAAGTAATTGACAACCCCGATTCCGATGTCGAACTTCTTTCTGTATTGCATTCTCCCATTTTCGGGTTTACTTCTGATGAGTTAGCCGATATAAGAATAAACAGAAGAAAGGGAAGCCTGTATTCAGCGGTCACATTTGCTGCCGAAAACGGTAATGAGCACTGCCGTGATATTCTCAAAGCATTGGAAAAATACAGAATACTTGCAGCCACTCTTACATTGCCGAAGCTGATAACATATCTGCTTTACGAAACCGGCTTTCTCAATACGGTTTCAGCACTGAATGACGGAGACCGTCGCCGCGGGAATCTTTTGATGCTTTCCGGATATGCCGAACAATTTGCGGGAGAAAGCAGAAGCGGTATAGGAGGATTTGTAAGATATATCATAAATCAGTCGCAAAACGGATTGAAGTCGGCCGCCGTGCAGTCTGGCAGCGACACCGTCAAAATTATGACTATACATTCTTCAAAAGGTCTTCAGTTTCCTGTGTGTATAGTAGCTCTTAATGAAACGCCGTTTAGCGATAACGACATAAGAAATGCGGCTCTTTATTCAGATGAGTACGGAATCGGTTTCAAGTATTTTGATGAACAGGCAAAAGAAAAATACACAACGGTCGGACGAGAGGTAATCGTCGATTATACGCGCAGAAAAACTTCTGAGGAAGAACTGAGACTTTTGTATGTCGCTATGACAAGAGCCGAAGATATGCTTTATTTTACAGCCTGCGCAAAAGATCCGGAAAAGGAAATAGGAAACTGCATTTCAAGTCTGAGGCTTTCCGACGGTAATCCGGCTGAAAATTTTTACGGCTTGCGCTCGTATCTTAAATGGCTTATCACTACATCTCTGGTTCATCCTGACGGCAGGGAAATCCGCGGTGCCGGTACCGGGCTTATCGTATCCGATACGGAAAGCCGCATTGTAATAAATGTTATCGCTAAAAACAGCACTGAAGAATCTGCAGAAACGTCACAAACGGAAGCGCACTCCGACCCCGCACTTGAAGAACAGCTTGAAAAAAATATAGAATATACTTATCCGTACGCCGATATTCTTGAAACAGAGGCTAAAAGCTCGGTCTCTGAGCTGGCAAACAAGGCAGAAAGCGAAAAATACGCTTTTAAATCGCGCCCGTCGTTTATGAGTGAGGGCGGTTTGACCGCCGCAGAAAAAGGAACCGCGACCCATAAAATAATTGAGTTTATAGATTTTAACAAAACCGATGAGCTTGACGCTGAAATTGAAAGACTGTATGAATGGCAGTTTATTACAGAACGGGAAGCCGAAGCGGTAAACAGGGATAAATTAAAAGCCTTTTTCGACAGTGAGCTTTTCGGAAGAATAAAAAAGTCTCCGCTTGTGAAAAGAGAAATGCGGTTTTTGACAGAGCTTCCGGCTTACAAAGTCAATCCGGAGCTTAAAGACAATCACGGCGACGAAAAAATTATAGTTCAGGGCGCTGTTGACCTTTGTTTTGAGGAAAACGGAAGTATCATTGTAGTCGATTTCAAAACAGACCGTACAGACAGTCCGCAGGCGCTTGCCGAAGCCTACGGTGAACAGCTTTCGGTTTACGCTCAAGCGTGCGCGAAAATATTTGAAAAACCGGTCAAGGAAAAAATAATTTATTCTTTCTCTCTTTCACAAGCAATTTCCGTTTAACCCTTGCCCGCCCGCTTAAAAACGGGCGGGCTGTATGTTTTTCTTGTAATTGCTTAATAATTGTTATATAATAGCAATGATAGAATGGAGTGGTTTATTTGTTAAGTATGCTGTTGTCCGGAAATTTTTCGGTTTCCGGTGTTATAATATATATGCTTTCTTCACTCGCCGTTATATTTCTCACCCTTCCGGTACATGAATTTGCGCACGGCTGGACAGCGGTTAAGCTCGGTGACCCTACGCCGAGATATCAGGGAAGACTGACGCTTAATCCTTTTGCTCATATAGATTATCTGGGCGCCGCCTGTATACTCCTTGTTGGCTTCGGCTGGGCGAGACCTGTTCAGATTAATGCCGGAAATTTCAAAAATCCCAAGGGGGGAATGGCTGTAACCGCGCTTGCGGGGCCTGTATCAAATCTTATAGTTTCGCTTATCACTCTTATCCTGTATTATCTTTTTACGTTCTTAATGGGCGTTACCGAAGTATTTGCTTTGTTTTATATTGCTTACTTTTTCTACTGGATTGCTTATATAAATGTATCGCTTGCGGTTTTCAATCTGATCCCGATTCCTCCGCTTGACGGTTCGAGACTTTTGTCAGCATTGCTTCCGTACAGACAGTATTACGCGCTTATGCGTTATGAACGCTATATTTTTTACGGTTTGCTTGTCCTTATTTGGTTCGGCGTGCTTGACAAACCTCTCGGATTTCTTACAAGCGCCGTGATGAACTTTCTTCAGAATATCGCGTATCTTCCGTTCAGCTTGATAGGGTGAGAGAATGGAAGAAGTTACTTTAAGCTATAAAATTGAGGGATTTGAGGGCCCTCTTGACCTGCTTTTGCAGCTTATAGCGCGCAACAAGCTCAACATTTACGATATACCGCTTACCGAGCTTATCGACCAGTATCTTGAGCAGATAAAACAGTTTCAGAACGAGGAAATGGAAATTTCAAGCGAGTTTCTTGAAATGGCTTCTCGTCTTCTGTATATAAAAACGGTAAGTCTTTTGCCTAAGCATGATGAAATAGTAAAGCTGAAAGAGGAACTTACAGGCGAGCTGCTTGAATATATGGTCTGTCAGCAGATAGCGAGGCAGCTTGCCGGCATGCAGGATGGCTTTGACCGTTTTGTAAGAAAGCCCGAAGAGCTTGAGTTTGACAAAACATATGAACTTACTCATTCGTCCGACGTAATGTATGTCTCATATCTTTCGGCAGTGGGGAGAGGTCAGCGAAAGCTGCCGCCGTCTACTGCTCCGTTTACAAAAATAGTGGCAAAAAAGATTGTCGCTGTCTCTACAAGGATTGTTTTTGTTATAAGAAACCTGTGGACGGGCGGTTCAAAAAAACTATGCTCGCTGTACAGAACGTCACACAGCCGTTCAGAGCTAGTCGCGACTTTTCTTGCCGTGCTTGAACTCTGTAAAGCAAACAGGGTACGGATTGACGGTGAGGCAGACAACGCAGAAATAACACTGATTAAGGAGCATAAACGCAGATGACGACTTCAGAACTTTTGCCGGCTTTTGAGGCTGTGCTTTTTGCCGGCGGAGAGCCGCTCAGTATTGACCGTTTTGCGCAGGTTTTCTCGGTTACGCCCGAAGAGGTCGTCGCAGTAATGGAAAAACTTCAGAAAAAACTTTCTTCTAAGGAAAACGGAATTGAGCTTGTACGTATGGAAAATACATATCAGCTTGCAACTAAAAAAGAATATGCCTCTTATATAAAATCTATGTTTGACTTAAAACGGAGAACGCCTCTGTCTTCCGCCGCGCTTGAAGTTCTTGCGGTTGTGGCGTATAACCAGCCTGTCACCAAATCGTTTATCGAGCAGGTCAGAGGTGTTGACTGTTCAGGTGTTGTCACTACACTTGTGGAAAAGGGACTGATTGAAGAACGCGGCCGGCTTGAACTTCCCGGAAAGCCGCTTCTTTACGGAACTACAAAAAATTTTCTCAGATGCTTTTCGCTTAATGATCTTACAGAATTGCCGCCGCTTCCCGAAAAGGATAATGCGAGCCGCGAGGTAGGCGAGCAGATACCGCTTGATGATGATATAAACGGGGAAGACGAAGCGGAATAAAACCGCGACTTTGCCGGATAATATAAATACGGCTTTTTATCTGTCATTTTTTTCAGTGAGGAGACGGTCTTTTGGTTCCCCTTATTATTATACTGTCGGTTGCGGCGGTGATTTTTATTATACTATTTCTGCCGGTTGCATTGTCGCTTTCATTTCGTGACGGTGATTTTTCCGCGAAAATCAAGATTGCGGGAATTAAAGTGTATGAGTTGAAAGACGAAGAAAAAAAAGATGAAAAAAGCATTGATAAGACTGATGATAAAAGTGTTACCGATAAAAAGGCGGAAAACAGCGGATTAAAAAAAATATTTGAACATCTGAAAAAAAGATACGGCTTTGCCGGTGCTGTCAGGGAAATTTTCAGCTTTGCCGGACAGGTTCTGAAAAAAATCAAAAAAAGGCTCAAGTATTTTTTTATAAAAAAAGTATGTGTTGATATTATTGTCGCCGGAGAAAACGCCGCTCAGACCGCAATAGAATACGGTACGGTATGCGGTTCGGTTTATCCGGTGCTGGCATTTCTTGAAAGTGCCGCCGGAATTTCATTTAAAAAAATAAATATTTCGTCAGACTTCAATTCCGGAAATTCCGATTTTGCTTTTTCCCTTGACGCCGGTGCGCGGGTTATTTTTTTAATTATGACACTTTTCGATATTTTTTCAGTGTACAATAAATTTAAAATGAGGAATGAGTTATGAGCGAAAACAGTATTAAAGGTATTATGGACATAACTATGGACAAGCTGCGCGCCATGGTTGACGCAAATACTATAATCGGCGACCCGATTGTAGTAGGCGATATTACGCTTATACCTGTGTCAAAAGTTTCGTTCGGTGTAGCGACCGGCGGCAGTGATTTTCCGAGCAAAACACAGTCAGGACTTTTCGGCGGAGGCGGCGGAGCTGGCGTGACGCTTTCTCCTGTTGCTTTCATAGCTATAAACGGTCAGAATGTTAAAATGATGCCGGTTTATAACGAAATGACATCGGTTGATAAAGCAATATCCATGGCTCCGGAGGTTCTTGAAAAAGCAAAAGAAATTTTCTCAAAGGATAAAAAAGAAAAAACGCAGCAGTAATATATAAGCCTTACCCTTAATAAAATAAGGGTGGGGTGGTGGATTTGAAAAAAATTGTCTGCTTCGTTCTTGCTATGCTGCTTTTACCGTTTGTGAATACAAAGGCCGAGATGACTTCGGCAAAAGCCGCCGCGCTTATAAACGGTGATACCGGCGAGATAATTTATTCGTACAATGAAAACGAAAAGCTGCCGATGGCGAGCACAACAAAGATTATGACAGCGCTTATTTTATGCGAAACTGCCGATTTGAGCAAGGAAATTACCGTCACAGCCGATATGCTTAGAGTAGAAGGCTCATCTATGGGGCTGCTCGCGGGCGACAGAGTGACATATCATGATTTGCTTTACGGCATGATGTTAGCTTCCGGAAACGATGCCGCTAATGTTACGGCAATTTCTATCGCCGGTTCTGTTGAGAAATTCGCAGAAATGATGAATCGGCGCGCAGAAGAAATAGGTCTTAAAAATACGCATTTTGTCACGCCGTCCGGACTTGACGCCGACGGGCATTATACTACCGCGTATGATTTGGCTCTGCTTGCCGCGCACGCGCTTAAAAATGAGGATTTCGCGAAAGCCGCCTCAAGCAAATCAGCGGTGCTTAATTACGGAAATCCACCTTACAGGCGCACGCTCACAAATCACAATAAGCTCCTTTCCTCATTTGAAGGAGCGGTAGGTGTAAAAACCGGTTTTACAAAAAAATCCGGCAGATGCCTTGTAAGTGCCGCCGAACGCGACGGTAAGCTCGCTGTTGCCGTAACGCTCAACGATCCGGATGACTGGGATGACCACGCGGGGCTTCTCGAATACGGTCTTGAGCAAATAAAGCAGACGCGCTATTCGCCGCCGACTTCATGCTATAATGTGCCGGTGATAGGCTCTGCCGATGAGTACATAGAAATTTTTATAGAACCATATACCGTCAATACACTTGAAACCGCCGATATTTCCTGTACCGTAAGGCTGCCGCACTTTATTTATGCTCCGGTAGCCGAAGGCGACGTAATAGGAACTGCCGAATACAGCATGAACGGAGAGGTGATAGGCAGCGTACCGCTTACGGCGCAGCGTAATATATCGGCCTATACCGCTAAGCCGGATTTTCTTACAGTGTTTGCCGAAAACATAAAACATATTTTCAAAAGCATATAGGAGTAAAATCAAATATGAGGGATAATAAAATACGCCTGCAGAAGCATCTTTCGGAGTGCGGTATAGCTTCACGCCGCAAAGCCGAAGAGCTGATAGAGCAGGGGAAAGTGAAAATAAACGGACATATCGCCTTTCTTGGCGCAAAGGTGGACCCGAAGCGCGATAAGGTTACGGTACGCGGAAAAACAGTCGTTCCGGTCAATGAAAAAATTTATATAATGCTAAATAAGCCGCGCGGATATATTACGACAATGCGTGATGAGCTGGGCAGAAAAAATGTTTCGGAGCTTACCGCCGACGCCGGTGCAAGGCTTTTTCCTGTCGGAAGGCTTGACCGTGATTCCGAAGGGCTTTTGATAATGACAAATGACGGCGATTTCGCAAATAAGCTCACTCATCCGTCATCGCACGTAAACAAAACTTACCGTGTTACAGTAAGGGGCAATGCCGAAGAAGAGCAGATACTTCAAATGAAGGAAGGCATACTTCTTGACGGTAAAAAAACGCTTCCGTGCGACTGCTTTGTCGCGGAGAGAAAAACCGACAGAACGGTTCTTATTTTTATTATACATGAGGGGAGAAACCGTCAGATAAGGCGAATGTGCGAAGCGGTCGGACTTGAGGTAATACGCCTCAAGCGCACCGAAATTGCGGGCGTTAAGCTCGGTATGCTTCCGCAGGGGAAATGGCGTCCGCTTAACGAAAGGGAAATGCGCCGCCTTACCGCCGTTTCACAGAAAAGCGAGGAAATATAATGATATCTCTGGCACCTGTAAAAGATAAAAACGTAATTGGAAAAATGTTTAAAGATAATTCGGTTGAATACGGTGAAAATTCCGGCTGTCTTACCGCGGAAGGACCTGACGGGCTGATGGGCTATTCTCTTTACAGTCTTGACAGTGAGAGAATGATTGTATATAAAATATTTCCGGAAAGCGACCTGCCGCTGGCTGACGGTATTTTACGCAGCACACTTCATATAGCTGCGCAGAGAAGCGTTATGGACGCTTACTGTGCCGAAGACAGTGAACAGTTGTGCGAAAAGCTCGGTTTTATCAAAGACCGCGCATCTGGTCTGCTTGATATTGACAGGCTTTTCAGTGATTGCTGTCAGGGTAAATGACCGCATTTTTTAAAACCGGTTTGCCGATGTTTGGTAAATCGGTTTTTTGTATTTTTACTGTTGCGAATATGACGAAAATGTGGTATTATAAAATGAATTACAAATTAAGGGGTTGATTGCATGGCAGACAGTCGTGCAATAGGTATTTTTGATTCCGGACTTGGCGGACTTACCGTCGCGAAAGAGATAATTAAACGCCTTCCTGATGAGAATATTGTTTATTTCGGGGATACCGGCCGTGTACCGTACGGGACACGCAGCCGTGAAACAATACAGAAATATGCCGCACAGGACGAGAGCTTCCTGCTGAAAAAAGACGTAAAGCTTATTATCGCTGCTTGCGGAACCGTTTCTTCGGTTGCGGCGGACAACTCGGGAAATCTTCCGGTGCCTTTTTTCGAAATGGTGACTCATGCCGCCGCAGCAGCGGTTGCTGTTACAAAAAACAAAAAAATCGGCGTTATAGGAACCTCCGCAACAGTCGCGAGCGGAAGTCATAAAAAGGAAATTTTAAGGCTTATGCCTGACGCCGATGTTACGGCGGCTGCCTGCTCGCTTTTTGTTCCGCTCGTGGAGGAGGGATGGTACTCTTCAGATGATATCGTTGTAACTCAAACGGTAAAACGGTATCTTGAGCCTATTGTCAGCGCACAGTGCGATACGCTTATACTCGGCTGTACGCATTATCCGGTTCTTATAAAAGCCATTTCCGCCGTATTAGGGGATAAAGTATCACTTATAAACCCCGGTGTAGCGGTAGCCAAAGCGGTTGCAGATTATGTTAGCAAAAACGGTATATCCAATTCGGAAAACGATGAACCGGCACACAGTTTTTATGTCAGCGACAAGCCGGATTCATTCAAAAATCAGGCATCGATTCTTCTCGGGGAGGAAATAGATGATTCCAAGGTAGAGCAGGTGGATTTAAGCAGTTTATGATGAAAGAAGTTATAATAAATATTAAAGGCGAGCAGGGAGCAGACGATAATCAGGAAACGGTAGAGCTTACTACTGACGGACGTTTCGGCGAAAAAAACGGAAGCTATTTTATTTCATACGATGAGAGCGAAATGCTTGGACTTGGCGATGTAAAAACCTGCCTTTACATAAAGCCGGACAACAGCGTTGTTCTTCAGCGTTCAGGCGCGGTGGAAAGCCGTCTTGTGGTTGAGGAAGGAAAACGAAGCATCTGCTGTTACAGTACTCCGCACGGGGACCTTACAATAGGTATTTTCGGGGAATTTGTCAAAACAGATCTTACAGGCAGCGGCGGAAATATATCAATGCGCTATACTATTGATTCGAAGCTGAAGCTCATAAGCCGCAACACGGTTAATATTTCGGTCAGAGAGGTAAAAAAATGTCAGTAATAGTATCAAAAGCAAAGGAACAGGTAAATCTATGCATAAAACAGGCTTTGGACGCAGCTCTTAAAGAGGGACTGCTCGAAGCCGCGTCAGAACCGGCGGTCTTTTCGGTTTCTGTTCCGCAGAACCGCGAACACGGTGATTATGCCGCCAACGCCGCAATGGTCTGGTCAAAGGCGTTTCGTATGCCGCCGCGCAAAATCGCTGAAATTCTCTCGGAAAAATTTGAATTTGACGGAACATATATTGAAAAAAGCGAAATTGCTGGCCCCGGTTTTATAAACTTCTTCCTGTCAGACAAATATTATGCCGATATTCTTGCCGATGTTGACGAAAAGGGCAAGGATTACGGCAAAAGCGGTTATGGTGCAGGCAAGCGTGTTCTTGTTGAGTTTGTTTCCGCCAATCCTACAGGACCGATGCACATAGGAAATGCCCGCGGAGGCGCGCTCGGGGACTGCCTCGCTTCAGTTTTGGAGGCGGCCGGATATTATACAGAGCGTGAATTTTATATAAATGATGCCGGAAATCAGATAAATAAATTCGGTTTATCACTTGAGCTGAGGTATCTCCAACTTTATAAAGACGGCATTGAAATGCCCGAGGATTCATATCACGGTGAGGATATAATCCAGCACGCAAAGGATTTTGCTGAAATTTACGGCGACAGCTTTGTCGAAAAAAGCGAGGAGGAGCGCCGCAAAGCGCTTGTTGATTTCGCTCTTCCGAAAAATATAAAAGGTCTTGAAACCGATCTCGCGAAATACCGTATTCATTACGATACCTGGTTCAAGGAAAGTTCTCTGCATAAAAGCGGAGAAACCACAAGAATAATCGAGCTGCTTAAAAAGAGCGGATACACCTACGAAAATGAAGGCGCTTTGTGGTTCAGAGCAACCGATTTCGGCTGTGACAAGGATTTCGTGCTTGTAAGGGCAAACGGGGTTCCGACATATGTAGTTCCGGATATCGCCTACCATTATAATAAGCTCGTTACACGTAATTTTGATAAAGCCATTGATATACTCGGCGCCGACCATCACGGATATGTTCCGCGGCTTAAAGCCGCTCTTACCGCTCTCGGGATAGACGCGGACAGGCTTGATGTTGTGCTTATGCAGATGGTTCGGCTTGTGCGCGACGGAGAGGTTATCAAAGCGTCAAAGCGTTCAGGCAAAGCGATTACTCTTGTTACACTGCTTGATGAGGTTCCTATCGACGCCGCAAGGTTTTTCTTTAACCTGCGCGAACCCAACAGTCATTTTGATTTTGACCTTGATCTCGCGGTTAACGAATCAAGCTCCAATCCGGTTTATTATGTACAGTACGCTTACGCGCGCATATGCAGTATAATAAGAAATCTTGAAGCTGAGGGAATAAAACGCCGCAAATGCAGTCAGGACGAGCTTGCGCTTTTAAATACACCCGAAGAAAGGGAGCTTACACTCCATATTGCCGCGCTGACGGACGAAATTATTATGTCGGCAAAAACATATGACCCCGCGCGCATTACGCACTATGTTACCGAGCTTGCGACAAAATTTCATAAGTTCTATTCGGTCTGCCGCGTGAAGGGTAACGATGACAGCCTTACACAGGCAAGACTTACGCTTTGCAGCGATACCGCTACCGTAATAAAAAATGTTCTTACTCTTATGAAAATCACCGCACCTGAAAAAATGTGATAAAACATAAAGGGAGTTTTTTTAATGCAAAACAGAGAGCTTAATCTTACAATGATAATGGACCTGTATGAACTTACAATGGCAAACGGTATTTTCACAAGCGAAATGCGGAACACCGTAACCTATTTTGATATGTTCTTCCGCAGGGTGCCGGATAACGGCGGTTACGCTATTATGGCGGGTCTTGAGCAGCTTATTGAGTATATGAATAATCTTAAGTTTTCCGACGATGATATAAAATATCTTGAAAGCCTCGGACTTTTTGCTCCGGAATTTATGGAGTACCTTCGCGGCTTTAAATTCACCTGCGATGTATGGGCAATGCCTGAGGGTACGGTTATTTTCCCACATGAACCGATTGTCACGGTAAGAGGCCCGGCAATGCAGGCGCTTATGCTTGAGACAATGCTTCTTCTTACTATTAATCACCAGTCGCTTATAGCCACAAAGGCAAACCGCATTGTCCGTGCGGCTGATGGCAGACCGGTTATGGAATTTGGTGCGAGACGCGCTCACGGCTACGGTGCGGCTTATTACGGAGCGCGTGCGGCGATTATCGGCGGCTGTACAGGTACTTCGTGCCTTCTTACGGCAAAGGATTTCGGCGTGCCGGCATCAGGCACAATGGCGCACAGCTGGGTACAGCTTTTCAGCGATGAATATACTGCATTTAAAACCTACGCCGAAAAATATCCTGATTCCTGTATGCTTCTGGTTGACACATACAATGTTCTCAAATCGGGCATACCGAATGCCATAAAAGTATTCGACGATGTATTGAAGCCGCTCGGAAAGCGTCCTTTGGGAATAAGAATAGACAGCGGCGATATTACCTATATCACAAAACGTGCGAGAAAAATGCTTGATGAAGCCGGTTATGAGGACTGCAAAATCTGCATATCAAATTCTCTTGACGAATACCTGATACGTGATATGATATTTCAGGGAGCTAAAGTTGACAGCTTCGGTGTCGGCGAGCGCCTCATCACTGCTTCGAGCGAAGCTGTTTTCGGCGGTGTATATAAATTGTCGGCGGTAGAGAAAAACGGAGAAATCATACCGAAAATCAAAATCAGCGAAAACGCCTCAAAAATAACCCTGCCCGGCGTCAAAATTCCGTGGCGTCTGTATGATCGCGAAACCGGAAAGGCTATCGCAGACGTTATAACACTCGGAAACGAAAAAATCGCTTCCGACGAGCCGTACGAAATATTTGATCCCGAACATACATGGAAACGTAAGGTCGTTACTGATTTTGTAGCCAAAAAGCTCCAGACAAAGATTTTTGAAAAGGGAAAACAGGTTTATACTTCTCCTTCTGTAAAAGAAATTTCAAAATACCGTGCCGAACAGGTCGGCTCGCTTTGGGACGAGGTAACAAGATTTGAAAATCCTCACACCTACTATGTTGACCTTTCAGAGGATTTGTGGGAGCTGCGTCATAATCTGCTTAACAGCTTTTCATAAAACAGGAGAATTTTTGCGGCATTTTAAAAGAAAGGATCCGTTATAATGAGAAAAATTGCTTCAATTCTTTTGTCTGCTGTGATTTTGTTCAGCTTTGCTGCCTGCGGAAAGGAAAAAACAGAAAGCAGCACTCCTTCCGTTGATCTTGAGTATTATGCTAAGTTAGGCAGTATACCCGACTGTCCGTATAAACTCGGACAGAATATCGATGAACTTAAATCCACTCTTGAAACCGATGAAAAAGAGGCTGTCGAGGCAGGCGGCGATTATGTATATCAGGTTACAGAGGGAGAACTGAGCGTTCAGATAAATAACGGAAGCTATATTTACTATTACGAAAAAGGTAAAGAAGCTGCCGGTATTTCGTATATTGCCGCTCTTGATACGGCATTCGGTTTTGAATCGGGTGAATCAATACTTAATGTTAAAGAAGCGCTTGCGGGTTTAGAATATACGGAAGAAGACGCCACATCTGACAACGTATTTTTTATGCTCGGCTTTTCAGGCGGAAAGCTGCTTAAATACACTTTTGATAATATTACAATAATTTTCGTATTCAGTGACAGTATGCTTACGGCTGCCGCTATATACGATACAGATAACTGGACTATATAATACAGGAGAAAATATGGCACTTAACATTCAAGAAAAAAACACAATATTGCCTTTGCTGGCATTGCGCGGCCTTGTAGTGTTCCCGGGGACCGTGCTTTCGTTCGACGTCGGAAGAAAAAAATCGGCGGCGGCGCTTAAATATGCTATGGAGCATAATCAGCTGATTTTTGCCGTAGCCCAGAAAGAAATTTATGTGGAAAATCCGGAAAATAAGGATTTATATGAAATCGGGTGCGTCGTCAAGGTGCGCCAGATTCTTAAAATATCTGATACAGCCGTCAAGGTCCTCGTTGAAGGACTGTACCGCGCACGTCATATAGGACTGTCGGAAAAATCCGGTTTTTTCATTTCAGAAATCGAAAAAATCGAGGATAAACCGGTTAAAAACCGTCCGGTATATATCGAAACATTGCTGCGAAGAGTCAGAACACAGTTTGAAAAATATGTTTCAGTCTATTCCAATATTTCGCCCGATGTGGTTATGCGCATCGCTGAAACCTCGGATTTAGGCTTTTTATCAGACTACATAGCTTCAAATGTACCTGCTCCGTACGATGACAGACAGTATGTACTTGAACAGTCCGACCCTGTAAAGCGCGCCAAGATACTTATTGAAATGCTTGATAAAGAGCGCGAAATAGGGGAAATAGACCGTAGAATCAATGAAAAAACAAAGGCTGCAATCGATGAGAATCAGCGTGAATATTACCTGCGTGAGCAGATGAAAGCTATAAGCACCGAGCTTTACGGCGATGAAACCGCTGATGAGATTGACGATTATCATTTTAAAATTGATAAGCTCTGCGCTGATGACAGTGTAAAGGAAGCTCTGCATCTTCAGGTTAATAAGCTGGCGAAAATGCCGGGCGGTTCACATGAAGGCACTGTGGTAAGGGGATATCTTGATACCTGCCTTGAGCTTCCATGGAATAAGGATACTGCTGTTTCGACCGATATCAAAAAAGCCGAAAAAATACTTGACCGTGATATTTACGGTATGGAGAAGGTAAAGGAACGCATACTTGAAATGCTGTCGGTTTATGCCGTGGCGCCTGACATCAAAGGTCAGATAATATGTCTTGTAGGACCTCCGGGTGTCGGAAAAACCTCGATAGGCAAGACTATCGCCGAATGTATGGGAAGAAAATTCGCCCGTATTTCTTTGGGCGGAGTTCACGACGAGGCTGAAATACGCGGTCACCGCAAAACATATATAGGCGCAATGCCGGGTAAAATAATAGACGCGGTCAAGCGTGCCGGCAGCGGTAATCCGCTGCTGCTTCTTGACGAGCTTGATAAACTCGGAAGCGATTACAAAGGCGACCCGTCTTCAGCACTTCTTGAGGTTCTTGACCCGGAACAGAACAATACGTTTACAGACCATTTTATTGAGATACCTTATGATCTCAGCCGCACGGTTTTCATTGCCACGGCAAATAACGCCGATACTATTCCGGCGCCGCTGCTTGACCGTATGGAAATAATCGAGATAAGCAGCTATACAAGAGAAGAAAAATTCAATATCGCAAAAAAGCATCTTTGTGCGAAACAGATAAAGCGTCACGGACTGTCTTATAAAAATATCCGCATTGCCGATGATGCAATTTATGCCCTTATTGATTTTTATACAAGAGAGGCCGGTGTCAGAAAGCTTGAGAGAAGCATTGCGGCGCTCTGTCGCAAATCTGCTAAGCTCATAGCTTCCGGAGAATCCCAGAGGGTAACGATTAAGGCTGACGATGTTCAGGAAATGCTCGGAAAGCACCGCTACAAGCCCGAAGAAATCCTTGAAACCGATGAGGTAGGTATTATTAACGGTCTCGCGTGGACATCGGTAGGCGGTGAAATAATGCAGCTTGAAGTTTCCTCAATGCCCGGAACCGGTAAAATTGAGCTTACCGGCTCGCTCGGTGATGTAATGAAGGAATCGGCAATGGCAGCTGTGAGCTATGTCCGTTCAAATGCTGAAAGGCTGTCTGTTGATCCTGATTTTTACAAGACAAAGGATATTCATATTCACGCCACCGAAGCCGCGGTACCTAAAGACGGACCGTCGGCAGGCGTTACAATGACCGTAGGGCTTGTTTCAGAGCTTACAGGACGGCCTGTAAGGCGGGATATTGCTATGACGGGCGAAGTGACAATCAGAGGCAGAGTGCTTCCGATAGGCGGTCTTAAAGAAAAAAGTATGGCGGCATACAGAGGAGGAGTAAAGACGGTTTTTATTCCTAAAGATAATCTGCCCGACCTTGAAGACATTGATCCGGCTGTCAAACAAAAGGTTCGTTTTATCGCAGTAGCCAATGTCGATGAAATTATTACCGAGGCACTCCTTCCTGTTGCAGGACATAAGGATAATTCAGTGATTTTCAATACCATAGTACCTGATTCCGCATCTAACCGCATAAGTCAGTAAAGGGTGAGCGCTGTGAATTATAATAACGCTTTTTTTGAAAAAGCATTCGGCAGACCTGAACAGCTTGAAGTATCCGATATACCGGAATTTTGCTTTTGCGGACGTTCAAATGTCGGCAAATCAACACTTATAAATAAAATACTCGGCAGAAAATCTATTGCGCGGGTAAGCTCAAAACCCGGTAAAACAGTTACGGTCAATTTTTACAGGGTTGACAATATAAGGCTTGTTGATTTGCCGGGATACGGGTACGCTAAAGTGCCATTTTCCGAAAAGGACAGATGGTCGGAGCTTATGGAAGCGTATTTCGGAACTGAAAGAAACATCAGAATGGCGTTTCAGCTGATTGACATGCGTCATCCTGCCTCTGAATTTGATCTTACCATGCTTGAATTTATGCTCCACAATCAGATTCCGTATACCGTAGTGCTTACAAAGTCTGACAAACTGAATAAATCCGAAACAGCGAACCGCCTTTCACTTATAAAAGCGGAACTCGGTGTATTTGCGAATAATACTCAAATAATTCCGTTTTCCGCAAATAAAAACAAAGATGCCGAAATATTGCGCGAAATAATTGAAAAAAGTCTTTGAATTGTTGACATAATAATTTCAAAATGATATAATAATTCTGTTAAAAAGCTATGATGGAGAGAAGTAGTTTTGTTTAAGGACGCAAAGAGAGCTGTCGGAGGTGGAAAGACAGCCGTCCCGCAATATGAATAACACTCCGGAGCCGCGATCTGAAACTCTTTTTGCATGGGTAGTAGGTGAGCCGTAAATGATGCGTTAAATCAGACCTCTTCGCAGGTCAAAAGCGACCTTTTAAGGTAAATCGGGTGGCACCGCGGATAGCGCCTATTCGTCCTGATAATTTCGGGACAAATAGGCGTTTTTTATATTTATAAGGGAGTAATAAATCATGAAACACACCGATATAATCGAAATATTTGAAAACAGCAAACTAATTGGTACCGATGTTACCGTATGCGGCTGGGTAAGAACCTCGCGTGATTCAAAAAATATGGCATTTATCGAGCTGAATGACGGTACAAGTCTCAAGCATCTTCAGATAGTTATTAATAAATCCGATTTTGAAGATATTTCGGATTATATGAAGCTCGGAACTTCGCTTAAAATAAACGGTACGGTTGTAAAATCAGCCGTTGCGGCAGATTCGGTTGAGATCAATGCCTCTGAAATTTCTGTATTGGGTGAATGTCCGCAGGATTATCCGCTACAGAAAAAGCGTCATACACTTGAATATCTGCGTACAATTCCGCATCTTCGTGTAAGAACAAATACATTTAATGCGGTTTTCCGCGTACGTTCGGTCGTTTCAGCCTGTATTCACGAGTTTTTCCAGGCGAGACATTTTGTTTATGTCCACACTCCGCTTATAACTGCAAGTGACTGTGAAGGCGCCGGCGAAATGTTTAAAGTGACAACTATCGGTTACAGTGATAAATATAAAAATGAAGAAGAATATTATGCCAATGATTTCTTCGGCAAAAAGGCCGCGTTAAGCGTTTCGGGTCAGCTTGAAGGTGAAGTCGCCGCTATGGCCTTCGGAAAAATTTATACCTTCGGTCCGTCGTTCCGTGCCGAAAAAAGCAATACACCGAGGCATGTTGCGGAATTTTGGCATGTTGAGCCTGAGGTTGCCTTTGCAGAACTTCCGGATATAATCGAGATAGCCGAAGCGCTTATTAAACACATAATCAATACTGTACTCGAAAAGTGTCCTGAGGAGCTTGAATTTTTTGACAGGCATTTTGAAAACGGACTGATAGAAAAGCTGAAAGCCGTCGTATCGCATGATTTTGCCGTAATGACCTATACTGAGGCGGTTGAGCTTCTGAAAAAATCGGGAAAAGAGTTCCAGTATCCGGTAGAATGGGGAAGTGACCTGATGACCGAGCATGAACGTTATATTTCCGAGGAAATATGCAAAAAGCCTGTTTTTCTTACAGATTACCCTAAGGAAATAAAATCTTTTTATATGAAGCAGAATCCTGACGGTAAAACGGTTGCCGCAACCGATCTTTTGGTGCCGGGAGTAGGGGAGATAATCGGCTGCAGCGAGCGTGAAGCAGACCTCGAAAAACTGCTGAACGCTATGAAATCCCGCAATATGTCGCTTGATGAATATGAGCATTATATTGCTCTGCGGCGTTTCGGTTCGGTTCCGCACAGCGGATTCGGTCTCGGACTCGAAAGAATTATAATGTATGTTACCGGAATTTCAAATATACGCGATGTTATACTCTATCCACGCACGGTAGGTAATATTTTATAAATTTAGGGGGTCTTTAAAATGCAAAAATATGTTTCAAAACTGAGTGAGTTTGATACACAGAACGCCATTGCTCTTTTAAAAGATAAATTTTCATCTGAGTTATGCGATTCACTTGATTTATCACGTGTTTCAGCACCGCTTTTCGTGAAAAAAGGCAGCGGAATAAATGATGACTTGAACGGTACCGAGCGACCGGTTGAGTTTGATATCCGTGAGACCGGAGAAGTAGCCGAAGTGGTTCACAGTCTTGCTAAATGGAAACGCATGGCTTTAATGCGTTACGAATTTCCTATTCACACAGGTCTTTATACCGATATGAACGCTATTAGACGCGATGAAATATGCGATAATATGCATTCATTGTATGTTGACCAATGGGACTGGGAAAAGGTTATAACCGCCGAGGACCGTACACCGGATTATCTTAAGTCTACTGTCAGAAGCATTTACGGCGCGATTTTGAGGACTGCAAGTTTTATAAAAGAAAAATATCCGGTTGTTTCGCCTGAGCTTCCGGAAAGAATAAGTTTTGTCACTACTTATGAGCTTGAGGAAAAATATCCTCAGCTTACGCCTAAAGAACGCGAAAACGCTGTTGCAAAGGAGCTTGGAGCAGTATTTATTATGCAGATAGGCGGCAGGCTTAAAAACGGGGAAAAGCATGACGGCAGGGCGCCGGATTACGATGATTGGACGCTGAACGGTGATATAGTAGTGTATAACCGCGTTATTGATTCGGCTTTTGAGCTTTCCTCTATGGGTATAAGAGTTGACCGTGACAGTCTCATAAAACAGCTTAAGGCGGAAAACGCAGAAAACCGTCTTGATTTTGAATTTCACAAGCTTTTAATGTCAGGAGCCCTGCCGCTTACAATAGGCGGTGGGATAGGGCAGTCAAGACTTTGTATGTTCCTGCTTGAAAAAGCCCATATCGGTGAAGTCCAGGTATCTATATGGCCTGAAAAAGAAATTCTCAAATGCAAAAGTAACGGTATTACTCTTTTATAATTTTTGGGGTATAATTATATTATGGAGAAAAAAAATAAGGATTTCTTAAATGATATTCCGGATAAAAAAAATTTCTTTCAGCATTGGCGAATTATAGCCTTATATTTGATTTTATATGATGTTATCACAATAAATTTTTCATATTTTTTTGCTTTATGGATTCGTTTTGATTTAAAATTTACACAAATACCTGATTTTTATTTTGACTCATTTGTAAAATTTGCGCCTGTATATTCAGTTGCAACTATTCTTATTTTTTTTCTGTGCGGTTTATATAACAGTATTTGGCGATTTGCGAGTTTCAGCGAACTGAACAGAATATTGGGTGCTTCTATTCTCTCTTTTCTGGTTCAATTAGTCGGAATAACTTTGTTTGTGCAAAGAATGCCGGTGTCATATTATCTGTTCGGAGCGATTTTTCAGTTTTTCTTTACTGTTTTTGTCCGCTTTATTTACAGATATATTACACTTGAAAGACATAAACTTAAGAAAAAAAATCTGAAAAAACACAATACTATGATAATCGGCGCAGGAGATGCCGGCATAATGCTTATAAAAGAGCTTAAAAGTTCAGAAGCTACATCAGCAGATCCTGTTTGCGTTATTGACGACAATCCAAATAAATGGCACCGCACCATGGAAGGAGTACCGGTTGTCGGAGGAAGAGAAAGTATTTTACAAACTGTTGAAAAATATGAGATCGACCGTATTTTGTTTGCGATTCCTTCTGCCTCACCGGAAAATAAGCGTGATATTTTGAATATTTGCAAAGAAACAAACTGTGAACTGATGACATTACCGGGTATTTATCAGATCGCGAACGGTGATGTGCTTTTAAGAAAAATTAAACCTGTTGCCGTCGAAGACCTTTTGGGTCGTGAACCTATTAAAATCAACACTGAAGAAATATCAGAATATATCAATAATAAAACCGTGCTGATTACCGGCGGAGGCGGATCGATTGGGAGTGAGCTCGCACGACAGATTTCCACCTTCAATCCCAAACACCTGATTATTTTCGATATATATGAAAATAATGCTTATAACATTGAACAGGAACTAAAACGTAAATTCCCCGAACTGAGATTAACCGTTTTAATCGGTTCGGTAAGAGACAGCCTCAGAGTTAACCAGATATTTGAGCAGTACAAGCCTGATATTGTTTACCATGCGGCGGCGCATAAGCATGTACCCCTAATGGAAACAAGCCCTAATGAAGCGATTAAAAATAACGTTATCGGAACTTATAAAACCGCTTATGCCGCTTTAAAGAATAATGTTAAAAGATTTGTTCTAATCAGTACGGATAAAGCTGTTAATCCTACAAATATAATGGGTGCCAGCAAGAGACTGTGTGAAATGATTATTCAAAGTATGGATACAGTCAGCCGCTGTGGTAGAACAGAACTTCTTCCATTGCTGAATCTGCATTCAAATGACCCGGAAAATGATTTTTTGCCTGATAATTTAGATTATCAGGAGCTTAAGGTTCAAAGCATAAAAAATAAGGACCGAACAGGTACTCAGTTTGTAGCTGTGAGATTTGGAAATGTTTTGGGCTCAAACGGTTCGGTTATTCCTCTCTTTAAAAAACAGATAGAAGCCGGCGGACCTGTTACCGTTACTCATCCCGATATAATCAGATACTTTATGACAATCCCTGAAGCGGTCAGTCTTGTAATGCAGGCAGGAGTTTACGCATGGGGTGGAGAAATTTTTGTTCTCGATATGGGAGAACCGGTTAAAATCGATACATTGGCACGCAATTTAATTAAACTGTCAGGTTATACTCCCGATGTAGATATAAAAATTTCTTATGTAGGATTGCGTAAGGGAGAAAAGCTTTATGAAGAAAGGCTGATGGCGGAAGAAGGAATTCAGAAAACAGAGAATGATCTGATTTATATCGGAAAACCTGTTCCTTTTGATGTTCAAAAATTTCTGCGTCAACTTCAAATATTATCGAAAGCCTGTTATACAAACAGCGAAAATATTGTGGAATTAGTAAAGCAAATTGTTCCTACGTTCAATCCTTCTGAAAAATAAATCAACGTTTTATTCAGCATAATATTTTGTTAAAAATATAACAAAATATTATGCTGAATATTATTATTGTTTAAAATATGCATATCCTTTTAAAAATACTGTATATCATGCATTATTTAAATTTATTTAAAAATAGAATAGCTACAGGTTGAGTTTAAAATAGGTTTAATTATATTAAAATGTTAAATATATCTTAAAGTAAGCCATACATCATATATTGGCCTAAACCAGATTTTTTCAAATTATAATAACATAACATTTTTTTATAAAAAATATTGAGGTTATTATATATATTTCTAAAAAACTTAGGCTAAGATTAAAATCAAAATAAAAATAAGCTGATAATTTTTCCAGATAAATTTTTTATTTCTTATTTTTAAAAATTAGTTCAAATGGAAAAATTAATTTTATCAGATCAAATATTCTGATATATACAATATAGTTTTAAACTGTAAATAGCCTTGTTGCAGGCTGTTTTTACTTCCCTTAATTATACTAAATATTCATTTAGTACAATTCGCAGTGTCACAGCAGGCGTACCGCAATATCTTCCGCTGTTCCCTTTGCGAATTACTCGCCCTGCGGGTACTAAATGTTAGTTTAGTAACGTTAGGTTGTAACTCCTTTCGCGTTTTTAGCCGACCTAACGAGTATAATTTTACAACACCGCGCGGAGCTTGTCAAGCGCGTGTTTTTCCTGACGGCTGACAGCTTGTTTACTGCACCCACGGCGGGCGGCTATTTCCGCGAAAGTAAAGCCGTGAACACGGTGCAAAATCAGCGTTTCCCGCTGTTTCGGTGTAAGCGCTTCGGCGGCTTCCTTTAGCTCTATTCCGTCAAACGGAATACCAGCGTTTATGTCCTCGGTTTCCTCGTATTGAAATACGCCGCTTCGGTGTCGCTGTTCATCATTGCACAAGCAATAGTATTCGTTGCGCAAAGCGACCGCAATATATCGGCGTGATACAGCCCGACCCCGCTTTATCAGCGTAAGCAGTTTGACCCATAGACCGTTTTCAATATCAGCCGAGCGGGCGCGGTGACCGTAAAAAACAATAAGGCGCGCGAAATCCTCAAAAATCTGCGTTTTCTCTGCATAATTCACAGCTTTTGCTCCTTTTTAAAGGCTTTTCGCCTGTTTAATACATTCGCCATAGCGTACAGCATTGTAACAGCTTCATTGCTGTGGTTCAGAAGTTTCTGCACCTTTTTGAGATTGCCTGTGCGTTCAAATTCCTCAACAGCGTAGACCTTTCGGGCTGTGTGCGGCGTTATGTTTTTGTGGGCGTTGAAAAGCCGCGCGACCCGCTTCAAATCCTTATATACCGCTTGCCGTGTTCTCGGTTTTCTGCCATTGGTGCGCCCCTCAAAAACGTAATGAGCGCCGCTACACGCAAGGCAACGGTTTACAAGCTCCGCAGGCAGTCGCACGGTGCGCGTTTTCCCTGTTTTCTGCTCCCGCACGGTAAAGCGCTGTTTTCGCACCTTTTCGGGCGTTAGCGCCAGTACATCGCCAATGCGCAGACCCGTAGAAAGCGAGACCTCGCAAGCAAGCCTATTTTCGGGCGAAAGCGCCGCGAGTATATGCTCAAAATCGCCTTTCGGTATCCATTCAGACCGCATTGTTGCACCCCCTTTCAACTTTCCGAAAATTGTAAACTGCTATTTACTGCCGCCATTTTGCAGACCCTCAAAGGCAGCGCGCGGCATTTCGGAAATCCTGATAAAATCGTTTTCAAAATCCCACTTTTCCACGGGGCAAGGGTCGGCGCAGTTTTTTATAAGGGTCTGCCGCCCTTTAAGCCCCTGACTTGCAAAAAAGAGATGTTCCCCGCTTTCCCTGACCGTCTTTTGCAGGTCTTTTGATATGTATTTCGTGACATACTTCGCGCAGGCTTCGCGGCTCTCTATTTCGGTGCAGGTGAAATAGCCGAACGCTCTGCGATAGCGCGTCCAGTCATACACGGCAGTCCCGCTGCGTATCATCTTTTTGAGCCGTTCGGGTATGTTTTCGGTAAGCTCAAACGGTCGCAAATCATCAGATTGAAGCCCCGAAAGCAAGCCGTGCATATGCCACGCGCCGTTTTTGTGCTGTTCGGGTATCAGCAGATATTTTATCTTCGTTTCGCGCCCTCGGTTGATGTTCCGCACAAGCTGTGCAAAGTCTTTTCGGAAGTCCGAAAGGTCGAAGCGGTCGCGGAGCTTTTCGTCCTGAGTGAATGTGCAAAAATATTGAAACTCGTTGCACGCTGCAAGCTCAAAAACGCGCGCTTTTGTGCGGCTTATCGATTGAGAGAAGCGGGCATTTTCACATTTCCTAACATCGTCCAGAGTACAGAGCCGCACAAGCGGGAAGTATTCGGAACAGCCGATTGTTTTCGGTATGACGCGTTTTTCGGGTTCGGTAGAGTAAAAGCCCGTGAAAGGTTTTTCAAGCCGCCGCGCGCACTTTATGTAAACGATTTTGACGGTATCGCCGTACGCGTAGGCGTTGTATACATCGTGCAGGAGCTTTTGCCCCGAAAGAATATCATCAGCGAAAGACGGACGGAAAGGATTTTCAGCCGAGCGGGCGCGTTCAAAAAACCACTTATCCGCGAGCTTTTCAAGCTCTCGGTCTGGAACATCTGCGTAAGAATACGGATTTTTCATTGTTCGGAAGCATAAAACTACCGCTTTATGTTACCTAGTCAAGTATATAGGAGCGCTTGCGCGCTCATTTTACCGCCGCCACGGCGGGGATTATGCTACGGCGCGCGCGGAATAAATGCGGAGCAGTCGCCGCACCGCGCCTGTCTGTGCTGTGCGGAAGTGTTGCGCGCTCATCAGAGCCGCTACAAAGCGCCACCCGACAGCCTGTGCAGAACAACGCCGCTAATTGCAGGGGGACAAGCCCAACTAAACGGGTGTTTAGGCTAATTGCGCCGTCCGTGACCGTCCGACCGCAATTACACAGGGGTTGACACCCGCCTAAACAGCCGTTTAGTTCAATTTGCGGCTGTATACAGCAGTCAGTCCGCACGCCCCGCGCCAGCACCCTGCGCGGCGCAGGGCGTGCTGTTCTGTGCGTGACCGAGGGGGCGCGCCGCACTGCGGTGCGGCGGTGGGTGCAGTCTCATTTTTCCGCCGGCTCGCTCCGCTTCGCACGCCGCAAAAATGCGCCTGTACCCTGTGTAATAGACACAGCGGCACAGTAAGCCCGTACAAACGGAAAGCAGGCAAGGCGCAACGGCGTAGACCGTTGCACCGTGGGACATTGTGTTTTTATGGCGGTCTGTCAAGGGTCGAGACAAGCGCGCCGAAAGCGCGCCCTTGACAGGATAGAAGCCACAGCAAAGGGTGCGGCTTTTTTCCCCACTCTCCCCGCCCTCGCCCCAAGGCGAGGGAGCGCCACGTCCTATAGGTCAGGTGTCCTGCTCATCAATGCGGCTCTCATCTTGCACAAAGTCGTCGCAAGGCGTGTAACCGTCATTGTCGATAAATACGCCCGCTTCGTAAAGTTCATTGAAGCAGTGATTGAAAAAAAAGCAGTCTCTGCAATCCATTATTTTCCCACCTTTCGCAGCAAAGTCCGAAAATTGATACTTGACATTTTACGGCGCGTGTGCTACTATGTAAGAGCCACGAGCCTATGGGTTCATGTGACAGCCGTTAGACCGAGGGCAGAAAGCCGACTACTTCCCGCCCGCTGTCACCGTCAAAAAAACACCGTCTACACTGTGTAGGCGGTGTCTTTTTTTATGCGGTAGTTCCTAACGATACTAAACATTATTCATTTAGTACAATTCGCAGTGTCACAGCAGGCGTACCGCAATATCTTCCGCTGTTCCCTTTGCGAATTACTCGCCCTGCGGGTACTAAATGTTAGTTTAGTAACGTTAGGCTGTAACTCCTTTCGCGTTTTTAGCCGACCTCGTGAGTATCATTTTAAAGCACCGGTTGAAGTGATTGTTAATTTGTTTTTTACATAATGACAGTTTTTTTCTTCAATTTAACTATGCTGAGCGGTATGATAATATTATTCTCAAACCGGATTTTTATATTATTACACATGGTAAATGCTACGCATCTGCAAAAAGCAGATGCGTAGCATTATGAAACCTCGGAACTGAATTCTTCGTATTTCATTTCAGATATTGTTGAAAGCATATTTTCTGCGAATATTCCGTATCCACTTATCGGATCGTCAATAAGCACATGTGTGACCGTTCCGACAAGTTTTCCGTTCTGAATAATCGGGCTGCCCGACATACCCTGAACAATTCCCCCGGTTTTTCCAAGTAATTCTTTATCGGTAACGGTTATCAGTATATTCTGAGTCGGAGAAAGATATGACGAGCTTCTTTTTTTAATTTGGCATGAATATAATTCCGGTGTTGTGCCGTCTATTGTACATAGTATCTGCGCCTCACCGTCTTCAACTTCCTGTTTAAGTGCCACTTCTGTAAGGTTTGATAAATTTATATCGCCTTCAAGAAAGCTGTATACACCGTTTTCTTCATTAGAATCTATTGCTCCGAGAGTTTTATATGTGAATTTTCCTTTCAACTGTCCGGGACTTCCTGACTTTCCTTTCTCAATGCCTATTATTTCCGCTGTAACAATTTCACCGCTGTTCAATTCCAGAAGTTCATCCGTATCTTCGTCGCATATTCCGTGACCGAGCCCGCAAACAATTCCGGTCGCAGGGCTGTAAAAAGTAAGTGTGCCTATTCCGGCAGAGCTGTCACGCACCCAAAGTCCGATTTTATAGCTTCCTGTTTCTTCAGAAATTTCAGCACAAAACTCAATATTTTTAATAACTCCGTTTCGTTTTATTTTAAAATTCATTTTATTTCCGGCAGATGCTTCGACAGCCGCGCTGACATCTTCATTTGTATAAACATTTTCACCGTCAATCGAAACAATATAATCGCCTTTTTTTATACCGGCTTTTTTTGCCGGACTGACATTTCCTGATTCTGTTTCTACGTCAGTCAGATCTATAACTAATACACCGTCAGTATACAGCTTCATTCCGAACGGTGTTCCTAAAACCGCCACATGCAGTTCATCTACCACTTCAACATTTACGGTCGAAAACGGTATTATTCCAAATGCTTTCAACTGAACATCAAATTCTTCCCCGATGTTGTTTGTTTTTCCGCTTTGAGAAAGTTTAACGCCGTCATACACTGCTGTGATCGGTACTGATGTATCAAAGTCCAATACATCACCTTTTTTTATTTTGTATTCCTCACCGAGTGTTGAGTCAAGATAAAATATAGCTGCAAATACTGCGATATCAAGAATCATGAGCAAAAAAAATAACGTTTTGCTTATAACCCGCATTATTTTCAAAATCATCACTTCCCGATAATTATTTTGCTCATTTATTTTGGTTATACTAATAACAAAAAAAACCGCCGTTTGGCGGTTTTAAAAAAATCCTTTTTTTGTATGAAGTGAAAAAGAAGCCGAATCTGTTGTAACAAGTACTGTTTCTTGACCGATAACTTCAATTTCAGACCATGGTATTACTATATCGTCTTCATGTCCGAACAAACCGAAAAAGCGCGGCCGCCCGGGAATAATAATCGCTGTAAGCGATCCGTCCGACGTATTAAACTCAATATCGTAGATATACCCTAAAACGCAGCCGTTTTTTATGCAAACGACCTGTTTGTTTTTTAAATCGGCTATTCTGCAGTTCATATACTCACTCCCCGGAATTATTTCCTACAAGAAAATATATGCTGCGAAAAATTCATTTAGTCTTCAAAAACGTTTTCGGGCTCTTCTTCCGGAGGTGTCTCCCCTTCCGGTACTTCAACCGGCTTTTTCTCTACCTCGATTCCAAGGTCGCGGCGCTTGTCAATATCCTCGTCCGGGTGCTCAAGATAATACGGGTCTATTATATATTTCTTAATCGAAGGGAATGTGCAGAACTGAACCAGCAAAAATCTGAATGACGGAAAAAGTAAAATGTATAATAGCAATTCAAAAGTCAGTACAATGTAAAAATAAGGCAATAAAAGCAAGAAAACTGCTATATTAGCGGCATAAATCAATAATATTACAAAGAAACAAAGAAGGTTCATTTTCATATTTATAAAAACAAACTTAAAACTGTTTTTATAAATTTGCTTTAAAGTGAATTTAAAGGTAATGCAAAGCGTCCATACATAATAGTTCATCACGGTGAAAATAAAAAGCATGCACAGTGTGATACCGAGACCGATAGAACCCATTATTCCGGTACTTGAAGTATAGAAAAAATAGGCATCAAAAATAAGTATTATGTAAACTATTGTGTTGATTATACCTGCCGGAAGAACCTGTTTCCAGTTTTTCTTAATAGTATCCATAAAATCGCTCACGCCGAAAGAATGCTTGTCCCGCGCGATATTGCGGGTTACATTCGTTATGCCGGCTGAGGCGAGACCGTTGGTAAGAACCGGAACGGAAATAAGACAGTAAACCAAGTTGATGATAATAAACTTCCAGAAATTGCGGAAGAATGTTTCAAAAAACACAATAAATGTTTTCTTTTTCGGGGCGTTTTTAGAAATACCCGGCCCCTCTTTTTCATAATTGAACAGACCAAAAAATCCAGCCATTTGTTTACTCCTGTTTTATTTTTTCTTATATACCAGTTTTTCACCGATTGAAAAGTTATTATACCCGAGCAGATACGCAACGCCTGCTACCGCAGGAACTGTAAGCGGTAAGATAAACAAAATTGCAAGTCTCCATACAGAAAGTTCTCCGGCAGTAACTGTACCTGACAGAATAACATCAATCAATGAATAAAAAGAAGCATTTAAAAACTTATAGAGAACCATAGGAAATTTCGGCATAACACCTAATTTCGCAATAACAATAAAAATCAGAAACAGGTATGACGGAATAACAGCTATGGCTCCTATTTTCACACCCTTGAATTTGTCTTCAGGCTTGTGCTTAAAACGTACAAGGTTGCTGTCGTTGGTGCCTAAATGCCATATGTTAGGATAAATAAACGCGATAAGTATCAGAATGCAGAAAATCTGTGAAACAGTCAGGAAAACCGCTGTTCCCGCTGAAGATATTTCCGAGCGTATAGGAGAAGTTGAAACCGTATATCCTTCTTCCTCGTATTCGGCCTTTTTAGTATCATCTCCGTCGTCATAATAATATGTGTACAGTTCTGTTTGTTCGCTCTGTGTGCTTGTAGTTCCGTATGCCGTGTAGCCTATGTTTTTTGTGAAAGCGGCAGTTGACAGAACACTGAACGAGATAACGATAAAAAAGCACATAATATTTATTACTATTGTTTTTAAAAACAGTGACGCGCCGTTTTTAAATATTTCTTTCATAAATACACCTTTTTCTGAATATATATATACTCAATTTATTATAATGCATTAAAGAAACAAATGCAAGAAGATAATATATCTTCCTGCATTTTTAATAATTTCTTTACAATAAAATAAGAAGAAGTGCCGAAGCCGCGATTAAAAAAGCAAGACCGACAAGCATAAGCAGCTTTAATTGCTTTTTACGCTTCCACCGTCTGCGCAGATTTGCCCTGTCAGAGTAAGTGTCGTCATAATTGAAGGAAAAGCTGCTTGCGGCTTTTTTTAACTGCTTTGCGCTTAAAGTTCCGTATTCCGGGGTAACGTAAAAAACTATTTTTTCAAACAGCTTGCTGCCGGTATTATTTACTACTATTACTGTTTTGCTTACGCCTTTGACCATAATTCTGCCCCTTTACTTTTTATATTTTTAGTTTGGACAGAAAAAGGAAATTATATACAGGTTTACATAAAAATGTGGATAACCCGGTGGAAAAGTCTATTAACTCGCTTGAAACGGGTAAAAGTTATCCACCGTAACCCGTAAAACAGCGGTTTATGTTAAGTTTAAGATTTAAAAATGTCAAATTTCCGAATCGTAAATTCTTCCGTTGAGAAAAGCTACTGTTCGCTCGACTGCATCTCTGCTGTTACCCCAGTCGGCATTTTCCTTACTGCGGTAATCATACATCGCGCAGTATTTTGAGATGTCCTCATATAGTATTTTTGAGTATTCAGAGGTTATTCTCGTAAGGTTTGATGTAAAATCCGAACAGTATCTGTGCATATTCTTTTTGCCGGCGCCGTTTATAAGTCTTTCATAGTGAGGAAGACAGAACATTTTTTGACTGTTGAACATATCACGGAAGTCACGTTCGTTTTCATAGCATCTGTAAACGGTATCGATCATTCTTGAGAGTCCCCATTCAATTTTTGAGCATATAAAACAG
The DNA here is from genome assembly GCA_944380885.1 of uncultured Clostridia bacterium. Lineage (GTDB taxonomy): Bacteria > Bacillota > Clostridia > Oscillospirales > Acutalibacteraceae > UBA737. The sequence goes on along the minus strand of CALWIZ010000013.1, from coordinate 14,458 downwards.
CTGTCCGCTAATTTTTTGGCGCTCTCCCCTTTCTTTTTATCCGAATTGAAAATATTTCTGCTGAATACAGTCGTGTTGATTTCATTTATATGCGTCTGAAGCATCAGAGCAAGCTGAAGTCTTCCGCGCCTTGACATCATTTTGTCATAATGAAACTCGCAAAAACCGGTTTTATTTGTTTCAATTCTCACGTCAGGCTCCATCATCGCATCGCCGAGTATATATTCAATCATGCGTTCTTCTATCGTGTCGCGCATACGGCATACCGGACAGCCGTCATTCACCTCAAAAACCTCACTTACCGGTATAGTGCAAATATCGTCTCTCATATTTTTCCTCCTGCTTAATCAGCAAATAAATTATTGCCTTTTTTTGAAAATTAGATATAATAATCTGGGGTGATTATGTGTTTAAGGTTAAATTTGAAAATAATAACGCATACATATCGGATATGGGCGATTTTGACCTTCCGCATACTCTTGACTGCGGTCAGGCGTTCAGGTGGGAAGAAACAGACGGACGCTGGCACGGAGCCGCTTTCGGAAGATATCTCGAGCTTGAAAAGCTGAATGACGGAACGGTTGTCTTATATGGGACAGACGAGAATACTTTTAACACTGTATGGCGCAGTTATTTTGATCTTGACAGAGACTATTCCGAGGTCATCGCCGCGATAAGCGAAAACGAAACACTTAAAAATGCTGCCGAATACGCGCACGGAATACGGGTGCTGAATCAGGAACCGTGGGAAACGCTCTGTTCCTTTATTATATCGCAAAACAACAACATAAAGAGAATAAAAGGTATTATCAACCGCCTATGCGAAAATTTCGGTCAGGATATGGGAGGCTGGTATACGTTTCCGTCAGCCGAAAAAATCGCCGGTCTCTCACTTGACGAGCTCGGAGTTTTAAGAAGCGGTTTCAGGGCAAAATACATACTTGACGCGGCAAAAAAAGTAAGCGGCGGTGAAATAGACCTTGAAAAACTGAAAACCATTCCGACAGACGACGCACGAAAAGAACTTATGAAAATAACAGGTGTGGGCCCTAAAGTAGCGGACTGCGTACTGCTTTTCTCGCTCGGGCATACCGACGCGTTTCCGAAAGATGTATGGATCAAACGCGCGATGGAGGTTTTATTCGGCGGTGAGCTTCCGCAGGCTGCCGTTCCTTACGCCGGAATTGCCCAGCAGTACATATTTTTCTACGCAAGGGATACAAAACTGTCAGCCGATCAGTAATCCTCGGTAAAGCTGTGGACCTCGCCGGAATCACGCTCTCTCCAGCCGGGCAATGCCGCCAGATTTACGTTATGGAGGCTTCTGAATATATTATCGTCGGCTTCCGGGTTCTGCGTCTTAATGTATTCTATGAGACTTTTGATTTCCTTTCTTTTTGATAGGTCCTCTTTCTGCGTGCTTTCCTCGGTGAATTTGCAGGCGCACTGTAAAAACTCAAGTCCGTTATATTTAGCGAAAGCTATAATATCCTTCTCTTTGACCTTGTATAACGGACGGATAAGCTCCATACCCTCAAAATTTGTACTGCGGAGCTTAGGAAGCATGGTCTTTATCTCTGATGAATACATCATACTCATAAGCACTGTCTCTATAACATCGTTGAAATGGTGCCCTAAAGCGATTTTATTGCAGCCCAGTGACTTTGCCTTACTGTACAGGCAGCCGCGCCTCATTCGGGCGCACAGGTAGCACGGAGAGCCGCCTGCACGCAGGGTGACATCGAAAATATCGCTTTCAAAAATTTCGATATCAATATTCATTAACCGCGCGTTGTATTCTATCAGCTCGCGGTTTTTTTTATTGTATCCCGGATCCATAACAAGATAAACCGCTTCAAACGGCACTTCACTGTGCCTATTCAGCTGCTGTATACATTTCGCAAGAAGCATGGAATCCTTGCCGCCGGATATACAGACCGCGATTCTGTCTCCGGGAGAAATAAGCTGATATTCCTTTACGGCTCCGATAAAATTATTCCATATGGGTTTTCTGAATTTTTTTATGATACTGCGTTCGATTTCCGTATGTTTTTCAAGTGTTCTGCTCATATATACTCCAAAATAAAAAAATCCGACAGGACTATTATAGTCTTATCGGAACATTTTTTCAACCGCAATAACAGATTTGACAGCAAAAATCATTCGATAAAACGGCGGAGAGCCGCGACAGGAAGCCCGACGACATTGAAATAATCTCCGTTTATCGATTTTACAAAAAGAGCTCCTCTTCCCTGTATACCGTAAGCTCCCGCTTTATCAAGCGGTTCGCCCGTCGCGACATAATCGCTTATTTCCCTATCGTCAAGAGGGTAAAATTCAACCTCAGTGACTGACGAAAAAGAACGGCAGGCTCCGTTTTTACATACGGCGCAGCCGGTGATAACCTTATGCTTTTTTCCGGAAAGAGCCGTAAGCATTCTGACGGCGTCTTCCGGATTTTCAGGTTTTCCGAGAACCCTGCCGTCAAGAATCACAACAGTATCAGCACCGATTACCGTATCTTCCGGAAATTTCGCGGCGATATCACCGGCTTTAAGAACCGCAAGATATTCAGGAAGCTTTTCGGCTGCAATCCCGTCGGGTGCGGTTTCCTCTACCTTGGACGGCACAATCCTGAAATCATCTGAAATTAAGCCAAACAATTCACGCCTTCGGGGTGATGCAGATGCGAGAATATACATTTTTTATATCCCCGCCGCGAAGGACGGAAAGCTGTTCTGTCCCATTTTCTCAATACGTTTGTTATACTCTGCAACTGCGAAACGTGAATGAACACAGTAAGAAGTAAGAAAATAAGGCATAACGAATATCAGCGGAAAAACGAGAACGCTTATTATAAACCAGCCGAAAAAGCTGAAAATAAAGCATATAAAATCAAGCAGTGTCATTCTTGAGACAATGCATGACATATGCACAGCCTCGGCTATATCCATTTTTTCGTCAGCCACGGCAAGAATCGGCGCGAGATAATAACGTGCCATAATAAAGAGAAGAACAACAGTAGCGATAGTTTTCAGGAAAACAGAAGCGTAATACAGATTCGATGTCCACATCGGAATCGGTATGTTAAGCATATCGTATATTTTTACTCCCGAAAAAATATCGGTAATAATTGAAGGCGCAAAAAGAAGAATACCGAATCCGAGAGCGCGCAGAAAAATAGATAAAGTCAGGTGAAGCGCGCGGAAATAAAGGGCTTTACCTGAAAAATAATAGAATACCGTTACCGTATCATCTTCCGCTCCGCATATAAATCTCCAGAAGAACCTTAAAACACCGAAAATCAGCGGTGATAAAATAAATATACCGGAAAGAATGAGAAAAATATACGCCGCTGTATCGTTTGATATGCTTGAAATATAGCCGGCGGAAATCTGAAAAATCAGATAACTGAAAATAACCGTTGCAGACGCAATAATATTTTTTAGCCAATTACCTTTCAGAGCTGTTTTGGCAGTCAGTTTGACTACGGAGCTTCCGGCAGTCATTTGATCACTCGCCTTCCTGTATGACATACTATTTTATTATAATTATATCATTCAAATGTGAAATTTCAATCCTAAAAGTATTACATAACCGTTAATTTAGCGTATGCGGCCATGAGCTTTTTGGTACCCACATTATCAAACGCCACTTCGAGCATAGTATCTCCCCCCATAGGCTTAGCGGAGATAATCATTCCTTCTCCGAAGGTTTTATGTGATACCCTCTGCCCCGGAGTATAAGTTATATTTGACTCATTTTTTGAAACTGTTGCACCGTAAAGTGTTTTCCCTGCATTTTTCCTGTATGGGTAATTGCCTGAAAAGCCCGATGTGTCAGAAAAAACGGAAGAGCGGCTGACAGGCTTAGAAGAAAAAACATTTCCTTTGATATCGCATACTTCTTCCGGAATTTCCTTTAAGAAACGTGATGCGGGATATCGGTTAGTGGAGGCAAAAAGCATTCTCGTATATGAATTTGTGACTGTAAGGTGCTTTCTCGCCCTTGTGATAGCGACATATGCAAGCCTTCGTTCTTCCTCGATTTCCTCATTACCGGAATAAATGGACTGATTTCCCGGGAAAATGCCTTCTTCCATTCCGACAAGAAATACATTGTCAAACTCAAGACCCTTGGCGGAATGAATAGTCATCATCACTACCCTGTCATCGTCTCCGTCGTATGAGTCAATGTCGGTGAAAAGCGCAATCTGCTCAAGAAAACCCGAAAGTGTGGGCTCGTCGTTTTCAAGCTCATACTGCGCAATATTTGAAGCAAATTCCTTTACGTTTTCTATCCTGTCAATCCCGTCGTCTCCCTCGGCTTCAAGAGCGGACATATATCCCGTTTTATCAAGCATAAGGTCAAAAAGCTCAGAAATACTTAGTTCCTCTACCTGTTCGGTAAGCATATCAATAATATTGCAAAATTCCTTCAGCTTTGCGGCAGCTCTTGATATACCGGCGTAACTGTCCGCTTCCTTAAATACGTCGTAAAGCGGAACAGCAAGCTCCGCCGCTATCTGCGCCGCTGTATTTACGGTAGTATCCCCTATTCCGCGCTTTGGCTCGTTTACTATTCTTTTAAGGCGCAAATCATCGCTGTTGTTGTTAATAAGCTGCAAATAAGCGATAACGTCTTTTATTTCCTTTCTTCCGAAAAATCGCTGACCGCCTATAACACTGTAAGGTATGCCGCTGCGGGCAAAAACGTTTTCTATCGCGTTTGACTGGGCATTCATACGGTAAAGTACTGCATGCTGCGAAAACTTCATACCTTTTTTGACATTATCAAGTATACAGTCGGCTACATACCGCGCTTCGTCACGTTCGTCCTGAGCGGTGTAAAGATCGATTTTGTCGCCGTCTCCCTTATCTGTCCAGAGATTTTTGCCTTTACGACCCCTGTTGTTCTTTATTACTGCGTTGGCGGCGTTAAGTATGTTCGAGGTTGAACGGTAGTTTTGTTCAAGGCGAATTACCTGCGCGTTTTTGTACTCATCCTCAAAGCTAAGTATGTTTTCTATTGTAGCTCCTCTGAAGCGGTAAATACTCTGGTCGTCATCGCCAACGACACAGATATTGTTATCTCCGGACGCAAGAAGACTTACAAGAACATATTGAGCGTGGTTAGTGTCCTGATACTCATCAACCATAACATACCTGAATTTGTTTGTGTAATATTCAAGCACATCGTCATTCTTTTCAAGAAGCTCAACCGTCTTTACAATCATATCGTCAAAATCCATCGCGTCTGCGTTCTTAAGCCGCTTCTGGTATATCCTGTAAAGCTCGGCAATAGCCTGGCGCCTGAAATCGCTGCCCGCTTCCGCTTTATACTCGGCCGGAGAAACAAGCCTGTCCTTTGCGGAAGAAATAGCGGATAAAACGCTTTTGTGCGGAAGCATTTTTTCATCAATATTTGATGATTTCATTATTTCCTTCATAAGTCTGCGCTGATCTTCCGTATCGTATACCGTAAAATGCGAGGTAAAACCTATCCTGTCAGCATAACGTCTCAATATTTTTCCGCAGACAGAGTGAAACGTACCTGCCCAAATATCTTCCGCACCGTCCTTGAGTTTCGCAGAAATCCTTTCTTTCAGCTCTCCCGCGGCTTTATTCGTGAATGTTATGGCAAGAATCTGCCAAGGCATTGCGCACGAAACACTGAAAATACCGTCCGGAACATAAACCGCCGTGCCGTTCAGATAATCTTCACCGCATTTTATCATATCATCTGTGACTTCCGGAACAAAATTACTGTTGTAGGCGTTTCCGAATTTTACGATATTCGCTATTCGGTTTACCAAAACAGTGGTTTTGCCGCTTCCTGCGCCGGCAAGTATAAGTACCGGACCGTTGACCGATGTTACGGCCTTAAACTGCATATCGTTCATATTCCCAAAATATTTTTTTATGACTTTTTTTCTTAATTCCGTAAATTCCATACTAATCCCCGTAATATCAAAAATGGCGTCTTTCAACCGACGCCGTCAAAAAACTGTCGATAATTATAATACTATCCTGCGGCAAAAAAGTCAACCGCGCAAATTCAAATAAAAAACTTGTAATGTGTTTAAAATGTTGGTATAATGAAAAGACAAAAACGGAGGAATGTGAAAATGGCGGTTGGATTTAAAAAAAGCCTGTTCGGTTTTAACTGTTCGGATGTAATGGAATACATAGAGCGCTCACAAAAAACCTTTACTTCCAAAGAAACCGAGCTGACAGAGCAGATAAAAAAACTTTCAGATGAGCTTGAGCTTTCAAATGAAAATTATTTAAAGCTAAATGCTGAAAAAAATGAAATAGCCGAAAAGCTGGCGGATTTCAACGAAAAATACGAGGAAATAGAGCGGCTGTCTGAAAATATCGGAAAGCTATATCTCGTCGCGCAGGCAAACGCACGTGCTATTATGGAAAATTCCGAAAAGAATGCCGCACTTGCTATGGAAGAAGTCAGCAAAAACCTCTCACTTATAAACGATACGCATGACTCGCTTGACGAGCTTAAAAAGAATATAATCAAAACATCTGATGACTTTGTCTCGGAGGTTGACGCGCTTATTTCCTCCTTAAATAATACAAAAGCCGAGGTTGAAGCTAACGCCGCTCTTGACAAGCAGGCAAAAGAACAGTTTGAGGAAGTATACGGGTCTTTGGTAAAATGAAAGAATACAGTATAAATGTAAATGAATTAAAACGGTTCTGTCCTATTCTTCACGCCGGAGACAGAGTTCTTCTTTCAGGAACGGTTTACACCTCACGGGATGCCGCGCACAAACGTATTTTTGAATATATTGACAGCGGAAAACCACTGCCTTATGAACTGGATGGCGCTGTTATATATTATGCGGGTCCTACACCGACACCTCCGGGTATGGCTATCGGCAGCTGCGGTCCTACTACCTCAAAGCGAATGGATCCATACACTCCCCGTCTGCTTGACATGGGAGTTACAGCGACAATCGGCAAAGGCGAACGCAGTGTTGAAGTATGTGAAGCAATTATAAGAAATAAATCTGTTTATCTTTGCGCGATAGGCGGTGCGGGAGCGCTTGCTGCCCTTAAAATTACAAATTGCGAGGTTATCGCTTTCAACGATTTAGGCTGCGAATCCGTAAAACGTCTCACTTTTTCAGATTTTCCGCTTACCGTAGCGATTGACTGCAGTGGAGGAAATATTTTTAAAAGATGATAACAAATATAACAAATATATCACTTCAGAATGAACTTTACAAAAACATAAAAAACGATATTGATAACGGAATTATAACGGGAGCAGCCGCTTTAGTTCACAAAGACGGGAAGATTGCGGCCGAGTTATATCTCGGCAGTGCTGATTCAGAAACAAGTAAGCCTGTATGCAGCGATTCAATTTACCGCCTTGCATCTATGACTAAGCCTATAACCGCCACTGCTGTTTTAATTTGTAAAGAACGCGGGCTTCTTTCGCTTTACGATAAGATTTCCACGTACATTCCAGGATTCCGTAATATTTGTGTAGGATCAAAAAACAGCTCTGGCGAAATTATTGAATCGGGATCTGCTGATGACAGCATAAAAATTATAAATCTTCTTACCCATTCAAGCGGAATTGTTTCCGGTGAAATCGGTTTTTTACAATATGACAGAATACCGCCTGAAAAACGTACGAATTTAAAGGATATTACAGACTGGTATTCCGAAAACCTGCTTCTTGATTTCTATCCGGATTCGCTGGATTCATACAGTCCGATTGCAGCGTTTGACGTTGCGGCACGTATTGTAGAAATTGTCACGGGAGAAGCCTTTGAAGCTTTCGTGACGAAAAATATTTTTGAGCCGCTCGGCATTACTGACATTACATTCACCCCTACCGAAGAGCAATGGGACCGAACCGTAAAACTTCACGAACGAAAGCCGGATGGTTCAGGTCATTCTGTTGACCGTCTCGGACACAAGACCTTTGATAATATGACTTATTTCAGCGGAGGAGCCAGTCTTGTAGGTTCGGCTGCCGATTATATGAAATTTGCCGAAATGCTTTTTAACGGCGGTAAAAATAAAGGAGAACGTATTATCTCGCCTGAATCGGTAAGTTTAATGTCCACACCGTATAAAATCAGGCATAAAAACGAAAATTGGGGATTAGGCGTCAGGGTTATTTTAAATGACAGATATCTCCCTGCCGGTTCTTTCGGCTGGAGCGGTGCCTACGGAACGCATTTTTGGATAGACCGTACCAATAATATTATTGCGATTTATATGAAAAACTCATATTATGATACCGGAGCCGAAGCAAAAACTGCCAGAAGGTTTGAGCAGATTGTTTACGAAAATATTTGATTCCACATTATACTAAAAGAGCAAAACAGTTTAGACTGTTTTGCTCTTGCTTTTATTTTGACAATATCATACCGCAGGTATCAGCAGCATTTTGTTTTCCGGAAGGCAGGTTTCTGTAAGTTCATTTATTTTCATTATTTCATCTACACTTGCGCCGTAATGCTTCGCTATGTCCCAGACACACTCATTATCACCTGTAAAATAGATGGTCATAGCACATTTAACACTTTTCTCGCACGGTCTGCTTTCATCTACCTTTATGGCTGTTATAAGAGGTATCTTTCTGCATTCGTAAACTGCGGCATTAATGCTCAAATCAACCCTCAATTCAACACTTTCCGCTCCTGTTATAGTATATCCGCATGAAGTGATATCCACTTCCGGTGAAGAGTGAAGCTGTTCTTCGCAGTCTTTAAGTGTATATTTATATTCAAAATCAATCGGTTTTTCAAAATATGAGGCTCCGTAATCATTTCCGCAGGCAATCATACAGGCTATAAGCGTTCCGCTTATGGTCATATCAGAACCTTCAAATTTTGCTGTAACCGACTGCATATCGCACCATAAATCCGAAACTGATGCAATCGGTCTGTCAAGGTCAAGATTTTTTTTGCAGTGAAAATTCTCGCTTATATTTTCGCAGATACTCTCAAAACATATATTTTCACACTTCATTTCAGCCTTATACTTGCGTGAAAAAGCGTCGAGGACAACCGATATGTCATTTTTGCAATATGCCTCGCAGCTAACAAGCAGCTTTGCAGATAAAGCGAAAATCCTAATTTCGCCGTCTGTACTTCTCGGTTTTATCTCAAGAAACGCCACAAAGGCTTTCGAGTCACATTCACATGCATCAGTTATGCCTTCAATATCGACTATCTGACTGAACGGAAGTACTGTTTTTACTGACTGAGGGGCGCCTTCACTCACAGGGCAGTAAAGCAGCCAAACGGACATTTCACCTTTTACCACAACTTTATCATTTATAATTTTGCTTTCTTTTATACACGGCTTCGCGTCATATCTTAGTATGCGCTCTGCGGCAGGCTGACTCTGACCTATCTGTATTTCTTCTTCTACCATAAGATATTTTTCGGCATAGCCCATCGGAACAGTTGCAGGAGCAGTTCCCCGTCGCTGTTCTATATTGCAGTCGTCAATATCCGATATAACATCGGTGCATTTCCTTTTAAATACTTTGATTGTAATGCTTACCGCACCGTGTATATCGATTTTTCTTCCTGTGACCGCACGGCAGTTTATGTAATCGCATTTTGATTGGACGATGAGATTTCCGGATGAGCATTCCTCGCCCATTTCTATGTTCTTGCTGAACGGATACTGATATTCATATGAGCAAAGTTTTTCCGAAGCGTCACAGTAAAGCACGGTTATGCAGACATACCCGTCAACCGTTATATTTTTTCCGTTCATGCTTTTTGACGAAATGCGTGATACCGCCCTGCATTTGAAAATTTTTGAAATATCAGGACAATAATCCGGCAGTGAAAAATCCACATCAACCGGCTGTTCAGCCGTCTCATTAAAAACAATATCATTTACATAAACGCTTGTTTTGAGTATTTTTTCTTCCATCACTATTTCCTCTCTTTATTCTTCGTTTACTAAATGATATTCATTTGCGCTTTAATATATGCAAAAAAATAAAACGGACAACAAAAAGCTGTCCGTTTTAACTGTTGATAAATTATAATTGAATTTTTTATTCCATTTCAAATGCGCCTGTATAAAGTTGATAATATACACCTTTTTCGGCGATGAGCTTCTGATGGCTTCCGCGTTCGATTATTCTTCCGTGGTCAAGAACCATGATAACATCCGAATTCTGAACAGTGGAAAGTCTGTGAGCAATGACAAATACTGTTCTTCCCTGCATCAGGCGATCCATACCCTTCTGAACTATCGCTTCGGTTCTCGTGTCTATGCTGGAGGTAGCTTCGTCAAGTATCATTACCGGAGGGTCTGCAACTGCCGCTCTTGCTATCGAAATAAGCTGGCGCTGACCCTGCGAAAGACCGCTTCCGTCACCTGAAAGAACTGTATTGTAGCCTTCGGGAAGCATTTCAATAAAGCTGTGAGCATTTGCCAGCTTCGCGGCGGCAATACATTCCTCATCGGTAGCATCAAGACGTCCGTAGCGGATATTTTCCATAACTGTTCCGGTGAACAAATTAACGTCCTGAAGTACAATACCGAGGCTTCGCCTTAAATCGGCCTTTTTAATTTTATTGATGTTTATACCGTCATAACGGATTTTTCCGTCCGCAATATCATAGAAGCGGTTGATAAGGTTTGTAATAGTGGTTTTTCCCGCGCCTGTTGCGCCAACAAACGCTATCTTCTGACCGGGTTCGGCGTAAATATCAATATTATGAAGAACTATTTTATCCGGTACATATCCGAAATCAACATCAAAAAGCCTTACATCGCCTGCCAGCTTGGTATAGGTAAGCGTTCCGTCCGAATGCGGGTGCTTCCATGCCCAGACGCCTGTGCGCTCGTTTGTCTCGGTAATGTTTCCGTTTTCATCGATTTTGGCGTTTACAAGAGTTACATAACCGTTATCCGGTTCTGGTTCCTCATCCATAAGCTCGAAAATACGCTCGGTACCTGCCATTGCCATTACAACAGAGTTTATCTGCTGGGATACCTGACTTATGCTCATGGTAAACTGTCTTGTCATATTAAGGAAAGGAACAACAACGGCAACGGAAATAACCTGTCCCGAAAAAGAAATATTCGGAACATTCAAAAGTATAAGCAAGCCTCCTATAAAAGCTATAAGGACATACATGATATGACCGATGTTGCCCATTATAGGCATAAGAATATTAGCGTATTTGTTTGCCTTTTGAGCGTCACTGTATAACTGCTCATTTATTTTATCAAATGCCTTTTCACTTTCCTCTTCGTGGCAGAAGACCTTAACAACCTTCTGTCCATTCATCATTTCCTCTATATAGCCTTCCACAACGCCAATTGACTTCTGCTGTTTTACAAAGTATTTTGCGCTGTTTCCGCCGACCTTTTTTGTCACAAGAGCCATGGCTACAACGCCGATGAAAACAAGAAGTGTCATCCAAACACTGAGATACAGCATATAGCAAACAAGTGCTATTATAGTAAGCGCTGAAGTGAAAAGCTGTGGCATACTTTGAGATATCAGCTGACGTAGAGTGTCAATATCATTGGTATAATAACTCATTATATCGCCGTGAGTATGGGTATCAAAATATTTAATAGGAAGACTTTGCATTCCTCCAAACATATTCTGACGCATTTTATTAAGAAATCCTTGGGTAATGACTGCCATAAGGCGAGTGTAAATAAATGATGATGCAATACCGACGACATAAAGACCTATCATAGCCATTATGACACCTATGAGATCCGCGTATATAGCGTCATATCCCTTTTTAAGTCCGTCAGAAATGATAAGAACTATCTTATTAAGAAAAAGTGACGAAACGGTGCCGGAAAAAGCACTGAACAAAATACAAATCGCTACTATTGTAAGATATGTCTTATAATATTTAAAAAGATATTTAATAAGGCGGATTATAGTGGCTTTTGCGTTTTTAGCCTTTGCGCCGCCTCTTATTCCTCTCGGTCCCGGCATTATTCTTCACCTGCCCTGTTCTGGGAATTGTAAACTTCCCTGTATATATCGTTGCTCGCAAGAAGCTCATCATGAGTACCTATCGCGTCAATTTTACCGTCATTCATTATTATTATCCGGTCAGCGTCCTGCACAGATGAAATACGCTGCGCAATAATAATTTTTGTAGTATCAGGTATTTCTGTCGCAAATGCTTTGCGGATAAGAGCATCCGTTTTGGTATCAACCGCACTTGTTGAATCGTCCAGAATAAGAATTTTCGGCTTTTTAAGAAGCGCGCGCGCAATGCAAAGTCTTTGCTTCTGACCGCCTGATACGTTTGTACCTCCCTGCTCTATAAAGGTATCATATTTATCCGGGAAAGAATTTATGAACTCATCTGCCTGAGCCAGCTTGCATACACGGACAAGCTCCTCGTCAGACGCGTTTTTATCGCCCCAGCGGAGATTCTCTTTTATCGTTCCGGAGAACAGAACGTTTTTCTGAAGAACAACCGAAACCGCGTCACGCAGAACCTCAATATCGTAATCTTTAACATTAATACCTCCGACGCATACGCTTCCGACGGAAGTATCGTAAAGTCTCGAAATCAGCTGTATCAGAGTGGATTTACTGCTTCCCGTACCGCCGAGAACGCCTATCGTCTCGCCGGATTTGATGTGAAGGTTTATATCTTCAAGCGCATTTTTTTCAGCGTTTTCATGATATTTGAATGATACCCCGTTAAAATCAATGCTTCCGTCAGGAACCTCCATAACAGGATTTTCCGGATTTTTAATGGTGCTTTCTTCCTTTAAGACTTCATAAATACGGTGCATTGACGCATCTGAAATAGAAATCATAACGAAAATCATTGATAGCATCATAAGGCTTGAAAGTATCTGCATGCCGTAGGTGAAAAGGCTTGATAGGTCGCCGACACCCATTGCGCTGCCTCCGGTGCTTATTATCAGCTTTGCTCCGAGGAAGGAAACAACAACCATAGCTATATACATAGCAAGCTGCATAATCGGCATATTAAGCGCGACAATTTTTTCGGCTTTTGTAAAGTCGGCACACACATCGTCTGCCGCTTTGGCGAATTTTTGCTTTTCATATTCCTCGCGCACAAAGGATTTGACAACTCTCATGCCCTTAACATTTTCCTGAATTGAATTGTTAAGTTTATCGTATTTCTTGAAAACACTGTTAAATAGCGGCATTGCTTTTTTGACTATAAGGAAAAGAGCAAAAGCGAGGAACGGCAGAATAATAATGTACACTGTGGATAACTGAGGGCACATTGCAAATGCCATTATTGCGGAGAAAATCATCATAAAAGGCGCTCGAACCGCAATACGTATCACCATCATATAAGCCATTTGTACGTTCGTTATATCTGTGGTAAGCCTTGTAACAAGACTCGATGTTGAAAACTTGTCGATATTAGCAAAAGAAAATTCCTGAACTTTGTAAAAAAGATCATGACGTATATTTTTAGCGAATCCCGACGATGCTGTCGCACATGTACTTCCCGCAAGAGCACCGAAAAAAAGCGAAATAAACGCAAGACCGATAAGCGCCGCTCCGTAAAGCAAAACAAGCTTGGTTTCGCTTCCGTCTTCGATATGGTTTATCAGCTTTGCGATAAAGAAAGGAATAATACATTCCACAATAACTTCAACCGAGACAAAAATCGGCGTAAGAATAGAGGGCTTTTTGTATTCCCTTATACACCCCATAAGTGTTTTAACCATTATGTTTCTCCAATCTGTAAAAATGATTTTCACCGCATAAAATTTTCATTCTTCATTTTCAAGGTTTTTTCTTAATTTTTCTATAACTCTGAAAAATGTTTCAAGCTCAACCTCTGAAAGTCCGTCACGCATCCTTTTTTCGCGTTTTTCAATATCTTTAATAACAAAATTATGCAATTGGACGGCTTTATCCGTAAGAACAATTTTTTTAAGTCTTGCATCAGATTCAACGTTTATACGTGTAATATAACCGTTTTTTTCCATGAGTTTCAGAATTTTGCTCGCCGTTGAACGACGTATCTGAAATTTTTCCTCAAAATCCTTTTGAAAAATATCCCTGTTACGGTTTTCATAAAAAAAATCGATAGCCCAGCCGCGAACACCGTTATCAGGTCCTGCGTTATGGAGGGACGCATGTTTTTCAACATCTCTTCTGATAAGATTTGAGAGCATGCGAACTTCAAACCCGATACTTTTTTCCGGCAATAATACCACCCCTCACAAATAAATGTTAGCTTGCTAACATTATATCACCGTAACAACAAAAGTCAACTGAAAATTTGTAAACTTTTAATAAACAGCAAATTTAATAATATTTATAAAATTTGAAGCTGAAATTGATTGAAATACCCCGTAAAAAAAGTACAAATCTCTTTCAAAGAGATTTGTACACAGCCTGTCGAAAAAGTCCAGTTTATACTGGGCTTTTTCTGAGTTTTGTGGTATAATAAAGTTGGTGATAAAAATGA
>CALWIZ010000012.1 GCA_944380885.1 uncultured Clostridia bacterium | reverse complement strand
TCTTGCGGTACCCGAAAAAAATTTACGCCCTAAGCGCGTATTTTTTTCGACCGCGGCGCCATAACAAGCTCTTTTATCCCGCCACAGGCGGCAATCGCTTGTTAAGCTCCGCCAATACCACCCCTGCGCCCTTGGAAACCCGCTTATAAGGAGTTTTTTCGACGCACCTGTCGCCGAAAAAACAAAACGCGGCTCATCGCCGCGGAAAAAAATAATTCGAGGTTTATCGACAGTCTGCGCAGCGCCGTAATTCCGGTCGGAATTACGGCGCTGTCTAATTTTACCTCTTGTAATCGCATTGACAAAACGGACACGGAGTGGTACTATATTAAAAGAACATTTGTTCTTTTTTTGGAGGTGCCGCTTTGAACAGTTCTTTTTATATATGCTGTGACCTTAAGAGTTTTTACGCGAGCGTCGAGTGCGTGGAGCGAGGGCTTGACCCGATGACTGCAAAGCTTGTAGTGGCAGACCCCGAACGCACAGAAAAGACGATATGCCTTGCGGTAACACCGGCGATGAAAGCGCTCGGAGTAAAAAACCGGTGCAGGATTTTTGAAATTCCGCCCGGAATAGAATATATAACCGCGCCTCCGCGCATGAAAAAGTATATAGATTACTCCGCCGTTATATACGGCGTGTACCTGAGCTTCATATCAAAGGACGATATCCACGTTTATTCCATCGATGAGGCGTTTATTGATGTGACGCATTATCTTGAGCTTTACAGAATGAACGCGAGACAGCTTGCCGAAACCATTATGAGGGAAATATACGAGAAAACCGGTATAAGGGCGGCGTGCGGCATAGGCACAAACCTTTATCTCGCGAAAATCGCGCTTGATATAACCGCCAAGCATTCCGATGATTTTATAGGCTTTCTCGATGAGGAAACTTATCGAAAGACATTGTGGGAGCACCGCCCGCTTACGGATTTCTGGCGCATAGGAAGGGGAATTTCGGAAAAACTCGCGCGCGGAGGCATTTTCACTATGGGCGATATAGCAAGGTCGGACGAGGAGACTCTTTACCGCTGGTTCGGTATAGACGCGGAGCTTCTGATAGACCACGCATGGGGAAAAGAAACAGCAACGATTGCAGATATAAAGGCATATTTTCCCAAAGAAAACTGCCTTACAAGCGGACAGGTGCTTATGCGAGACTATGATTTTGAGGAGGGGGAGCTTATAGTCAAGGAAATGACTGATGCTCTCTGTCTTGAAATGGCGGCAAAGAGTCTTGCTACCGATTCGGTAACGCTTAATATAGGATACTCCCGAAAATGCGGTGCGGGATATTCCCATGCGACGGCAAGGCTTGACACAAAAAGCAGTGACGGAAATCTCTTAATACCTTTGACTGTAAAGCTGTACAGGCGCACTGCCGACAGACAGCTTACTATAAAAAGAATAAGTATAACTTTTAACCGCGTCGCCCCTGAAACGGCTTTGCAGTACAGTATTTTTGACAGCGCGGCTTCGTCTGACAAAGAGAAAAATCTGCAAAAGGCTGTTGTCGATATAAAGCAGAAATACGGTAAAAACTCGGTATTCAGAGCGATAAGCCTTGAAAAGGCGGCGACCGCAAGAGAACGAAACCGGCAGATAGGAGGACACAAAAGCGGTGAATAAGCAAAGGATAAGAATGAACAGGGTGCAGAGAGCCAAGCAGTTTGCGCCGTTTTCGGCGCTTAAGGGACTTGAGGAGGCTCTGGCGGAAAAAGAGCGTGAGTATGAGCCTCAGGCGGAGCTTTCAGATGACGCGGCAGAGGAGCTTGACCGCTGTTTGCGGGGACTTCAAAAAGGAACCGCCGTCACGATAAAATATTACCGAGACGGCGGTTATGAGCTTATAACGGGTATTTTCCGCGGAATAAACTGCGGCGGAGAACTTATTCTCGATGCCGGTGAATTTTCTTTATCGCGTATTTCGGCGGTAACAGCAAATAGGGAGAACTGACGTATCAGAAATCGTATTCACGGTTAAATTCAAGTACAGTACCGCCTTTTACAAAATCGGAGAATTTATACGGGTCTTCGGTGTTTGAAGCGAACATACCGTAGTGATTGGGAATATTTATCGCCGCACCTATTTCACCGGCGGTGATAACAGCTTCCTTAACGTTCATATTCCCGAGCTTTCCGTTTATGCAGATAAATGAAATATCAGGCTTAAAGCGGGAAATTTCAAAAAGACGGTTATCAAAAAGGGTATCGCCGCTGAAATATAGGGTTTTGCCTTCTGCCCGTATTATCGCTCCGAATGCTTCGACGGTATGTTTCGCATATACGGCTGTAATTTCAAAATTACCAACAGCAATGCTGTCACCTTCTGAAAGCACTGAAACATTTTTCCTGCCGACAGAATATAGCGCGTCTTTGCCTTCGGAAGTTGTGATGAAATGTGTGTTTTCAGGCATAAGCGCCGCGGAGTATGTGTCAAGGTGGTCGATATGGTTGTGTGTGCATATGACTGCGTCCGCGCGTATGCTTTCGGGTTTTACAGGAGCGCTTACGAGCCTCGGACGGTTTTCAAGTATATTGACCGCGTCGGAAAGATATGGGTCAAGTATTATTTCGGAACTGCCGGATTTCAGAATATATCCGCTTTGGCCTATCCATGTCACTTTCATATAATCACTGTCTCCCGTTTTAATTTATGTTTCGTAATATATAGAAGCATTATAGCATATAAACAGAAAAAAGTCTGTATGAATTTTGAAATTATAAAAACACCCGCTGTAATTGTTGAATCATACGGTTTGAAATGATATAATATAATGAAATACAGTGAATTAAATCCGGCGCTACGCTCTTATACGGTGGTGAAAAAATGAACGAAGCTTTATTGCTTATAGGAATGGTCATAATTATATGTATACTGATGAACCGCTTTCTTGAAAAAATACCAGTGCCATCTCTGCTCATATTTATAGCACTCGGAATGCTTTTCGGAGAAAACGGATTGTTCCGTATAACATTTGAAGATTATGCGGCGGTAAACCTTATCTGTTCTGCGAGCCTTATCTGTATTATGTTTTACGGGGGGTTCGGCACAAATCTTCAGGCGGCACGTCCGGTAATAGCAAAATCCGCAGTGCTGTCAACATTCGGAGTCGTCGGCACAGCCGGACTTGTCGGAGCCTTTTCGCATTTTGCATTAAGGCTTGGCTGGCAGGAAAGTCTGCTTATAGGCTCGGTAATATCTTCAACCGATGCGGCGTCGGTCTTTAATATACTGCGTAACAAAAAATTGGCGCTTAAAAATCATACTGACTCGCTTTTAGAGGTTGAGTCGGGCTCTAACGATCCGGTGTCATATATGCTTACCGCGGTTATGATTTCCATTATGACAGGGAGCCGTGTGTCGATACCGCTTTTGCTGGCAGGGCAGATAGCTTTCGGAATACTCGGCGGAATACTGATAGGTAAACTTGCTGTCTGGCTTTTAAGCGGAAATTTTTTTACCTCTCAGCAAGGGAGGACGGTTTTTTTATTCGGTATAATGATTTTGTCTTACGCCCTGCCTGCGGTTGTAAACGGCAATGGTTATCTGAGCGCTTATCTCTGCGGTATACTTCTCGGAAATTCGAGACTGTCGCAGAAAAAGTATTTTGTCCATTTTTTTGATGTGCTTACAAATGTGGCTCAGGTTATAATCTTTTTCCTGCTTGGTCTTCTTGTTACACCGGTGCGGCTTCCGTCGGTACTGCTTCCGGCGCTTGCCGTAATGGTTTTCCTTACTGTGGCGGCAAGACCGCTGGTTTCTGCTTTTCTGCTTCTGCCGTTCAGGACAACGCTTAAGGAAATAGGCGTCGTTTCGTGGGCTGGGCTCAGAGGCGCGGCATCGATCGTTTTCGCCATATCCGCTGTACTGAGCGGCGTAAGCACAAAATATAATATTTTTAATCTTGTGTTCTGTATAGTTATATTTTCAATATCGCTTCAGGGAACGCTGCTGCCGTGGGTGTCGCGTAAGCTTTCCATGATAGACAGAAATTCAGACGTAAACAAAACCTTTACGGATTACAATGATGAAATTGATGTTGATTTAATAAAAATCCATTTAAATGAAGGACACCCATGGTGCGGTTATACATTAAGCCGTTTGTCACTTCCGCATGACCTGCTTGTTGTTATGATTGTCAGAGACGATATCACGGTAATTCCGAACGGGAATACCGAGCTTATTGTCGGAGATTTACTGGTAATAGCGGCGAGGCGTTTTGAGGAAAGGGAGAACATCAGGCTTTATGAAACTGCGGTGGGTAAAAATCATAGGCTTGCCGGCGTGACCCTGTCTGAGGTGAAAAACGCGCCGGATAAGCTTATAGTACTTATTAAACGTGGCTCTGAAACAATAATACCTGACGGCGGCACAGTGATTTTAAAAGGAGATATTCTCGTAATAATTCAATCATCACAGGGGAAAAAGGAAAAAGTCAGAATGTGATTTTATGACTGCAAAAAGTTCCGAAGCGTAAATAAGCTTCGGAACTTTTTACGTTCAATACCTAAAAAATATTACTTTTTAAAAACAGAGATTATTTGTGTAAATAAGAAAAGTGAAGCAGAGCAAATCGTTTTCGGACAATGCCTTCTGCAAGAGCTGAAAAATACTTGTCACAACCGTGTACTTGTCTATCCCCAATTTTGTGAAATTGGAAATAACCGTAATATTATGTAAACCTTTATAATTGCCGGAAATCAAAAATCCGCACTACTGTCAAGGCTGATTTTATCAATCGTTTTAACCTTTAATGCAGAACGGATTTTATTATAATTTCAATATTATCATGCGGTTTACTGTACGAGCGGCAATCTGATAGTAAACACGGTCCCTTTTCCCAACGACGAAGCTACTTTTATTGTTCCGGCGTGCTCTGTAATAATAGACTTTACAATGAAAAGCCCCATTCCTCTGTTTTTTCCGTTAGCCCGATTCGAAAAAAGACGGTCAAATATATAGGGAATATCTTCTTCGGATATTCCGATTCCGTTATCTTCAACACGCAGTACTGCAAATTTTTGCTCCCTTTTAAGGAAAATACGGATATTACCTCCTTCGGGTGTGAAACTTACCGCATTAAACACAAGGTTCTGGAGTACGCTTACAAGTTTTCGCTTATCGCCGTATATTATGACGGGTTGATTGTCTTTCAGCAAAAGCTCAAACGATATACCGCTGACATTGACGTCCGGCTTGTTTCCTGAATAAAAATCACGCAGAAGCCGGCATAGGTCAAGAGGCTCAAATGCAGGCGGTGTGGAATCAATTTGAGTAAATTCATTGATTGTATTCAGCTGTTCCTGTATTTCTTTTGTTTTTCGCCGTATGATATCGAGATAATGACGGGATTCCTCATCCAGATGAGTGTTATCCAACTCTACGAGGCGTGTGAACGTAGTGATGGATGTGATTGGCGTTTTGAGGTCATGGGCAAACCCGGATAAAAGCATCCTTCTTTCCTCCAACAGTTTGGATAGAGATTCGGTTTTATGTTCGATTTCTTCCTGTAAATGTTCGTTTAAACGGCGGTTCTCACGAATAATTTCCATGTTTCTCAAAGCCATACGGGCAGCAAAAAACAGAATTAAAATATATGCGCCCCATTCCTCAAACCAACCCGTATAAGCCGGTTCAAAATTGCCAAGACACAGCGTGTGAAAAATAAGTGACAGGGAATACACCAGCAGACCTGTAAGTAAAAGGAGTATTTGTCCGGATTTTCTTTTCATAAACTGTAAGATCAGAAGAATGGTCATTGCGAGAGCAATCATCGCTTTATACCAATACAGAATCTGACCGTATACCGGAACAAATCCCGGCAGATATTTTGTCATCCATAAAGAAAATACCAGGCTGATCAAAACAAATCCTCCGGTAATCCCCTTGAGGACTCGCTCCGGTAGAGAATCTTTTTTCAGACAGATAAGCGAAACAGTACGCACGATACAGAACAATCCCAAAGATGCCATTGTATTTTCCAGTGTGTACGCGAGATTTCCGCCGGAAATCCCCATCATGTGAATAAACGGATAGCATAACCGCAGTGAAAAAGATAATCCCAGTATCCCTAACCAGAAGTTTTCGCCGGAAGTCATGCCCTTCTTTGTACCGCACCATATCACAGCGGCAAACAGCGCCAGCGCAAGTGAGGTAAAAGCAAGCAGACCGTAAAATAACATCCGTATTGTTATGAGACGGTTTACTGCTTCGCTGCTGCCGATGGCCGGCGGATAGGTCACTCCGGAATAATAATGAGAATAGTTGGCTGTTTGTATAAGGATTTCTGCTTCTCCGTTTATTGCAAAAGAAAACACAAGGTCTTTTACATATGGTTTGTAGGGAGAGACGGAACCGGAAGAGGCTGTCTGTTCGCCGTTTACATATACAACGCAGGCGGAGAACACTTCCGGAATCAGCATAGTATAATTACTGTTTCCGCGTATCTTCAGGCGGTATGTACCGACACCGTACGGTGATCCGTCTTCGTGAAATCCTGCAAAGCTGAAATACTGCCCTATATATATGGATTTCCATACTTCCGCGGAATTTCCGGGATATATTATACGGTCGGGGCAAATGTCCCAGCCCTGTACCAGCCAGGTGATTCCTTCAGATTCTTTTTTGATATCAGGGAGGATGACCGTTCCATCTTGAGATATTTGCGCATATGTGTTATACTTATTATCGTAGCGGTATAACATACCGAAAAGTATTGATGCCGTCAGGCATGCAATAAAAATAGTTATGTAAGCTCGAAAACTTATTGTTTTGCCCATATAATGCCTCACATTTATGAAAGGAATATAAAATGAAGGTCCCGGTAACCTTGCGATGCGATAGATTCATTATAACATGCTTGCTGTCTTTTTTGATTGTTTTTTTCTCGCAGATTGTTTCTTACGCGCAGGAAGAGGAAAAATTCGCGGAGGTTTCCTCCTTTTATGAGCTTACTGCGTCTCTCAGTCAAATGCAAAGTACGGGCGGCACTGTTGTTTTGACGCAGGATATTACTGTTCCCGCCGAAGAATATTATGCTTATAATAACGGAAGGTACCGTAAAGAGGTCATAATTGAGACCAACGGGCATACCGTTTATGTAGAGGGATATCTTGAGCTTTGGCCGTTTTTAACCGTTCGCGGAGACGGAAGTCAAAAGGAACTCTTACGTGTCTGCCGCGGAGGCGAGCTGTGGCTTGTCAGTATTTGCCTTGACGCCGGCGAAAACGGGGTTGCTGTTGTGCAGGAGGAAGGGTCGTTTTTGATTTGCGAAAGCGAAGAGGACGAAAATATGGGCCTGCCTCCGTTTATCTGCACCGGTGAGATTATTTCTCCGCAAACAGTGACGGCTGCCCCATATTGGCGCTATAATTGCGAAACGCTGCCTATTATCCGTATACCCTGCGGAACAGATTTTACCGCCGATATGCTTCCGGAAAAAGCAGCGTCAATCGTAAACCGGGATAATCAGGAGTATGAAGAAGAGATTCCGGTTATTTGGGACGATACGACATTTCCTGACGGGCATGAAAGGACTCTTGTAAAGGGTAAATTTGCAGACGGATATACTGAATATGGGGACTGGGTGCCTTGCTGCCTTGTTGTTTGGAACTCCGATACAAATCCGTTTTTTTTGAATGTATATCTCGAATCCGCAACACAGTGGCACGATATGGTCTTTATGTACGGTGAATCGCCAAGACCTGGAACCGTATATATACAGTCCTCTGAAGACGGAGAAACATGGACGGATATCGCAGGCACTGAGGGCTATGCTCCTGTTGAAACAGCGGAAAACGTCAGCTTTTCATGGATACTTTCCTATGATAAATCTGAGTCTGCACAGCAGCGTCCCGTATACTACCGGCTGCTTCAGATTTCAGATGACGGTACAGAGCTTTATTCCGATGCGCTTGAATTAAACGACAATCTTATTTTTACATTGGCTGATATAGACGGGGGCCGCGGCGGTGAAACCGCTCCCAATGAAGGCGAAAATCAGATTTCAAACAGCGTACCGGAAGCGGATATTGAGCCTGATGCTCCCGAAAAGGCAAAAGATGAGTCAGAGGTGACAGAAAATCAAAACCGTGCTGAGTATCCGCAGAATCTATCCGGTTCTGACGTTTCATCGGTTCCGGCAAGCACTATGCTGCCGAATGAGATTATGCCCGGCACACAGCCGGAAGAAGATGAGGAGATCGAGCAGGAGAAGGAGTCAGTAAAAGCAAACGGTGAACAGACAGATTCTTTCAAAACAAACGATAAATCCTCTAATAATACAAAAACGGAAAAAATTGCAGGAATAGTGATTGTTGTATGTATATTGGCAGGTTCTGTTGCATTTTTTTCCTTTAAACAAAAATCCAATAATTAAAAATCTCATGTCCTCTTCTGTCGGAATATAGAAGAAATTTTTTATTTGATTTATGAAAAATAATGATTTTTTCAATCTGTTTTACAGTCTTGCGGTTCATCTGCGGTAAAATAATAGCCTTTTCGCGCCACCGTCCGTATATACTGTCTCCCGCCGCAAAGCCGGGCTAATTTTTGCCGGATCGTAGCTACCGCCACCTGTAAATTATGACGGCTTTTTAAAATGGGCTCTTTCCATATCCGGTCATAAAGCTGTTCATAAGAGAAAACCTTTCCGGGATTTCTTGCCATAAATGCGATGATATCAAACTGCAAAGAGGTGAACTCCCCCGGCATTTTTTGGTATGTTATTAACCTGCGGTTTTCGTCAATACATAAATCTCCGAAACGCATGATATCCGAAAAAAATACCTGCTCGTTTTTTCGTATTCTGGCTTCAATGCGCAATTCCAGTTCTATAATATCATAGGGCTTGGCAAGAAAATCATCTCCTCCGGCCTTAAAGCTGGCGATGCGATTTTTAATATCTGAAAGGCCGGAAAGAAAAATAACAGGGGTTCCGCTGAGAACCCTTATCTTCTGACAGACTTCAAATCCGGTAATGCCGGGCATATCGATGTCTAAAATAATGCAGTCTACCGCTGTGGAGGATAAAAGCGAAACCGCGTCATCCGGTTTGCTCAAACAAAAAACCTCATAATTTTTTCTTTCAAAATAAAGCCGGTTACTTTGTAAAAAGTCTGTATCATCGTCTATGAATAGGAGCTTTTTCACGATTTTTCAACTCATTCCTTTTCTTGAGTATGCTTTACAACTGTTATTATATCATTTTTTGTTTGACAGAGTAGAAAATTTATTAAAAAAAGTCAAGGATTAGTCAATTTACCGGAAAACCCTTTAAATGAATTTCAGATATGATAAAATTTATTTGCAAATATTTCAATAAGTCATACGAAAATTTTTTGTTTTCAGCAATAAACCCCATAATTCTTTAAAAAAATCGGTCAAGGCATGATATAATCGGATAGACAAAATTGTATTCAGGTCAAACTATTTATATTGTGGACGGAGTATTCCAATGCTTAAAAATTTTTCGGAAAAAACAATTACAGGCAGCGCTTATGATAAGTATAAAAGCAGTATATTCAGTGTACTCAATATACTGCTGACAGCAGTGTCCGGCGTAATGACGGTAGTTAACTTAGTGACCCGTGAGAACAAGCTTGCGATAGCAACCGGTGTGTTTACGGTTTTGTGCCTCGTCAATTATTTATTTGTTAAAACCGGACTTGTCAGAGAAAGCATATCGGTAATAGTTTTCAGCGTTGAGGCAATGTTCCTAATGGTATATTTTATTGTGTCAGGTAATCCGGAAGGCTTCAGCGTATTGTGGACGCTTCTTGTTCCGGCGATAAGTATGTACGCTTTTGGGAAGAAGCATGGAATGTGTTTCAGTATTATTATGCTTCTGACAATAATTTTCTTTTTCTGGGTGCCGTACGGCAGGGAATTTCTGCGGTATGAATATTCGGAAACCTTTATGCTGCGGTTTCCGATGGTTTACATATGTTTATTTGCCGCTGCAGCTTATACTGACACTATTCTTTCAGGAATATACCGCAAGCTGAAAGAAACCGAGGAAAATGCCCGACATCTTTACAGACACGACGCACTGACAGGGATATACAGCAGACATGCTTTTTATGAAGAGCTTGAGAAAATACTCGGAGAGTCGTCTGATATACCGGTATCGCTTGTGATGCTGGATATTGACGGGTTTAAGGAAATAAATGACAAATACGGGCACAATGCCGGAGATGCGGTACTTAAAAAGATGGCCTGTATTGTTTCGGAAAACATTTGTGAAGACGGAATCGTATGCAGATGGGGCGGAGAGGAATTTGTTGTGGTAAGCCGCTGCGATCATGATTCGTATGAAATGTGCGAGAAAATACGGAAAATAGTTGAAAATACAGCTATTCTCTATCAGGATACGGAACTTTATGTCACTGTAAGTGTGGGAATAGCGGTCGCGGAAAGTGTAAACAAATCACAGCTTAATGATTTTATAAACTGTGCGGATACGGCAATGTATATCTCCAAAAAAGAGGGAAAGAACAAAACGACTGTGAGAAATTTTGTTTCGGAAGAGAATTTGAAATTTTTTCAAAAAACTTAACAATGCTTTGTCTTGATGTATAATGTAATTCATAAATTCAATGGCGTCTTTGAGTGTTAAAACTCAAAGACGCTTTTGCATTACTATTGCATTTACCGGTGCTTAACGTTTATTTTTGGAGGAAAATTTTCGGCTTTTTTTTGAACGGCGTTGAAAAATTAAAACCAATTACGCTCCTTTAGTATATCACAGCAGTTTTTCCTGAATTTTTGATGCGTTGACATCTCTCACCTTTATTCCGGATTTGACAGCAATTGCAGCTGCGGTGCCGGCTGCTTCTCCGAGCGCGAAGCAGATGGGCATGGCACGAAAATTCGAGTGCGCCATATGTGTTCCGGATATGTTTCTTCCGCAGAGCAGCAGTCCGTCAGTCTTTAGCGGTATAAGACATCTGTAAGGAATGGTATAACCTTTAGGTTGATTGAATTTTTTTTGAATGCCGGTTATGTCAAGCCCCGCTCCGGTTATATTGTGAACATCGAAATTAAAGTGAGCGCCCTTTACAACCCAATCATCAAAAACCCTCGCGGACAGTATATCGTCTTTTGTAAGCGTGTATTCGCCTTTGAAATGTCTTGTTTCACGTATCCCGATAAGTGACGCAGAGGAAATGCAATAGCATTTTTCATAGCCGGGGACATACTCCCTTAAGAAATTTATAATAGGTATTATCTGTTTTCTGCATTCTGTCTCCGCTCTTGTCATATCCCTTTCGTCTGTGCCGTCAATGCCGGTTATGTTTGTCATATTGCAGGTGACGATTCCCGGAAGTGTAGAACGGTAAAGCAGTACGTGACCTGCGGGGTGGGGGAGCAGCTTCTTCGCAAGAGCCTGAAGCTCGCCCTTTTCGGTTTCCACCGTGTCCTCAAAACAGGCGGGGAAAACCGCGCGCTCCGTATCCACTCCGGCAACCTTGAACATAAGCGTGGCAGGCTGCATGCTGCCGTCTTCCTCACGGCCTTTTATGTATTCGGCACCGGCGCGGTACGCCACGTCTCCGTCGCCTGTACAGTCTATAACTATCTTTGCGGTATAAACAGATGTGCCTGATTTTCCGGTCGTGACAACGCCTTCAACTTTGTTTCCGTTTGTAAGAACATCGGATATAAAACTGTAAAGAATAATATCCACACCGGCTTCGGAAAGCATTTCATAATAAGTTATTTTAAGCATTTCAGGGTCGATAACAGTAGTTCTATCACTGTTGAAATAATTTTTCCCGGCGGCTTTTTTAAGCATTTCGTCATAAAGACGACTGTCCACAGAGCCGGTAAAATGGCTCATAAGACCGGAAGTGGAAATTCCGCCCACACAGCCCTGCCATTCTATAAGCAGGGTTTTCGCGCCGCCTCTTGCCGAGGTCAGCGCCGCGGCAATACCTGAAGGACCTGAACCCGCAACTATTACGTCATATTTGTTTTCTGAATGCATAATATATCACCCTTTTTGATTTTTTATAATTATATCATCAGTATTATGACGTTACTTGCAGTTTAAAAGATTTTGCTTGTAATTTTGTGCAAATATGCGCGGCTGATAGAATAAGTTAATGCAAATCAATATAAAAAGCCGCTGTCACGCAGGTGACAGCGGGAACATCTCAATCTGCCTTTTTAAATATGTCCGGATTTATTTTGCGATCCTTAAAATAAAACTCTCTGTCATGCTCGTTTATAGCGCGAAGAACCCTGCACGGATTGCCTACCGCAACAACATCGGACGGAATATCCTTTGTTACGACGCTTCCGGCGCCTATTACGGTGTTGTCGCCAATCGAAACGCCCGGAACAATTACGGCTCCTGCGCCTATCCAGCAGTTTCTGCCTATATGTACGGGGAAATTATACTGATAAACCTGTTCTCTCAGTTCGGGGAGTATCGGATGACCGGCAGTGGCTACCGTAACATTCGGACCGAACATAGTAAAATCTCCGACAAAAATGTGGGTGTCATCAACAAGAGTCAGGTTGAAATTGGCGTAAACTCCTTTTCCGAAGTGTACGTTTTTTCCGCCGAAATTAGCGTGAAACGGAGGCTCAATATAACAGCCATCGCCTATTTCAGCAAACATTTCTTTAAGCATTCTCTGCCTTTTTTCAGATTCACCCGGTCTTGTAAGATTAAAATCATACAGCTTTTCGAGATACTGCTGCTGCTCGGAAAGGATTTCAGGGTCGTTCGGAAGATAAAGCTCTCCTGTATGTATCTTTTCTTTCATACGATTTTCTCCTTTATCATTTAACAAATTGTTTGTAAAGGTCTATCTGTCCGAATACCGCCGGACTTCTCGCGGAATTTTTCAGCGTTACTACAATATATTCGTTTTTGGTTGTGTTATTTGTTCCGTATGATGCGATGCAATAACCTGCCTCGTTTACAAATCCGGTTTTTCCGCCCTCAATAGTTGCGGTTTCCGGTTCGGTTCCGTACATATAATCGAAAAGCGTAGAAGTCAGATTTATTCCTTCAGGATGCTGCGGCGTCGAGGCGGTGGTATACTGATATGTTGAAAGAATTTTGCGGCAGAGCGTATTTGATATAGCCGTTTCAAGAATTACCGCCATATCGTATGCGGTTGTATACTGCTCCTCGTCGTGAAGACCGGAAACGTTTACAAAATGTGTATCCTCAAGACCGAGCTCCTTTGCTTTATCGTTCATAAGCCCGGCAAAAGCCTCTTCACTACCTGCGATTTTGACCGCCAGACCCATTGCGGCGTCAGCTCCTGAGGGAAGTATCATACCGTAAAGCAGGTCTGTCATACTTATTTTTTCCTGATTCAGAAAGCCCGCGACCGAAGCTCCTTCTATAAAAAGCGGGTCGGTGATGTCAAGCATCATTGTGAAAGTGTCGCTGAAATTCTTTATGTTTTCACACGCTACTATAAGCGTCATAATTTTTGTGGTTGATGCGGGATAAAGCCGTTCATGCTCGTTTTTGGCGGCAATAATATCATGTGTTTTTGTATTTATTACGATAGCGGCTTCCGCGTCGTTTTCGGCGGGTATCGGCGCGGTGCTGTCAGTAAAATTGTAAACTATCCGATTGTTTTCAGGCTCTTTGGCAGTTATATTTGCACTGTCTGTGGATTTTTTTATTTCCTCCGAATTTTTGTTTTCTCCACGGCTTTTTATTGCCGGTACAGCAATCAGTGTTGCGATTACAGCTGCTGCAACGGCAAAAGCGCAAATGACTGCCGCTGGGCGTATTCTGAAAACCCTGTACGTTCCCCGTTTCGAGCGTTTTTTTATGTTTCTGCCTTCGTATTTTGAGGGAACGGCAGTTTTTGACGTGTCAAGCTTCTGTTCCAATATTTTAAAATATTCACTGTAATCCTTACCGTTGAAATTTTCAGACATCTGACTACTCCGTATAATTGTATTTTAAAAACCGCGTCCGGCTCCTCCGCCGCCGAAGGAACCGCCTCCGCCGGAAAAGCCTCCGCCTCCGCGACCGCCAAAACCTCCGAATCCTCCGAATCCGCCACGGCCTCCGCGACCGCCGAGAACAAAAAATCCGAAACCGCGCCTGCCGAAGACCAAAATATAAATTGCTACAAAAGCCAGCAGAGCAGCCCATGATGCCGCTATGTTTCCGGCTCCTGCAGTTTCATTGTCCTCTATTTCTGTATATCCTTCTTCGGGGGCTATTCCGTATTCTATATAAACCTCGTTTATAACTGATTTTGATATTTCAAGCAATCCTGCAGAGAAATTATCGTTTTTAAGGTAATCAAGACCGTATATGTCTATTATTCTGCCGGTTTTGCTGTCCGGCAGCGCGCCTTCAAGCCCGTAGCCTACGGCTATATATATTTCCCGCTCCTGCAACGACAGCAGTATTACTACTCCGTTGTCGTCGGCTTCCTGACCTACTCCCCATTCTCTTCCGATACCCAGCGCATAATCTGACGCCGCCTCACCGTCAAGCGTCTGCACTGTTACAACCACGACCTGTGCGGTGGTTTTTTCCTGCAGTGCGACGGCGCGGGAATATATCTCGTCCTCTGCGCCGCTGTCGATTATATCGGCAAAATCGTTCACGAAAAAACGTGATGTCGGTTCAGGGTAATTATTATCAGCTGCGGCTGATATTGGGGTCAAATACAATAGAAGCAGGAGCACGGCGGCAAAAATCAGCTTTTTCATTTTTCGCTTATTCAAAGCTTACCTGAGGCACGCTTTCGGTTCCGTCCTGCGCCTCAAAGTAGTCTACCTCAGAAAATCCAAACATACCTGCGATAATGTTTTTGGGAAATTTTTTGACTGAAACATTATATTCGCGCGCCGACTCATTATAATCCTTCCGCGCGGTGGCTATGCGGTTTTCGGTTCCGGCAAGCTCGTACTGAAGTGCCTGATACTGTTCGTTTGCTTTAAGCTCCGGATAGGCTTCGGTTATCGCGTTTACCCATACCGAAATAGCGCTGTCAAGCTGTTCGGAAGCCTCAGCCTGCTCAGACGCGGTTCCGGCACCGGAAACCGCGGCACGCGCCTCGGTCACCGCAGTGAAGGTTTCCTGCTCATAATCGGAGTAACCCTGTACGGTGGCGACGAAATTAGGAATAAGATCAGCCCTGCGCTGGAGCTGTACGGATATTTGTGCCTGAGCGTTATCGACCGCTTCTTTGCTGCTTACCAGACTGTTATATGTGCCGGATATCGCTAAAACGATAATTATAATAACAGCAGCGACAGAAGCGAGTATTATAAGACCGGTTTTTTTCAAAATATTTCTTCCTCTCAGAATTTATTTATTTATTATAATATATTCTATTTCAAATTTCCAGTATAATATAATTATTTCTTAAACAACATACAATATTATTTTTTATTAAATTATTATATAAATCAAAATAAAACAGAGTTTTGCCCGCAATAAAAAATAACTTGCAAAAAAATAAAAAAATTTGTTGACAAGAAGTAAAGCATTTGATATAATAATCTGGCACGATAAATGCGAGTGTGCTGGAATAGGCAGACAGGCACGTTTGAGGGGCGTGTGTCTTTGACGTACGAGTTCAAGTCTCGTCACTCGCACCAGGCTGAGCCTGAACGCAATCCGCGTTCCAAGCTCGGCTTTTTCTTTTGCCTTTTTGCTCGCGTTTACAGTTGGCATCTTTTTTAGTCACTCTTTACAGGCAGGGCTTGGAGCCAAATGCGCTCCAAGCCTTTCCTTTTCAACAAAAGTACACGCAACAAAGTTGTTATCTTTTTTAGTCCATCTTGATATATGAAAACATAATTGGAATATGAACCATTAAGGTTTGGACATCAATAGTGCTTTTGTTATAATAACTGTTTTTACGCGTGTTTGCGGGCTATCGGTTTTTAAATTTGAATCGGACAAAAGTCAAAAAAGTTCAAAATAACGAAAGAAAAAATAAAAAAAGGCGGTCGGTTCCCTTTTATTTCGGGAACCGACCGCCGCTTTATGAAGGGCTGATGACCGCTTAAAAATATTCGGTAAGGTATTTTGTTTCTTCCTCATCTTGTGGCTCTGGAAGCAGTGAAATTATCTTGTCAAACCGATCTTCTATAATTTTCTTTGCCTTTTCTCTTGAGTAATTATATTCGGATAGACCGCTTTTTTTGCTTCCGGCAATACTGTTCCCCTCAATTACAAAGAGCTTCTCCGCACGGCTGTAAAGTGTTTCCGCCGCCTGCTCCCTTACGTCTTTGTCCTTGCTGTCAAGCAGCAGAGCTATATACGGCACTGCGGAGTCCGAAAGTCTGCCGAGGTGATTTACGTCTATTTCGCTCAGCTTTTCCGATGTGTACCACTCTGTATTGCAGCGGGCGATTGTCAGGTCAATATCGCAGTAACCCGACGCAATGGCGATGCAGGCGAGAACCGTTACGGCGTATTTTATTACGGGAAATTTCTGTCTGAACATATAAATGGCGGTGCCGGCGAAAATAAGCAGCAGTGCCGCCATAAATACGCTGGTCATAAGTCTTAGCCGCGTCAGCCCGAAGGAATTTATATAAAGAAACATTTTTGAAAGCGCCGTTACGGCAAATACGGCGGAAAACAGGCATATCAGCAATGACAGCAGGCGAACCGGAAGCGGTACTCTGCCGCTTTCGTCGCGCTTGGCGGTGCAGACGCAGAAAACTATAACGCAGAGATTTATTCCCGCGACCGCGCACAGCTCAAAAAATCCGCGCCGAGCGTATTCCGATGCGGTAAAAGAATAATTGTCCGGCAGAAAACCTGAAAAGGCGCTGAAAAAATAGGCGAGCTGCGAAAAAAGATAGGCGGCGTAAAAGACAGAAATAACAGTCAGTACAGTTACAGCCGTGGCTACAGGAAATTTTCCTGCTGCCGGGGAGCCTTCACGCTCGTTTTTGATAAGCTGTTTTTTTACCGAAAAAAGCATGGAAAACAGAAATACAAACAACACTGTGCCGATAAATATTTTGACCGCCGTTTCAAAAAAACCGGAAAACAGACTGCCCATCATATGCTCGAACGCCGCGTCTGAGCGAATAAGCAGAGGAATTATTACCGCAAGCAACGGTACTGAAATCGCGAGTCCGGCAATTATATTTTTGTCGGGACCTCTTCGGTTCTCATCTGATGAATATTTTCCGTATGAGCGGAACGGCTCGCAGACATTGAGCATTGGAACGGCTGTGAGAATTTCAGCTGCGGGAAGCAGCACTGCGTTCGCTTTTGTGTAGGTTTGCGATACAAAAACTCCGTACAGGCATACCACGGCGGCAAAAAGCAGAAAATTTACCGCCGGGTCGTTGTAGAGTGCGAAAACTCCGGAAATGAGCAGGGAAGCCGCGCCGCAGAAAAGCGGGAATAATTTAAGACGCGCGCCGCTTCCGGAAATATATACGGCGGTGAGTATAAAAAGTACAATATAAGATAGGGTAAAGCCTGCCGCGAATCCGCCGAAAAGCGAAAGCGAGACAAAAATCACGGAACACACAAAGGTTATGACCGCAAAAACAGTATCGCGGGTCTGCCATTCAGCCGGTTCGGGCTTTAAAGCATAACGTTCATAGCTGTCTGTCAGCACAGGCTCGTTTATTTCGGATACCGTATGAGCTTCGTTCATATTTTTTCCTCCCTGTATTCGAGAATGTCGGCGGGCTGGCAGTCAAGCACGCGGCATATGCTTTCAAGTGTGGAAAACCGTATTGCCTTTGCCTTTCCGGTTTTGAGAATGGAAAGGTTAGCCTGAGTAATGCCGATTTTTTCGGCGAGCTCGCCTGATGAGATTTTTCTTTTAGCCATCATTACATCAAGATTTACAATTATCGCCATAGCAATCACCTATACCGTAAGCTCGTTCTCGGTTTTTATCTCTATTGCCGCGGCAAAAACATTCTTTATTACCCTTAATATCAGCGTGAAGAAAATTGCCGCAAGACCTACGAGATAAAATGGCAGATAAAAATAACCGGCGGCGAGTGTAATAAGCGAAACCGCCCCGCAGTACCACGAAAGCAGCCGCAGGTGCAGCACGTTCCCTTGAATAAAAATTTCACCGTCAAGAATATTCTTAAGCAGCCGAATCAGGGAATAAAGCGCCGCGAGAGCCGCCGGCAGACATATATAACATACTGTCATTATAACCGTGCGCAGTTCTTCTTTCCGTCCGGTTTTTCTGATGTACCAATCCGTAAGCCACGGAAGTGTCGCCGCTGCCGCTGCGACGGCAATCAAAATAAAAAATGTAAGGCAGAGAGTAAGCCGTGCTGATTTTGTGTGAGCTTTCATATTTTTTCCTCCCCAAATGTCATTATCTGCATATTACAGCATTTTTTATCGTTTGTCAATAAAAATATACCGAAAAACATTATTACAGTTTTGTAACCGCATTTTTATAATACTATATTTTATAAAAAACATAACGCAGAAAAAGAAAAAGCAGGCGTTAAATTATTTCACTCAGTGCGGAAAAATCGATTTAACTTAACTGTACTAAAGCCGGTTTTGCACCGCTTGACAATTATAAGTGTTATAGGTTATCATATTTTCAGACGGAAAGACAATTATCGAAATGCAAAGAAGCACGCTGAACCGCTGTTTTTTTCTTAAATCGGCAGAATTTATAAATTGTGTTGTTCAGTTTCGGACGTAAATTCCTTATGATAAAAGTGCCGGCAGGACCGGCAAAAAAGAATAAGGAGATTTTAAAATGAACACAGACAAAATTTATGCAGAAGCTATCGCTAATGAATACGCACCAAAAAATACTTCAAAGGTTCAGGCGCTGAAAAAATTAGACCGAAAAGCAAAGAACCCGGCAAACATTTTTTCCTATACCTTCGGTGTGATAATGAGTCTTTTAATGGGTTTTGGAATGACTCTTTCAATGGGAGTTCTGGGAAGCGGCAGTACAGCTATGTTTTTATTAGGCATAATAATCGGAATTATAGGTGTTGCAGGTGTCGGATTAAATTATCCTATTTACAAAAAGCTGCTTGAAAAGGGCAAGAGCAAGTATGCTTTTGAAATAATGCAGCTTGCGAAAGAAATAACGGAAAATGCTTGATATGTCTAACGGAGGGCGGAAATGAATAAGTCTGAAAGTAAATACTTCAATACCGCCCTTAAAATGGACGAGGCGCTGATATCTTTGCTTGAAATCAAAGATCTTGAATATATTACCGTAAAGGAGATATGTGAAAAAGCCGGCGTGAACCGTTCTACGTTTTATCTTCACTATGAAACGGTCGCTGACCTTGTGAATGAGACGCTGGAAACTGTAAATGAACGGTTCGTGGCATATTTCTCCGATGTGAAAAAAGATATTTTTGCAAAATTGGGCGAACAGAAACTCAGTGACCTTATTCTGATAACGGAAGAGTATCTTCTGCCGTATCTTCAGTTTATAAAGGATAATCAGAAAATTTACCGGGCGGCGTTTCGCAATCCTGCCGGTATGCAGGCGCACATGCGTTACGGAAATCTTAAAAAGCATATTCTTGTTCCCGTTTTGGAACGATTCGGCGTACCGTCTGAGTACAGAGAGTATTATATTTCCTATTACATAGAAGGCATAGCCGCCGTTATCCGGGTGTGGCTCGACAGGAACTGTGAGGACAGTACGGAAATGATCGCCGCTGTAATTGAGGATTGTGTAAGACCGAAAGGATACATATATGACGGGGAAAAATAATTCCGGCAGGGCAAAAAGATTTTTAAGCAGCTGGAAAAATGACTACGACTTTAAGACGACGGCGGGTAGCTTTGTATCAATGTCGGTTACGGTTCTGTTTGCCCTTTACAACGGATATTTATGGATTGCTTTTCTTTCCGTTTGGCACGGAAGTATCTGCGTTTTTTATCTGCTGCTTGTCGCCATACGCGGAATTATACTCTATTACGAACGGAAAACAATAAACTTAAATTCCGAAAGGCGTGAGGCTCAAAGGCACCGGGCATATCTTATCAGTTGCGTAATGCTGCTTTTGCTTGATCTCGCGCTGATCGTTCCTATATATATGATGGCCCTTATGGCGAAACCGGTGTATATTGATCTTGTTCCGGCTATTGCCATGGCGGCATATACAACCTATAAAATAACCGTTGCCTCTGTAAACGTAAGACGAAAGACGAGAAATCAAAGCGGAAATATTCTGATAGCTGAACTGCGGACTATCAATTTTATCGACGCACTGGTTTCTGTCCTTACACTGCAAAATACCCTTATAATGGTAAATTCATCGCCTGAAGAAGCGATGAATATGCTGACTTTATCAGCTGTCACAAGCACGGCGGTTTATATCGCGATAGTAATCATATCGGTAATTATGCTTATACATGGGTTAAGTAAAAGCAAAACCGGCAGTTCAAAAATGCAGTAAAATAAAAAGCTTCGCATTACCGCGCCGGAAAACGTGTACTTTTTCTGATAACACGGTTTATACAGTAAACATTGCCGTCCTATTCCGTAAGGCTTTATACGGAACGGACGGCAATGTTATATTTATACGCTTCGGAAGAATGTCCGGCAGGGGGAAATTACTGTTCAAATAAATAAAAATGATAAATGAGAAAACAAGAGAAAACAAGAGAAAATACAAGAAAAAGCGAGATAAAGAAATACAAATTAAAATTTTTAAAAATAACAGTTGACAAAGGAAAATGTATGTGCTATTATATTTTAGCTGTTTGATAAACATAAATTTTTGGAGGTTTTGAATTATGTCAACATTTATGGCAAAACCTGCTGAAATTCAGCGTAAATGGTATATAATTGACGCAGCTGGCAGACCGCTCGGCCGCACCGCCGCTAAAGTCGCAGATCTTCTCCGCGGAAAGTTAAAGCCGGAGTTTACTCCGCATGTTGACTGCGGCGACCATGTTGTTGTTATCAACGCTGATAAGGCAGTTTTAACAGGCAAGAAGCTTGAAAAGAAGTTCTATCGCCGTCATACCGGATATATCGGCGGTCTCAAGGAAGTAAAGTATGCTTCCCTTATGAAGACCCGCCCCGAGCTTGCTATGGAGCTTGCCGTTAAGGGAATGGTGCCGGACACCACTATCGGCCGCAAGGCTCTCACAAGGCTTCATGTTTACAGCGGCACTGAGTACGCTCAGGTTGCCCAGAAGCCCGAAAAGCTTGAATTTTAAGAAAGGAGCGAGTCACAATGTTTGAAGCAAAGCCTTATTTTTACGGAACAGGCAGAAGAAAAAGCTCTGTTGCCCGTGTTCGTCTTTACGCAGGTACCGGAAAAATCACCATTAACGACAGAGAGATGGACGATTATTTCGGACTTGAGACATTAAAGCTTATAGTTCGTCAGCCGCTTGCGCTTACAGGCACCGCTGATAAGTTCGATATCGTCTGCCGCGTTGCCGGAGGCGGTGTTACAGGTCAGGCGGGAGCTATCCGCCACGGTATAGCCCGTGCTCTGCTCCAGTCAGACGCCGAGCTTCGTCCGGA
This sequence comes from uncultured Clostridia bacterium, assembly GCA_944380885.1. Taxonomy (GTDB): domain Bacteria; phylum Bacillota; class Clostridia; order Oscillospirales; family Acutalibacteraceae; genus UBA737. The sequence continues at coordinate 34,122 of CALWIZ010000012.1, read as the reverse complement.
GCTTAAGAAAGCCGGCTTCCTCACACGCGATCCGCGTATGAAGGAAAGGAAAAAATACGGCCTCAAGGGAGCGCGCCGCGCACCCCAGTTCTCAAAGAGATAATTTTTGTTATCCCGGAGAAAGAGAAAAATTATCTGTCCGCACAGCTTTTGCCGTGCGGACATTTTTTATATATTCAGGATTAATTATTTGCCGTTGCGGTTGCAATAAAGCACGGGTTATGGTATCATTACAATGAAATTTTTTTCTCGGAGGACAGAAATGAGACTTCTTATTATACGTCACGGCGATCCGGATTACAGCATAGATTCCCTTACCGAAAAGGGAAAACGCGAGGTGCAGCTGCTAAAAGAGCGGCTTTCAAAGCTCGATGTAAAAGCGATTTACTGCTCGCCTCTCGGCAGGGCGAGGGATACGGCGGAGCCGACGCTTAAAGCGCTCGGAAAAACCGCTGAAATCTGCGGCTGGCTGGAGGAATTTTCGGGATACATAACAGACCCTGAGACCGGTAAAAGGCGCATACCGTGGGATCTGAAACCCTTTTACTGGACAAATGAGCCTCGTTTCTTCGATAAGGATAAATGGATTGACGTTCCGCTTATGCAAACCGGTGATATTAAAGAAAAATACCGTGCTGTTTGTGACGGAATTGACAGTCTGCTTGAAAAACACGGATATGTAAGAGAAGGCAATATGTACCGTGCAGAAAAGGAAAACAGAGATACTGTATTGCTGTTCTGTCATTTCGGGGTTGAGTGCGTAATACTTTCGCATATTCTTAATATCTCGCCCGTGCTTTTGTGGCACGGCTTTGTCGCGCTGCCTTCGTCTGTCACTACTCTTATAACAGAGGAGAGAGAGCAGGGAAAGGCGTATTTCCGCTGCAACGGATTCGGTGATATTTCACATCTTTACGCGGGAAATGAGCCGGCGTCCTTTCAGGCGAGATTCTGTGAGAACTTTTCCGAAACCGAAGAACGGCACTGATTATGAAAAACGATGTTATAATAATAGGCGGCGGCGCGGCGGGGCTATGCGCCGCGGTCGCTTTAAAGAAAAAATCACCGCTGATGTCGGTGCGACTGCTTGAGTCACTGCCGAGAGTGGGGAAAAAACTGGCTCTTACGGGAAACGGGCGCTGCAACATAACAAACAGAGATATAAAACCCGAACGATATCACGGAAAGCATCCGGAATTTTGCAAGTACGCGCTCGAAAAATATTCGGGATATGATACAGAGAGCTTCTTTTCCGATATAGGCGTGAGCTTTGCCTATGAGGGGGAAAAGGCATATCCTGCGTCATTCCAGGCGGCGTCTGTGGTGGACTGTCTGCGCTTCGCGGCGGACGAGGCGGGCGTAACAATAACGACCGAAACAAAGGTCACGAAAATCCAGACGTCAGGCGGACTTTTTAAAGTCATAGCCGGCAATATGAATTTTATGGCGGAAAATGTTATAATCTCCGCCGGACTTTTGTCGGGCGGAGACAGGCTCGGCTGTGACGGAGAAATGCTTGAGCTTTTAAAAAAGGCTGGATTTAAAACCGTAAAACTGAAACCGGCGATAGTACAGCTGAAAACCGCAACCGATACCGTAAAACAGCTTAAAGGAATTAAAACCGACGCGCTTGTAACTCTTTATAAGGACGGGAAACCGCTGAAAACCGATTTCGGCGAAGTGCTTTTCTGTGACTATGGACTTTCGGGTCCTCCGGTGCTTCAGGTGTCGGGTGCGCTGCCGGAAAATGCCGCAGGATGTACGGCGGCTCTCGACCTTTATCCCGATATAAGCGTAAAAGAGCTTGCGGATATACTCTCTAAAAGAGCGGAAAAACTCGCCGCGAGAAGGCTTGATGAATTTTTCACCGGTATGCTGAATAAACGGCTCGGTCAGGTGATACTTAAAGCCTCGGGTCTTAAATTAAGCGATTATGTATCATCTCTTAACGGCGGCTCGGTTTTAAATATAGCAGGCATTTTAAAGAATTTCCGCTTTACTGTTACGGGAACTACGGGATTTTTAAATTCGCAGGTGACCTCCGGCGGACTTGATACATCACAGTTTGACAGTAAAACCATGATGAGCAAAGAGTGCCCCGGACTTTACGCAATAGGCGAAATACTTGATATCGACGGCGACTGCGGAGGATTTAATCTTCAGTGGGCGTGGTCAAGTGCGCTCTGCGCGGCGGACGCCATAACCGGGAGGAAATAAATGCTTCTTATAAATAATGTTATGCTGCAGCTTGACACTGATTTTTCAAGTCTTCAAAAGGCGGCGGCGGAAGCTCTTAAAACCGATGTGTCTCGCATTGTTTCTGCGGAACTTTACAGAAAATCACTTGACGCGAGGCATAAAAACGACCTTCGTTTCTGCTGCTCGATTATTGCAGAAGTGACGGGAAATGAAGAAAAAATCGTAAAGAAAATCAAAAACGCGCAGATATACTCGCCGAAAATTTATGTATGGAAAAAATCAGTTAAAAAGCCGGAAAAGCGACCCTTTGTAATCGGATTCGGACCTGCCGGTATGTTCGCGGCGCTAACCCTCGCGAGGGCGGGGCTTGAGCCTTTGGTTTTGGAAAGGGGAAAGGACGCTGACAGCAGGGCTGCCGACGTGTCCGATTTTTTTGCGGGCGGAAAACTCAATACAGAGTCAAACGTTCAGTTCGGAGAGGGAGGTGCCGGTACGTTTTCGGACGGTAAGCTTAACACCGGCATAAAGGATTACCGCTGTCGGGCGGTGCTTGAGGAATTTGTAAAGCACGGCGCTCCTGCTGAAATCCTTACCGACGCGAAACCGCATATCGGGACCGATATACTGATAAATGTCGTAAAAAGCATACGCCGTGAGATAATATCGCTCGGAGGAGAGGTGCGCTTTGACGCACGGGCGGACGATATCCGTGTGAAAAACGGCAGGCTTTGTTCGGTTACGGTTTCCGGCGAGGAACTTTCCTGCGACCGGCTTATAATGGCGACCGGTCATTCGGCGCGAGATACCTTTTTAATGCTTAAAAATCGCGGCGCTGCTATGATAAGAGAGCCCTTTTCAATGGGTGTGAGAATTGAGCATCTTCAGGAAGATATAAACCATGCGCTTTACGGCAGCTTTGCGGGGCATAAGGCGCTTAAGGCGGCGGACTACAAGCTGGCGGCGCATCTTGAAAACGGAAGGGGCGTCTACACCTTTTGCATGTGTCCGGGCGGCGAGGTTATAAACTCGTCGAGCGAGCAGGGAGGAATCGCCGTAAACGGAATGAGCCGGAGCCGGCGTGACGGCATAAACGCCAACAGCGCGCTGCTTGTAGGCATAGACCCCACAGATATACCGGGAGACGATGTTCTCGGCGGCTGCGTCTTGCAGAGAAAGACCGAAGAGGCGGCATTCCGGATCGCCGGAGGCGCGGTGCCTGTAAGCACAGTCGGCAGCTTTGTTTTCGGCGAGCCGTTCTCAATTACAAAGGTGAAGCCTACCGTAAAGCCGGATTACGCCTATGCGGAAATTGAAAGGCTTTTTCCGGACTTCGTAAGCGAAAGCCTTAAAGAGGGAATACTTATTTTCGATAAAAAAATACACGGATTTGCTGACAGAGCGGCGGTGCTTACTGCTCCTGAAACACGCAGTTCTTCACCTGTCAGAGTACTGCGGGGAGAGGACGGCCAGAGCCTTTGCATAGAGGGACTATATCCCTGCGGCGAGGGCGCGGGATACGCGGGCGGAATAATGTCCGCCGCGACCGACGGGATAAAGGCGGCAGAGGCTGTCATAAACAGTATATAAGCCTTTTTATACAAAGCCTTCTCCCGCCGCCTTTGAGAACCAGATATTTACGGGAGAAAAGCGGTCGAGGATCTGGCACCATTCGTTTTCGACACATTCGGGTGTTTCAGCGGTTTTTTTTGCGGGCAGTACTATGACCGACCGCTTTTTTTTATTTTCTTTAAGGCAGAATCCGCCCGCCGCTTTAACAAGACGCTCAAGCGTTGCCGACAATGTAAATCCATCTGATTTTATACTTACAGAGCCGGCTTTTGACAGTATAAGAATTTTATTGTGTTTTCCCGAGTAATTGCTCGCAAGCTCCATTAAAACGGCGGTAAGTATTTTCCTGTTTAAAAGAAATACACCGCCGCCCGAAAAGGAAACCGAGGTTTTTACATTTTTCTGAAGCATTATTATCACCGCGGCGCCGAGCAAAGAGCCGCAGAATTCGTTTATATCAAGCGCACAGACGCTGTTTCTGTAATAAAACGCTTCCGCGAGACTTATTTTTTTCAGCTGAGCAAGACGTTTGCGGCTGGTTCCGCCGCGCAGTACCGAAATCTGCACATAAAGCCGCAAAGCTGAAAAATATCTCTCAAAAGCATTCGGCAAAAATATCATATTGCATCCTCCACACATTAAGATATTATGCCAAAATAAATAAAAATTAAAAAAGTTGTTAAAGTTTAAACAAATAGCTTGAAAAAACGGCTGTAATGGGTTAAAATATAGTAGTAAAAATAAAGGAGGTAATTCCAATGGTTAAAGTTGCTATCAATGGTTTCGGCCGTATAGGCCGTCTCGCTTTCCGTCAGATGTTCGGAGCCGAGGGCTATGAAGTTGTCGCTATCAACGACCTGACAAGCCCTGCTATGCTCGCTCACCTTCTCAAGTACGATTCCGCTCAGGGCAGATATGCTCTCGCTGATACCGTCACTGCCGGTGAGGACAGCATCACTGTTGACGGTAAGACCATCAAAATCTATGCTGAAAAGAATGCTGCCGATCTTCCGTGGGGAGAAATAGGCGTTGACGTTGTTCTTGAGTGCACAGGTTTCTACACCTCAAAGGCTAAGGCTCAGGCTCATATCGATGCAGGCGCCAAGAAGGTTGTTATTTCCGCTCCTGCCGGAAATGACCTCAAGACTATCGTTTACAGCGTTAACGAGAAGACTCTTACCGCTGACGATCAGATTATTTCCGCTGCTTCCTGCACCACAAACTGCCTTGCTCCGATGGCTGATACCCTCAACAAGTATGCTCCCATCGTAAGCGGTATCATGACCACTGTTCATGCTTTCACCGGCGATCAGATGGTTCTTGACGGTCCTCACAGAAAGGGCGACCTCCGCAGAGCGCGTGCTGCTGCCGTAAACATCGTTCCGAACTCTACCGGCGCTGCAAAGGCTATCGGTCTTGTTATTCCGGAACTTAACGGCAAGCTCATCGGTTCCGCTCAGCGTGTTCCGGTTCCGACCGGTTCCACCACAATCCTTGTTGCCGTTGTTAAGGGCAAGGACATCACCAAGGAAGGCATCAATGCGGCTATGAAGGCTGCTGCTTCAGATTCCTTCGGCTACACAGAGGAGCAGCTTGTTTCTTCTGATATTATCGGCATCACCTACGGTTCTCTGTTTGACGCTACTCAGACTATGGTTACCAAGATTGACGACGATACCTATCAGGTACAGGTTGTTGCCTGGTACGATAATGAGAACAGCTACACCAGCCAGATGGTACGTACTATAAAGTACTTTGCCGAAATCTGATTTTAAACCTGAAAAGCTCTCCTTTGCTCAAAGCAAGGGAGAGCTTTTTTATATCTGTCAATAAAACATAAATTTGGTTTATCTGAGACGCAGAGCCGTATTTTTTTATTTTTCCGATCGGTATAAAGTGTTTTTTACGAAACTTTATACCGCCTTTTTAATAATAGCCGCCATTACGGTTATATCGTCTTCGTGATTGTCGCTCCTGCGGCGCTTCGCGCCGTCGCATATGCGGCTTGCAAGCTCGTCCGCGGTGCCGTCGGTCCAGTTTTCAAGCTCTTCCCGTATCCAGTCGGTTCCGTCGCATACCGCCCCGTCGGACATAAGAAGAACTATATCTCCGGTTTTGCATTTTACCGTTGCCTTGTCAAAGCCTATTTCACGCAGTATGCCGGCGGGCAGGGAGGTGCTTTCTGCCTTTCCGGTACGGCCTGAGCGCCGTATCAGCGTGGGAGCGGCTCCCGCCTTGTAAAGCTCAACCTGACCGGTGTAGAGGTCGATACTTGCTATATCAACGGTGGCAAGGGATTCGTCGGTAGACTTGAACAGCATTGAGGAATTGAGGATTTTAAGCGAGCAGTCATATCCGAAGCCCGCTTTTATAAGCCGGCACATAAGCCCCGACGCCATAGCTCCGTCCACAGCGGCTCTGCCGCCCGTGCCCATACCGTCGGACAGTATCATTATAAAGTGGCCCCTGCCGTCAAAAAAGAATTTGTAAGCGTCTCCGCACATGGACGATTCCGAGGCGCAGCGCTGTTCTATACCGGCATCGACACGCAGCGCCGCGTGCTCGCTTAGGGTTATAAACACGCTGCCGCCGGCCTCGCTTACGTTCGGAACATCGAAATCACGCTCGCAGACGACCGAAATCAGCTTCATTATCTGTAATTTGTTGAATACGGAATCCGGTTCTTTTTTAACCTTCAGCTCTATTGTCATTCTGCCGTATCTGTCGGTTTTGCTGCTGCATTCCTCGGTATGAATATTGAGATTTTTAAGAGCCGCCGCCGCTTTTTCAGCTGCCGAATTGTCAAAATTGCCGTCATTTTCAAGGTCGCGTGCCAGCTCTGTAAGCATAAAGGAAATGCCGTCGAACTGGTCTGATACCACCGAACGCACCTCGTCAATACGGTTTTCGGCGGCGATTCTTGATGTGTAATCCGAATAACGCTTGTAGGCGGCGTTTGCCACCTGCGACACACGAAGACATCTGCCGCGAAATTCTTCGGGCGCTCCGCTTTCGGGCGAGCGGCTGCCCTCCTTTATTGCCTTTGTCATTCCGAGCAGCGCTTCCACCGTGCTGTCGCGCCGGCTTTCCCAGCAGTGAAGCCTGAGCTTGCAGCCCGAACAGGCGTCCTGCTCGACAGCGGAAATGACCGTGCTGAAGTCGGGAGAATTTATTTTTGCAAGCTCCGCCGATACCTGCTCCACCGTTTCCGAAACATCGCACAGCGCGTTTGCCGCCGAATTAAGACGTATTGTGAGCGATTTTTTAAAGCCTTCGGGAGTTGCGAGCTTTGGATATACCGAAAACAGCTTACTTATATATATACCTGCTTTTCTCGGCAGCGCAAGGAAAAGAGCTGAGCCGAGAGCGGTTTCGATTACGGTCTGCGCTATCGTTATCGGGCTGCCGGAGGTTACCGACCCCGCAAGGCTGAAAATCAGCGGCACCGCTATCTGGACATATTTTCCGAAAGACGAAAATACTCCCGCGACAAGACCGATAAAAGCGTATATAACCGCGGTTTCGCCGGGCGCTCCGCTTAACATGAGCGCCAGTGCCGCTGTTATTGAGCATATAGAGCCCGAAAGTGTTCCGCCGTATTTCGCCGCAGTCAGTATAAGGGTAATGCTTAATATGTGACCGAGCGATATTCCGTTAAAGGCGATACCGTTTATTCCGGTGAGCAGAATACCCGCTGTTATGAAAACCGAGGCGAGCTCGTCGGGAGTAAGTCCGGACGAGGCGCGGGGAAGCGCCCCCGAGCACCGGCAGACAAAAAAAGCGCCGCCCGCGGCGAGCAGTGATTCTGCGGCGGCATTTAAAAAATTAAAATTCAGTCCGCTGAAGGTTACCGCAGATGTGAGAAAATCGGCAAGCAGTGTTATAAAGGCTAAAAATACCGGATTGCCCGTGATTTTTTTATAACCGCCCAAAAGCAGCTTTATCGCGAGCACCGCGAACATTGCCGCAATATATCTGAAGCCTCCGCTGCCTAACGCCGGAATAAAATAGCTCAGAAAAACACCTGTCGCGGCGGCAGGCGTGAAGGTCACCGAGCTGCCGGCGAGAAACGCGAGCCCGAACGGCAGCAGCTTGTCCGCAACTACCGCTCTTGCCGCAATAAATCCTGCTATGCCGGCTAAAATATGCGCCGCGCCGGCAGAAATAAGCTCCATATGATTGAATTTTTCCGTTTTACCTGATATTTTTACAATATCCTTCAATTATAATCACCGCCGTATTATTCTTCAAAATAATTATAAATCGGATAATGTGTATTTTTTGTCACATCTCGGCAGAGTAAAACGGTTGTTTTTGACGAAAAAAATAATTTTTCCGAAAGAATAAAATCAACTTACTTGGAAAGGATATAAATATAATCTGCATAAGGGTGATATTTATGAAACGCGCAATGGGAATAATGCTTGCCACACTGCTTATATTATGCACTTTCGGCGTATCGGTAAGCGGACTGTCAAAGGTCGGTTCGCGTTCGGACGAGGTTGTGGCGATTCAGCAAAAGTTAAAGGAAAAGGGATATTACAATTATACGGTAGACGGGATTTTCGGAACACGTACCAGAAACGCTGTTATCAGCTTTCAGCGTGACAACGGGCTTGCCGCCGATGGTATTGCGGGAGTAAACACACTTAAGGCTCTCGGAATATCAGGTAAGGACGACAGCTCCTTCGGCGGGTATTCCTCCGCTGACTATGAGCTGCTTGCAAGGATAATTTCCGCCGAGGCGAGGGGAGAAAGCTATATCGGGCAGGTCGCCGTCGGGGCGGTGGTGCTTAACAGGGTAGAGCACCCGTCGTTCCCGGATACCGTTTCGGGCGTTGTATACCAGAGCGGCGCTTTTTCCTGTCTTTATGACGGTCAGTTCTACGAGCCGGTGGCGGAAAGCGCTTACAGCGCCGCGCGTGACGCGATAAACGGACTTGACCCGAGCGGGGGCGCGATTTACTATTACAATCCGAAAACCGCCACAAGCCAGTGGATATTCTCACGTCCCGTAATCACAACGATAGGAAATCACAGATTCTGCAGCTAAATTAAACCGCGCACAGTTTTAAATGCTGTGCGCGGTTTCAGTCTGTCTATAAAACTCAAATTTATTTTTTTCGCGGCGTTCAGCCGCATTTTGTTTTTTCGGCGACAGGTGCGTCGAAAAAACTCCTTGTAAACGAAAACCCGCTTATGAAGCGGGTTTTCAAGGGCACAGAGGTGGTATTGGCGGGGATAGAGTGCAGTCCGAAAATCTTTGATTTTTGAGCGAACGGCATTCCCGTCCAAAAGCGTGTACAGTTTTAAATGCTGTACGCGGTTTTCTGCATATATTCAGTTGTCCTGACTGTCGCCGCTGTCAACAAACTCGGCTATATCTTCTAATTTACAGCAAAGCACACGGCAAAGTCTGTCAAGCGTTTTTGTCTCTATATTTTCGTTTGCTTTAAGCCGCCGCACCGTTTTGCTGTCTATTCCGCATTTCTCACGCAGGGTATAAGTGGAAATATTTTTCCTCTTCATCGTCTCCCAGAGCCGGTCAAATACTATCATGAAAACATCTCCTTGACATTTTTAATTATGGGGGTTATAATCTTAATTATTAAGGGGATATAATCCCCATATTTTCTCGTCTGCTGCTCGTATTGCCGAAAACGGTTGCAAAAAACGCTGTAAAATGTTAAAATATAGCCCGTGCAGTAATAAGCGGCGGCGCCGCTTACAGAAACAGGAGCGGGATTATATGCAGCTTAAAATTCAGAACGGTGTTGTCGAGCTTTCGGGCCAGCCGATTTTAAGCTCTGTCAACATTGAGGTAAACGACACAAGCAAAATAGCGGTGGTCGGACGCAACGGCTGCGGAAAAACCACACTTTTAAAGCTGATTGCCGGCGAGTACAGTCTTACAAGGCTTGACAGCGATACAGACAGCTTTTTCGCGGTGTCGGGCAAGCCTCATATAGGCGTGCTTTCACAGATGACCTTTGACGATGAGAGCCGGACGCTTATCGAGGAAATACGCTCGGCATATACGGAAATCCTCTCTGTTAAATATGAGCTTGAGGACGCGCAGAAAAAAATGGAATCGGCTCAGAGCGAGGAAAACATCAGAAAATATACCTCGTTGCTTGACCTTTTCACAAATCTCGGCGGTTTCTATTTTGAAAAGGAATACGAGGCGGCGATAAAGCATTTCGGATTTACCGACGAGCAGAAATACCGCCCGTTAAGTGAGTTTTCGGGCGGTCAGCGCACAAAGATAGCTTTTCTCAAGCTGCTGCTCTCAAAGCCGGATATTTTACTGCTGGACGAACCTACAAACCATCTCGACATAGAGGCGGTGGAATGGCTTGAGGGTTATCTTAAGGAATATAAAAAGGCATTTGTTGTGGTCTCGCATGACCGTATGTTTCTTGACAATGTGGCAGAGACCGTGTATGAAATAGAGTACGGCGTCACCTACAGGTACGCCGGGAATTATACCAGCTTCACAATACTTAAAAAGCAGCAGAGGGAACAGCAGAAGAAGGAGTACGACGCGCAGAAAAAAGAGATAGAACGCCTTACGCAGCTTGTTGAAAAATTCAGGTACAAGCCCACAAAGGCGGCGATGGCGCAGTCTAAATTAAAGCAGCTTGAGCGTATGAAGCCGGTCGAGGCACCGGAGGCTTACGACATGAGAACATTTCATGCCTTTTTCGAGCCGGAGGACGCGGGAGTAAAGGACGTTCTTTCGGTAAAAAAGCTGGAAATAGGCTACGACAAACCGCTTTCGGTCGTTGACATAGAAATGCACAGGGGCGACAGGGTAGGAATAATAGGCGGCAACGGACTCGGAAAATCAACATTTATAAAAACACTTATGGGAAAGGTACCGCCGCTGTCAGGTGAGTTTAAATTCGGGCCGAGGGTCTCGATAGGCTATTTTGACCAGCAGATGGCGCTTTATTCAAGCTCTGATACCGTGCTTGACGATTTCTTGAAGGCGTATCCCGGTATGACCGATTTTGAGGCTCGCAGCGCGCTCGGAGCGTTTATGTTCACAGGCGAAGAAGTTTTCAAAAGAGTTGATATGCTGTCAGGCGGCGAGAGGGTAAGGCTTGCGCTCTGCAAAATATTCAGAAAAAGGCCTAACTTTCTTATTCTCGATGAACCTACAAACCATATGGACATAGTGGGAAAAGAAACGCTTGAGGATATGCTGCTTTCCTATACCGGAACGCTGCTTTTTGTTTCGCACGACCGTTATTTTATCCGCAAAATTTCAGACCGTCTGCTTTCCTTTGAAAACGGCGGGGTAACGGAATATCCCTACGGCTACGCGCAGTATATTGAAATGCAGTCGTCAGAGGCGAAAAAAGAACAGGAGAAAAAGGAAGAACCGGCAAAAAAAGCTAAGAAAAGCTTTACAACACCGGCAAAGGAGCGTTCAAGATATGAACGGGCGATCGCGAAAGCCGAGGAAAAAATCGCGCTGCTTGAGGAAAAAATCGGAGGAGTGAAGCAGGAGCTTTCCTGGGAGGAAAACGCCTCTGACTATATGAAGCTGTCAGAGCTTCAGGCGGAAATAGACTCGCTTGAGACTGAACTTGATACCGTGATGGGCGAGTGGGAAAAGTTAAGCGATGAATACGCCGAACTTATCGGGCAACAAAAAAATTAAAATTTATGACAAATTTTTATGCTTGATTTTATGGAGTTTGAATGATATAATAGTGACACTGTGTGTAAAAACCACGTAAAGGAGATAATATAATTGCTTTTTGATTTTGTACCGCAGGCGGCTAACGTTGCTTCGAGTATCGGCGATTGGTATCCTGCGCTTAAAATTATATATACAGTTATCGGCTCTGTTTTTTCGGCGGTTGTTGCATATAAAATCGTTTACCGCGTTATAGGCTTCTTTTATACCCGTAAATTCAAGCCGGCGAAGAAAAACCATAAATACGCAGTTGTGATAGCCGCCCGCAATGAGGAAAAGGTTATAGGCAACCTGCTTGACAGCATAGCAAAACAGGACTATCCGAAAGAGCTTGTTACGGTCTTTGTGGTGGCGGACAACTGCACCGATAAAACCGCCGAAATAGCGAGACAGCACGGAGCTGTATGCTATGAGCGCTTTGATAACGAGCACAAAACAAAGGGATTCGCGCTTCAGTATCTTTTTGAGCGGATCGGAGAGGATTACGGCAGGGAGAGCTTTGAGGGATATTTTGTTTTCGACGCGGACAACCTGCTTAAATCCGACTATATTTCCCGTATGAATGATTCGTTCGACGCGGGAGAAAAAATTATTACTTCTTACAGGAATACAAAGAATTTCGACGAGTCGTGGGTGGCTTCAACCTACGCGCTGCACTGGCTTCGTTCGATAAGAACCAATCACCGCGGACGTTCCGTGCTGAGACTTGCCACAAATATACAGGGGACAGGTTTTCTGTTCTCAAGCGAGATAGTGAGAGACGGCTGGAAGTATACTTCTCTTACTGAGGACCGAGCGCTGACTGCCGACGCTGTGGCGCAGGGGTACGCTATATCGTATAACGATGCCGCCGAGTTTTACGACGAGCAGCCTACAAGCCTTAAAATAGCGCTGCGCCAAAGGCTCAGATGGTCTAAAGGGCATTTGCTTGCCTTTGCCGAAACAGGTCCTTCACTTTTGGTGAATGTGTTTTTCGGCAAGCTGTTTCTTAAAAACAGCTGGAACAAAAAAGAAAAAAAGAAAAACAGGAGCTTTAAGGAAATCTGTCTTGATGTGCTTGAGTCGGTACGCCACCGTGTAGCGTCATATGATACGCTTATGCAGCTAACGCCTTTCTCGGTCTTCAACGTAATACGCTGGCTGCTTGTTTCAGTACTGGCTTTCGGTTTTTACAGCTATGCTTACGGTATAGACGGTATGTACCTTTTTACCAAAAGCACATATCTGGCGCAGTTCCTGCGGTTTCTCTTTCCTGTCAAGGTCACTGTTGATACCGGCATTGAAGCCTTATTTCTCGGAATGCTCCTTCAGATATGGCTCAGACTGCTTTACCGTGCAGGTATGTATATTGAAAATATGGCGACCGCGGTTTATGTGCTCATTATGGAACGCAGGCATATAAAGAAAATGCCTTTAAGAAAAATTCTTGTTTCTGTTATCGCTTGGCCAACATTTGATATTATCGGCAGATATACCCAGTATGTGGCGCTCTTTAAAAAGGTTACATGGAAGCCGATACCGCACGAAAGCAAGGTTACTATTGACGATCTGAAACAAAAGAATAATAAAGCAAATTCAGTTGAAGTAAAGGCAAAGCCGGTTGGAGCTTTACAGAGATAACGGTAGAATTTACTGCGATTTTGTCCGTTTTTATAATATGTATATATTACCGCCCCCGGAACATAAAATATTTCCGGGGTGATTTTTTTGATAATATACTGGAAAAAACTGCTGGCTTCTCTTGCGGTGCCGCTTGCAATAGGAGGACTTTCAGCACTTCTTACCAAGGACAGCATGGAAACATTTGATTCGCTCAACAAGCCGGCTCTTTCGCCGCCGGGGTGGCTGTTCCCCGTGGTGTGGACTGTTCTGTTTGTGCTGATGGGGTTAGCCTGCTACCTTGTTGTCACGTCAGGCAGAAGCAACCGCGTCACCCTGACGCTTTACGGCGTACAGCTTTTCTTCAATCTGCTCTGGTCACTGATATTTTTCAGAGCCGAAGCGTATCTGGCGGCTTTTGTATGGCTTGTTCTGCTGTGGCTGCTTATTTCAGCGACAACGGTTCTTTTTTACCGCATTTCAAAACCGGCAGGGATTCTTATGCTGCCGTATCTGTTATGGGTTACATTTGCCGGCTATCTTAATCTTTCAATATATCTTCTCAACTGATTTTTATACCGTGCCTTTTTGCAGGGCGCGGTTTTCTATTGTAAATCAAACTCCAAAATCTTTTAAAAAAAATATGGAATTTCTGGTTGACAAATTCCGTTGAGTGTATTATACTGTTATATGGTTAGCTGAGACTAACTATATTTTTGATTCAAAGGTTAGTTTACACTAACTAATTTTTATGATCTGGAGGAGCAGACATGACGCTTGAAACCGCAGATGTGGGAAGAGAGTACATAATAAGCCGGATAGATACGGACGACGATGAGCTGAACGCCTTTCTTTTTTCGCTCGGCTGTTATACAGGCGAAACCGTAACGGTGGTTTCCCGCCGCGGCGGAGGGTGCGTTATCTCGGTAAAGGACGGCAGATATAATATTGACAACTGTCTTGCCGCCGCAATTACCGTTAGCTGATTTTTGTACCGATAAGTTAGCCTTCGCTAACTTTTTGAGTATATATTCTAAGTGAGGAACATGGAGGAAACAAAATGAGAATTGCTTTGGCAGGCAACCCGAACTCGGGAAAAACCACAATGTACAACGCTCTGACCGGCAGAAACGAAAAGGTCGGAAACTGGGCGGGAGTAACCGTGGAGAAAAAGACGCATCCGATTAAGAAGAGTTACTGTTCCGGCAGTGAACCGGCTGTCGCCGTGGATCTGCCCGGCGCTTATTCAATGTCGCCCTTTACAGGCGAGGAAAGCATAACAAGCGCCTATGTAAGAAAAGAAAACCCCGATGTTATAATAAACATTGTGGACGCGACCAATTTAAGCCGCAGTCTGTTTTTTACGACACAGCTTTTAGAGCTTGGCATACCGGTCGTTGTGGCGCTCAATAAAAGCGATATAAACGAAAAAGCAGGTAATAAAACAGACGCTGAAAAGCTGAGCGGAATTTTAGGCTGTCCGGTTATAAGAACCGTCTCAACGTCGGCCGAGGGACTTTCGCAGGTTGTCGCCGCCGCCTGTTCGGCGGCAGGTAAAAAGCAGACCGCGCCGTTCAGGCAGGCGGATATAGATCTTACCGACAAAAAGGCGGTCGAGGCGGAGGACAGACGGCGTTTTGAGTTTGTCAGCCGTGCGGTAAAAGAAGCGGAAACCCGCAAAACCTTTACGAAGGACGAGAATACCGGCGACAAAATCGATAAAATCATCACTAACAAATGGCTCGGCATACCGATTTTTGCCGTCGTTATGTTCCTTGTCTTTCAGATTTCACAGGTATGGGTGGGAGCCCCTGTCGCCGACTGGCTCAGCGCATTGCTTGAGACATTCAAGGGTTTTGTGGGCGGACTGCTCCAAAACGCGAACCCGGTGCTTTACGCTCTGCTTGTTGACGGCGTTATAGGCGGCGTTATTGCGGTTATAGGATTTTTACCGCTTGTAATGGTGATGTATTTTCTTATTGCATTGCTTGAGGACTGCGGTTATATGTCACGCGCGGCAGTTGTTCTTGACCCTATATTCAAAAAAGTGGGACTTTCCGGAAAATCGGTCATTCCTTTTGTTATAACAGTCGGCTGCGCGGTGCCGGGAATAATGGCAAGCCGCACGATAAGAAACGAGCGCGAACGCAGGGCGACCGCAATGCTTGCTCCTTTTATGCCGTGCGGAGCTAAAATTCCGGTTATAACGCTTTTCGCCGGCGCGTTTTTTGATAATGCCGGCTGGGTAAGCACGGTTATGTATTTTTCGGGTATAGTTCTTATTTTCCTCGGCGCTCTGCTTGTGAATAAAATAGCGGGATATAAATCACGAAAGTCGTTTTTTATAATCGAGCTTCCCGAATACAAAAGACCGTCTCTCCTCGGAGCGGTGAAATCAATGCTCGGCCGTGGAAAAGCGTACATAGTAAAGGCGGCGACAATCATACTTCTCTGCAACACCGCGGTACAGATAATGCAGACCTTTGACTGGAGCTTTTCTGTGGCGCAGAGCGCCGATTCATCTATACTGGCATCGGTAGCGAGACCGTTTGCTTATCTGCTTGTTCCCGTTGTCGGCGTGTTATCGTGGCAGCTCGCCGCTGCGGCAGTGACCGGATTTATTGCTAAGGAAAACGTGGTGGGTACGCTGGCGGTATGCTTTGTGGGGCTTGAAAACCTTATAGATACAGATGAGCTCGCGCTTTTGGAGGGCGCCGGAGCTCAAGCGGCAGGCATTATTGCCATTACAAAGGTCGCGGCGCTCGCTTATCTTGTATTTAATCTTTTTACCCCGCCCTGCTTTGCGGCTATCGGCGCTATGAATTCCGAAATGAAAAGCGCGAAATGGCTGATGGGCGGAATAGGTCTCCAGCTCGGTGTAGGCTATACTGCCGGATATCTTGTGTATACCGTTGGTACGCTTATTACCGCTCCGCAGACGCTTAATATTACGGCGGCTCTGGCGGGCCTTGCGGCGGTGCTGGTATTTGCGGCGGTGCTTGCGGCGCTTATTGTAAGAGCGGGCAGAAAGGTGCGCTCGGATTATTCACTCGCAGGCCGGAACATAAATACAAAGGAAACGGCGGTGGTAAGATGACTGAAAACATTATAATCATATCGGTGATTCTGTGTATTGTCTGCGCGGCGGGAATATACATTGTAAGGAAAAGAAAAAAAGGCGGCTGTGCCGGCTGTCCCTGCTCTGGAAGCTGTAATTCCAAAAAATGCGGTAAATAATAAATAACTTAAAAAACTGGGCTGTCGCTCGTGATTTTATCACCTGCGGCAGTTTTTTTGTATTTCTTTTAAAAAGATGTCGGTGAATGTCGCATTGAAAAGAGGTATTATCTGATAGCCGGGAGGGATACACAATGCGTGAGAATGACAAGCTGCTTTATAAAACGCTCAAAACGCTGCTTAATGAAAGGCTTTCTGAGACGGAAGCACAGTCGCTTAAAGACGAGGGATTTGAGGTTAAAAATCCCACAAGAAAAACCGCGGTAATGGTAGCGCTTTACAAAAAAGCGGCGGCGGGCGATTTATCCGCGATAAAGGAGCTGCGTTCGATCGTAAGTGAAAAAGAGCCGGAAAAAACGGGAGGTGTAAGGGCGGTGACTATTATTGACGACCTCTCAGGTCAAACTTTCTGAGATAATCGGCGGAGGATATGAGGAATTCTGGAACTGCGAAAAAAGATACAGGGTATTAAAAGGCGGCAAGGGCTCCAAAAAATCCGCAACGACCGCGCTTAATTTCATTTTCAGGCTGATGAAGCTCGAAAACAGCAATCTGCTTGTAGTGCGGCAGGTGATGAACACCCACAGGGACAGCACCTTCGCTCAGCTTAAATGGGCGCAGGAGCGTTTGGGCGTTTCCCATCTTTGGAAAAATACCGTATCTCCTATGGAAATGACCTATCTGCCTACGGGACAGAAAATTCTTTTCAGGGGATTCGACGATGTTTTAAAGCTCGCCTCAACCACCGTATCCGCCGGATACCTTAATTTTGTATGGATAGAGGAAGCGTTTGAAATATCATCTGAGGCGGATTTTGACAAGCTCGACTTATCGGTGCCGAGGGGAACGGTAGAGCCGCCCTTATACAAGCAGACCACTCTTACATTCAATCCGTGGAGCGGTTCGCACTGGCTTAAAAAGCGCTTTTTTGACAAGCCGGACGACCGCACGGCGGTATTTTCCACCAACTATCTTATAAATGAGTTCCTCGACGCGGCGGACAGGGCGGTGTTCGAGCGTATGAAAAAGGAAAATCCCCGCAAATACGAGGTGGCGGGCCTTGGCAACTGGGGAATTTCCGAGGGACTGGTGTACGAGAACTGGACGGTCGGAAAAAAAGAAATACCAGAAAACGAACGTTACAAGTGGAAGAGCTTTTTCGGCCTCGACTACGGCTACACAAACGACCCTACCGGCTTTGTGGGATTTGCGGCCAATCCGGTTGACAGAGAGCTGTATATTTACTGCGAGTTCTGCAAAAAGCGTATGCTTAACAGTGATATTGCCGAAGCAATCAGAAAACTCGGCTTCGCGAAGGAGCGTATCAGGGCTGACTGCGCGGAGCCGAAGTCAAACGACGACCTGCGGCGTATGGGAATAAGCAGGATAATTCCGTCGGTTAAAGGCAGGGACAGTATATTAAACGGTATCGCCGCCATAAACGAATACCGTATAACCGTGAATCCGGACTGCGTCAATATGATAAGGGAGCTTTCCTCATATGTATATGACGACAGGGCTTCGGAAAACGGACTGCGCCTGCCTAAGGACAGCGACAATCATCTCTGCGACGCCTTGCGGTATGCTTTCGAGGACGTAAAGCATTTCCGGCCGCACCGTGAGGAAATAAAAAAAGCGGACGATATTTCCGCAATAACAGGGTCGGATATTAACGGAGGCTGGGATATATGATGTTGTTTGTAATTTTTATCTGCGCCGCGGCGGCGTTTCTTACCGGGTTTGTGATAGGAAGCACATCGCCTGATACCGGCGCGCGCGAAAAAAGCAGAGTAAAGCGTCAGGACAGCGAGGAGCTTGAAAGGCTCCGCAGGGAGTACAGTAATTTCCTGTCCTACGACGGGACAAAACAGGAGTAAAGCAGAAAGGAAGAATAAATTTGGATAACGAGAGTTTAAAATCTTTGCCGCAAACCGGCGGCGGGGAAATAAACGAAACGCCGGCTGAAGAGGACACCAGACCGACAGCCGAAAAGGAAATATTCGTTCCGGTAAAATACAATAAGGAAATACGCAATCTGGCTTTGGACGAGGCGGCGGTCCTCGCCCAGAAGGGACTGAAATTCGACGCTATTTCAGACGATTACGAGAATCTGCGGCGTATAGCCTCAAAGAGCGGCAAAAGTGTTCCGGAATTTATACGTGAGCTTGATAATGACCGCACCGAGGCGAGAAAAAAGGAGCTTGCGGATAAATGCGGCGGCAACGGGGAAATGGCGGAATATATAATCGGTCTTGAAAAAAGCGGGGAAGGCGATATGGGCTTTAAGGAGCTTAACAAGTATTTTCCAGATATAAAGGAGCCGTCCGACCTGCCTGAAACAGTAGTTGAAAACGCCGCTATGAAGGGTACTATGCTTCTTGACGAGTATCTGAGGTACCGTCTTGAGGCAAAGCGCGCGGCGGCAAGAGCGTCAGCCGAGAGGCAGAACGCAGAAAAATCCGGCATAGGACCGCAGACCGACCGCGGTTCAGCCGTAAATCCCGAAACCGCAGAATTTTTAAAAGGCCTATGGCGATAAGATGAAAGGAAGAAAAATATGTCAATAAATTCAATAGAAAACGCTGTAAGATATTCAGAAGAGCTTGATAAGATGTTCGCCCAGAAGAGCGCGACCGGATTTTTTGCCGATACCGCTCTTGCCGCGAAGTTTGTGGGAGCGAAAACGGTTATAATCCCCGATGTTGATTTTCAGGGACTTGCCGACTATGACCGTGACACCGGTTTTACAAAAGGCGCCATCACGGTTGCAAATACCTCTTACACAATGGCGATGGACCGCGCCCGCTCGCTTCAGATAGACCGTGAGGATATGAGCGAGACCGGAATCGCCAATCTTGCAGGCAAGATACTCGGCGAGTATGTCCGCACAAAGGTTGTGCCCGAGTGCGACGCTTATGTGATTTCAAAACTCGCCGGTCTTGCCGCTACACGCGCCAACCTTGTCGAGGGCGATACCGAAAAGCCTTACGAGGCGCTGTGCAGACTTATAAACGAGGTGCAGTCCAAGGTAGGCTATGACGAGGAGCTTGTAGCGTTTGTGGACAGCTATATGTACGCCGCGCTTCAGAACAGCGCCGAAATATCAAGAATGATAACCGTTTCAGATTTCAGACAGGGCGAAATTACCCTTAAGGTGAAATCAATAAACGGAGTTGCTATCATTCCTGTGGTGTCCGAGCGTATGAAGACTGCCTACACCTTCAACAGCGGAGCCGCCGGCGGCTTTACACCGGCGGAGAACGCGAGAGAGGTATACATGCTTGTTTGCCCGAAGAACGGCGCTCATCTTGTAAAGAAGACCGAGAAAATGAGGATTTTCACTCCCGAGCAGAATATTGATGCCGACGCGTACAAGTTCGATTACCGCATTTATTACGATGTATTCGTAAACAAGAGCGGTCTTGACGCAGTATGGGCATGGATTGCTCCGCAGATAACCATTTCTTCTCAGCCGACTGACAAAACCGTTACAGCCGGAAGCATAAGCGGCTCGCTCAGCGTAACCGCGTCAAGCACGGCGGCGCTTACCTACCAGTGGTACACCTGCGCTGACGAAAACGGAAAGTCGCCGGTTAAGATAGGCGGCGCGAACTCCGCTTCCTATACTATTCCGACAGAGCTTGAAGCCGGAGAGTATTACTTCTTCGTAAAGGTCATTGCCGACTCGATGGGCGGCACTGACTCCAAGGTAGTCAAGGTTACCGTAAACGAATAAATCCGAAGCTCCGGGGGAGGCAACTCCCCCGCGAGCAGTTTTAAAGGAGAAATGACCGTATGAAAAATACACCTTATGAAATTTTCGGCGAATACCGTGAAGCCGCCGATTTCAAGGCGGCTCTCGGAAAGCGCGGAATGTATGAGCAGAACCGTATAAACGAACGGTTTTACATCGGCGACCAGTGGTACGGAGCCAAATGCGGAAACGACCGTCCGCTTGTTCGGCACAATATAATTAAAAGAATAGGCGACTATAAAATGTCGCAGATTTTAAGCAACCCGCTTACGGTCACTTTTTCGGCGGAGGGAGTTCCGGCGGTGCCGGCAGATTACCGGACGCTTCGTTCCGGCGGGTACAAAAACGAGACAGAGGAAATAAACAGTGTGATGTCGGCGCTGAGCGATTATTACGACGTTACGGCGGAAAGGGTAAATCTTACTCTGCTTAATGAAAGGGTTCTGAGAAACGCGTATGTGACAGGCACCGGTGTGCTTTATACCTACTGGGATCCGTCAGTCAGCACGGGACTTTACGCCGACGCGGAAAAGAAAATACCTATAACGGGTGACATAGCCTGCGAGGTGCTTGACATAGATAACGTTTTTTTTGCCGATCCGTATCTTTATGAGGTTCAGAAACAGCCGTATATAATAATATCGAGCCGGCGTGAGACAGACGACGTCCTGCGTGAGGCGAGGACATTCGGGGCTGACAGGATAACCCTGCGTATGATTGAAAACGGATCGTCGGACGGAAAAATTGCCGTACTTACAAAGCTTTATAAGGAATATAAATCCGACGGAAGCTATACAATTAAAAGTGTAAAGGTAACCGAAAACGCCGTTGTAAGAGAGGAATATGAAACGGGACTCAGGCTTTATCCGCTGGCGCTTTTCCGCTGGGAACGGCGCGGTAATACGGTTTACGGGGAAAGCGAGATAACCTATCTTATTCCGAACCAGATTGCCATAAACCGCATGATCACCGCAAATGTTTGGTCGGCGATGACGGCGGGTATGCCAATGATGGTAATAAACGGAGACACAGTGCCTGACGGCATTACCAACGAGCCGGGACAGATAATAAAGGTGTTCGGCAGCAGCGACGAGGTGAACGGCGCGGTCAGATATGTCTCTCCGCCGGATTTCTCGGCGAATTTTGACAGCAGCGCGCAGTCGCTTATAAACAATACGCTGACACAGAGCGGCGCTAACGAGGTTGCGCTCGGAGACAGCCGCGCCGACAACGCAACGGCGCTTATTACAATGCGTGACGCCGCGGTAATGCCGCTCCAGATAGTGAAGAACCGATTTTACTCGTTTGCCGGTGAGGTTTCAAGAATCTGGGCGGATTTCTGGATAACCTGTTACGGGAAAAGGAAGATAAAGCTAAACGACCGGAAAGGCACATGGTATATGCCGTTTGACTCCGGCAGATACAGGGGTCTCATAATAAATGCCAAAATAAGCGTAGGCGCGGGAACGGTATACAGCGAAAGCGAGTGCGTGAATACGCTGGTGACTCTTTACGAAAAGGGAATAATAGACCGCAGGCAGTTTCTTGAACGCCTGCCGGACGGCATAGTTCCCGACAAAGACGGACTATTATCAGAAAATACGGATACGGAGGTGGCTTACGGTGACGGGATTTGATATTCTTAAAAAGGCGGCGGTGCTGTGTGGATATGCAGTCGGCTCTGACTGCGCCGCTTCGCAGAGAAGCTTTGAGGCAAAGGGAGCGGAGCTTATATGCAGGATACTTGCCGACCTTAAGCGTGAGCCGGTGAGCAGTCTTTCCGATACTCTTGAGCTGACCGCGGCCGAGACGGACGCTCTTTGCTACGGAACGGCTATGCTTTTAACCCTTACAGAGGGCGACACGGGCAAAAACGGTATTTTCACCGAAATATACAATTCAAAACGTGCGGCGGCACTGGCTTCGGTTTCGGCGGTCAAAGACTGTCTGCCGACAGTTTATGAGGGGTAGGCGCTATGAAATTCAGTTCATTACAGCATACCTCGGTAAAAACTTTTTCAGTCGCGCGGCTGGACGGAGGAACGGACCTTTCCCTGCCGGCCGATACTATATCAGACAACGCCTTGTCTGACGGAGTAAACATATGGTTTAATAAAGGAACCCTGAAAACAAGACCTGGTCTTTCGGCTGATGCGGACCGGGTTATTATGAATGAAAGCAGCACATATGACGGCACGCTTACTTATACACTTACTGACGCCGGATTTTTTTCGGGAGATGAATACAAGAGAATAGCGGTAGGCGAATACTGCGAGTCGGGCGCGCACTATTTCTGCCGTATATTTCTTATAAGCGCTGACGGCTCGTCCTCGCAAGCGGGATATCTCTTATTCAACCGGGTCTCAAACGATGAATTCAATATACCTGAAAATATTCTTTTTTACAGCGCTGAAGCGGTGAGTGGGGCCGGTGTGTTTGCCTTTGTTACGACGCATAATATTTATAATACACAGCAGAAGGGTTATCGCATATACGAATTGAGCGCAGATATGCAGTCTTGGAGCGAGCATATATCGTATTATACTCCGGTGGTGTATATAAACGGCAGGGGAACCTGCTATGAACAGTCAAGGTCGCTCGGCATAGCATATACCGGAACGCCGAAGGTTCTTGAATCTGAAAATATACTCACAAACAGGTTCAAGGCGTATTACACCTCGGACGCTCATTCATCTACTTTCAGGCTTCCTTTTTCTGGGCTTGACAACGATTCGGTAATATGCCGCGTATATTACGAGCCTGATGATTACTGTGAATGGATTATTCCCGAGGGCGGAACCACGGCGACAGCCACGTTTTATACCGCGCAGATAACTTTAAACATTGACAGGGCAAAAGGAATATTTTATTTTACCGGAGAAGACGGTGAATATCCTGTCCCGAAAATGAGCAAGTATCCGGAAAACAATATAAGCATAACCGCGGGAAAAGATACAGGATTCGATATCGGCAGTGTAGTTTCCTGTACCTGCACCGCCGACTGCGGTGCAAGACTGCTTTTTTCCGGCGGCAGGGACAAAGGAAGAGTATTCAGCGTTCCGCGCTCCAATCCACTCTATTTTCCGGCTGATTCCTGCTTTGATACGGGAGGAAACGACAGCGGCATAAATGCTCTTGTTCCGTGCAGCGACGGTGTGGCGGCATTCAAACAAAATGAAATTTACCTACTTAAGATAAAGGAAGGCGGTAAAATCAACACAACTTCATTGCTTGCGGACGACAGTTCAACATTTTATAATGCGGATTCAGTTACAGTAAAGCGATTAAGTGCCGACAAAGGCTGCGTCTGCAAAAATACCTGTGCTGTATATGCTGACAGACCGGTATGGCTTGGAAGTGACAAAGCGGTATATTCGCTTAATTTGTCTTCAAATAAAATAACGGAACTTTCTGCTCCGGTTGGAGATTTTCTCCGGATGAGAACGGAAGAAAAGGCTTATGCTGCTATATACGGAAATCATTACATATTGATATCGGGAAGCAAAGCGGTTATAATTGATTTCGGCTCGGATACTGAAAAACCTGTATGTTATATCTGGAATTTCGGTGAAATTTCCCCGATCGGAGTTTTTGTCATCAGAGGAAAAATCTGCTTTCTGTGTGTGAGCGTCAGCGGTATGACAATGTATTCCTCAGGACTCAGCGGCAATACGGATACTTTAGTATCTGCGGGGGAAGACGGCTTGATTTTTGAGAATCTTTCCTTTTTCAGCCGTGCGGTCACAAAGCATTACAGACTTGGTAATATCGGTAAAGGCAAGCATATTCAAAGTATTTTTCTTGTTTTTGAGTCTGAAGGACAGACTGATATAAAGCTGAACGGCAGTATGCTTTACGGTGAAATTCCGGCAATGAACGGAGGTCCTAAAACCTTAAAGCTGATACCTGAGATGCCGTCGGTAAATAAAATGTCACTTGAAATATCCTCTTCCGGCGCGTTTTCAGCGGGTGGATTTACGGTTTATTACAGGGAATCTGTTTAAAAAGCGATAACAGTTCTGAAAGCGGTGATAAAGTGAGAAAAGTCATGATAAGCCTGTGCGTATGTCTTGCACTGCTCAGCGGATGCACACCGGCAGGCAATGAGAGCGGAAATTCGTCATACGGCGAAAAAATAACGGATTATTCCGGTACTGCCTCCGCCGGTATATGGATATCATACAGCGAGATAAACTCAATGCTTAAAAGTGAAAACGGTTTTAAAGCGGAATTTGATAATGCGCTTGACAACTGCGAATCGGTTGGGACAGATGAAATTTACGTTCATGTAAGGGCGTTCTGTGATTCGCTTTACAAGTCACAGTATTATCCTCAGACCGCCGCCGCAAGGGAGCTTGATTTTGATCCGCTTGAATACATAACCGAAAAATCGCACGAACGGGGAATAAAGGTGCACGCCTGGATAAATCCGTACAGAGTGCAAAGCGCGTCTGAGGATATTTCGTCGCTTGACCCTCAGTCTCCGGCATACATATGGCTTACCGACGACGATACGGATAATGATGTCAATGTGCTTAAATGTTCGGGAATATACTTAAACCCCGCGGAATACGAGGTGAGGGAGCTCGTCATCAACGGAGTGCGTGAGATACTTGAAAAATATGATGTCGACGGTATTCATTTTGACGATTACTTTTATCCCTCCGCTGACCCTGAGCTTGACAGGCAGAGCTATGATAAATATACCGCAGAAACAGAAAATCCTCTCCCGCTTGATGACTGGAGGCGCGCGAATGTAAACGCTCTGATTTCCGGAGTGTATACCGCCGTAAAGTTTCACAGTAAGGATACTGTTTTTTCGGTAAGTCCGGCGGCGTCGGTTGAAAATAATTACAGTGAGCTTTTCGCAGATGTGAAAAGCTGGATTGAAAGCGGCTGTGTTGACTGTATTATTCCTCAGCTTTATTTCGGTTTCTCTTATCCGGATGATGAATATAAATTCGAGAATCTTCTTGAGCAGTGGACTCAAATGGCGTCATACGGCAAAGGCGCACGGCTTAAAATAGGTCTCGCGTTTTACAAAACGGGGACTGATCAGCAGCCGGACAACGAAGAATGGGGAACCGCGACCGACATCATAGCGAGACAGGCGGAAATATGCCGTGATAATGAAAATACGGAAGGATATGTTTTGTTTTCTTATTCGTCCGTATTTTCCGACGGTGAACTCAATATAAAACAGCGTGAAAACCTTAAAAAAATTATAACCGAAACGGAAAATGACTGAAACAGCGCGGTCTGATACCTATAAATATCAGACCGCGTTTTTTATAATAATTTTGTTTTATTTCCTGAAAAAAGACGAAATAAGTTTTATTATATTTGATTTTATGTCGTTATTTGTTGAAACTTAACAAATACGGACGACAAAGTTTTTTGTTTGTTTCAGAGTTTTAACAAAAATATCTTGAAAATTTAAGATTGAATTGATATAATAAATTAAGAATATATATTTTACACGGCATTACGCGGCAAGGTCTGTTCGCTTATACTGCCGCGCAAACGGAAGAAGAGGTGCAGCATGAAGGACTTTTATAATAATTTCTCGTCGGGCATAACATCGGAAGCGTATAGGTATTTCGGCTCGTTTGAGAAAAACGGCTCGGTTACTTTCAGGGTTTGGGCGCCGGGTGCGTCAGCGGTCAGCGTGGCGGGAGACTTTAACGACTGGAATAACGAAGCCAACCCAATGAAGCAGTGCGGCAACGGAATATGGGAGGCGAAAATCAAAGGCGCCAAAAAGTATGACTCCTACAAATACGCCATAACCGGACCTGACGGTATGACGGTGCTTAAATCCGATCCGTATGCAAGGCATTTTGAGACTGCGCCGGCAAACGCTTCAAAAATATACGAATCGGAATATGTTTGGAGCGACAGTGCGTGGATTGAATCGCAGAAAAATAAAAATATATATGAATCACCTGTAAACATTTATGAGGTGCACGCCGGCTCATGGAAAAGATTTTCCGACGGCAATACCTATGATTATGTGACGCTTGCTAATGAGCTTTCGAAGTACCTGAAAAAAATGAATTACACTCATGTAGAGCTTATGCCGGTTACTGAATATCCGTATGAAGGTTCGTGGGGGTATCAGGTATCTGGATATTTTGCGCCTACCTCACGTTACGGCAGTCCCGACGATTTCAAGAAATTCGTGGATATAATGCACCGCAGCGGGATAGGCGTTATACTCGACTGGGTTCCGGCGCATTTCCCGAGGGACGGTTTCGGTCTTTACAGATTTGACGGTACGCCGTGCTATGAGTACGCCGACCCGCGCAAGGGCGAGCACAAGGAATGGGGAACGGTAGTTTTTGATTACGGAAAGCCGCAGGTAAGAAACTTCCTCATTTCAAGCGCTGTATACTGGGTTAAAGAGTATCACGCGGACGGACTGAGAGTAGACGCAGTAGCTTCAATGCTCTATCTTGACTACGGAAGACAGGGCGGGGAGTGGATACCAAATTCCTACGGCGGCAAGGAAAACCTTGAGGCGGTAGCGTTCCTTAAAGATATGAATACCGCCGTATTCGCGGCAAATCCTTCTGTTATGATGATAGCTGAGGAGTCTACGGCGTGGCCGCTCGTAACCAAGCCGCCTCAGGACGGGGGACTCGGATTTAATTTCAAGTGGAATATGGGTTGGATGAACGATATGCTCCGTTATATGTCTCTTGATCCGTATTTCAGGAAAGATAATCATGACTGTCTTACATTTTCATTCTTCTACGCTTTTTCAGAAAACTTCATACTGCCGATTTCGCATGATGAGGTAGTACACGGAAAATGCTCAATGATAGAGAAAATACCCGGTGAATACGAGATGAAATTTGCATCTCTGCGCGCTTTTTACGCTTATATGACGGCGCATCCTGGCAAAAAGCTGCTGTTTATGGGTCAGGAATTCGCCCAGTTCACCGAGTGGAACTATCAGAAGGAGCTTGACTGGATGCTGCTTGACTATGATATGCACAAGCGTATGCAGCAATATGTTGCGGAGCTTAATAAATTCTATCTTAATAATCCGGAATTCTGGGAGATAGACTATTCGTGGGACGGCTTTAACTGGATATCAAACGATGACAACACACAGAGCATAATAGCTTTCAGGCGTATAGACAAATCCGGAAATGAGATTATAACGGTCTGTAATTTCGTACCGGTCGCGCGGGAAAATTACCGCATAGGAGTGCCGAAAAAAGGCAGTTACCGGCGCATATTCTGCTCTGACAGCGTGGATTACGGCGGCACAACCGAAAAAACCGCGGTGAGTGTAAAGAGCGAGAGAGTTCCGATGCACGGATACGATAATTCGGTAAGCATAAGTATTCCGGCTATGTCGGTCAGCTTTTACAGGGTTCCCCACCAGAGAAAGGCGGGTCAGCGCGAAAAAAAGTAATAAACGGAGCTTTGATTTAATATTATTTTAAAGTCTCTGAAAAATAAAAGGTCAGGAGTGTTAATTTTGAACAGCAAAAAATGTGTAGCAATGCTCCTTGCAGGCGGACAAGGCAGCAGACTCGGCGTTCTGACAAGCAAAATAGCGAAGCCCGCCGTTCCGTATGGAGGAAAATACCGTATTATTGATTTTCCGCTTTCAAACTGCGTAAACTCGGGTATAGACACGGTCGGTATCCTTACGCAGTACAAGCCGCTCGAGCTTAACGATTATATAGGCTCCGGCAAGCCGTGGGATCTTGACCGTTCAAGCGGAGGCGTTCATATCCTTCCTCCTTATCAGGGTCAGCACGGAGGAAACTGGTACAAGGGAACAGCTAACGCCATATACCAGAACCTTGAGTTTATAGAACGCTACAATCCGGAATATGTGCTTATTCTTTCGGGCGATCATATCTATAAAATGGACTATTCCAAAATGATAAATCAGCACGAGGAAACAGGCGCCGCCTGTACGATCGCCGTACTTGAGGTGGAGCCTGAGGAAGCGAGCAGATTCGGAATAATGAATACAAGAGATGACGGCACGATTTACGAATTTGAGGAAAAGCCGGCAAACCCGAAAAGCAATCTTGCTTCTATGGGAATATATGTATTCAGCTGGGACAAACTCAAAAAGTACCTTACGGAAGACGAGGCGGATCCGGAATCCTCAAACGATTTCGGAAAGAATGTAATACCTGAGATGCTTGCTGCCGGTGAGCTTATGAAGGTTTACCGCTTTAATGATTACTGGAAGGACGTGGGGACTGTAGACTCACTCTGGGAGGCGAATCTTGATCTGCTTAATCCGAAGATAGATCTCAATCTTTCCGACCATAACTGGCGTATATATTCCCGCACGACAGGTATGCCGCCGCAGTACATTTCATCTACCGCGAAGGTAGAAAATTCTCTTATTACGGACGGTTGTGAGGTATCCGGAGCAATAGATTATTCAGTTCTGTTTGAAAATGTTACGGTGGAAAAGGGAGCTTCTGTGGAGTATTCCCTTGTTATGCCGGGAGCTGTAATAAAAAAAGGCGCCAAGGTAAGATACTCGATAATAGCCGAAAACGTTGTTGTCGGAGAAGGTGCTGAGATAGGGACCGACCCCGCTGTGTCCGGAACAAAGGACTGGGGTATAACCGTTATAGGTGCAGGGCTTACAGTCGGTAAGCAGGCGTCGGTAGGTCCTAAAAAAATGATAACCGAAAATATCGGAGAGGGGGAGAAAATATGAGAGCGTCTGCGGTCGCGGGAATTGTTTTTGCCAATATAAACGATTCCCTGATGAAAAAACTTACTGCGATGCGTTCAATGGCGTCAGTGCCGTTCGGCGCGCGCTACCGTCTTATAGACTTTACACTTTCAAATCTTGTAAATGCCGGAGTTTCAAGCGTGGGGGTTATTATAAAGGAAAATTACCGTTCGCTTATGGACCATATAGGAAGCGGCGTTTACTGGGATCTTGACCGCAAAAACGGCGGTATTTATCTGCTTCCGCCTTTTCTTACAAGCGGCACCAAGCGTTATAACGGTACGCTTGACGCGCTTTACGGCGCTACCGATTATATAGAGCGTTGCGGTGCGGATTACATTGTTTTATGCAATGCCGACACTATCGCCAACATAGATATAAGCGCTGCGGTTCAGAGCCATATTGACAAAAAGGCGGACGTTACGCTTGCTTATCACAAAGGCAAAGCACCCCGCAACAACGCCGATATAATGTTTCTTAATGTGGGAAGGAACAAAAAAATCGACAATATAGATTTTGAGATAGAAACTAACGACAGTACCGCTTTTTATGCAGGCGTAGCCGTAATTTCGCGTGATATTCTTCTGAGACTTATCAATGAGGGTTATTCTTCGGGAGCGCTGAGCTTTACAAGGGATGTTCTGGCGTGTATGACCGGAAAACTTAAGATATACGGTTTTGAACATAAGGAATTTATTGCGGTGCTTGACGGAACAAATGCATACTATAACGCCAATATGGCGTTGCTTGATTCAAATGTTCGCAGGCAGCTTTTCAAGGCCGATCGTCCCATATTCACAAAGACACGTGACGATATGCCGACACGCTACGGAACGAAGGCTGATGTTACCAACAGCATAGTGGCTGACGGGTGTGTTATAAACGGAACGGTAAAGAACAGTATTTTGTTCAGGGGCGTCACTATCGAAAAAGACGCGGTGGTGGAAAACTGTATTCTTATGCAGGAAACAGTTGTTAGCAGCGGTGCCGCTATAGATAATGTCATTGCGGACAAAAATGCCGTTATAGGAGAAAATATGGTTTTGCGCGGCAGATCGGACAGGTGTGTCTTTGTAAAGAAAAATCAGATACTTTAAAATCAGCTGTAAATCAGCAGAACGGAGAAAAAAATGAAAGTTTTATTTGCTTCAAGCGAGGCATTTCCATTTGCGATGTCAGGAGGACTTGCCGATGTGGCGGGAGCGCTTCCAAAGGCGCTTCGCCGCAGACTTATAGGCTGCCGTGTTGTCATGCCGCTTTACGGCTGTATTTCAGAGGAAATGCGCGCTAAAATGACATTTATCACAAGCATAACGGTATCGGTGGCATGGAGGCGTCAGTACTGCGGTATATTCGAGGCGCATATCGACGGGGTAATATACTATTTTATAGACAATCAGTATTACTTCAAGAGGGACGGGCTTTACGGTCACTATGACGACGCGGAGAGGTTTGCTTTCTTCTCCCGCGCGGTGCTTGATATAATTCCGCACATCGGATTCACACCGGATATTATCCACTGTAATGACTGGCAGACGGCGCTGGTTCCGGTATATCTCAATACGATGTACCGCGGCAGCGATCCATACAGAAATATTAAAACAGTGTTTACGATTCATAACATTCAGTATCAGGGAAAATACGGCAAGGAGCTTAACGGTGATGTGCTGGGAATACCGTATGAATCTGAAAGTATAATCGAATATGATGACTGCGTCAACTTTATGAAAGGAGCTATCCAGTGTGCGGACAAGGTTACAACCGTGTCTCCTACCTACGCGCGAGAGATACTCGATCCGTATTATTCGTACGGGCTTGACAATATACTCAAGCAGTTTACCTATAAGCTGACAGGAATAGTAAACGGAATAGATTATGATGTTTACAATCCGGAAACGGATAATCTGATTTTCAAAAATTACGGTGTTGACGATATAGAAAATAAGGCTTATAATAAAAAAATGCTGCAAAAAGAGCTGGGGCTTCCCGAAAAGGACGACGCTCCGCTTATCGGAATGGTCACACGCCTTGTTAAGCATAAGGGACTTGATCTTGTCAAGCGAGTTTTTGAGGAGCTTTTAAGGGCTGATCTGCAGTTTGCCGTGTTAGGCTCGGGAGAATGGGAGTTTGAAACCTTCTTCCATGATATGGCGGCAAAATATCCGGATAAAGTAGGTCTTAAACTGGGATTTAATCCGCAGCTCGCGCATAAAATATATGCGGGAGCGGATATGTTCCTTATGCCGAGTCAGAGTGAGCCCTGCGGTCTTGCTCAGATGGTGGCGCTGAGATACGGCACGATTCCTATAGTGAGAGAAACCGGAGGACTTAACGATACTATTTCTGACAGCGGAGACGGCTGCGGAAACGGTTTTACCTTCAGGAATTACAACGCTCATGAGATGGAAGAGACCGTATGGCGTGCCTTTGCGGGTTATAAGGACAAAGACGGCTGGGATATTTTAAGAAAACGCGCTATGGAGTGCGATAACAGCTGGGGCGTTTCCGCGAACGCATACATCAGGCTTTATAAGGAAATAGCCGGCAGATAAGCCGGCATTTTCTTGCGGTCGGCAACAGGGGGCTTTTATGTCAGATATCATTAAATCGATTATTTTAGGAATAATAGAGGGTATAACCGAGTGGCTGCCCATCAGCAGCACGGGACATCTTATACTCGCGGATGAATTTATCAGTCTTGATATGAGCGAAGAGTTTATGGAGATGTTCAACGTCGTAATTCAGCTGGGCGCCATACTCGCGGTGGTTGTGATATTCTGGAAAAAGCTCTGGCCTTTTACGCTTGACAAAAACAAGGGATATAACTACATAACAAAAGGCGGCGGACTCATAAAAAAAGATATAATGGATATGTGGTTCAAGGTAATAGTCGCAATGCTGCCTGCGGCGGTGATAGGTATCCCGTTTGACGATGTTCTTGACAAATATCTTCATAACTATATTGTTGTTTCGGCGGCACTTATAGTGTACGGAGTGCTTTTTATAGTAATTGAGCGGCGAAACCGTGCCAAAACGCCGAAATATAACGGTATTTCGCAGATATCCTATCAAATTGCCTTTGCGATAGGACTTTTTCAGGCTCTGTCGCTGGTTCCGGGAACCTCGCGCAGCGGCTCAACCATACTCGGCGCGATAATAATAGGCGTTTCAAGGGTTGCGGCGGCTGAATTCAGCTTTTATCTCGCGGTGCCGGTAATGTTCGGAGCAAGCCTTATAAAGCTGTTGAAGTTCGGATTCAGCTTTACAGGCGCAGAGGCGGCGGTGCTTGCGGTGGGAATGATTACGGCGTTTCTGGTTTCGCTCGCGGCGATAAAGTTCCTTATGGGGTATGTGCGCAGACACGATTTTTCGGCATTCGGCTGGTACAGGATAGTTCTGGGCGCGGCTGTGCTCGGATATTTTCTGATTTTCGGGTGAGGTGCAAGACGTATGAAATTTTTTATAGCTTCGGATATACACGGCTCGGCATATTACTGCCGCATGATGCTTGAGGCGTTTGAGCGAGAAAAGGCTGACAGGCTTATGCTGCTCGGCGATATACTTTACCATGGTCCGCGCAATGACCTGCCGCGCGAATACGCTCCGAAAAACGTAATTTCAATGCTCAATCCGCTCAGGAACAGAATATTCTGCGTGAGAGGCAACTGCGATACGGAGGTTGACCAGATGGTGCTGGATTTTCCGCTGCTTGCGGACTACGGCGTGCTTGAAATCGGCGGCAGAATTATTTATGCCACGCACGGTCATATCTACAATGAGGACAGGCTGCCGCCGTTATGCTCGGGAGACGTGCTTCTTCACGGGCATACACATATTCCGGTCTGTTCGGAGCATAAAAGCTATGTTTACATAAATCCGGGTTCTGTGTCTATACCGAAGCAGGAAAGCCCGCACAGTTATATTACGCTTGAAGACGGGATTTTTATATGGAAAAATCTTGAAAACGGCGAAACATATAAAACATATTCGCTGAAATAGGAAAAATGAGAAAAGAGCCGGTCAGAAACCGGCTTTCAGACTGTCGATAAACCTCGAATTATTTTTTTCCGCGGCGATGAGCTGCGTTTTGTTTTTTCGGCGACAGGTGCGTCGAAAAAACTCCTTATAAGCGGAAACCCGCATATAAAGCGGGTTTCCAAGGGCGCAGGGGTGGTATTGGCGGGGATAGAGTGCAGTCCGAAAATCTTTGATTTTCGAGCGAACGGCATTCCCACGGGGGAGCGTGTCGACTTTTTCGACACGCTCAGAGCCGGTCAGAAACCGGCTTTTTTTATATGATGACACGCGACTTTCACACTCGCCGCGGTTTTATCATAGTATGTTATGTAATGTTGAATAATTTTGATTATTTTAAGGGAAGACAGGCAAAAATATAAATAGCCCGACGGATTTATTTTCCGTCGCCAAAATCAAATCGGAGTGTGAAATAAAAATGAATATCAAGCGCGGAGAAATTTATTATGCTGATTTAAGTCCGGTGGTCGGCTCCGAGCAGGGCGGCGTCAGACCTGTACTTATCATACAGAACGACGTGGGGAACCGTTACAGCCCTACTGTAATTGCCGCCGCTATAACAAGTCAGCGAGATAAAACCAACCTGCCCACACATATATCGGTTAATGCCGATGGCTGCGGCCTTGCCAAGGATTCCATAGTACTTCTCGAACAGGTCAGGACAATAGACAAGCAGCGGCTTAAAGAAAAGATGGGCAGTCTTGATACAAACTCAATGGGTCTTGTAGATAAGGCGCTTTCAGTCAGCTTCGGTCTCGGAGGCACAATGTGATATAAAAACACCGGCGGCAGTTTTTGCATCTGCCGCCGGTTGATTTTTGCCTTAATTTTCCGAACCGTATTCTGATTCAAGAATACTTTTGATTTTTCCGGCGGATGCGAGTCCCTCCGAAAATGCGGTGGCGCTTCCTGCCGCCGAGCCGAGCCTTAAAGCATATCCGTAATCTTTTCCGGACTCGACAGCGGCGAGAAAGCCGGCTACCATTGAGTCGCCCGCGCCCACAGAATTTACTGCTTTTCCCTTCGCGGCGGATATCCGGTGAAATTTATCCTTCGCGTCAATTAACATAGCGCCTTTTTCAGCCATAGATACAAGGACATTCTGTGCTCCGAGAGCTTTAAGCCGACGCGCGTATTTTTCAATTTTCTCATCTGTATCGGCACTGCCGCCGAAAAGCTCGCCGAGCTCAAAATTATTGGGCTTTATAAGAAACGGCTTGTATTAATGCCTTTAGGCTGGTTTGCTCAAAGAGCAAACCAAACAACCACCCGCTATGCGGGTGTGCGTAAAAAGTT